>JAGCDO010000011.1 GCA_017651265.1 Prevotella sp. | reverse complement strand
GCTGAACATTATCTTTTTAGCGGTGGATTAGAATATGAATTCGACATTACTTTGGGTGAAAATGGTTGCGATCAGACTAATTTGACTATTAAAGGATTGGATCTTTCATACGATATTAATAGCATCACACACAATTCTGCTGATGTAAATTGGGCTGTCGATGGGCCGTTTAGTTTGTATTCCGTCAATCTCCGTTACCGCAAGGTGAATGAAAGTTTAGAATTTGATTCTGAAGAGGATTTTAATGGTCTGGAGAAATTGGATACAGACGAGGATGGCCATAACTGGCAATATGAACAGACTGGAGACGCTCATAGTGGAAGTGGCGTTTGGGCATCATATTCTTTCGATGAGAGTAAATATGGACCTATAAATCCTGACAACTGGCTCCTCATGCCTAAAATGGATTTGAAGGGGAAACACCTCTCTTTCTTTGCACGTTCAAAAAATAAGGAATTCAAAGACAATTTTGGCGTGTTCTTCCTTCCTGATGGTAAAGAAAAGGAACCGGATAATTTGATGGAGTTGGGGGTATATACGGATATTTCGACTGAATGGACGGAATACAACATAGACCTTTCCACATTAGGAGAAGGCCAGGTAGTTTTCCGTCATTTCAATAGTGGGGACAAATGGGCTCTGTATATTGACGACGTGACCATCTTTGACCAAAATGCGGTGTATCACCCGGAACAATATAATTGGGTGACTATGACCCATGTGAGTGACCATCCTCACCTCATCTTCGATCTGAAGAGTGATACCAAATATGAGATGCAAATGCAGGTTGAGCCAGCGGGATGGGGTGAGAGCGTGTTCTTTACGACAACCAAACAACCCATCAGCACAGGTGTTGAGAACGGTCAAAGGGAATCGGTCAATGGTCAAAAGGATGAATGGTTCACCCTTGACGGACAGAAGCTCAGTGGGAAACCCACGAAGAAGGGGGTCTATATTCATAACGGCAAGGCCGTGGTGAATTAGTTGACAGTTGATAGTTGACAGTTGACAGTTCTTCGCACTCACACAGAGAATTATATTATTTCACACAGAACCGACAGAGCAGTGAGTGCAGAACGATGCTTGCATCAGTTATGCCGAGTCGCGATGGAGGAAGGCGAAGCCAAATTTGATTCTCAAAGTGATTGGCACAAGAATAATTCTCTGCGTGAACTCTGCGCTCTCTGCGTCTCTGCGTGAGGATAGTCATGCCGCATGGCCTTTCTGTGATTTCTGCTATTTCTGCGGGAGATTAAAAAGTTGTCGATTCTGTGTGAAATATACAAGAAAAGAGGATGAGTGATCATCCTCTTTTTCAGTTCCCCTCCTTTTGGGAGGGGCTAGGGGTAGGCTACCGCCTTGCCGTTATGAATATACACTCCCTTGGCAGTAGGCTTGCCGTTAAGCTTTCTACCGTCGATCGTGTACCATTCATCCCTTGGACCATTGATCGATTCCCTTTGACCATTCACAATGCCGGTTGTAATAGCGTTGTTAGTGGTGGTAAAGTGGGTTACGGGGGTCCACTTTGTTTTACCCATTTCATTATAGGCCTGCACCTCAACGACATATTCGGTACCGGGTTTCAATCCAGGAATGGTGAAACTGGGTTCGGTAAGTCCATCTATTTCCATCTGCACGGGGGGGGTATAACCTACTGGCTCATAAGAGATATAGTCAACATATACCGTGTATTCGTCACTACAGTTATGATGAACAATAGCAATCTTACCCACCTTTCCATTGTATGCTCTTGTGTCGAAGGTATACTCAGTCCAATGATTAGCTGACGGAGCAAAATCTTCACGTATCTGATATTCCCCGTCTTCCGTTACAACATATACACCTAACACATCGGGGTAATCATCGTTCATAGCGTAAAACTTAAAAGTACCACCAAGGATTAATTCCGGAGTGTACAGCCAGTTGTCTGGGGTAAGAGCAGCACCATTATTATTATAGCTTTCACTATAAATTAAAACATCCTTAGAATCCGGTGTTTGACCAGTGGGGTAGTAACCTCCATAGGCGAAACCCCAACTGTAGCCGTCTCCATCCTTGTCCTCTTCGGACCAGTCTTCAAATTGAGATTTATAATTATCATACGTAAAGTCCCATAAGAATGCGTTGGGATATATCTGCACCAACCTGAACGAAATCGTCTGGATTGGTGGAGTTGCCCACACATACATAGACACCGAACACTTCTGCATCATAACCGTTGGAATCCTGTCCACAAGCCCATAATGAAAGAACGCCACCAAGATTCACCTCTGGCGATATCAGCCAGTTATCAGGAGTGAGTGCAGATGAAATATCATTATCATAACTGGCTGAAAACACTAAACCTTCTCCTCCATGTGGCGTCATACGACCAGTTTCTCTACCTTCATTACTGAAGTATTGCCAATTGAACCCATCGCCGTCTTTATCGACAATTGTCCATTCGTTGAACTGACCCTCGGACTCGAAATCCCAGGTGTAAACATTTTGGGCACTAAGCGTTATTGGCATCATAATAGAGGCCAATGACAATAATCTTGTAAGCTTTTTCATTTTTTGTATTGCATTTAGATTGTGCAAAGGTAATAATAATTTTTCATATATTCCCCTTGTAAAGTTTCTTTTTTTGAAAATAATCGTGTATTCCTTTACAATATCGAAATCTTTTCCTATATTTGCACACGATAAACTATAAATCCACTTATTACCAACAAGATTATGAAGAAGCCATATGTGCAAGCGCTATTGATTGGTGGTACGTTACTCATGTTACTTGGAAGCATCATGAGGTGCCAGCAGAGGGCCAACGCGCCCGAGATGAAGGATGTAGAGTCTGTTGATTCAACCGAGATTGTCGATTCAGCCATGCAGGCGCAAACGGATCGCAGCTACTTCGAGGCCGTAACGAAAATCGCCGATGAGGGAAAGGTCTATGCCATCGACAACGACGGCAACCGCAGTAAGGAGGCCTTCACAAGCTTTGACGACTACAAACAGTTCATCGAAAACAATCCGCAGTACCCCAAGAATCAATTCTCCTACGACTCCGAAGGCAAGCCGGTAAACTTCAATGCCAAGCTGTTGCCGAACAAATAAACAAACTGATTATCCATGAAAAAGGTATTACGCTATGTAGCCATTGTAATCGTTCTTGCCATTATTGGCGGGTGTATCTACCTGAACCGACTGCTGCCTATCATTACGGGCTATGCTGCGAAGAATCTGGCTTCGGCGGTGTTTGTATCGGGACGGGAGGCGAAGGACGTGGAGGCGATCGACCTGAACTTTTCGTTCATTCGCTATGCAAGGAACACGGTTGACTATAAGAACAAGACGGTTACCAGTAGGTTTCTTTGGGGTAAATCGGTGGCGGTGTACCGCGAGGGCTACGGCGTGACGTTGCTGCGTGGCGCAAGCGTAGATGAGCTGAGGAAACAGCAGTACCCATTTGATGTGCTGAACAAAGCATTGGCGGAACAGGATTCTACCATCAAGGCTGAGCTGCCTGCGGGTGATTCGGCCATGGCAGCACGTCTTGCACCCATCGCCAAGGCCTTTGTCAACGAACGAGCCTATCACGGTCATCCCTTTGCCTTCTTGGTGCTGCACAAGGGTGGGGTAGTAGCAGAGTGTTATGACAAGGGAATTGGCAAGGACACGAAGCTGCTGAGCTGGAGCATGGCGAAGAGTTTTGTGAACGCACTGATTGGTATCATTGTGAAAGACAGTTTGCTGGACATTCATGCCCCGATGGAACTTCCTGAGTGGCAGACTGACGGGCGCAAGGCGATTACCTTGCACGACCTGATGCAGATGCAGAGCGGACTGGAGTGGAACGAGGACTATGGGGCGCGGTCGGACATCAATATCATGCTGCACTGCGAACGGGATATGGGTCTGTTCGCACTATCCAAACCGCTTGAGTTTGAGCCGGGCACGCACTGGAAATACTCCAGCGGCAGTACGAATATCGTGGTGCGCTATCTGCGCAGGATGTTTCCCTCTGACGAGGCGTTCCTGAGCTATATGCACACACGTCTCTTTGCGCCGTTAGGCATCGTTAATCCGGTGTTTGAACAGGACATGAGCGGCACGCCTATCGGGTCGTCGTACCTCTATGCCACAGCAAGGGATTTCGCACGGTTCGGACAGCTGTACTTGAATGACGGCTGCGTGGGAACCAATAGGATCCTGCCGGAGGGATGGGTGGACTATACACGCACACCGGCAGCTGACAGTGGTGAGCACTATGGCTCGCTGTTCTGGCTGAACGGGAACGGGAAGTTCCCTGACGTGCCGAAGGATATGTACTATTGCGACGGCCACGACGGTCAGGACATCTTCATCTTCCCCTCGCACCAGCTGGTGGTAGTCGTCCTGGGCTACTCGCCCAAACCAGATGATGTCATCGACTTTAATACACTGCTGAAAGACATAATCAACAAATAAAGACAGAAGAACGATTTAGACAGAAGAACGTTTTAGACATAATAACATAAGAACATATTTATTTCCAGGGTTTTGTTTACATGTAATTACCATGTAATTAGTCATATAATTAATCATATAATGACTACGCGCAGCAATTAATGGATAATTATATGGTAATTATATGTTTTTAATACCAGCTAATTCCAGTTTTTTTGTTTACATGTAATTACCATTAATTGCCCGGAATTCTCCTTTTAGACATAAGAGTAGATGTAGAAAAAACGTCAAAAGTTTGGAGATATGGAATCATATTATTACTTTTGCAGTTGAATAATCATCTAATATTTTATGAGTATGGAAACAACAAAAAAGAAAAGGACTCGAGAGGAAGTCCGCGCAGCGTTCCGCCAGTATATGGAAGACAAGAAACTGCGAATGGAGGAAAAACAACGTGAACTCGAAGAGATTCAACAGAAAAGAATGTCGGGGATGACAATGGAAGAGATATTTGCATAGTCATCCTCTCTTAAATCTTATTACTATGAACAGGCTCAGATTAAACATCATTAATCTGCATGCTCCTTATAGGGTATGGCAGAAACCAGAGAAACCTAATCATTACTATTTTATCAGTGATTCAGGTGCTATCTTCAACATCGATTTTACACTTAATAATGCGTTTGTACCCAGTGGTGCTTTCGAGTTTAGTATTACTAACGAGCTTCACGGCAAATCACCACTTGATATGAAACTCAAACAAACGATCTTTGCTATCATCGAAGAGTTCTTTGAACAAAACAATGAAGTTGTACTTTATCTGACTGCTACTGGAGACGGAAAGCAGGCTTTTCGACATCGGTTGTTTGTAAGATGGTTCAATACATATGAAAGGCGTGACCAATATTATATGCAAACAGCAGAGGGAAGAATGGATGGACAGATAAACTTTGTTGCCATCTTCTCACGACTGAATTGCCCCCAATTGCCACAAGCTATAGAAGAATTCAGTGAAACCATCTCATTACTGTTTGATGTATAGAGATCTTTGACTTCATCCAGCTTATTCGTATCATTGACTTCGTCGAAGATACTTTCGCTCGGAAATCCAAAGAAATACATACTTTTCTTTGGTATTTCGCTCGGTTTGCACTATCTTTGTAAACATAAATCTAAAAGCAATAACTTATGACAGTCGGAGTAAGAAAGATGGAGATGGTGAAGAGCGTTGTGTGGTTGTTGATGCTGGGTTTGGCAACCGTGGCCCAGGCGCAGAGCACAAGTGAATATGTGATCACGGTGGATAGTAAGAAACCCGCTGGGATCATTGATGAGATGCTGTACGGACAGTTGTTTGAACACATCTATTTCAGTGCCAACAACGGCGTTTGGCAGGAGCTTATACAGGAACGTTCGTTCGAGCCTGAGCAGTATCCTGGCATTCATCCACGCGACGGTTACTTCGACGGCTGGTTCATGGATGATGATAGGGTGCTTCATTCGCCTACACGCTATGAGCAACCGCTGAAGATTGACAGTATCAACACCTGCGACTTCGACCTGACGATGGAGGTGAACTGGCGATCGTACAAGCTGGCAAGGCGCAGCTGGAGTGGGGGACTGATGGATATCCGTTTCGCCTTCCGAAACAAAACGGATGGAACGCCTTATTATATCCGCATACATGATCCGTACTATGAGAGCAGAACGTTTACTCCAGCACAGACTCAATCGCAGATCGATGCGGCCAACGAGGCTGCCGCACGGGCTGCACTGCAACAGCAGAGCTCTACAGCCGATTTCTCTATCTGTCAGATGGAGGTACACGAGTCGCAAGGCTTTGGCGGACGCCCCGGTCGGCGGATGAATACACTGGTGCCACTGGCATCGGCTCCTGCCACTAAGGAGCAGGTGAATGAGGAACAGCAGTGGCACAAACTGCGCGTGGTGAGCAGAGGGAGTAAGGCCACTGTGTATTGGGACGATAAGGAGGTGGTTAGTTACGAAGGACTGGAGAAGGCCGATCGCAATTTCATTACCTTCTGGGTGAACTATACCGAGGCTACCTATCGTAACATCAAACTGACTGCTGCTGATGGTAAGGTACTGTTTGAGGGGACTCCTGGCGATGTTCAGATCCCATCGGTGGCCCAGCAGTGGACTGCCTTTGGTGATGGTAAATACCGTCTGATCAAGGATGATGCCATTAACATGCGCTATTCGCAGGAGATTACGGCTGGAAAGACCGAGGCCGGCATCTTCCAAGGTCCGCTGGACATTGATGGCGATAACCTTGTAGGCTCCATCTATGCAAAAGGCAAAGGAGAGCTGATTGTCGGACTGCGCAGTACAAAAGGCAATATTATCGCTCGCCAGTCATTTAAGGTGAGCAAGGAGTGGAAGAAATATGACTTCACGCTCGTTCCCCAGATGATTGAAGGTACCGACGGTCATTGCAGAATCTGCGTGGAGACCGTCCCGATACCCAGTTCCCTTGAAAAACTAGGCGTAGAGAACGCCAAGAGGATCACCAGGTTTAGTTGCGACTGCGACTTCGTCATTATGGTGAAGAACGGAACGGTGCAGGTGGATATGGCGACGATGACCACGCAGACGGGTAAGAATCTGGGCGGGTTCCGTCCCGACATCCTGCAAGCCGTGAAAGAGTTGCATCCCACCTGTCTGCGCTGGCCAGGTGGTGGCTACGTGGCCCAGTACGACTGGAAATGGGGTATCGGTCCGCAGGAGAACCGTGAGCGTTGGGCACACTGGATGTGGATGGATTACGACCAGAACTGCTTCGGTACGGATGAGTTCATCCGCTTCTGTCGTGAGGTGAATTCGGAACCGATCATCGTGGTGAGCGTGAAGTTCGAACGTCCTGCTGAGGAGTACGACCAGATTCTGCAGGATGCGGTGAACTGGGTGCGCTACTGTAATGCTCCTGCCACGGATGAATGGGGTGCAAAGCGAGCAGCCAACGGTCATCCGGAACCGTATAACGTAAAGTATTGGGAGATAGACAATGAGATGTGGGAGATGGGTATAGACCGCTATGAGAAGTGCGTACGCGACTTCAGTACGGCGATGCGGAAGATTGATCCTTCGATTAAGATCATCGCTTGTGGCGGGTTCCGCGAGGATGAGCAGTTCATCCAACGAAGCGGTAACTATTTCGACTATCTGAGTCTGCACCACTATGAGCAACAGGGCGGTTATGCCACGGGGCCTGTGCGTTTAGGACAGCAGTACGACCGCTATGCGGAGATGATTGCCAACGGACCGAATCCGAACATCAAACTGTTTATCTCTGAGTGGAACCTGAACAGTATCGACTGGCGTACGGGATTGTTTGCAGGTGGGTTCCTCAATATGTGCGAACAGCGTGATGTGGTGGCGATGGGTGCTGCGGCCTTGTTCATCCGTCGTACGGATGCGCCCGACTGGAATAATGCGTTCATCAATTTCGACTATAAGGATTTGTTCAAGGCACCGAACTGTCAGGTAACAGAGCTTTGGTATGATCATTTCTCGAAGTACCGTCTGGCACACAGCGGTGAGACGGGTGATATCAGTGTGAGTACCACGATGTCGGAGAATGGTGCCGATGTGATTGTGAAGGTGGTGAACCCCACGGAGCAATCGGCCACCCTGCGCATCAAAGGCTATTGGAAGGGTGTGTCGGGGGCTGAATATGCGTATTATGCCCCGGGGTCACTGACTGTAGCTAATAGTATGGAAAACAAAAATGCCGTTGCGCTGAAGAAGTCCAATGCTACGATAGACGGGAACGATGTGGTGCTATCCATTCCCGCTCTCTCGGCCGGTGTTTTAAGAAATTCGATAAAAAGTTCAGAATAATTGCAATAATTTTCTATCTTGTGTGTACATATAGATAGAAGGCATTTACATGGAAAAAGAAACAACCATTCTGATCAGTGAACTGCGACAGCGAAAGTCGGCAGCATGCCAGCAGTTGCTCGCAACCTATGGTCCGATGGTGTTTCGCATGGTGCAGCGTATTGTACCGCTGCGTGAGGATGCCGAAGAGGTGTATCAGGATGTGTTCGTCAAAGCCCTACGGGGCATAGAGGGTTATAATCCGCAACAGGCCACACTGGCCACATGGCTCAACCGCATTGCTTACCATGAGTCGCTGAACTTCATCAGAGGGAAGAGTCCTGTCATCGTATCGATGGACGACCACGAGCTGAGTAACAGTCTGGCGGCATCCGATGAAGAGCCTCAGGACGAACAGACGATACAACAGTTGGAACAGGCCTTGGAAAAGCTGCCATCGCACGAGCAGGCCATCGTGAGCATGTTCTACTACGACAATATGAGTCTTGCCGACATCGCTTTTGTCACGGGCTCCATTACCTCTACCGTCGGCTCCCAGTTGAGTCGTATCCGTAAGAAACTCTATCGAATGATTAAATCTCTTTGAATGATGAACGAACTCAATAACGATAAGAACCTGCGCGAAGCGGTTAACAGACGGGAGCAGCAACTGCAAGCCTTGCCTGATGACCTGAACGAGCGCCTGCTGCAACGTTTGGAGGAAGAGCTGTCGCCCGCCAAGCATCATCGTCTGTGGATCTATGCTGCCGTAGCTGCCGCTGCCTGCATCGCCTTGTTCTTGGTCTTCCACTTCACACAAGAGCAGTCAACCCAGCAACCTGTTGTGGCGCAGCAGATGGAGGAGCAAACTCCCCAGCAGCAGGTGGAATCGCCCGCAGCGGTTACTGAGCCCGTTGAAACATCACAACCTGTGGTGGAAACGCCAGAACCTGTTGTGGAGGAACCGAAGCAAACGGTAGCTAAGGCAAGGGTGCAACCCGTCAGGAAGTCGGTGAAGAAGCAACCGCAGACTGTTACCAAGTTGGTTGAACTGATTCCCACCGCTGAAGAACCTACAAATGATGCTGAATTCTCTATAGAACAAGATCCGCTTGTGGCCATGACAGAGCATGAAGAGCAGATTCGTATGAGGGGTAAACGACTTCAACAAGCTATTGAAGATAAATTGAATAACTGATTATGGGTAAGCGATATATATTCATATTGTTAATAGCATGGGCAACAACGGCATTCAGTCAGACAGCGGATGCACGCCTCAGTGAGTTGGATGCCTACCTCCAGAAGCAAGATGGACATGTGATGACTGACTACATTCGTAACATCTTTGCTCAGGTGAGTAAGGTGGCATCAGAGAGCTATCGCTTCGAGTATCATAAGAACGGGGTGGATACCATCAAGTACGAATTGGTATTTCGTCATGATGATATTAACCAAGACGCTATCTGGGATTTTGCGCGCTTTCATGTTATTGACGGCAAAGCCGAATACCGTCATGGACATCGGATGACCGATCTTTCTTTGTCAGAACAACCAGACATGAAGAGAATGGGACAACCCCATCCACGGCTGCAACAGTTGGAGGATTACCTGCGAAAAAAGGGTATGAATCTTGTCTATGACCAGACGTACTTCGGTGAAAAGAATTCGAAGCTTAGGCATACCATGTGCGGAATCAAAGAAATGGTTAAAGATGAGGTGGTTGATTCTATCTGCTCTGTCATCAATAATCTGAGCAAGAATGCCATGGAGAGTCATATGTACGAGTTCCACCAGAACGGCACAGATACCATTGATTATGTCTTGAAGTTCAATGACAAGGAAGATGTGGAATTCGACGTCAAACGAACGAAGAGTGGTGATATGTCTCTATGTTATTGTCATACGTATTGGACCGAGAGAGGCAAGGGGACTGTAGCCGATGCCATTGCCGAGAAACATTGGCGTATCAACGTGCATACGATGAACACCATGCGCTATGGGACGAGAACAGTGACGCCCGACTTCTACCTGGAACTGCGAGGCGATACGCTGCACAGCTATCTGCCTTATTTAGGGCAGGCTCGTGTATCATCAACGATTTCACCCTCGATTGGTCTGAACTTCGAGGAACCGGTGCTGAGTTATAAGACAAGCATCCCCAAGTCGAAGAAATACACGCAGATAGATATCGACGTGAGAACGCGTGAGGACAAATACCACTATGTGATGGAACTCTACGACACAGGTAAGGCCATCATTCGCGTACGATCGCTGAACCGCGATCCCATCAGCTTCGATGGTACGTTGAGTACGGAATTATACTGATTACTCTAAATACTAACATCTATAAATGAACCCAATTAATCTATGAAGAGAAGTATTACCATTTTTACACTTGCGCTCGTCTCCTGTATGGCCACGGCACAGAACAGCAACGGCATCCTCCAAAAGTCGAAGGGTAGCATCACCTTTGTGGTTGACGAGGACCTGAAGCCGATAGAAGATGATTATCCCATGGAGGAATCTCTGAAGAGTGGTGCTTTTGCGCTTTATGGCATCCTCCGTGATGAAGGCGTGCCTGGTGATACGCACGCCATCATTGCCCGAAGCTTTTCTGATGACGAGTTTTTCTATACCTTCACAGGGAAGGATGTTTTCTTCAAAACGGTTGTGCGTGCTTATGCAGAACACCGTCCGCTCGTGCTCTCACCCGACATGATATGGGTGCTGATCAGTCAGGGATTCGCCCGTTATGTGGATGCCCATGCGGAGGAGATGCGTGACATGATTGTGAGTCATGATGGGAAAATGGATCTGGCAGTACAGACTGACAAGGATTTGCTCACGGAGGAAACAGACTGGGAACAGATCCTGTCTGACTTCACAGCAAGAATCCACGAGAACACCAAAGGCGACATTGCCAAGACCATCACAGCCGACTTCTCCACCACTGGCGTAACCGAGCGCATCACCTCGCAGATCACGCTGATGGAAACCATGAAAAACTATTTTGATTTTATCGTTGTTTATCTGGCCTGTGGCATTCCGAACATCACCCTCAAAGGAACACCTGATGACTGGCAGAAGGTGTTGGATAAGACGCAGCAACTGGAGCAGTATGACATGACAGAATGGATCAATAGTTTGAAGCCCATCCTGAAGGAGTTCGTGATGGCATCCAATGGGAACCCTAACCAGAAATTCTGGAAGAACATGGTGAAGAAGACTGATCCTAACAAACTGATTGGTGGCGGTTGCGACTTCCGTGAACCTACCCAATTAGATGGATGGATACTCAAGTTCTTCCCTAACGAGAACGGGGTGACACTCGATGAGGTGGCGCATACGGAGTCGATGCCTTCGGAACGGGTGTATGTGGACTTTAAATACCAAATCATCGATATTGCCGATGGTAGTGTTAAACTTGAAACGCCACTACAACTTATTGCTGGCTTTATCGGTACCGAGGTGGATAAAGAGACGCGTGCCCTCACGCCCAAGATGGGGTGGGTGGTACGACAGATGGAAAGCGATGATGTTATCTTGAAAAGTCTCGTGGCAAAAGATAACCAGCAATATTCTGATGGCATTCAATTGCGTGTGAGAAGAGTGCCTGACTTCCTTAAGGATTTGCCACATGTCAAAAAACTACGACTGGAATTTACCGACGAAGTGGTACTGCCAGAGTGGTTCTACAACCTGCAGATTGACGAACTGACTATCCGTGGCGACATGAGTGAAGAAGTGCAGGATTCCATCAGTAAGCATTTCCCAAGAGTTCTCTTACAACTTCCTCCGAAGCGTCGAAAAAATGATGAGCCGATGATCATTGTGGATGGTGCTCGCTTCCATGGTAAACTTTCGGACATCAACCCTGACGACATCAAGACGAAGACGGTATTAAAGGATGCTGCGGCAACGGCCGTCTATAGTCTGCAAGGTGAAAATGGTGTGATTGAGATCACAACCAAAAAAGCAACGAATGAACCGTTGGGAACTAGCTATACCATAAGTGGTGTTGTGAGAGACGATATGGGACCTCTCATGGGAGCAACCGTCTGTGAGATAGACGAGAACGGTCGCATCATAGAAGCTACCATTACCGACAACAACGGCAAATTCACCATGAAGTTCAGAAACAAAAAGGACAAGGTCCGCATTTCGTATGTTGGCTTTAAAACCCAGACACTTGACTACCAAAAGAAAAAGTACAACGTCTTGATGAAAGAAGTTAATATATGGTTATAAGAGAGCCACCACTAAAAACATGTTACTAAAACGAATCGACCTATGAAGAAAAGTATAATCATTGTCGTGCTGGTACTCATAACAAGTATGGCCACGGCACAGACGAACAAAGGTAAGCAGACTGACCGTTTGGAAGCCAGCTCCATGTTGAAATACCGTCAGGGAGTGGAGTATATCAAAAACACAATCGAGACCTTCCGCTACGAAGGTAATCTAGAAGCGAAGGAATGGCTGACAGGGGGTCATCAACCGATATTCTCCGGCGAAGCAACCACCGAGGAGGAGCAAAAGGAAAGGGATCATATCAGAAATGACTACTACGAGCAGCAGTGGAAGATGCAGAATACTTGCCCAAAACATGATAATCTTTTCATGGTCTTGTCTCCTAACGATGGTCCTATTGCCCTTACCTATGACGTAAAGGACACAGCTCTGGTTCTGCTGAAGTGTAACGATGTACATCCCAACTATCCCACACTCGGGAAAAGCGTGGTGCGACCATTTAAGATGAAAGTGGATGTGGCTGCCTACGACTCTATCCAACGACTTCATCTGCTGGCTGTCTATACCGCCGTGCACATGGATCCGAAGGTCTATTCTGACTTGGTTGATACTTATATCGTCAGAAATCCCAATATGCCTATTCCTGTGATGCCGTCATTCTTCGACCATAGGACTATGAGTTTTCATTTTGTTTGGGGTTCACCAACTGGCGATATCTATGCCAGGAGTCACAACAGTGAATCGTCAACAGCCAAGAAGTTGATTGAAACGTTCTACAACATCTGTGGCTCAGTGGTACACCAGGACCTCCAAGGACTCCGTTCGCTCATGCCGACCGTCAACGAACTACTGACTCGCTATCGCTCCCTCCTTTTGCCCGACGTACTTGTTGATGAATGGACGGACGAGATGTTCAGACAATATGATCAACCCTCCATCACAAATGAACAACGCTTACTCCGTCGCCAAACAGGTCACTAATTGTTTGAAGGTCTCATCCCACAGTATCAATCGGAGTAAAACCTCGTTTTTCGGGGGATTATTTGGTGTTTTCAATTATTTGCTTTATCTTTGCGGTATCATAGGTTAAACTAACGATACGAAAGAGCATGCAAAACGGATTCATCACAGTGGCTGCGGCTATCCCTCAAGTGAAGGTGGCTGATTGTATTTACAATACCCAGCAGATAGAGAGCATGATTGCCCAGGCTGAGGGCAAGGGCGTGGAGGTTATCGTATTCCCTGAATTGTCTATCACAGGCTATACTTGTCAGGACCTGTTCCGACAGCACGCACTGCTGGAACAGTCGGAAACAGCGGTGATGATGTTGCTCGACTTCACCAGAAAACTTGACGTGATAGCGATTGTGGGCTTGCCTGTTATCGTGGGCGACCTGCTGCTGAACTGCGCTGCGGTGATCCAGAAAGGTGATCTGCTGGCACTGATTCCCAAGACTTATCTGCCGAACTACAGTGAGTTCTATGAGAAACGGTAGTTCGCTTCGTCGCAGGATCTGCATCCTACGGAGATCCGCTTTGCGGGTACGAGGATTACGGTGTCAAGGGAACCGCAGCTGATCCGTACGTGCGACGGTGCTATCTTGGGTATCGAGATATGCGAGGATGTATGGGCTCCTGCACCACCAAGTAACCGACTGGCTTTGGCGGGGGCCGACCTGATATTCAATCTCTCTGCCAGTGATGAGCTGATTGGTAAGCACGATTACCTGAAGTCGTTGTTGGCTCAGCAGAGTGCTCGTACCATTACGGGCTATATCTATAGCGGAAGCGGTTTCGGCGAGAGTACGCAGGATGTGGTGTATGGCGGTAATGCAATGATCTACGAGAACGGACGACTGATTGCAGAGGCTGAACGGTTCAGTATGAATGAACAGCTGATCATCTCGCAGATTGATATTGAACGCTTACGGGCTGAACGAAGAACAAACAGTACGTATGTGAATGCACAACGCGGTAATGTGGCTTCGATCTTGGATGCACATTCCATTACACCGCGCGACTTTGTCCTGCTGCGCGAGATTGATCCTCATCCGTTCATTCCGCAAAGTAAGGATATGAAGAACAGCTGCGACGAGATACTGAATATTCAGGTGAGCGGACTGGCGAAGCGTATTCTGCATACGAACAGTAAGAACGTGGTGCTGGGCATCAGCGGCGGTCTGGACAGTACGCTGGCGCTGCTGGTCTGCGTGAAGACGTTCGATAAGCTCGGACTGTCGCGCAAGGGAATCATCGGCGTGACCATGCCGGGATTCGGTACCACCGACCGCACCTATCATAATGCCATCGCATTGATGGAGAACCTCGGGGTGACCATCAAGGAGATCAATATCGCCAAGGCGGTCATGCAGCACTTTGAGGATATCGGTCATGACCCGAAGGTGCATGATGTGACCTACGAGAATGCGCAGGCAAGGGAGCGTACGCAGATTCTGATGGACTTGACGAACCAGATTGGTGGCTTCGTAGTGGGCACGGGCGACCTGAGTGAGCTGGCCTTGGGATGGGCTACCTACAACGGTGACCATATGTCGATGTACGGCGTGAATGCGAGTGTGCCCAAGACGCTTATCCAATACCTGGTGCGCTACGTGGCTGAGGAGATGGAAGGAGATGACAAGAAGGGGGCAGAGGTGCTGCTCGATGTGCTGGATACACCGATCTCGCCCGAGCTGACACCGGCTGACGAAAAAGGAAATATCAAGCAGAAGACCGAGGATCTGGTGGGACCGTATGAGTTGCATGACTTCTTCCTCTATTACTTCCTGCGCTTCGGATTCTCACCCAGAAAGATCTTCCTGCTGGCTCAGCATGCATTCGAAGGGAAATACGATGATGATACGATCAAGAAATGGCTCACCACGTTCGTAAGAAGGTTCTTCTCACAGCAGTTCAAACGCTCGTGTATGCCCGACGGACCGAAGGTGGGTAGCGTGAGTCTGTCACCCAGAGGCGACTGGCGTATGCCGTCTGATGCGATGAGTACGCTGTGGATGGAGGAGTGTAAAAACCTCTAAACACTTGTTGTGGTACAATAAACGAGGGGGAAACTGCGTTATAGGTATAATGAAATGTAGATATCTGATCCAATTCCTCTTGACAGTCATGCTCTGTGTGGCATGTACTGACGATGACTCGTTTACGACATCCCCGTCGTATCTCCTCACATTCTCCACCGACACGGTGAAGATGGACACGGTGTTCTCGAGAATTCCATCGAGTACGCGTACGTTCTGGGTGTTTAACCGCTCAGGCGAAGGCATCAGGTGTACGGATGTACGACTGGCAAACGGTAACCAAACGGGCTACAGGGTGAATGTGGATGGTGTCTACTTAGGACAGTCGGCGGGCTATCAAACGCATAACCTTGAGATTCGCAATAAGGATAGTATCCGGGTGTTCGTGGAACTGACATCGCCAGAGAATGGATATCCTGATCCGCAGATACTCGAAGACAACCTGGTGTTCACCCTGGAAAGCGGGGCTGTACAGAAGGTGAATCTGAATGCCTACACATGGGATGCGGATATTCTGAGTGACGTAACGGTGAAGGACGAACTGGTTCTAGAGGGTTCCAAACCCACCATCATCTACGGTATGATGCGCGTGGACGAGGGGGCTACGCTACGGATACCGGCTGGGAAGACCGTTTATTTCCATGGGAACAGCGGATTGGAGGTGTACGGACGCCTGATTACGGAGGGTACGGCCGAGGCGAATGTGGTGCTGCGTGGCGACAGGATGGACAGGATGTTCGACTACCTGCCGTATGACATGGTGAGCGGACAGTGGCAGGGAATACATATCTACGAGAGCTCGTATGATAATGTACTGGAATATACGGATATACATAGTACGTTTAATGGGATTGTGTGCGATTCTGCAGCGGTTGACCGACAGAAGCTGACCATGCGGAACGTGATGGTTCATAACTGTCAAGGAGCAGGACTGAGTGCCGTGAATGCAAAGGTAACGCTGGAGAACTGTCAGTTGACCAATACCCTCGGGGCTTGTCTGGATATTCTCGGTGGGGACGTCAGTCTTAACCACTGTACGTTGGCGCAGTTCTATCCCTTTGATAGCAATAGAGGACCGGCCTTGCTGTTTGCTGCTGATGCGCAACACCCACTGGAACAGCTGAACTGCATGAACTCGATTATTACGGGCTACGCCGAGGATGTGATCATGGGGGCACAGAACGACTCGACTACATTCAACTATACGTTCGCCCATTCCATCCTGAGAACGCCTGAGGTGGACGACTCAACGCATTTCACCAATATCCTGTGGGAGGAGGTGAAGGATACGGCAGCCATCAGCGGTGAGAAGTTGTTCATGCTGGTGGACATTGATAAGCAGCGCTACGACTTCCACTTGTCTGAGAAATCTACGGCTATTGGTAGGGCTGATAAAGCCACTGCACTGCCCACCGACCGTGACGGACGAAGGAGGGATGAGGAGCCGGATGCGGGGTGCTATGAGGCCACCCCCTAACCCCTCCATAAGGAGGGGAGCGGAAGCGAAGCATATCTCGTACCCCCGTACCTCCGCGCCCTCGCGCCCACAAAATAAAAACTATTAAATATGAAAACGATAGAAATAAAACAAGAAGTGCGGTTCTGTCAGTTGGAGGAACTGAACGAGGCGGAACAGCGGCTGGTGCAGAAAGCCATGCAGGCTACTGACAACAGCTATTCTCCCTATTCACACTTCAGGGTAGGGGCGGCCATACGATTGGAAGATGGTTCTGAAATCATTGGAGCCAACCAGGAGAATGCGGCCTTCCCCGTAACGCTCTGTGCAGAACGTACGGCCATCTTTGCCGCACAGGCACAGCATCCCGAATTGTCGATAGAGGCCATCGCTATTGCTGCCCGTAATGACAAAGGCTTTACCGAAGATCCTGTTTCTCCCTGCGGCTCCTGTCGTCAGGTAATCCTCGAGATAGAGCAGCGGTATGGTAAGCCCATGAAGATCTACCTCTACGGTACGAAGGGCGTGTATGTGATTGATACGATACGCGATCTCCTTCCGCTGTGCTTCGTGGAGGAATCCATGCGGTAGTTATAAACCGCAGAACTGACGGTAGGGACAGATGGCGCATATGGCGCGGTCGGCAGTAGGCTTGAAGGGTACTGACGGCTCGAAGATCTCTGTGAGCACCTCTTGGATACCCTTGCTGAACGGTTCCTCATACCGACTGATATCCTTCATCTTCTCTTTCCCCATGGGCAGAATCGGATCATAGTCGTCGGCCCCTGAGTGTTGTATGAACAGTAATGCGGGTGCTACGGGCAGATGATTCTTATTGTGTTTCGCATCGTGTTGTACAAAAAGGGAGTACAACATGGTTTGCAGATAGTAGTTGGCATGTTTCTGCGGAACGATGGGTTGCTCAAAGATTTCCTCCACCGTGTTGATCTTCGATGTGAGCGCTTTACTGCCGGTCTTGTAATCAACCACACGTATTCGCTGGGTTCCCGCTTCCTGGTCCCATACCATATCTAAACGGTCGATGATTCCGCCCATCTTGACGGTCATCTTTCCGGCAGAAGTATTGATCTCCATGATGCCATCTACCTTCTCTTCAAGTCCGATTACCTGGAAAGGCGCTAATTGTTTGTCTATCCTGAGCAGTCGTTTCAGGTAATGAATCACCACCTCACGGTTGATGAGCTGGAGTCCGTTCAGATCATTCTGTGCACCGGTGGGCGTTTGTCGTTTATCAAACACCTCTTCCTTGAAAGCTTTGTCAACAGCCATCTCTATCTCCTGCGGGTTCTTCTGTATGAACTCAATGTCTTCAGGCATGATCATCAGGTCGCTGCGCCGCATCTTCGTGTACAGATACTCCGAGGCTTTGTGGAAGATATTACCAAAGGTACGGTTGTCTATCTTCTCTTCATCCATCTCGTCAGGCTCGCGGATGCCTTCGATATCGTTGTAGTAGAACTGCAGCTGACAGCGGAGATAGCGGTTGATGTAGGTGGGGTAGAAGCCTTTCTGGGCGATGGCGCGGAGCTTGGTAACGACCTCTGGCGCCTTTTCTATGGGGTCGGGATTCAGGGGAGTCTGTTCCTGACCTGTCTGCAGCGTTTTCCTTTCGATGTTCAGGTTACTCTCTACCATGAGCTGGAGCATGAACCTGCTCATCTCGCCCGTATGACCGTCTTCTGTGGAGTTGTTATAGAGGATGGTTACGTCCTTTGCCCGCTGGATGAGTCGGTGGAAATAATACGCATATACCGCCACCTTATGATCGATGGTGGTGAGTCCGTAGGCCTTGCGGATGGAGTAGGGGATGAAGCTGGAATCGTTCACGCCCTTGGGCATGTTCCCTTCCTGACACGAGAGAATGAGCACATGATCGAAGTCGAGGTTCCTGGTTTCGAGTACGCCCATGAGCTGAATACCTCTTGCCGGTTCTCCATGGAAAGGAATCGATGTACTGGCGATGAGCTGGTTCAGCATTTTCTGGTAGGTTACCAGGTCGATATCGAGCTGGTCGGTGGTGAGGATGTTCTGCAGACGGTTCAGTAAGGTGTACATCCTAAAGATCGCTTCCTGCTCGAACTGTGAGTGGGAATCATCCATAGCCACTGCACGGACCACGTTCAGCAGATGGGCATTGAGCGTGGAAGGCGTTGCATGACTGATGGTTACTGGTGTCTCAGCTGCAGTGAGCAGGGAGTAATACGGGTGCCGCATCACTTGTTTATAGGTCCTCCTTCCCCCATAGAGATGATGGTTGACTACATGTTTCACCAGCGAACTGATGAGGGCATGCTGCAAAGGATAGCCCGTGGTGACATTCATCTCTTCGACCGACGGGGGAAGACAGTGGACAGCTGTGGGGAGGATGGATTCATCGCACATCACAATGACCGTTTTCCTGCCGTCGGCTATACGGTTTTCTTCCTGGAGCCACTGACTGATGTAGCGTGCCTGCACATTCTCGGTCTGGGCACTGATAAACGTTACCTGCTTGTCGTGGTTGAGATGGTTGTAGATAACGGGATCGCTACTGTCGAGTTCGTTGGGGAAGCGTGATAAATAAGATGAGATGAAATGCCCTGCTTCGTTCTCAGGGAGCAACCTATCGCGCGTTCCTTTCATATAATAATGATCGAAATCCCAGTAGAACGAGGCCTTCTGCTCATCCTTCAATGTCTGGAACAGTTTCTGTTCAACCTTCTGCAACAAGTTGAATCCCACAAAGATGTAATGGTCGTACGACAATGACAACTGCTCATTCTCGGTTACTTCCCGATAGAGCATTCCTTCGTAGGCCAGACCTTGCTGACGGAGACGGTTGCGATAATCATGATAGATCTCGCTGAAATGACTCCACAGTTCAAGGAACTTCCGTTTGAGTGTGGTTTGATGATCGTCGGTGAAGTTACTGAAGAACTTCCTGAGGATGCGCTTCTGCTCGTCTGAGAGATAGTCAACACTATCCAGCTCATGCAGGTTTCGCAGGTTGGCAAATACCTGATCGGCATCCACCATATTCTTGTCTATATCATCGAAATCAGCCAATAACAGCTGTCCCCAGCCATAGAAATGGTCGAGCGTCTCCTCGATACCCGTGCATTGGATGAAGCTCTTGTAGAGTTCACAAATGAGTTTCACCGAGTCGCCCACCATCAAATCCGACTGCTGACGGAACAAGTCGCTGATGGTGACATAAGCAGGACTCCATAAGGGTTTCCCTGCCAAGCTGGCTAAGTAGCCGTTCAGGTACAATGAGGCACGTTTGTTGGGGAACACCACTGCGATTCTCGACAGCTCTGTTCCATGTTTCTTGATGATGTCTTCTGCGACGAATTCCAGGAATGTCTTCATACGTTCACCTCCTTGATCTGATTACTATATACGTACCACAGATAACCTTCTACCTGGGGATGACCCATCTGCTGCAACAGTTGCATATACTCACGCACCTGCTGGTGGTATTCCTCCCGCTGACCACCGAATTTGAAGTCAACTACAATGGTTCGTTCACCGTCTGTCATCACCCTGTCAGGACGGCGTTCCACAAGTTCTCCGTGCTCGTCTGTACGGATAATACTGCATTCATTGAATAAATCCCATTTATCAGAGAACCAATCACTTACCTTTGGATGGGTTAAGCGTTTCTCGAGCATCGTTTTGATCTTCTCAGCAGAGATCTCCTCATCATACAACACACCATCGTATTCCAGTTGCCGTAATACGCCAGGAATATCTTTCGTGGTACGGATCTGCGAGAACAGGTGGTGCAGGATATTACCCATCTTGACGTACTGATTGCGCTGTCGCTCCTCGTCGGTTAATGAAGAATCATCGACAAAGTCCTTACTGGGGTTACTCTGACGGAAGTCCACACGACTGTCGTAACTCTCCACATCTATATGCATGGGTTCGGACTGCTTGAGGAATACGTTGGAAGAAAGATCCTTTTTCTTGTCTGATGGAGCATCAGCCGACCATGATCCGTATTCAAAGCGGATAGGCTGGTCTTTCTCTTCAGGCATCTCTTTCCGGGCACCGTCTAACTCCAGCTTGTCAAGTACCTGTTGTATGAGCATACTCCTTGTTCCTGTAGCGTCCCTCCGACCAATCACGAAGAGGTTTTCCTTGGCACGGGTAAAGACCACATAGAGCAGGTTGAGGTTATCCACGCAGTTCTGCAGGTGCTCAAAGACATAATCCTGCTCGTAGATGGTGTCTTTCAGCTTACCGCTATAATCAACCGGTACAAGGGGTAACTGGTTGTAGGGCGCTGCTGTGGGCTGGCACCAAAGGGTTCCACCTAACTCCAGACGCCAATCGCAATAGGGGACGATAACATGCTTGAATTCCAGCCCCTTCGACTTATGGATACTGATCACTCTAATACCTGTTTTGTTGTCGCTGGGGATGGTCTTCTCATGAATGCTCTCTTCCCATAGCGTGAGGAATCCCTCAATATCTGTACCATTATCAGTCACAAAGTCATTCACTTTGTCGAAGAAAGTGCAAAGGTAAGCACCTTGGTCGTTCAGCTTACTGAGCTGCAACAGCTGGTACAGTTGTTCCACCATATCCACCATGGGCAGATGGAGTAGGGTGGTCCGGGCATCGTCGAGCAGACTGCCCAAGGGTGCCTTGTGAATAGTATAATAGGCTTTCTCAACACTGGCACGAGCCAACTGATCGTTTTCACGGATGAGCAGTTGCATGGCACTGACCAAAGTACATACAGCCAGTGAAGCGTCCAGACGGAAGGCCTCGTCGCTGATAATGGTCACATCGGGTCGTGTCTGCAAGAAATAATCGGCGATCTTAGGGATATAGCGGTTACTTCTCACCAGGATGGCAATATCCTGCTGCGGGATCTTCCGTTCCATCAGTTCATCCACATAGCTGCCTAAGGTCTTCATCACCTCTTCATCATAGTCTGTCTGAGGTAAAAGGGTTATTCTAACCATGCCGGACTCACGGAACTGTTCCTGGAAACAAATCTGTTTCACATCTGCATAGGCTTGCTGCAGCTCGGCGGCTCCCTCTGCATTCAGTTCCTTTTCGCTGTCGTGTTCCAGTTCTGAAGCTTGCATAAAGAAGGCATTGTTGAAGTGAACCACATGAGACGAGGAACGATAATTCTTGTCGAGATGATGTGTATAGAGCTGATGAGCACCCTGTTTGAACTGCTTGTCGATACCGTTCAGCAACCGCCAGTCGCCATTGCGCCAGCGGTAGATGCTTTGTTTTACATCACCCACGATCATGTTACGGATGACGTTCGGTGGCAGTTCGCTGGCATCACGGCTCATCGTTTCCTCGAGTAACAGCTTGAAGTTCTTCCATTGTACCGTACTGGTGTCCTGGAACTCATCAATCATGATATGCTCCAGCTGGGCACCGATCTTCTCGAAGATAAACGGACTGTCGCTATCGTCTATCAAATCATTCAGGAACTGCTGGGTATCGCTCAACAGAAACCGGTTGGCTTCCTCGTTGAGCTTTCTTACTTGCTGCTCGATATTACTGAGCAGACGAAGCTGATTCAGATGCTTGAGCGTACAATCGGCCGAGAGGTATACCTTCCATTGCTGCATACGGATGCGTTCTGCTTCCGTCAGCAACGGTATCAGGGTGCTTTCTGCCAAAGAAAGAATGGTGGTGCGGTCAGGACTGCTCTTACTGGTCCACTTCTCACTGTCAGTAAGACATTTCTCTACAGTAGCATTAAAGCATGTCTTATTACTGAAATCATTACCCTGTAGCTTCTTGAAATAGCTGGAGATACCTCTGTTCTTATTGGCGAAGCTGTCGGGTGTAAGACCGTGTTCATTGATAACCTTAAAGAACTGGTCACCCATGTCATTCATGGTCTTCTTGGCCTGAGCGCGCAACGACTCCAGTTCCTTGACATATTGTTTGAAGAAACCTTTCTGAGCAATACGCGCATTGAGTTCCTCACTATGACTCTTGTAATACTCCCTGAAGATGGTCTTACCGAATTTCTTCACATGTCCGATGACGTTCCACGACTTATCTTCCTCAATGCTCTGCTCGATATAGCTGATGAGCCATTTCAGGATCAGATCGTCTTTCTGCAGTTGCTCAATCAGCATATCAACAGCCTGTTCCTCCACCTGGTCGTCATTGAGTTCCACCCGCAGGTTCGCTGTGAGATCCAGCTCCCTGGCCAGGTTGCGCAGTACCGTCTGAAAGAAGCTGTCGATGGTTTCCACACGGAAATAATTGTAGTCGTGCAACAGTTGGTGCAGGGCGATACCCGCCTTCTTGGAAGCCATATCCTGGTCAATCTGCAGACTCACCATCACCTCCTTGAGATATTCATCCGAAGAGGAAAGTTTCTTCCAGATGCCGTAGAGCTGCGACAGGATGCGATGCTTCATCTCCTCGGTTGCCTTGTTGGTGAAGGTAACAGCAAGGATATGACGGTATCGTATAGGGTTGTCTATGAGTAGCTTGATGTACTCACAAGCAAGACGGAAAGTCTTACCACTTCCTGCACTTGCCTTATAGACGGTTAGTTGTTCTTTCTGGTTCATAGGTTTAGGTTGTTTTGTATTACCAGTCGCGGAAGAGTTCCAGTCCGACTCTGCAACCGATGCCATCGTATTTGAAGTTCTTCGTAGCCACAAAGGCTCCGATAGAGAACAACCGGTTGGTGAAGCCGTATCCCCATTCCGTATAGGGATGAAGCTTATCGACGAGCAGTCCGCTTACATACACCCGTTCCATCTCTATCACCTTACCCACGATGGGGAGTCGAGACATCAGCATCAGCGGTGACTCATACGTCATGTTGGCACGGACATAATAGCGCGAGGTGTTATACATCTCACGGTTCAGCAACAGGAACTCACCCGTCCAGTCGTCGTTCCACCCGCCAGGCATATAGTCTTCACGGAAGTTCTCGAAGTCAAGGAAATAGGCATCATGCCCTTTCTGGAAGAAATAGCCCGAGCCACCACGTAATGACAGTGAGCGCAGACGGAAGAACTTCCTGAGCCAGATAGCATCGAACTCCACTCGTCCATATTCCATATTGGCCTTTCCGATTCCTTTGATGCCTTGTTCGTAGTTCAAGGTGAAGATCGGACCGTTCCATCCCCATGGGCGTATCTGCGTCTGTATCATAGGAGCCATGGAGTGATAGGCTACAGGCATGTTGATGGAGCGGAAGAACTGTTTGTCAACGGCCGTACGACGATGATAGGTATAACCAGCTGTGATACTCCACAGATCGGATATGTCATGATTCGCACGCATCTTAACATACGAGTCGCGGAAATCATCCAACCTGCTTTGATTGAGATCCCAATCAGTCAGATCCGGGAATTCCTCCTTCAGTTGTTGTCTGATATTGGAACTCGTTATCTTGTTTCCTCTACCAACCTCCAATTCAACATAGCCATGTTTCTCCTTATCATAGGTATATCTGAGCGGTACGCTGAAATAAAACTCATGGAACTTGAAGCGGTAGCCCAGGCGTGCATTAAGACTCAATAGCTGGTTCTCTGTGAACGCATAGCTGCCGTTGAGCTTCATCTTGTAGTAGATACCCTTACGGTCGCTATAGCCCAGATAGAGCGGATTGAGGATAGGGGAGATACGGTAGTAGCCTTGGTCGTTGGTACCGAAGGTTCCCTTGATGCGGTTCACCAGGTTATCACCCACAGCATCCCACAGGATGGTCTTGGCCATGTTCTTTTTCTTCTTCTTGGTGGTAGGAACGGTCAATGCATCCAGCGAGTCGTATTGGTGATAGATTGATTGCATGAAAGAGGGTAGGGGAACCGGTCTGATACTATCCATCAACGCCATACTATGACTGTTGACGATACTGTCAGGCAGTTCCACTAACTGATTCGCTTCGGTGTGGAAATCGCCTGTAATCTTATTCCCCAAATACTTGAACACACAGTTCACGTCACAACTTTTGGGAACCAACGACAGTTCCCCGGAATCGCCCATCTCCGCCTGAAGATGGAAGCGTATCATGTCGTATTCTCCAGACAATTCAACGGAGATGATTCGACCAGTGTTGTAGTCGGCTATTGCCTTACCACTCACCAACTGCGTGTTGTATTTCTTGGGTCGGAACACGATTTCCACGCGCTGATCTGTTAGCAGCGTGACACCATAGCGGTAGAATGATCGGTTCCTGAAATGAAAAGGGGAGAGGAGATGGTCGCCAATCAGCGTCACATCATAGAGTTTGGGGGTGAGATAGAGTCTCACAGTAGGCATGGTGAACTTATATCGTGGTACTGTTCCCACGGCCACCTGCAGGGTGGCATCATAATCCTGCACATCCAGGAATCTGACCTTTCTGTAGGTCTCACCCACAAACTCCCTGTTGTTCTTCCGTGCCAGTACATACATGGAAGGCACGGTGAGTAATAGTTTGTTCTTCTTATCCGTTCGCAGATGATATCTCAGATAGACATTCATGGTCGTACCCTCGATGTCATTCTGCATGACTGATCTGTAGTTGAACACACGGTTCAGGGCGATGGTATCAATTTGATCCTTCGCATGCACACTTAACGATGAAGTGGCTAAAAGAATGATGACCAGTCGTGAAAGGAAAGAAGGAGGCACGTTGTTTATCCCAAGTATTTCATGAGTATCTTGGCATTTCCGCTTTCACGTAATTTGGCGATACTCTTTTCACGGATCTGACGAACTCGTTCACGTGTAAGTCCCAGTTCATCACCAATCTCCTCGAGACCTTTCTCATGGCAATCAATGCCAAAGCACTCGCGGATAATGATGATTTCACGCTCTTTCAATACTTTCGACAGGACGGCTTTCAGTTCCTGCGCCATGGATTCGTGATCAACCTGGCGGTCGGTACGACTGTCATCGCCGCTGGGCATGACATCCAGCATACAGTTGTCCTCACCATCCTGGAAAGGAGCGTCGATACTTACATGATGACCGTCGGCTGCCAGACTCTGACCGATCTTGTCCTCGTCCAGCTGAGTAGCTTCTGCCAGCTCGCTCACAGAAGGGTGGCGCTGGTTTTCCTGCTCGAAACGGTTGATTTCGTGGTTGATTTTGTTCAAGCTACCTACCTGGTTAAGTGGCAGACGAACGATACGGCTCTGCTCAGCAATGGCCTGGAGGATGCTCTGACGGATCCACCATACGGCGTAGCTGATGAACTTAAATCCACGTGTTTCATCAAATTTTTGTGCGGCCTTGATCAAGCCGATGTTACCCTCATCAATCAAGTCTGTCAACGTCAAGCCCTGATGCTGATACTGTTTTGCTACGGACACAACGAAACGCAGGTTGGCTGTAACCAACTTATCCTTTGCTGCTTCGCCTTCTGGTCCGCCTTTACGTATCTTCTGTGCAAGCTCAATTTCCTCATCAATAGAGATCAATGGTGCACGTCCAATTTCAACAAGATACTTGTCAAGAGCTTCACTTGAGCGGTTGGTGATACTTTTCTGAATCTTTAGCTGTCTCATCTTTTATACCTCAAAAATACCTTAAAATATTGATACTCAGTCAAATAACTCAATTATATTCGCAAATCGATGCAAAATTACAAAAAAATACAATAAGTTGTACGCGCGAAATGGTTAAATTGCATTAAAACATGATATACATCAATTTCATCCTAATCGACATTATGATAAATAAACAATACTGATGTCCATGTTTAATCCTTCCCCTGCAACAATAATAAGAGCAACAGAAGGATTTGTTTCCAACATGGGAATAAAATGTTCCCAACATGGGAATAAATTGTTCCCAACGTGGGAATGATTCATTCAGATGATGAAAAAAAACGAAGGGATGATAGAAAAAGTGAGAAAGTGGTACTTGTTTGCGAGAAAATGCGTATATTTGCAAATTCAATCACAAGAATCGCAGATGAGTAATTATATAGAGATCAAGAATGCCCGGGTGAACAATCTGAAGGGAATTTCGTTACAGATTCCCAGGAACAAACTGATTGTCGTTACAGGCGTATCAGGAAGCGGTAAATCATCATTGGCTTTCGATACGTTGTATGCTGAGGGTCAGCGCCGTTATGTAGAATCCCTGAGCGCTTATGCCCGTCAGTTCTTAGGCAGAATGTCAAAACCAGCCTGCGATTACATCAAGGGATTGCCTCCTGCCATTGCCATTGAACAGAAAGTGATTGCGCGAAATCCACGCAGTACTGTGGGTACAACCACTGAGATCTATGACTATCTACGACTTCTTTTTGCCCGTATTGGCAGGACATACTCTCCTATTTCCGGTGTTGAAGTAAAAAAACACACCACGGAAGACATCGTGAACTGTATGAAGCAATACGGTAAAGGCACGAAATTCGTGGTGATGGCTCCGGTACATATGCATGAAAACCGTACGTTGAAACGGCAGCTTGAGATGTATCTGCAGCAAGGATATGTGCGTATGTTCTACCATGGAGAGTTCCATCGTATTGATGAATTCAGCGAGGATGAGAACGCTGTCAACCAACTGGAACAAGTCATGAATGAGAGTCGTGAAACCCAGATGTGGCTCTTGATCGACCGCTTGTCGGCTGACACCGAAAAAGATGTCATCTCACGACTTATCGACTCTGCAGAAACTGCTCTGTATGAAGGAGATGGCGCTTGTCGTTTAATGTTTTTACCAAGTAACATCAGCTACGATTTCTCTACCCGTTACGAGGCCGATGGTATGAAGTTCGAGGAGCCTAACGAAAACATGTTCTCCTTCAACTCCCCCCTTGGTGCCTGTCCTACCTGCGAAGGATTCGGTAGCATCATTGGTATTGATGAACGATTGGTCATCCCCAACACCTCGCTCAGCGTGTACGAAGGATGTGTACAGTGTTGGCATGGAGACAAGATGAAGATGTGGCAGGATGAGTTCTGCCGCCGAGCCGTGAAAGACGACTTCCCCATCTTCGAGCCTTATTACCGATTGACACGCGCTCAGAAAGACATGCTCTGGCACGGTCTGCCGAGTGACACACACGATGTGCACGAACGTGTTTCCATCGATGCCTTCTTCCAGATGCTGAGAGAGAATCAGTATAAGATCCAGTACCGGGTTATGTTGAGTCGTTACCGCGGTAAAACAGTATGTCCGGAGTGTCATGGTACCCGTTTGAAGAAAGAAACTGATTACGTGAAGATCAACGGGATGAGCATGACAAACCTCGTGGAGATGCCCATCGGGAAACTGAAGGAATGGTTCGACAACCTGCAGCTTGATGAGCATGATACGATGACTGGCAAGCGCTTACTTTTGGAAATCAATAACAGATTACAATTCCTTGTAAATGTAGGACTTAGCTATCTAACCTTAAATAGAGCCTCTAATAGTCTTTCAGGCGGTGAAAGTCAGCGCATCAATCTCACCACATCGCTTGGTTCCAGTCTGGTTGGTTCCCTTTATATCCTTGATGAACCCAGTATTGGTTTACATTCAAGAGATACCGGTAAGCTGATTCAGGTGTTGAAAGATCTGCAGT
The DNA here is from genome assembly GCA_017651265.1 of Prevotella sp. Taxonomy (GTDB): domain Bacteria; phylum Bacteroidota; class Bacteroidia; order Bacteroidales; family Bacteroidaceae; genus Prevotella. The sequence goes on along the minus strand of JAGCDO010000011.1, from coordinate 34,090 downwards.
CGTTGGGCAACACCGTGATTGTTGTGGAGCATGATGAGGAAATCATCCGCTCTGCTGATGAACTGGTCGATATCGGTCCTGATGCCGGAGAACTGGGTGGAGAGGTCGTTTACCAAGGTCCCCCTACCCCTTCGTCATCCTCAGCTTCCAAGCAATCCTACACCATGCAGTATCTCACCCGGCAGCTAAGCATTCCAGTACCGCAGACCCGCCGTCCTTGGAACCTGGCTATCGAGCTGAAAGGATGCAGGATGAATAACTTAAGGGGTATTGATGTGCGCTTCCCACTGAACGTAATGACCGCAGTTACAGGCGTTTCAGGCAGTGGTAAGTCATCATTGGTAAAAGGCATCCTCTACCCTGCCCTCAAACGACACATGAATGAAGTGGCCGACCAGCCCGGAGAATACATCTCGCTGGAAGGTGACTGGCAGCGTGTGAAGCATGTGGAGATGGTTGATCAGAACCCTATCGGTAAGAGTTCCCGCAGTAACCCAGCCACCTATGTCAAGGCCTACGACGCCATCCGCCAGCTGTATGCCGAACAACCCTTGTCCAAGCAGATGGGCTTCACACCCCAGTATTTCTCGTTCAATGCCGATGGCGGTCGTTGTGAGGAGTGTAAGGGAACGGGTGTGATTACCGTGGAGATGCAGTTTATGGCCGATCTGGAGTTAACCTGTGAAGCCTGTCATGGTAAGCGTTTCAAGAAAGATATCCTGGATGTACTGTTTGCCGGGAAGAGTATCTACGACATCTTGTGCATGACCGTTGCAGAAGCCATTACGTTCTTCAGTGAGAACGGTCAGAAAGCCATTGTCGACCGTCTGAAACCTTTGTACGATGTAGGTCTTGGGTACATCAAGCTCGGTCAGAGTTCTTCCACGTTATCAGGAGGTGAGAACCAGCGCGTGAAGTTAGCCTATTTCATGGGACAAGAGAAATCGGAGCCTACCCTATTCATTTTCGATGAGCCCACCACGGGATTGCATTTCCATGATATCCAACGACTCCTTCGTGCCTTTGACGCACTCATTGAACGCGGTCATTCCATCCTTGTCATCGAGCATAACCTGGATGTGATCAAATGTGCTGATTACGTCATTGATTTAGGTCCTGAAGGCGGCGACCGCGGAGGTAACCTGGTATTCGCAGGAACACCAGAACAGTTATGTGCCTGTCATGAAAGCATCACAGGCAAATACCTTTCAGAAAAACTTACTGATTAGAACGGCATCGGCGATGGAGGCGGTGCGAAGGGAACATCTTCGTCATTCAGCTTACTGCCGATGATCTCTCCTCCACCCGATCCAGATGGTGGTATGATAGCATCCTCTGGGTTCTGGAAACGTGTAAACTCACCACGGAAGTTCAGCAGCACATCACCCGTTGCACCCTTTCTGTGCTTGGCAATGATAATCTGCGCCATACCACGAAGATCATTACCTTTCTCATCCTGTAGGATATGGTAGTATTCAGGACGATGTACGAAGAGCACCATATCCGCATCCTGCTCGATGGCACCCGATTCACGAAGGTCGCTCAACTGCGGTCGTTTACCATCGTTGGAATCACGGTTCTCCACGCTACGGTTCAGCTGTGAGAGCGCCAGAATGGGAATATTCAGCTCCTTGGCCAAGCCCTTCAGCGAACGACTGATCGTGCTCACCTCTTCCTGACGACTACCGAACTTGGCACCGTTGGCATTCATCAGCTGCAGGTAGTCGATCATGATCACCTTCACACCCTTTTCACGCACCAGTCGTCTGGCCTTCGAACGCAGCTCGAAGATACTCATTCCGGGCGTATCATCAATATAAATAGGTGCACCTTGCAGCTTACGGATATTGCGGTCGAGACGTTTCCACTCCTCTTCGTCCAGCTGACCGTTCAGGATCTTCTTACCGGAGATCTCGCAAACGTTCGACATCAGACGGTTAACCAGCTGCACGTTGTTCATTTCCAACGAGAAGAAACCGATAGGATACTGATAGTCAACCGCAATATTCTTGGCCAATGACAAGGCGAAAGACGTCTTACCCATGGCCGGACGACCGGCGATGATCACTAAGTCGGAAGCCTGCCATCCTGCTGTGATATCGTCCAAACGTGTGAAGCCGGTGGGGATACCCGTAAGACCAGAGGTGTTGGCCGCTGCTTTCTGCAAGATCTCCACAGCCTGAGTCAGCACAGGATCGATCTGCGTGTACTCCTGGCGCATATTCTTCTGAGAAAGCTCGAACAGCGATGATTCAGCCTCCTGCATCAGATCATCCACATCAACGGTCTCATCGAATGCCTTCGTCTCAATCACGCTGGCGAAGCTGATGAGCTGACGCGCAAGATGTTTCTGAGCCAACACGCGGGCGTGATACTCGATATGCGCAGAAGAAGCCACTTGGGAAGACAGCTCCACGATATACGTTGGTCCGCCGATTTCCTCCAGCGCACCATCCCGCTTCAACTCCTCTATCACGGTCATGAAGTCCACCGGACGCTCATCCATGTTCAGTGTCTGAATGGCCTTGTAGATTTTCTGATGACGGGGGTCATAGAACGATTCTGCACGGATGATCTCGCTGACAATGGAGAATGCGTCCTTGTCAATCATCAGTGCTCCTACAACCGCTCTTTCCAGATCGAGCGCCTGTGGTTGAAGATGTCCGTACGAGGTATCTAAAGATGCGCGTGTGGTTCGTTTTTCCGGCATAATGAATGGATGGTTAAGTGCAAGGAGCGGTAAACGGGACTCGAACCCGCGACCCTCGGCTTGGGAAGCCAATGCTCTACCAACTGAGCTATTACCGCAACGAAACTAAAATGGTTTGAAAGCGTGCTTGATAGCGTGATTCGAAAAGAGCCGATACCGGGACTCGAACCCGGGACCTACGCATTACGAATGCGTTGCTCTACCAACTGAGCCATATCGGCATTTTCAAATGCGGATGCAAAGGTAACACTTTTCACGAAGAAAGAAGAAGGAAACGACAGAAAATATTCCTATTTAACATTTGTCAACTATCAACTATCAACTGTCCGCTCGTCTTTGCCGCTTCGCCATGCGAAGAACTATCAACTGTCTTACCTTGTCGTAATATGGAAGCAACTCTGCTTTACCTCATATTTAATATAGCACCTACCCTGCTTACGCATATCGTTCAGTACTTCAGCCAACACCCATTTCAGCGTATCGTTTTGCACCATCCTGCGTTTCTCACCTGGAGGCTGGACAGTCTTGTAACGATTATAACAGATGTCGAAGGTGGTGCCGTAGAGATGACAGCTGTTCTCTGTGGCGTTTCTGTTATAGTTCCTCAGCTTCGCCACATCTTCCTTTGTGCGGAGGACACTCGTCACGATGAACTGATGCAGGGGAACACCCTTGATCTGCAGACTGTCGTAATAGGCTCGGCCTATATCGCTGAGTAGTACGGCAGCTCTGGGAACCAAGTAAGGAACACTTCTGTGCAGTACATCCACATGATAATAAGGTGATGATCCCATATATACCAGTTCCTTCTTTCTCGCCTCGGCGTCCTCGCGGTTGTTCACTGGCTTGACGCCCCATCTTGCAGCTGCACGTTCCTGTACAGGCTGACTGTCGGGGAACGCTTCCAGGTAATGCGGTACACTAAGGATTCTGTGCTTGACAATAGAGCCGTCGCTGTTGATAAACTTCGAACGAGCCAATGACATCACTGGTCCTTTCTCCTTTTGCTTCTCAGTTCTACTCTCTTGTATCTCAGTACTATTCTCTTGCTTCTTGCCTCTTGCCTCTTGCTTCTCATTCTTTGCTTCTTGCTTCTCAATCCTTGCCTCTCCCGTCAAGAGCGAGTCCTTCTGCTCCACCCCAGCCAATTCCTTACCAGTTCCCTCGGCAATCTTGGGATGAATACAGCGAACGAGTGCCAATATCATGACGACCGCAGCAAAGCCGGCCAGATAATTATTCTTTGTTATTTTAACTTTCAACATGATGCATTTTCAATAACTCTGTGCAAAGATACAACAATTATCAACAATTACCAAGAAACTGGCCTTCTATCTTATACAAATCAGGCTGATAACCCATCGTTATCAGCCTTCTAACACACACTAACCAGCCTTCTAACTATGTCTAACCAGCCTTCTTTAGTGTCTTAAAGTTATTTTGACGCTTTCTTTAATGTATACCCACCACCATCATAGGCTTCTGCTGAAAAATATAGAACTCCTTGATCAAAGTCGATGGAATAATAGAAACTGGAGTCGTCAAAAGAAATGACGACACTTGGCTCACCTGTAAATATGGATTTTTCAATTTTCTTAAACGAGTACGTAAATGTACTTGTTGGGATGGGCCTTTGGTCTTCTCTATGATTGACAACCTTTACCTTCCCCTTATTTGTGAATGTAACCATGATTTCACCCTCATTGTAGTCGGTTATACCTCCCCACCCACTGGATTGACTTGCCAAATACCAAGTTCCAACGATGGCACTCTTGTAGTTGGTGTAATCCTTCACGAGTATGACATCGTCATCGTCACTATCACTACAGCTGGTCAGTCCTGCAACAGACAGAACCGCAGCGCACATCCATAAGATAATCGTCTGTTTCATCTTGTTTGTTGAAAATTAAACGTTTTAATTCTATAATTGATGAAATATTGAAATCTTGCATGAGAAGGCAATTCTTTAACATATTTTACAACTATATTTTCTTCTCGCTTACTCAGGTTTTTCGTAACTTTGCGAATAAAATCGCGAACTTACAATGCACTCGGCATAAAAAAAGAATGAATTCTTTTTGTTCTGCTCTCGTTTTTTCGTAACTTTGCAGAAAAATTTGCGTAGTGACAGAGAAACATATTGTTCTTGAAGATATAGACCCCGTTGTATTCTATGGTGTAGGCAACAGTCATCTGCAGATGATCAAGGCCTTATACCCCAAGCTGAGAATCGTGGCCCGTGACAATGTGATACGTGTTTTGGGCGATGATGAGCAACTGAGAATCTTCGGGGAACAGATAGAAATCATGCGGAAGCATGTGCTGCAGTTCAACCGTATCAGTGAAGAAGACATCCTGGATATCGTTAACGGAAAGAAGACCAAAGACGAATCGGTGAAGGGTGTAGTGGCCTATACCATCTCAGGCAGGGCCATCAAAAGCAGAAGCGAGAACCAGCAGAAACTGATTGATGCCTTCGACAAAGATGACATGATCTTTGCTGTAGGTCCTGCGGGTACGGGTAAGACCTACCTAAGTATTGCCCTGGCCGTGAAGGCTTTCAAGGAAAAGCAGGCCAAGAAGATCATCCTGAGTCGTCCTGCCGTGGAAGCCGGTGAGAAATTAGGTTTCCTGCCTGGTGACATGAAGGATAAGATCGATCCCTATCTTCAGCCGCTGTACGATGCACTGGAGGATATGATTCCGGCTGTGAAGCTGCAGGATATGATGGAGAAGCACATCATACAGATTGCGCCCTTGGCATTCATGCGAGGCAGAACGCTGAGTGATGCCATCGTGATTCTCGACGAGGCCCAGAATACCACCCCTGCCCAGATCCGCATGTTCCTCACCCGTATGGGATGGAACACCAAGATGATCATCACAGGTGATATGACCCAGGTTGACCTGCCCAACGAAGCGCGTAGCGGTCTTCGTGAAGCGATGCGGGTGTTAAAAGGCGTGGAAGGAATCTCGTTTATCGAGATGAACAAGAAGGATATCGTGCGCCACAAACTCGTTACGAGGATTGTGAACGCATATGAGTCGTATGACAAGAATAACAAAGAACAAAATAAAGAAAGAAACAATGAAAGCATTAACAAGGACTGATTTCCATTTCGATGGTCAGCAGAGTGTGTATCATGGTAAGGTGCGTGATGTCTATAACATCAACGACGACATTCTTGTGATGGTGGCAACCGACAGAATCTCGGCGTTTGATGTGGTATTACCCAAGGGTATTCCGTATAAAGGACAGGTGCTGAACCAGATTGCAGCCAAATTCCTGGACACCACCACGGATATCTGTCCGAACTGGAAACTGGCCACTCCCGACCCGATGGTAACGGTGGGTCTGAAATGCGAAGGATTCCGCGTAGAGATGATCATCCGCTCCATCCTGACTGGTTCGGCTTGGCGTGAGTACAAGAACGGCTGCAGGGAGCTCTGCGGTGTGAAGCTGCCCGATGGCATGCGCGAGAACGAGCGTTTCCCCGAGCCTATCATCACCCCGACTACCAAGGCAGATGAGGGTCATGACATGAATATCTCCAAGGAGGAGATCATCGCCCAGGGCATCGTGAGCAAGGAAGATTATGAGATCATGGAGGACTACACCCGTAAGATCTTCGCAAGAGGTCAGGAGATTGCCGCCCGTCAGGGTCTGATCCTGGTGGATACCAAGTATGAGTTCGGTAAGCGCGACGGAAAGGTGTATCTCATCGACGAGATCCATACCCCCGATTCCAGTAGGTATTTCTATGCCGACGGCTATGAGGAGAAGTTCAAGAACGGCGAACCGCAGCGCCAGCTCTCCAAGGAGTTCGTGCGCCAGTGGCTCATCGACCATAACTTCATGAACGAGCCCGGACAGGTGATGCCTGAGATTACCGACGAATATGCTGAGAGCGTATCCGACAGGTATATCGAGCTGTACGAGCACATCGTGGGAGAACCGTTCGACAAGGCTGCCGAGGAAGGTGACATCGCCGCCCGCATCGATAAGAACGTGAGTGAGTATTTGAAAACATTATAATGTATCAGCAGGAGACCATCACCCCCTACCAGGATGGACAGGAGAAAGGGAAGCAGGTGGAGCAGATGTTCGACCATATCGCGCCTACCTATGATGTCTTGAACCACCGTCTTTCCTGGGATATCGATAAGGGCTGGCGACGGAAAGCCATCAAACAGCTGGAGCCGTTCAAGCCGCAGAGGGTGGTTGATATTGCTACCGGTACGGGCGATTTCGCCATCATGGCAGCCCGCATGCTCCAACCGAAGGAACTGATCGGTGTGGACATCTCAGAAGGGATGATGCAGGTTGCCAGGGAGAAAGTGGAGGCTGAAGGTCTGACGGAGACGATCTCTTTCAAGAAAGACGACTGTCTGGCGCTCTCCTACCCCGACGAGGTGTTCGATGCGGCCACAGTGGCCTTCGGCATCAGGAACTTCCAAGATCTGGAAAAAGGTCTCCAAGAGATTGCCCGAGTACTGAAAAAGGACGGTCATCTGAGCATCGTGGAACTCACCCAACCAGCCCGCTTCCCCATGAAGCAGCTGTTCTGGCTGTATAGTCATACCCTGCTGCCACTCTACGGTAAGCTACTGTCGAAAGACAACCATGCATATAAGTACCTCGTGGCCACCATGGAGGTATTCCCGCAAGGAGAGGAAATGGTGAAGATCCTGCAGAAGACCGGTTTCAGCGAGGCCCGGTTCAAACGACTCACCTTCGGCATATGCACGATGTATCTGGCAAAGAAATGAATTATTCTCATCTAAAAATACAGGACAATGGATAAATACGGACTGATAGGCTATCCTTTAGGACACTCGTTCTCGATTAGCTATTTCAACGAGAAGTTCCAGAATGAAGGTATCAACGCGAAGTATATCAACTTCGAGATACCAACGATAGAGGCATTACCCGAAGTGCTGGCATCAAACCCGGAGCTGAAAGGACTGAATGTGACCATTCCTTATAAGGAAAAGGTGATCAGTTACCTCGACACGGTGAGTCCTGAGGCCCGTGCCATCGGTGCAGTGAATGTCATTCGTATCGACCATAAAGGTTCCGACGTCAAACTGAAGGGTTTCAACAGCGACGTCATTGGCTTCACCAAGAGTATTGAGCCGATGCTTGAACCCATTCATAAGAAAGCATTGATACTGGGTACAGGCGGTGCTTCGAAAGCGATCGACTTCGGTTTGAAGTCATTAGGACTGGAAACCGTTTTCGTGAGTCGTTATGAACGTCCGGGTACCATTCAGTACGAGAAGATCACTCCTGAGATTATCCATGAGTATAATGTGATTGTGAACTGTACGCCACTGGGAATGTATCCCCATAGCGACCGTTGTCCGAACCTTCCGTATGAGGCCATGGATGAGAGAAACATCCTCTACGACCTGATTTACAACCCCGACGAAACACTCTTCATGTACAAGGGTCGTCAGCAGGGCGCAACCGTGAAGAACGGTCTGGAAATGCTGCTCCTGCAGGCTTTCGCCAGCTGGGAACTGTGGCACAGTCAAGATTAGTAAACCGATAACCTGAGAAATGAACAAGAGCACAACATCTATATACTTCATCGTAGGCATTGCCTTAGTGGGAGGAATCATCATCAATTCGATCCTCACCTACTTGTTCGGTGAAGACATGAGCTACTCACAAGTGGCGTTCCTGCTATTTGGTCTGACCGCTCTTGTGTTTGGTGCGTGGTATCTGTTCGTTCATCGGGTAAAGAGTCCCAGTCTGACCAAGCTCGACGAGGCTTACAGACAGAATCACACAGGAAAGAAGAAAAAGGAAAACGATCCGAAACTCCCTTCATTCAAGTTCAACAAACTGTTCTATGGTGCTCTGTTCTGGGGCATTATGCTCAGCACGTTCGGCTCTTGCAGTTATGTGATGAGCTCAGACAGTGTTGCTTTGAACGAAAAATCAACGGTGTGGAACGCCGACAATATCCCCCTGCCCCATCTTACCGATGGCCGACAGTATGTGTCCAATCCTGATTCCGTAATCCGACAGGAAACGGTGGATTCCTTGAACCGTATTCTATTTGATCTTGATAAGAAGGTAGGAATAGAATCGGCTGTCATCATTGTGAACTATATCGAGAACCAGGATGCGTTCCGCATGGCGCAGGATGTGGGTAATAAATATGGTGTAGGTAAGAAAGAAACGAACCGCGGACTCGTTATCGTGGTGTCTTATTATGATCATCAATACTTCATTGCGCCAGGTAAAGGACTCGAGAGTGATCTGACCGATGTGGAGTGCGGACGCCTGGCTCGCAAGTATCTCACGCCGTATATGCGTGAGGAGAACCCAGACGGTGCTATGCTCTCACTGGTCAAGGCTACATATGCACTCACCGTAGAGAAACGTATTCTCGAAGGTCCTTCTGAAGATGACCTGACCATCGGTAAGGCAGAGGATCCGGCAGACTTCCCCTTGATGATGTCATCCTTCATCACGGTGTTATGTCTGATCATCTACGGACTGATGAACGAGAAGTACAAGTGGCTGGATGTGCGTACCAGCGGAACCGGCTATACCGGATTCGGACGCTCCCGTATGGGTGGAGGTTCAGGCAGCTGGGGCTCCTCTTGGGGAGGAGGCTTTGGCGGCGGAGGATTCGGTGGCGGCTACGGAGGCGGTAGCTTCGGTGGTGGCGGTGCCGGAGGCGGCTGGTAAGAGTTATGTTCATAGCAATCAATAAAGAAATATATGTATAACAATTAAAATAGAACGATTATGAAAAAGAGTTATGGAATCTTAGGGATTATCGTATTGATTATTCTCTGTTGTTTATGGGCAAAAGGTGCTTATAATGGCATGGTAAGTAATCAGGAAGCTGCAACCAAGGCTTGGGCAAATGTGCAGAGCGCTTATCAGCGTCGTGCCGACCTGATTCCTAATCTTGTGGAGACCGTGAAGGGTTATGCAAAGCATGAGCAGGAGACTTTCGAGAATGTGGTGGAAGCACGTGCAAAGGCTACGCAGATTACGGTGGACCCCACTAATCTCACTCCCGAGAAACTTCAGGAGTTCCAGGCTGCACAGGGTGAACTTACTTCAGCACTCGGTCGACTGATTGCTGTGGGTGAGGCTTATCCCGACTTGAAAGCTAACGAGAACTTCAAGGATCTGCAGGTACAACTCGAGGGTACTGAAAACCGTATCAACACAGCTCGTAACTCTTTCAACGATGCTGTTCAGGCATACAACACAGGCATCCGCTCCTTCCCCAACAACATCTTTGCAGGACTGTTCGGTTTCAGTCGTATGGATAAGTTCGAGGCCGATGCTGCTGCTCAGAAAGCTCCCGAAGTTAAATTTTAGTTGATAGTTGATAGTTGACAGTTGATAGTTACAATGCAAAATAGCATTATTGGAGATAAAAGCATGGCTTTTGCAATAAGGATTGTGAAGCTATACAAGTATCTAACCAATGAAAAGAACGAATACGTTCTGTCAAAACAACTATTAAGAAGCGGAACCAGTATAGGAGCCAATACGCGTGAGAGTAAGAATGCTCAAAGCAAAAATGATTTCCTCAACAAACTGAATATCGCTCTAAAGGAAGCAGATGAATCAGAATACTGGTTAGATTTATTGTACAAGACAGAGTTTTTAAATAATAATGAATATATCTCATTGCATAACGATTTGTGTGAGATAATTAAAATATTAACAACAATCATTAAGACATTGAAAGCTGATGTCGACAAATAACTGTCAACTATCAACTGTCAACTGTCAACTTGAGAAATGGACAACAGATATATGATGCGTGGCGTGAGTGCGGCGAAAGAAGACGTACATAACGCCATTAAGAACATAGATAAGGGTATCTTCCCACAGGCGTTCTGCAAGATCATCCCCGATATTCTGGGAGGTGATCCTGAATACTGCAATATCATGCATGCTGATGGCGCTGGCACGAAATCCAGTCTGGCCTACATGTATTGGAAGGAAACGGGCGACCTCTCCGTATGGAAAGGGATTGCGCAGGATGCGATTGTGATGAACACCGACGACCTGCTTTGCGTGGGTGCTGTGGATAACATCTTGGTGAGCAGCACCATCGGACGGAACAAGATGCTGATTCCTGGAGAGGTGATATCGGCAGTTATCAATGGTACGGATGAACTGCTGGCTGAACTGCGTGAGATGGGTGTGGGTATCTATCCTACTGGCGGTGAGACTGCCGATGTAGGTGATTTGGTACGTACCATCATCGTGGATTCAACCGTAACCTGTCGCATGAAACGCAGTGATGTGATTGACAATGCGAACATCCGTCCTGGTGATGTCATCGTAGGATTAAGCAGCACAGGTCAGGCTACATACGAGAAGCGTTATAATGGTGGTATGGGTAGTAACGGTCTTACCTCCGCCCGCCATGATGTATTCAGCAAATACCTGGCTGAGAAGTACCCCGAGAGTTACGACCATCAGGTGCCTGAAGAGTTGGTATATAGTGGTGGTTGCAAATTGGATACTCCTGTACAGACAGATGACGGACGAACCGTTACGGCAGGTGAGTTAGTCCTTTCTCCTACAAGAACTTATGCTCCTGTGATCAAGAAACTCTTAGACGAGATGCGACCACAGATTCATGGTATGGTTCACTGTACTGGTGGCGCCCAGACCAAGGTGCTTCACTTCGTGGGCGACAACTGTCGTGTGGTAAAGGACAACATGTTCCCCGTTCCCCCACTCTTCCGCTTAATCAAAGAACAGAGCGGTACAGATTGGCGAGAGATGTACCAGGTGTTCAATATGGGACACCGCATGGAGATCTATGTACAGCCAGAGATGGCAGAACGTGTGATAGAGATTTCAAAGTCGTTCAACATCGATGCACAGATCATAGGACACATAGAGGAAGGTCAACGCTCACTCACAATACAGAGTGAATTTGGTAAGTTCAATTATTAATGCGCAACAGAATGAAGAATCAATACGCTTGGCGTAGCATCAAAGGATTGCATAGGGTAATCCTATCACTCATTGTTATCGCTTCTATTCTGCCATCATGGGCACAGACATCTCTGAATGAGCAGGAAGTATATAATCGGCTGATCAGTCGTAAAACACAAGAAGGTTATACTGAAGGAACGCCCTGGGATAACTCACATTTGTATAAAAATAAAGTGACGTTTGATGGTATTCCTGCTGGTTATTATACAGGAGGAGGCTGTTTTGGCTTTATGATGGATATGATGGAATATGCTTCCAATTACGAGTATCCCATCCGTATTATTGAAGGCACATACGACAATCTCCCTGTGATACGCGTAGGTGATGGTGTACGATTGAATAATGATGGCCATTCTGTTGTTGTGCTTGAAAAGATAAGTGATCATAAAGTCATCGTGGCAGAGGCAAATTATGGGGGTAAAGTACATTGGGGACGAGAAATAGACTTGGCTGCAGAGTACAATGGGTTCACTAACATTGCCACTTTCTGGCCAGAGGTTTCCAATACCATTGCCACAGGTATAACAGATCTTGACAATGACTCCCCCATCCGCGAGGTGCGTATCTATAGTCTGAATGGAACACAGATCAAGCATATTCAGCAAACGGGATTGTCGATCAAGACAGTATTGAGCGAACTGCCCAAGGGATTCTACTTGGTGAAAGAAGCAACGAAAACATATAAGGTATATAATGGAGAATAATTCAATATTACAGAAACTTGACGGTCTGGAGGCTCGCTTTGAGGAGGTATCAACACTGATTACCGACCCCGAGGTGATAGCCGACCAGAATCGTTTTGTACGATTAACGAAGGAATATAAGGACCTTGGTGACATTATGGATGTCCGCAAGCGTTACATCGCTTGTCTGAATGCCATCAAGGAAGCCAAGGACATCCTGGCCAACGAGGACGATCCCGAGATGAAGGAGATGGCTCGCGAGGAGCTGTCGTTGAATGAGGATCTGCAACCCCAGCTGGAAGAGGAAATCAAACTGGCGTTGATTCCCAAGGATCCTGAGGACGCCAAGAATGTACAGATGGAAATCCGTGCTGGAACAGGTGGCGACGAAGCCTGTCTGTTTGCCGGTGATTTGTTCAAGATGTACAAGAGCTTCTGCGATTCCAAGGGCTGGAACCTTTCTGTGACCAGCGTCAGCGAGGGTGCTGTAGGTGGTTACAAGGAGATCGACTTCGCCGTGAGCGGTGCAGATGTATATGGTACGCTCAAGTACGAAAGTGGTGTTCATCGTGTGCAGCGAGTACCTGCCACCGAGACGCAAGGTCGTATGCATACCAGTGCTGCCACCGTGGCTGTACTCCCTGAGGCTGATAAGTTCGAGGTACATATCAACGAAGGTGAAATCAAGTGGGATACCTTCCGTAGCTCAGGTGCCGGCGGTCAGAACGTGAACAAGGTGGAGTCTGGTGTTCGTCTGCGCTATATGTGGAAGAACCCCAATACCGGTGAGACCGAGGAGATTCTCATCGAGTGTACAGAGACGCGCGACCAGCCGAAGAACAAGGAGCGTGCATTGTCTCGCCTCTATACCTTTATATATGATAAGGAGCACCAGAAATACATGGATGATATCGCTTCAAGGCGAAAGACGCTGGTATCTACTGGCGACCGCTCTGCCAAGATCCGTACATACAACTTCCCGCAAGGACGTGTAACCGATCACCGTATTGGTTATACTACGCATGATCTGCAAGGTTTCCTGGGTGGAGATATCCAAGATATGATCGATGCCCTTACTGTGGCAGAGAATGCGGAGAGAATGAAAGAAAACGAACTATAAAGAATTGATTATGAACAGAGAAGAACTAATCAGCCAAATCAAGCAGAAGAAGAGCTTCCTCTGCGTGGGTCTTGATACAGATCCGAAGAAGATGCCCCAGTGCGTCTTCGACCTGCACGACCCGATCTTTGAGTTCAACAAAGCCATCATCGATGCTACGGCACCCTACTGTGTGGCTTATAAACCGAACCTGGCTTTCTATGAGGCGTACGGACTGAAGGGCCTGGAGGCCTTTATCAAGACCTGCGAGTACCTGAAAGATACGCATCCGCACCACTTGATTATTGCTGATGCCAAACGAGGAGATATCGGTAATACGTCACAGATGTACGCCCGCACCTTCTTCGATGAGTATGATGTAGATGCCCTCACCGTGGCACCTTATATGGGAGAGGATTCCGTAACACCATTCCTGCAGTATGAAGGCAAATGGGTGATACTGCTGGCCCTGACCAGTAATAAAGGTTCCTACGACTTCCAGCTTACGGAAGATGCACAAGGTGAACGTCTCTTTGAGAAGGTGATCAAGAAATCGCAGGAATGGGGAACCATCGAGAACATGATGTATGTAGTAGGCGCCACGCAAGGTCGTATGTTCGAGGATATCCGTAAGGTGGCCCCCGATCATTTCCTCCTCGTACCCGGTGTAGGTGCTCAAGGTGGCAGTCTGCATGAAGTATGTAAGTATGGAATGAACAAAGACTGCGGTCTGCTGGTGAACTCTTCCCGTGGTATTATCTATGCTTCCAACGACGATCACTTTGCTGAGATAGCAGGAAACAAGGCTCGTGAACTGCAGCAGGAGATGGCTGAGGAATTAAAGAATATAGACTTTTGATGGGTATATGACATGAACGACAGTAAGATTATCAACGATCCGGTATTCGGTTTTATCAAGATACCGCGGGGACCACTGTTGCAAATCGTACAGCACCCGCTGATGCAACGACTCACACGCATCAAACAGCTCGGATTGGCTTCTGTCGTTTATCCTGCCGCCCAACACACCCGTTTCCAGCATTCCATCGGCGCCTTCCATCTGATGAGCGAGGCCATTACCTCTCTCCAGCAGAAAGGCATCTATATCTTCGACAGTGAGGAGGAAGCGGTGGAAGCGGCCATCCTGATGCACGACATCGGTCATGGTCCCTTCTCACACGTCCTGGAAAACACGCTGATACACGGCATCACCCATGAGGAAATCTCATTAATGATGATGGAACAGATCAATCAGGAGATGAACGGTGCGTTGAACCTGGCCCTGATGATCTTCAAGGACGAGTATCCTAAGCGTTTCCTGCATCAGCTCATCAGCAGTCAGTTGGACGTAGATCGACTTGATTACCTCAGGCGCGACTCGTTCTTCACGGGTGTCACCGAAGGAAACATCGGATCGGCCCGAATCATTAAGATGCTTGATGTGGTTGATGACAAGTTAGTCGTTAACTCCAAGGGCATCTATTCCATTGAAAATTTCCTGACAACCCGACGGTTGATGTACTGGCAGGTTTACCTGCACAAGACCGCCGTGGCCTGCGAGAAAGTATTGGTCAATACCTTACTACGTGCCAAGTATCTTGCCATGAACGGAGAAGCGGTCTTTGCTCCCCCATCGCTGCAATACTTCCTCTCCAACGAGGTGGATGCTGATTGGTTCAACCAACATGAGGAAGCGCTCCGCAACTATGAGATGCTGGATGATAATGACATCTGGAGTGCCATCAAGGTGTGGATGAACAGTCATGACAAAATCTTGTCAATCCTTGCCAATAACCTCATCAACAGGAATATCTTCCAGGTGGAGGTTCATGAGAATCCTATTTCAGAAGAACGACTGGAAGAATTGCGCAAGGTGATCGCTAAGAAAACTGGCATTGCCGAGGAGGATGCACACTACCTGATGAATGTCAGTGTGATACAGAAAGACATGTATGATGTGAACGACGACCGTATCGGTATTCTTTACAAAGACAGTACGATACGGGATATCGCAGATAGTTCAGAAATCTTAAATATTGGTCTGTTATCGAAAAAAATTCGCAAATATTACCTCTGTTATCAACGATTATGAGTTTTTTTCATTAACTTTGCACGAATAATTAATCAATAACGTTATGGAGTTTACAGCAAAACAAATCGCTGAGCTTATTCAAGGTCGAGTAGAAGGTGATGAGAATGTGGCTATTAACACGTTCGCCAAGATTGAAGAAGGTAAGGCGGGAGCTATCTCTTTCTTGTCTAATCCCAAATACTTGCATTATATTTATGAAACGAAATCAAGCGTTGTCTTGATCAACGAAGATGTAGAGTTGGAGAAGCCTGTTAGCGCTACCCTCATCCGCGTAAAGAACGCCTACGAGAGTGTGGCCAAGCTGTTGCAGCTGTACGAGAGCATGAAACCCAAGAAGACCGGTATTGATCCACTGGCTTTTGTGTCTTCTTCTGCTAAGATCGGAAAGGATTGCTACATTGCTCCCTTTGCATGCATTGGTGACAATGTGGTGATTGGTGACAACACCCGCATCTATCCGCATGTAACAATCTATCACGACTGTCAGATTGGTAACCGTGTAACGATTCATGCCGGATCGGTCATCGGTGCTGATGGCTTCGGCTTTGCGCCCAATACGGATGGTTACGATAAGATTCCACAGATTGGTAATGTAATCATTGAGGACGATGTGGAGATTGGTGCCAACACCTGTGTTGACCGCTCTACCATGGGCAGTACCATCATTCACAAAGGTGTGAAGCTGGACAACTTGGTGCAGATTGCCCATAACGTGGAAGTTGGTGAGAACACCGTGATGTCTGCCCAGGTTGGCATTGCCGGCAGTACAAAGGTGGGCAAATGGTGTATGTTCGGCGGTCAGGCAGGTTTTGCAGGACATATCACAGTAGGTGACAAGACATTCGTGGGTGCCCAGTGCGGTGTGAACAGCAGCGTGAAAGGCAACCAGAGTCTGATTGGCAGTCCTGCCATTGAACCCAAGAACTTCTTCAAATCAAGCGTACTATTTAAGAAACTCCCGGATATCTACAAGCAACTGAACGACCTCCAGAAAGAGGTGGAAGAATTGAAGAGCCGGTTATAAACGATCATCAATAAAACGAATCATTATATGTTGAAACAAAAAACACTGAAAGGTAGTTTTTCCCTCTTCGGGAAGGGCCTGCATACAGGTCTGAGTCTGACTGTAACATTTAACCCTGCACCTGAGAATACGGGGTATAAGATCCAGCGTATCGACCTGGAAGGTGAGCCCACGATTGATGCGGTGGCAGAGAATGTGGTTGACACCCGTCGTGGAACGGTATTAGGGAAAGGCGAAGTGCGTGTCTCTACAGTTGAACATGGTCTGGCTGCCCTCTATGCCTTGGGTATCGACAACTGTCTGATCCAGGTAAACGGTCCTGAGTTCCCCATCCTTGATGGTTCAGCCGACATGTATGTCAAGAAGATCTGTGAGATCGGACTGGAAGAGCAGAATGCACCGAAGGATTTCTATATCATCCGTCATAAGATTGAGATCAAGGATGATGAGACCGGTTCATGTGTCACGATACTACCTGATGAAGAGTTCTCTATCACTGCCATGTGCTCCTTCGAGTCGAAGTTCATCAACAGTCAGTTTGCTACCCTCGACAAGATTGAAAGCTTTGCCGAGGATATCGCTCCTGCCAGAACATTCGTCTTTGTCCGTGATATCATGCCTTTGCTCGAGGCCAACCTGATCAAGGGTGGCGATCTGGATAACGCCATTGTTATTTACGAGCGTGAGGTTACACAGGAGAAGCTGGATCACCTGGCAGATGTGCTGAAAGTTCCTCACATGGATGCCACCAAGATTGGTTATATCCAGCACAAGCCACTGATGTGGGAAAACGAATGTACCCGTCATAAACTGCTCGACATCGTTGGTGACATGGCCCTGATCGGTCGTCCCATCAAAGGAAGGATCATTGCTACCCGTCCCGGACATACCATCAACAACAAGTTCGCTCGTCTGCTGCGCAAGGAGATTCGTAAGCATGAGGTGCAGGCACCGTTCTACGATCCCAACGAGACTCCTATCATGGATGTGAACAGAATCCGTGAACTTCTCCCCCACCGCTATCCCATGCAGTTGGTTGACAAGGTGATCTCTATCGGTCCGACCAGCATTGTTGGTGTGAAGAATATCACCAGTAATGAGCCGTTCTTCCAGGGACATTTCCCACAGGAACCTGTTATGCCCGGTGTATTACAGATTGAAGCCATGGCACAATGTGGCGGTCTGCTGGTACTGAACACGGTTGAGGAACCTGAGCGTTGGAGTACTTACTTCATGAAGATTACCGATGTTAAGTTCCGTCAGAAAGTGGTTCCCGGTGATACCCTTATCTTCAAGGTTGACCTTCTGGCACCTGTACGTCATGGTGTTTCATCCATGAAAGGCTATATGTTCGTAGGTGACGCCATCGTATCCGAGGCCACCTTTACTGCCCAAATTGTCAAGAATAAATAAAACAATATGAACCAGATCAGTCCTTTAGCATTTGTCCATCCTGAGGCAAAACTCGGTGAAGGCAATATCATCGGTCCGTTCTGCTACATCGACAAGAACACTGTGATCGGTGACAATAATGTGATGCAGAACAGTGTGACTATAAACTATGGTGCACGCATCGGTAACAACAACGAGTTCATGCCGGGTGCTTCCATCAGTACCAAACCGCAGGATCTGAAATTCCAAGGAGAGGATACGATCTGCGAGATTGGCGACAACAACAGTATCCGTGAGAATGTAACCATCTCACGAGGAACAGCCAGTAAGGGTACTACCATTGTTGGTTCCAACAACCTGCTGATGGAGAATATGCATGTGGCACACGACTGTGTCATCGGTAATGGATGCATCATTGGTAACAGTACGAAGTTTGCCGGTGAGGTGGTGGTGGACGACAATGCCATCATCTCCGCCACAGTCCTCTTCCATCAGTTCATCCGCATTGGCGGTTATGTGATGGTACAAGGCGGCAGTCGTACCAGTCAGGATATCCCTCCCTACATCATCGCCGGTAAGGAACCGATCCGATATGCTGGAGTGAACCTGGTGGGTTTGCGCCGCAGAGGATTCAGCAATGAGACCATCACGCTGATTCATGATGCCTACCGTCTGCTGTATAGCAAAGGCGTACTGGCTGAAGGAATTGAGGAGATCAAGAAGAACCTGCCGTTAATACCGGAGATACTGTATATCATCGACTTCGTGCAGAGTTCCAAGCGTGGTATTATCCGCTAAGAATGAAAACCCTTATTGTTATACTCGGCCCCACAGGAGTAGGAAAGACTGAACTATGCCTCCGTGTGGCCGAGTATTTTCATATCCCTGTCATCAATGCCGATTCCCGTCAGATTTACCGGGGAATCCCCATTGGTACCGCTACTCCTACTCAAGAGCAGCAAGCCCGCGTCAAACATGAAATGGTGGAGATGCTCGATATCGGGGAGTATTACAATGCCTCGATGTTCGAGAACGATGTACTGGCATTGTTGGAAGAGCATTTCAAGTCCCACGACCTTGCCCTGATGAGTGGTGGCAGTATGATGTATATCGATGCTGTCTGCGACGGGATGGGCGACCTCCCCACGGTGAGCGATGAGGAGCGTACGACGATGAAAAGACGGTTCGCAGAGGAAGGTCTGGAAGCACTTTGTGAGGAACTGCGCGAACTGGACCCCGAATATTATGAGATTGTTGATAAGAAAAACTACCGTAGGGTGATTCATGCATTGGAGATCATCCACACAACGGGTTGCACCTTCACGTCATTACGTACTGGAGAAAAGAAGGAACGACCGTTCAACATCGTGAAGATCGGTCTGAACCGCGACCGTAACGAGCTCTATGATCGTATCAACAAACGGGTTGATGCGATGATGAGAGACGGTTTGCTGGATGAAGCGAAACGATGGTATCCGCAACGTGATTTCCAAAGTCTGAACACCGTGGGTTACAAGGAACTGTTCTCCTACTTCGACGGACAGTGGTCGTTGGAGGAAGCCGTGGAACGGATCAAGGGAAATACCCGACGCTATTGCCGCAAGCAGCTCACATGGTTCAAGCGCGACGATTCCATCCGCTGGTTCAACCTTTCCGACACAAACCCTTCCGATGGTTCATCTTCATCTGATTACAATATTAAAGAAATCATAAAATATATCACTGAAGTGATATAATCCCCCACTTTTTTACTACTTTTGCAGCGTTTTTATACGACGTTACATTATTATCAATTGTACAATGAGTCATCACGAACATCACGAACATCACAGTCACCACAGACATCATAGTCATCACAGTCATTTCCACCATTCATCTCATCGTGGACCCATTTCACGTTTCTTCTACAAGATAGGTGGCATCTGGAGATGGTATAAGTCATTATACAAGCATCCGTGGTATATCAAGATCCTTGTCGGTCTTGTATCCTTCCTCCTGCTGTTCATCATCTATCTGGGAATGGTTGACATGAACTTCCTGTGGCTGTTCGGTAAGTCACCGGGTTACTTCTCTGGTATCAAGGATCCCCAGACCAGTGAGGCTTCTGTGATCTATAGTGCCGACGGGAAGGAAATTGGAAAGTATTTCAATGAGAACCGCACCCCTGTGAAGTATAACGAGGTGAACCCCGTCTTCTGGAAGGTACTGATCAATACGGAAGATGAACGCTTCTACAAACACAAGGGTATCGACCCGATTGGATTGTTCGGTGCCGCCAAGGATGCGATCCTGCATCAGGATGCCCGTGGCGCTTCTACCATCACCCAGCAGCTGGCCAAGAACATGTTCCGTGTAAGAACACGTTACTCGACAGGTATCTTGGGTAAGGTGCCTGGTCTTAAGATTCTGATTGTCAAGACAAAGGAATGGATCATTGCCACAAAACTTGAAACCATTTTCAGTAAGGAGGAAATCCTAACCATGTATGCCAATACGGTGGATTTCGGATCGAACGCCTTTGGTATCAAGACAGCATGTAAGACCTATTTCAACACCACTCCCGACAAGTTGAAGACGGAGCAGGCGGCTGTATTGGTGGGTATGCTGAAAGCCACCACCTTCTATAATCCGATTTCCAATCCTGAGAACTGTAAGAAACGCCGCAATATCGTGCTTGACAATTTAGCAAGGAACGGTGAGCTGACTAAGCAGGAATGTGACTCTCTGAAGAAACTGGATATCAAACTGGAGTATAGTGTTGAGACCAATTACGACGGTGAGGCTAAGTACTTCCGTGAAGCAGTGGCCAATTATCTGGATGACTGGTGTACGGAAAACGGGTACGATCTGTATAGCAGTGGCTTGAGAATCTATACCACCATCGACACCAAGATGCAGAAGTATGCCGAAGAGGCTGTTACCAAGCAGATGCGCCAGGTGCAGCAGAACTTCAACAGTCATTGGGGAAACACAGAGCCTTGGCAGGATGAGAACCACAGGGTGATACCCGACTTCATCGAAGGCATCGCCAAGAAGCTGCCTCTTTATAAGAAACTGGAGGCGAAGTACCATAACAACCTGGATTCCATCAATGCGGAACTCAACCGTCCGCACATGGTGAAGCTGTTCGATTATGAGAATGGTACCATTGAACGTGAGATGTCAACCATGGACTCTATCCGTTATATGGTGCACTTCATGCATTGCTCGTTTGTGGCCATGGAGCCCCAGAACGGTCATGTAAAGGCTTGGGTGGGTGATATCGACTTCAACTCTTGGAAATACGACAAGGTGACGGCTATGCGTCAGCCGGGTTCCACCTTCAAGCTGTTCGTCTATACCGAGGCCATGAACCAGGGATTAACCCCCTGCGACAAACGACGTGATGAATATATCAGTATGGAGGTGTTCGACAAGAAGAAGAACAAGATGATTACATGGACACCAGGTAATGCCAACGGTCGATTCTCAGGCGACTCCCTCCCGTTGAAGAGTGCCTTTGCGAAGAGTATCAATTCCGTGGCTGTACGCTTAGGACAGGAGATGGGCATCAAGAATATCATTGCCACCGCTCACGACATGGGAATCCACAGTCCGCTCGACGATGAGCCTTCTCTGGCATTAGGCTCTTCTGATGTCACCTTATTAGAAATGGTGAATGCCTATTGCTGTATCTCTCATGATGGTCGTCATGTGGAACCTGTATTGGTGACACGCATTGTAGATAAGGACGGTCATGAGGTGTATGTGGCTTCCACTGAGGAGAAACAGGTAATACCTTATAAGAGTGCTTTCCTGATGCAGCAGATGATGATGGGCGGCTTACGTGAACCCGGAGGTACATCACAGAGTCTGTGGGGCTATATCAATGCTGCTCCCGACACCGATTTCGGTGGTAAGACCGGTACGTCCAACAACCATTCCGATGCCTGGTTCATGTGTATCAGTCCTAACCTCGTCTGCGGCTCATGGGTGGGTGGCGAATACCGTAGTATTCACTTCAGAACAGGAGCCCTTGGTCAAGGCAGTCGCACTGCCCTACCCGTCTGTGGCTATTTCCTCCAGTCAGTGATGAGCGATAAGTCGTTCAAGCAATACCACGGTCATTTCAAGAAACCTGCCGACAAGGACATCACAGAGAATCTCTATAACTGTTCCAGCTATGTATCATCCTCCGATTTCGACATGGAGAATGACACCACGGGAATCATGGAAGATGAGATCTTGCTCGACGAGTATGGCAATCCGATCCTGGAGCCCATGGAGGGTGAAGTGTTAGAGCCTCTTGACGAAGAAGCCCGGAAGAAAGAGGAGAAAAACGATAAGGTGAAAGAACAACCTGTCACATTTGATGACCTCTAATGAATGTAAAAAATCGTGCTTCACTCGCAAATTACTTTTAACAGGTCACTTTCTATTGTTAAAAGAGGACAAATGAATGGGACAAAATGGCAGATTAACAATTTTTGCGTCTATTTTTGCACGTATCTTTTCGATAGATAACTGTCAAGAATTGAAGTAAAACAACTAATAAACAAAAATGAACATGAAAAAAGTATCAAACTATTTGGTGTATGCTATGTGCATCATTGCCATGGCATTTTCAGCAGGTTCTTTCATGAAAGTCTATGCCAACAAGTCACCGCTCGTATCCACATCGAGCGCTGCACCTGGACAACCCGTTGATCTGACCTACGCGGCCGAGAAAGCGCTGCCCTCTGTAGTAACGATCAGAGTCGTACAGAACAGCAAGACACAGATTATCGAGCGTCAGGTTGACCCGTTTGAGGATTTCTTCAATGATCCCTTCGGCTTCTTCGGCAGTCCGAACAACGGTCAGGGCAATACAAGAAGATACAGACAGCAGACTCCCAAACGTCAGGGATCAGGTTCCGGTGTGATCATCTCTGCCGATGGATATGTCGTAACAAACAACCACGTGGTTGACGGTGCAGATGAGATTACCGTTATCCTGACCGACAACCGTGAGTTCTCTGCTAAGGTGATTGGTACTGATGCCAACTCCGACCTGGCTCTGATCAAGGTGAACGGCAAGGATCTTCCGGCCATCACCATTGCAGACAGTCAGAATCTGAAGATCGGCGAATGGGTACTGGCCATTGGTAACCCCTTCTCTATCGGTACTACCGTTACTGCCGGTATCGTCAGTGCTAAGGCCCGTCAGATGGGTGGCGAGAATATGACCAATTCTGTACAGAGCTTCATCCAGACCGATGCTGCCATCAACCGCGGTAACTCCGGTGGTGCACTGGTCAACACCAACGGTGAACTCGTAGGTATCAATGCCATGCTCTACTCAGAGACCGGTTCGTACAGTGGTTACGGCTTTGCCATTCCTACCTCTATTATGAATAAGGTGGTGAGCGACCTGAAGACATACGGTACTGTTCAGCGTGCGCTGATCGGTATTCAGGGACAAGACCTGAATGTATATACCGATGGTTTGAAGAATCAGGGTAAGGATGTTCCCGACTTCGGTGTGATCAATGGTATCTATGTAGGTAAGGTGGTTGACGATGGTGCTGGTGCTGCAGCAGGCTTGAAGGAAGGTGATGTCATCACCGCTATCGACGGAAAGCCGCTCAAGGCTATGGCTGAACTGCAGGAGTATCTCGCCAATAAGCGTCCGGGCGATAAGGTAGCTCTTACCTATATGCGCAACAAGGAGAAGAAGACCGTTCATGTTACACTGAAGAATGCTCAGGGTAATACCAAGGTGGTGAAGACAGCCGACCTGGATGTGCTGGGTGCTAATATCCGTGAGGTGAACGCTGAAGAGAAGAAACAGCTGGAGATCAGCTACGGTCTGAAGGTTTCCAAGGTTGGTAATGGCGCCCTGAGAAAGGCCCGCATCACCGACGGTTTCATTATCCTCAATGCCAACGACGAACCGATGCGCACTGTTTCAGATCTGCAGGAGGCTGTGAAATCTGCTTCTACCAGCAGCGATCCGGTACTTTACATCAAAGGTATCTATCCTACAGGTAAGAAAGCTTACTTTGTCGTAGAACTGAGTGGTGACGAATAAATAATAACAAGTTCTCTGAGAAAATGCCAATTATGCGACAAATCATCAAATAATTGGCATTTTTTTTGGGTATTTGTACTAAAAGCAGTATTTTTGCATCTGCTTACCAATCAAATGACCATGAGACAACTCAAAATCACCAAGTCTATCACAAACCGAGAGAGTGCTTCACTCGACAAATATTTGCAGGAAATAGGTCATGAAGACCTGCTTTCCGTAGATGAAGAAGTGGAGCTGGCTCAGCGTATCCGTAAAGGTGACCGTGAGGCCCTTGAGAAGTTGACGAAAGCCAATCTTCGATTTGTGGTTTCCGTTGCCAAGCAATACCAGAACCAAGGTCTGAGTCTGCCGGATCTGATCAACGAAGGAAACTTAGGACTGATCAAGGCCGCTGAGAAGTTTGATGAGACACGTGGTTTCAAGTTTATCTCGTATGCCGTTTGGTGGATACGCCAAAGCATCCTGCAGGCCATTGCTGAGCAGAGCCGTATCGTCCGTCTTCCCCTGAACCAGGTGGGCAGCGTGAACAAGATCAACAGGGTGTTGAACCGCTTCGAACAGGAAAACGAACGTCGCCCGAGTATCGAGGAGATTGCCGACAAGGTTGACCTGCCCCAGGATAAGATCGAGGATGCCATGAAGGTGAACAGTCGGCACGTATCTGTAGATGCACCTTTCGTTGACGGTGAAGACAACAGTCTGCTGGATATCATGGTGAATGATGATGCCCCGATGGCCGACCGTGCCCTGGTTATGGAATCGTTGCGTGAAGAGATCAACCGCGCACTGCTGACACTTAATGAGCGGGAACGTAACATCATTGAGGCATTCTTCGGCATCAACCAGCCTGAGATGACCCTCGAGGAGATTGGCGAGAAGTTCAATCTTACCCGTGAGCGCGTTCGTCAGATCAAGGAAAAGGCCATCCGCCGACTCCGTCATAACACCAAGAATAAGTTGCTGAAATCATACTTAGGACAATAATTGAAAAATGAATAAGAAACGATATATTCTTCTTGCCCTCATCCTGCTGACAATGAGTCTGGGGATGACCGCTAAGAACAAGACCGTTCAGAAGGTTTATCTCTATGGCTTCTCTGCCTCGTTCAGAGACTCTGTTGTGTATTTTACCGATATTCAGGAGTTAGAGAATGTCAGCGTGGCAGAGAGAACCGGTTTCCTGTATGGTCGTGACTCCTACTCTAATCAGTTGCGCGACTACCTCGCTGAAAAGGGTCAACCCTTCCGCACTTGCATTGTTTCCTTTGCATACGACCGCAAGCAAATTGAGAAGAAGTATCTGAAGTTGAAGTCCAAATACACGAAAAAGGGTAGCTTCGATATCCGATACCTCAAAGCCGATGAGTTTAAGTTCAATAGGGTAATTCCTGCTCAAGTGGAAGAGGTTGCTACTGAGACTTCCAACGATGCCAAGAAAGGAAAGAAGAAGAAAAAATAACCGCTCATGACAGAAGGGAGCACACATGTCTTCAGCATTGCTGAACACCAGATACGCATCGTCTTCGAGCATTCCCGTTATAACGGAATGCGTCTTCTTCCATCATTCGAACCATTCAGGATAGACCCTTCAGAACTGAAGGATCTGTTTTTCCAGTTGGTCGTTGACGACAACCTGAAACCTGTAGCTAAAGAGCATCGGGAACGCATCAGGAAGTTCGACACGGGAAATGGCGATACTATCGTAGATGAAGTAGATGACGGTGGCTACCAGTTCATCATCAAGGATATCAATGGAGGCGATTGCTGTCTGCTGCGTGCCAACAAGGATTTCAGTGATTGCCGTTGTGCCTTGAACGGGAACTATAACATGCGGTGCTTTGGTCTGAACAACGCACTGATGCTGATCTTCTCCTTTGCAGGCAGTTTCCACCAGACATTGATGATACATGCCTCATTGGTGAGATGTGATGGTAAAGGCTATGCGTTCATCGCGAAGAGCGGAACAGGTAAGAGTACACAGGTGAGCATGTGGCTGCGATATATAGAGAACTGTGATCTGATGAACGACGATAATCCCATCGTGCGGGTTATCGATAATCAAGTATTCATCTACGGCAGTCCTTGGAGTGGTAAGACACCCTGCTACCGTCAGGTAAAAGCGCCATTAGGAGCCATCACACGTATCGACAGGGCACAAGAAAACAGTATTGAGAAGTTGCCCCCTATCGAAGCCTTCGCCTCTTTCCTCCCCTCCTGTTCCACCATGAAGTGGGACAAGGATATCTTCAATGCCATCTGTAACACGGTAACCAAGGTGGTGGAGTTAGTGGGCATCTACACGTTACACTGTCTGCCCAACGAAGAAGCGGCACGTGTCTGTCATGCTGCCGTAACGAAACAGAATTAAACAATATAGTATATAGGTTTTATCATGTCAAACGAGCATATCCAGATCAAGGAGGTTCAGTATGCCAATGCCATACTGATACCCGAGATCGTGAAGTTGTTGGATGAAGGTCATACCGTCACCCTGCGACTGAAAGGATATAGCATGCGACCGTTCCTGGAGGATGGACGTGATAAGGCATTACTGAAGAAAGCGGTAAACCCCAAGGTAGGCGATCCGGTGTTGGCGGAGATTGGAGAGAAACATTTTGTGCTGCATCGAATCATTGCCATTCAGGGTGACCATGTGATTCTTCGTGGTGACGGGAACCTGAGGGAGGAGCACTGTTCCATTGGCGATGTCAAAGGCGCCGTGATTGGTTTCTATCGCAAAGGAAGGGAGACACTCGACCGTACCGATGGTTGGAAGTGGCGTACCTATTCCTGGTTCTGGACCCGCCTCTTCCCTATTCGTCGTTACCTACTGGCCTTCTACCGAAGGATATGGCTGAAACTGTTTAAAACCAAATAAGAAAAGAATATGAAAGCAAAGAAAGGATTCAACCTACGTAACGTCTGTGGTGAGCAGATTATCGTGGCTGAAGGAAAAGAGAATATTGACTTCAGCAATATCATCAGCATGAACGAGTCATCGGCATATCTCTGGAAGATCGTTCAGCAGCGTGAGAGCTTTACTGTTGAAGACATGGCCGACCTCCTGCTTGAGGAATACGAAGTGGAGCGTAATACAGCCCTCGCTGACTGTAAAACGCTTGCCCAGCAATGGATTGAAGCAGGGATTGTTGAAGAATAACTACCGCTTGTTATTCTCCTCAAAGATGGCCATGCGCTCATCCAAGAGCGCATACTGGTGGTCCTCAATAAATGAAGTACACACACGCAGACCTTCCTGATGACTGCCTGTGGTGATCAGACAGATGGCGCTGACACCATAATACATCAGTTCATGGGCCAGTTCACCGCTTGTCATTCCCGGATAACCGATGGTGAAATAGAAGCCATCGGCAATCGGCTCATCCAAATCTTTGTCGTACACCACATGGAAACCGTGCTTACAGAAAATCTCTTTCAGCAGATGAGCACGTTTTCCATAAACGCTGATCTCCTTACGGAAGTCGTAGCTTCCGTCGGTAGCTGCCTTCAGCATGGCTGCCAAGGCATACTGGGCACTATGACTGGTACCTGATGATAACGCATAAAGCATTCGGGTAGAGAACACCGGACCGAACGGCAGTCCTTCGTAGCGTTCTGCCAAGTCGGGATAATGACGGTGGAACAACTTGTCGGAGATACAGGTCACACCAATGCGTTCACCAGCATAGCTGAATGCCTTGGAACCACTGATCAGCAACATGTAGTTATCCGTATAGCGTGCCACGGTAGCCTGATACGGAGGTTCGAACGGCACACTCAGGTTCTTGCGGAAATCCATGGCGAAGTAAGCCAGGTCCTCCATCACAATCACATCATATTGCGTAGCCAGCTCACCAATCGTTTTCAGCTCATCCTCATTGAAACAGATCCACGACGGGTTGTTAGGATTACTATAGACGATGGCACAGATATTTCCTTTATCCAAGTACGACACCAGCTTGTCGTGCAACTTCTCTCCACGGTAGTCATACACATCGAAGGTCTCGTACTTCCCTCCCATCACCTGCAGCTGCATCTTCTGCACAGGGAAACCTGGGTCGATAAACAACACCGTGTCTTTTTTCTTGTCAGCCTGTAAGCAGGTCAGGAACGAGGCGAACGTTCCCTGCATGGAGCCGCAAACGGGCACACATCCCTCAGGTTTGATATCCACACCGATGAAAGCCTTCACAAACTGCGAAGCCGCTTCTTTCAGTACAGGAGCACCCTGTATGTCGGGATAGCTATGAGCAATACCGTCTTGCAACGCTTTGATCTGCGCATCCACACCCACCTGCGCGGCAGGCAGTCCGGGAATACCCATCTCCATCTTGATAAATTCCACACCGGATTCCTTCTCAGCCTTTGCGGCCACCTGCTTCACCTCACGGATAGTAGCCTGGGCGAAGTCCTTGATACCGAGACCGTCAACGAGACGATCTACCACTTCTCTCTTAATTGGGGTTGATTTCATTATGTCGATTCTTGAAATTCTCCGCAAAATTACACAATCGTGCGGGAATAACCAAATTTTTTATCCGATAGTATTGTGAATATGGGAAAAAAGTGTTAGCTTTGCAGCATAGAATAACTAAACATAAATCCATTACTTAAACAACATGAAAAAGATTTATCTGACATTGATGTGTGCTACGGGTCTCTTGATGCTGGTGGCCTGTGGTAGTAAGGGTTCCGACAAGGAGAATCCTGAGAAAGAGAATGCGGAAGCTGTTGAAGAGAGTGCGCCTGCTGCAGAAGCTGAAGAGGCAGCCGCCGATCCTAATGAATGGTCTGATCCCGCTAAAGTGGAAGAGCTCGACCTGAATGCCCTTTATGCCTCTGGTGATTTCAAGACCGGTACTACGGTGATCTTTGAAGATGACCAGCATAAAGAAACGGCTGGACAGATACCTTCCCAATGGGATGTCAAGTCTGGTAGCGCTGAGGTTGGCGAGGCTGAAGGCGGTAAGTATATCTGCCCATCGGGTGGCGACTGTAATCTGTTCCCCTTGGTGAACAACGGTAGCAAAGCCTACCTTCCTGAGAAGTTCGCAGCTGAGTTCCAGTTCCTCTTCGGAAAGGACGCGTGGTATCATGTGTACCTCTTTGATGCTGAAGAGAACGAGGTTGTCAACATCACCTTCACCCCGACGCTTATCGAGTGGAATGCAGCAAAGACCGACGACAACTGGATACATGGCGATCTGGATGAGCTCGACAAGGTGTTCAGTAAGACAAAATGGAATCACTTCGGCTTAACGTTCGACAACGGTATCCTGAAGATCTTCCTGAACGGTAA
The DNA here is from genome assembly GCA_017651265.1 of Prevotella sp. Classification (GTDB taxonomy): domain Bacteria; phylum Bacteroidota; class Bacteroidia; order Bacteroidales; family Bacteroidaceae; genus Prevotella. Next base: position 4,744 of record JAGCDO010000011.1, on the reverse strand, counting down.
GCGTGTGACCAACATTGCGAACATCAAACCATGTGGTCATATCATGATCAATTGTCCGGAAGCTGACGGCAAGAGTCACTTTATGAAGAACATCAAGATATCGAAGTAGTTTCGTATATCTTGAGGAATGTGGAATGAGGAGTAGATTCGAGGAGTGTGGAGTGAGGAGTGTTTACTCCACACTCCACTAATTATTTCTGAGCCGCCTTACCAAGGGCAAGCGCCTTGATATTGGCTTCTACTATCGCTTCACCTTTTCTACCGAACACGCGGCGGATGGCATCTTCAAGTTTATCGTATTCAATGCCGAGTGCTTTCTGGGCTGCTCCCAAGAGAATCACGTTGGCTGAGCGCGGAACACCGTTGTCCTTTGCCAGCTGTTCAATATCCAGGGCAATGACGTTAGGAAGTTTATCAAGATCGCTCTTAATCGTCTCCATTTCAGGATAGTTAGGAATATTCACAAAAGGAGTACTTGATGTGATAATCCAACCCTCCTTAGAGAGATAAGGCAGATAACGCAGCGCCTCCATCGGTTCCATGGAAATGATCACGTCGGCACCACCCTTGGCAATCAGATCGCTGTATATAGGATTACTGGAGATGCGCAGGTTCGACTGTACATCACCGCCTCGCTGCGACATGCCATGCACCTCAGCCTGCTTGATATAAAGGTTCTCGTTCATGGCTGCCTCGCCGATGATGGTTGCAATAGAGAGGATGCCTTGGCCTCCTACTCCACAAAGAATGATATCTGTTTTCATAACTTCAATTCTTCAATTTTATAATCCTTCAATTCTTCCCGGCAGCTTTCTTTTGTTTTAGATGACGCTGCAGTGTCTGCATACACTCACGTCGTGGAATAATCACGCTCACACCCTGATAGTTGATCTCATCGCGGATAATCTGTGTGATCTCAGGCATGTTCTTCGGCAGCGGAACTACCACCTTCAGGTGCTCGTTGTTCAGTCCTAAGCCACGAACAATGGCTTCGAACTTGTTTGTTCCTGCACTGTCCTGACCGCCTGTCATGGCTGTTGTCAGGTTATCACTGATAATCACGGTAATGTTGGCATTCTCGTTGATGGCATCCAGCAAACCGGTCATACCACTATGGGTAAAGGTGGAGTCACCGATAATAGCAACGGCTGGCCACTGACCTGCATCGGCAGCACCCTTGGCCATCGTGATGCTCGCACCCATATCAACACAACTGTGAATAGCACGGTACGGCGGTAAGAAACCTAAGGTGTAGCAGCCGATATCACCAAACACGCGGGCATTGGGATATTCTTCCAACACCTTGTTCAGGGCAGTATAGACATCGCGGTGACCGCAACCCTGGCACAATGCCGGTGGACGGGGTACTACGTCTTCGCAAGGAGCAAATGACTCACCGGATGTCAGACCTAATGCCTTCTTCACGGCATCGGGTGTCAACTCTCCTGTTCGTGGCAGAGCACCTGTCAGACGACCGATTATCTCGGCATCGCCCGGCATGATACCGGTAAGCTGATCCTCAATGAACGGCTGTCCTTCCTCAATCACCAAGACACGGTCGCATGCTGCCGTCATCTTTCTGATCAACGTCTTCGGAAGCGGGTACTGACTGATCTTCAACACGGGATACGGGCACTTACCATCGGCAAAACTCTCCATCAGGTAGTTATAACCGATACCGCTTGCGATGATACCCAGGGAGTGGTCATTACCATCTATATACTTATTGAAAGCGCTGTCAACAGCATCCTGCTCCAGCTCTGCCTGCTGCTTCGTAACCGCATCGTTTCTACGACGGGCATTGGCGGGCAGCAACACCCAGTTGGCAGCCACGGCATTGTAGTTCATCTCGTTCTCCTTGCGCGGTTCATCCTTCACCTCTACCACAGCACGTGAATGGGCCATACGGGTGGTAACACGCATCAGAATCGGCAGATGAATACGTTCAGAGTAATCGTAGGCAAAGGCCATCATGTCGTAGGCCTCCTGCTGATTACTCGGTTCCAAGGTAGGAATCATGGCGAACTTCGCATAGAAACGTGAGTCCTGCTCATCCTGTGAAGAGTGCATCGAGGGATCGTCGGCCACCAGAACCACGATACCGCCATTGGTACCTGTCATGGCTGCATTCACAAACGGGTCGGCACACACATTCAATCCCACGTGCTTCATGCACACCAAAGCACGCTTACCCATGAACGACATACCTAAGGCAGTCTCCATGGCCGTCTTCTCATTCGTACACCAGCGACGGTGAACATTGCGTTCCTTCGCTAACGGAGACTCCTGGATATACTCCGTGATTTCCGTTGAGGGGGTGCCGGGGTATGCATACACGCCACTCAGACCAGCATCCAATGCGCCTTGAGCAATTGCCTCGTCACCTAATAAAAGTCTTTTCATTACAATCTATGTTTGATATTGATATTTCGCTAAGAGATGGCAAAGGTACGAAAAATCTGATTAAGTAAGAAGAAAACAAATGAATTTGTTTGCTCGAGCGTGAAGATTTTATCCAATAAGTGAGCGAAATACAAAAGGAATTCATTGATTTATTCCAATACCTATGGTTTTAGGCTCTAAAACCTATGGTTTCAGCGTCCAAAACCTATGGTTTTAGAACGCAAAACCACATGTTTTGCCAAGACCTAACCTTGTAAAAACTTAATTACCTCATATCAAGCAACTTACAAGAAAAACAAGCTCTAAAGACCTAACCCAACACCTAACCTAAGACCTAACCTAAGACCTAACAGTGGGGGTCACTCCTTACCCCTCCATGAGGAGGGGAATGGCCGTTATAATGAGATTTTGAGATAGCGTGATATCATGATAACGTAAAATCGTAATTTCGTTATACCGAAATGGAAAATGTTAGGTGTTAGGTTAGGTCTATGGTTAGGTCTTTGGTTAGGTCTGAAAATCGTGAAACACCTTTATATAGGGGTTTTTGCCGTGAAACCGTTAGGTCTTTGAAAAAACGCAAATTTTATTGCCCCACCCCTGCTTCGCCACCCCTCCCCTGCGATGGGAGGGGAGCTGGTTACCACTAAGATGCTGGATCATAATACTGTTCTCGCACCACCGCGCCTCCGCACCCCCGAAGTATCGTTGGCTCTTTCGACTCCCCACCCCTCTAAGGGGCGGGGTCCTGGCAAGGGGGGCGGGGTCCAAGAATACCACAACCAAACAACTTATTCCCACCATGGGAACATTTTATTCCCACGTTGGGAATTAATGTAAAACAGCTCGTTCAGTTCTCAAAGAAGTATGTCGGGAAAGGATAGAACAAAAGAAATGATTATAGTAAGATTATTATTTCTGGAGTAATTATGGTAATTATAGAAATTTCTTTCAGGACTAAAACGAACACGGATTACGCGGATTTTACGGATAACAAACAAGAAAGAGGACGATATCATCCTCTTTCTTCTCAGTCCCCCTCCCTTATGGAGGGGCCAGGGGTGGCTCCTGGCAAGGGGGGCGGGGGGAAAATCAGAATTTGACTTTCCGCCCGTTTTGTATGTAGATCTGCCCCTTTACGGGATGACTTACACGCTGGCCGTGCAGGTTGTACAGCGGCAATGAATTGTCAATGGTCAATTCTCCATTGTCAATTGCCTCAAGGCCGGTGGAGATTCCCTCGTCGGGCAAGGCAACGATGGTGCCAAAGTCCTTCCATTGGTCTGCTGCCTTATATAAGTTTATCGAGTAGGCTGGAACGTGAAGGGTGGCATGTTTCACATAATTTGGGAAATTAGATGATTCAAACACACCATCACCTAATGAAGGAGGATTCGGAGCATAGCAATACATATTGCTAATTCTATAACACTCATAGAATGCTCCTCGTCCAATAATACTTACATTTCTCCCTATAGTGACCTCTGTGATGGTATTACGCCCACTGAAAGCACCTATTTGTATTTCTGTAACACTATTCGGAATATTAACTGTTGAGATTCCAGCAGCACTATTATAAGCTTGTGATCCTATAATCTTCACTCCTTCAGGTATAACTGTATTCTTGCATGCAAAAACAAGAGTGTTTGTTTCTGTCTCAATTATCGCATTGCAGTTCTCTCTTGAGTCATATACTGTATTCCCGCTTGCAACTTGAATAGAGGTAATAGAGTTGCTGATGTTAAATGAATTTCCTGTTAGGTATTTCACACTACTAGGAATAATAAGCGTCTGTATTATACATCCTTGGAAAGCCCATGAATTGATGTATTCCACGCCCTCATTGAGCTTTAGACTTGTTAATTTAGTACACTCACTAAATGCATATTTGTCCATCGTCTTAACAGAGCCGGGGATATTCAATGAAATCAGGCCAGTCCTTTCAAACGCTTGAAACCCAATAGTCTCTATTCCATCACCCAGCACTACTTCCTGTAGGGATTTACACCCTTTGAAGGCTTCTCTGCCGATGGTCTTGACTTTTCCAGGAATTGTCACAGACTTGATCTTACCTGCACCTGTATATACCCATTTCTGTGCGCCATGATCCCAGTAACCACTCAGGAATGCCTTGTCGGCAATGGATGTAACCGTATAGGGCGTCTCCAACGGTAGATGGGATAGGATCACGACATCTTCATCCATCTCCTCCTCGTTGAAGCCCGTCACGGAGGCAGTGCCGTCGTAGTTCAGGAAGTAGCGGATGCCCTTGTACCAGAAATGCTCGCCTGTCAGCTCGCTGACACTCTTGAAGCCGCTCCATGGGGCGGTGCTGCTGTAG
>JAGCDO010000010.1 GCA_017651265.1 Prevotella sp. | reverse complement strand
GGGGAGTGACAGTGATGACTTCGACCGCTTCTCTGCCCGTCAGTTCGAACTGTTCGAGAAGGGCAGCAGTAGAATACAGCAGGCATTCAGTCATCAGATTCTTCGTCATATGGACAACTCGGCTGGCATCGAGCATTTCCCGGAACGACAGATGGAGATGTGCCGACTGGGAATCGGTCTCTATGGCGTGGATCCTTATGTGGCACCACAGAATAACCATCTCTCACCGCTTAAGTGCGTGAGTACGCTCAAGACTACCATCCTTCAACTGCGCCATGTGCCGAAGGAGGATACGGTGGGGTACAGCAGGAAGGGTGTGCTAACACGCGACAGTGTGATTGCCGCTATTCCTATAGGTTATGCCGACGGCTTGAACCGTCATTTAGGAAGAGGACGTTGCTACTGTCTGGTGAACGGACAGAAAGCTCCCTATGTGGGAAATATCTGCATGGATGTGGCCATGATTGATGTGACGGATATTCCTTGTCAGGAGGGTGACACGGTGGAGATCTTCGGTGATCATCTGCCTGTTTCCATACTGGCTGAGTGCTTGGATACCATTCCGTACGAGGTACTTACGGGTATCTCAAACCGCGTAAAGCGCGTGTATTTTCAGGACTGAAAACAAATCAAATGAATAGATAATAAAAATGACTCCTGTAAAAACTACTACTATGACCCACTTCCGCTGGGTTATCTGTGGATTGCTGTTCCTGGCAACCACCGTCAACTACATGGACCGACAGGTCCTGTCTCTCACCTGGAAGGACTTTATTGCTCCTGAGTTCCACTGGACCGATGCCAACTATGGTAAGATCACGGCGTATTTCTCTATCTTCTATGCCATCGCCAACCTCTTTGCTGGGAAGTTCATCGACTGGATGGGTACGAAGAAGGGTTACCTCATCGCCATCTTCGTATGGTCTCTGGGCGCTTGTCTTCATGCTGGCTGCGGTTGGGCTGCCATGGAATGGGAAGGCTATAGCTCGGTGGCGCAACTGGGACAGCTGACAGGTGATGCTGCGGTGATGATTGCTACCGTGTCGATGTACTTGTTCCTTGCCTGTCGTATGGTACTTGCCCTTGGTGAGGCGGGAAACTTCCCGGCTGCCATCAAGGTAACTGCTGAGTATTTCCCGAAAAAGGACCGTGCCTTTGCTACTTCTATCTTCAATAGCGGTGCATCGGTAGGCGCTCTGGCTGCACCTGCCACCATTCCGCTGCTGGCTCGTGCCTGGGGTTGGGAACTGGCGTTCATCATCATCGGTGTGTTAGGCTTTGTATGGATGGGGCTGTGGATATGGCTTTATGACAAACCTCATAGAAGCAGTTATGTGAACCAGGCTGAGCTGAACTATATTGAGCAGGACAACGATATTGTGGAGGTGCAGGACCGTTCGAATATCAAGGAGGAGAAGACGATCCCCTTCTGGAAGTGTTTCACCTTCCGCCAAACATGGTCGTTCATCGTGGGTAAGCTGTTTACTGATGGCGTGTGGTGGTTCTTCCTGTTCTGGGCACCTGCCTATTTCAGTGACCAGTATGGCTATACCTCCGATTCCAAGATGGGTATCCTGCTGATCTTTACGCTTTATCTCATCGTGACAGTGGTTTCCATTGGTGGTGGCTATTTGCCTACTTATTTCGTGGAGAAACGAGGTATGAACCCTTATCTGGGTCGTATGCGCGCCATGTTGATCTTTGCCTGCTTACCGCTGTTGGGTCTTTTTGCCCAGCCGCTCGGTACTTACAGTGCATGGTGGCCGGCTATTTTGATCGGACTCTTGGGTGCTGGTCATCAGGCTTGGTCGGCTAACTTGTATTCTACCATTGGTGACATGTTCCCCAAATCTACAATCGGAACGATAACAGGAATCGGTACGATGGCCGGCGGACTGGGTTCCTATGCCATTAACCTCTGTTCGGGTGAGTTCTTCGACTGGGCCGCTGCTCAGGGAAGTAGCTACACGTTCTTCGGATTTGAAGGAAAACCAGCTGCCTATATGGTGGTGTTCTGCATCTGTGCAGTGGCCTATCTGATAGGCTGGTGCATCATGAAAACATTGGTTCCGAAGTACAAGCCAATCATTATAGAAGAGTAGGATAAACTCAGAAGGCTGATAAGGGTAACTTATCAGCCTTCTTTCTATGAGTTATCAGCCTTCTTTCTATGAGTTATCAGCCTTATAACTATAGGTTATCAGCCTTCTAACAAAATGCTTGTTATTTGCTTACTTTCGCATTCAGTACGGTGTGGGGCAGAAAGTCCTGACGTACAAGCGCTTTGATGAGTTCTGCTGACAAGGCCTCATTGTCTTTTCGCGTGTATCGGATATCGGTAAACACTTGAGCAAGTGTTTCCTTGTTGTTGATCCTGACGAACTGTTCATTCTCGGGCAGATGCTCCTTGTTGAAATAATAGTTGTCGATATCCTGTCCCAGATAGTCGTTGTAGCGTTCTTGGTGTACGAAGCTCTCTGTGGGCAGACGGTCGGAGAGGGGTGGCTCTTCATCTGGCCAGCCAACGGTGAGGGTGGCTACAGGCATGACGAGCTTGGGCAGTTGCAGAACGTCGATGATCTGCTGTGGCTGATAGATGGTAGTGCCTAAATAACAGTAACCCAATCCTTCCTCGTCCATGAGATTGCAGAGTGTCTGGGTATAAAGCAAGGCATCGGTAGCGGCATTGATGAACGACAGGAAGTTGTTGTAGCCTGGTTCGGCATTACGACAACGTGCCCAGAAACTTGTGCGGTTGAAGTCGGCACAGATGGTAAGCACTACAGGTGCACCAGTCACCATGGGTTGGTTGAAGTGTGCAGGTGCCAGCTGTTCCTTGATCTTCGGATCGCGGGTGACAACCACACTGTATAACTGCAGGTTACCCATTGTCTGGGTGCGCGCTGCTTGGGTGAATAACTTGTTTAGCAACTCTTCACTGACATCGCTACTTGTGTATTTGCGGATGCTTCTTCTGGTATCTAAGTTTTTCATTTTGGAACATTTTTCTTCTGCAAAGATACGATAAGTTTTCCAAAACGGGAAACTTGATGATTGTTTTTTCAATCGGAATGAGAAAAAATGGATAATTTGTTTTGTTCTGCTCTCGATTTTTCGTACCTTTGCACCAAATCGCATAAAACTACAGAATCATGATGAGAACATATACGTACGATGAGGCATTCAACGCGTCGCTCGAGTATTTCAGTGGTGACGAACTGGCCGCCCGTGTTTGGGTGACCAAGTATGCCATGAAAGACAGCTTTGGTAATATCTATGAGAAAAGTCCGGCTGACATGCACTGGCGGATTGCCAACGAGATTGCCAGAATTGAAAAGAAGTATGCCAACCCGATGTCGGCCGATGATATTTTCCAGTTACTGGACCATTTCAAATATATCGTACCGGCAGGCAGTCCGATGACCGGTATCGGGAACAATTTCCAGGTAGCTTCACTTTCTAACTGTTTCGTGATTGGTTTGGATGGTAATGCCGACTCGTATGGTGCCATCTTGCGTATAGATGAGGAACAGGTACAGCTGATGAAACGTCGTGGTGGTGTAGGGCACGACCTTACCCATATCCGTCCGAAGGGTTCACCAGTGAACAATTCGGCACTTACCTCTACGGGTCTGGTGCCTTTCATGGAGCGATATAGTAACAGTACGCGAGAGGTGGCTCAGGATGGTCGCCGCGGTGCCTTGATGCTCAGTGTGGGTATCAAACATCCCGATTCAGAAGCTTTCATTGATGCGAAGATGACTGAAGGAAAGGTGACTGGAGCTAACGTGAGCGTGAAGATCGATGATGCGTTCATGCAGGCTGCCATCGACGATAAGGAGTACGTTCAGCAGTTCCCAGTGGATAGTGATCATCCTGATGTAAAGAAGACGATCCGTGCCAAGGATCTTTGGGAGAAGATCGTGCATAATGCATGGAAGAGTGCTGAGCCGGGCGTGTTGTTCTGGGATACCATTCTGAAGGAGAGTATTCCCGACTGCTATGCTGATCTGGGCTTCCGTACAGTATCTACGAATCCGTGTGGGGAGATTCCACTTTGTCCGTACGACTCCTGTCGATTGCTGAGCATAAACCTCTATAGCTATGTGGTGAACCCGTTTACCAAGGATGCTTATTTTGATTATGAACTCTTCAAGAAGCATGTGGGCTTTGCCCAACGACTGATGGATGATATCGTTGATCTAGAGTTGGAGAAGATCGACCAGATTATGAAGAAGGTGGAGAGTGATCCGCAGAGCGATGAAGTGAAAGGGGCTGAGTATCATCTTTGGGAGAAGATCAAGAAGAAGAGTTCCTTGGGGCGTCGCACAGGTGTGGGTATTACTGCAGAAGGTGATATGATTGCTGCCATGATGCTGCGCTATGGTACGCAGGAGGCGACCGACTTCTCAGTGAATGTTCATCGTACCCTTGCCTTGGCAGCCTATGGATCATCGGTACAGATGGCCAAGGAACGTGGTGCCTTCGGTATCTATGATGCGAATCGTGAAAAGAATAATCCGTTCATCCTTCGTATCAAGGAAGCTGATCCGAAGCTCTACAAGGAGATGAAACAATATGGAAGAAGGAATATCGCCTGTCTGACAATCGCACCTACAGGTACTACCTCGTTGATGACGCAGACCACCAGCGGTATTGAACCTGTGTTCCTGCCTGTATATAAACGCCGTCGTAAGGTGAATCCCAATGAGCCCGATGTGCATGTTGACTTCGTTGATGAGGTGGGTGACTCGTTCGAGGAGTTTATTGTCTATCACAAGAAATTCCTGGAATGGATGAAGATCAATGGTATTGATACCGATAAACGATACTCTCAGGAGGAGATAGATGCCCTGGTGGCACGTTCACCTTATTATAAAGCAACAGCGAATGATGTTGACTGGCTCATGAAGGTGAAGATGCAAGGGGCTATCCAGAAGTGGGTTGACCACTCCATCAGTGTAACCGTGAACCTGCCGAACGATGTGGATGAGGCTTTGGTGAACCGTCTCTACGTAGAGGCTTGGCGAAGCGGCTGTAAGGGCTGTACCATCTATCGCGACGGTAGTCGTTCGGGTGTGATGATCCAAGTAAGCGAGAAGAAGAAAAAGGAAGAACCGAAACCGGAGCCTGTTCCTTGTAAGCACCCGGAGGTGACGGAGGTAAGACCGCAGACTTTGGAGTGTGATGTGGTGAGGTTCCAGAACAATAAGGAGAAATGGGTGGCGTTTGTCGGTTTGCTCGACGGCTATCCCTACGAGATCTTTACGGGTCTGCAGGATGATGAGGAAGGTATCATGCTACCTAAGTCGGTGGTAAAGGGTAAGATCATTAAGCAGACCAACGAGGATGGCTCGAAACGTTACGACTTCCAGTTTGAGAATAAACGGGGATACAAGACCACTGTTGAAGGACTGAGTGAGAAATTCAACCCGGAGTACTGGAACTACGCAAAGCTGATCTCTGGTGTGCTTCGCTACCGAATGCCTATTGAGCATGTCATCAAGCTTGTCAGCTCCCTGCAGCTGAAGAGTGAGAGCATCAACACCTGGAAGGTGGGTGTGGAACGTGCCCTGAAGAAATATATCTCTGACGGTACGCAGGCAAAAGGACAGCGGTGCCCGAACTGTGGACAGGAGACGCTTGTCTATCAGGAGGGTTGCTTGATTTGTACAAATTGCGGAGCCAGTAGGTGTGGATAGACGTGAGATGTATAATAAAATATGTAATCAATATAATATTGCAAGAATTAATAGAGGGGTGTAGGAATTGAGGATTGAGAGTTCAAAGATAGCGTTGAAAGGACTGCGATTCCATGCCCGTCACGGGGTGATGGAGCAGGAGCGGACTACAGGCGGGGAGTTTGTGGTTGACGTTTGCGTGCAATGTGACGTGACGGCGGCAGTGCACTCCGACCATGTTGAAGACACACTGAATTATGCGGAGATTTACGAAATCATAAATAGAGAGATGCAGACGCCGTCCAACCTGCTGGAACACTTGGCAGGGAGGATCGGCGGAAGCATGATCAAGGCGTTTCCGCAGGTGAAGGAGGTTGTCATTACCGTGACCAAAAAGAACCCACCCTTGGGGGCACAACTCGAAGGGGCCTCAGTGACTTTACACTTAATAAATGATAAAACTCCATGATGGTTAACACCGTTTTATGATAATTCATTAACTTTGCAGCGCGTATGATGAAAAGGTTATTGCTTGTGATCATGATGATGTGGACGGTTGGGGCGTTTGCCGATACAACTGCCAAGCAGTTTGTCCTGGTCATCGATGCTGGTCATGGAGGAAAAGACACGGGATGTGTAGGAAAGATCTCCAAAGAGAAGAACCTCACACTGAAAATGGCGCTGGCGTTAGGTAGGATGATCGAAAGAAACTGCCCTGACGTGAAAGTAATCTATACGCGTAAAACGGATGTCTTCCTCGAACTGTGGCAGCGGGCCGAGATTGCTAACAAGAACAAAGCCGATTTGTTTATTTCCGTACATATCAATGCCTTGCCGGGTGGAAAGATCGCACGGGGATTTCAAACCTACACGCTGGGACGTGGCAGAAACTCGGGAAAGAAGGGAATTATCGAGAACCTCGAGGTGGCCAAACGGGAGAATGCGGTCATCGTAATGGAGAAGGACTACCAGCAGCATTATGCTGGCTTCGATCCTAACTCGCCTGAGAGCAATATCATGTTCGAATTTATCCAGGATACCTACATGGAACGCAGCGTGGAACTGGCGAAGTTCATGCAGCGGTATATGTGTGCTGCGACAGGGAGAGCCAATGCTGGCGCCCATCAGGACAATCTGGCTGTGCTGCGCCTATCTTCAATGCCGGGCTGTCTGCTGGAGCTGGGCTTCATCTCTACACCCGATGAGGAGCGGTTTATGAACTCCAGCGAGGCTCCAGAGCAATATGCACGAGGCTTCTATAATGCTTTCATTGCGTATAAGAAAAAGTATTTTGGCGGTTCAGCCACACCTTTCCTGAATGAGCCAGAGGCCCCAAAGACTCCCAAGGTTGAGCAACCTGCAAAGCCCAAGACGGAGCAACCGGTAAAGGCGCAGCAGTCTGAAGTGAAGAAGGAACAACAAGTGGAAATAAAGAAAGCGGAGGTTAGTCAGTCGACCGCACCGCAGGATGCACCGGTGTTCAAGGTGCAGATCATGGCCGACACGAAGGCTGTACCTGTATCAAGTAGTCGATTCAAGGGCGTCAAGAACATCGATTCGTACAAAGAAGGGGGCTATTATAAATATACTACAGGAAGCTCGACTGACTATAACGAGATTTACCGATTAAGGAAATCACTTCTGGATAAGTTCCCTGGGGCGTTCATCATCGCCTTCAAGAAAGGGGAGAAAATGGATGTTACGCAGGCGATACGTGAGTTTAAGGCTCGCAGGAGTCAATAACACTAGCAGGATCACAACATGAAAAAAGAAATCAAAATCGGCTTGGTGGCCGTCGCAGGATTGGTTCTTCTGTTCTTCGGAATGAACTACCTAAAAGGAATGAATATCTTCTCGACAGATACGAAATACTATCTGTCGTTCAAGGATATCAGCGGACTGACTGCTTCGAGTCCGATCTATGCTGATGGATTTAAGGTGGGCGTAGTGAAAAGTATCAATTACGACTACGAGAAGCCGGGGAACATCAAAATCGAAGCGGGCATCGATCCCAGTCTTCATATACCGGAAGGCAGTACGGCTGAGATTGTCAGTGATCTCCTGGGAAACGTACAGGTAAACCTACTGCTGGCAGATAATGTGCAACAACGTCTGGCTCCGGGAGGACTGATCAACGGGGATATCAACGACGGTGCCTTGGGTAGGGTGAAGGAGATGATTCCTGCCATCGAGAAACTGTTGCCGAAACTGGATAGTATTATGGGAAGTCTGAACGCAATCCTGGCTGATCCGGCCATCGGACAGTCGCTCCATAACATCAGAACGGTAACTGGTGACCTGACAAAGACCACCCGCGAGGTGAATGAGTTGCTCGCTCAACTGAACAAGAATGTGCCAGGATTGATGAACCGCGCCAACACCGTGCTCGATAATACGAATACCCTTACCGGGAACCTTGCTGCGATCAATGTGGCAGGAACAATGGAGAAGGTGAACGAGACCTTGGACAACGTGGAGAAACTGACCTCCCAGCTCAACAATACAGAAGGAAGTATCGGATTACTTTTGCGGGATCCGAGTCTTTACCAGAATTTGAATGCTACTATGCGCGATGCTGATTCATTGTTGGTCAATATGAAAGCACACCCGAAGCGCTATGTGCATTTTTCTTTGTTCGGCAGAAAAGACAAATAAGTGCTTAATTTAAAAAACATCTAAATAGTTTGTCGCTTAATTTTTGCTTTCTTGGAAATGCGTAAGTGATTATTAGTCGCCACTTTTCGCTGTCTTTCCTTAAGAGTACTTCAGTCTGATAATGGGGTGTTTCAGTTTTTGTAAAATGTTCATTTATAATAACTTATAATTTTGCAACACCAATCTTTTATTATATGGAATTGTTTCACGCTTAAAGTACCAATCTTAGGCAATTTACGAACGTTTCCGAACACAATGATAAAAAAGATGATTTGCAAGAATCAATAATCTTTTCTACCTTTGCACTGTCAAAAACGTCGAAAGACTAACCGTGTTCATTTATGAGTATTAACCCCCGTACCTGCTGGGACAACTGCCTCAATTTAATTAGGGAGAACGTCACCGAGCAGCAATTCAACACCTGGTTCAGACCCTTGGCCTTCGAATCGTACAAGCCTGCGATGAAGACTTTGTTGGTGCAAGTTCCAAGTCCGTTCGTATACGAGTACTTGGAAGAGCACTACGTGGATCTGTTGAAGAAGGTGTTGACAAGGGTTTTCGGCGCAGGTACCCGACTGACCTATCGGGTTGTGACGGATAAGACTCATAACCTGACACAGGATCTGCAGGCTGAGGAGACAGCTACCGATGTGGTTACCCCACGTGTGAAGACCCGCGGTAACGAGTCACCAACCATATTGGATACGGCTCAGCCACAGGATATCGACAGTCAGCTGGATCCCCACCATACCTTCGCTAACTTCATCGAGGGTGATAGTAATAAGCTGCCTCGTAGTGTGGGCTTGTCTATTGCTGAGCATCCAGGAACCACCCAGTTTAATCCGATGTTCATCTATGGTCCTAGTGGATGTGGAAAGACTCATCTGATTAATGCTATTGGTGTACGTACCAAGGAACTCTATCCACAGAAGCGTGTACTGTATATCAGTGCCCGACTGTTCCAGGTGCAATATACCAGCGCGCAGATGCAGAACCGCATCAATGATTTCATGCATTTCTATCAGACCATCGATATGCTGATTGTGGATGATGTGCAGGAGTGGGTGACAGCAACCAAGACTCAGGAGACATTCTTCCATATCTTCAATCACCTGTTCCGCAACGGAAAACGTATCATCCTTGCGTCCGACCGTCCACCGGTGGATCTTAAAGGGATGAGCGAGCGGTTGATCACACGCTTCTCTTGCGGACTCATTGCAGAGTTGGAACGCCCGAACGTGCAGCTTTGTGTGGATATCCTGAAGAGCAAGATTAAGCGTGACGGACTGAAGATTCCTGAAGATGTGATTCAGTATATTGCGCGGACAGCTAATGGTAGCGTGCGTGACTTGGAGGGTGTGATCAATTCGTTGCTCGCTTTCTCGATTGTATATAACGGTAATATCGACATGAAGTTGGCAGAACGTGTAATCAAGCGTGCTGTTAAGGTAGAGGAGCGATCTGTAACCGTTGATGATATCATGGAGAAGGTGTGCCATCATTTCAATGTTACTACCACAGCTATGGCAAGTCGTTCAAGGAAACGTGAGTTGGTAGTTGCCCGTCAGGTGTCTATGTACCTGGCTCAGAAACTGACAAAGATGCCTGCCAGTCGTATCGGTAAGCTGGTTGCCGGGCGTGATCATAGTACAGTTATCCATAGCTGTACGCAGGTTGAGCAGCGTTTGAAGATCGATAAGGCATTCTCAGCAGAGGTTCATAGCATTGAGAGTTCATTGAAACTGAATAAGTAAGAAGCAGTAAACAAAGTTGTTTACTGTACTATCAACTGTCGATTCCGTTTTTCTCTTCAATCATTCCAATCTTTTTCCACCATACCAAGGATTGTGCCAAACCATGTTGGTACTGTAAATCAACATCCATATAAAGCAAAACGGCCTACTCTTCACGAGCGGGCCGTTGGAAAAAACTAAATTAACTCAAGTTTATAGGGAAATACTCTCACGAGCACTGTATATGATCTCACAATGGTGAGATACACATATTCTTATTTTCGTATGCAAAGATAATTGTATTTTTATAACTATGCAAACGTTTTCAGATGAAAAATCATACAATATGCGCTTTTTAATGTTTTTTTGCTAAATGTGTAATTATACACACAATTTACGACCTCACTTTTTGACTTTTCATCATCTGTTTCCACTTGAAGTATCCCATCACGGCAATCACTACGTAGAGTGCATAGAGGGAAGCCTTGAAGGGAATGTCCTTGTAGAAGTAGAGAATGCAGGTAACCACATCGACAGCAATCCAGATGAACCATTGTTCCAGATACTTGTGTGCCAATGCCCAGATGCCCACAATGCTCAAGGCGGTGGTGAAGCTGTCGGCCATTGGTACATTACTGTTCGTGAATGTAACAAGTATCCAATATATAGCTCCCCAGATGCAGAGGATGATGATGATCCATGGTAACACGAGACGCCGTGGAAAATGACTGATGGTCAATGGTGCGGTAGTCGGTTTCTCCTTATGCTTCCACCAAAGTTTGTCGCCCAACACCCAGCAGCCCACACCATAGATGGTCACCAGAAGGTAGTAGAACTCCATGCCGCAGTCGGCATAGAGTCCTTTCTGGTAGTAGAGTACGATACCCAATGACTGCATCAGGAAACCTGCGAGCCACATCCAGGCACTGGCCTTGTATTCCAGGAGGATGTAGGCCAAACCGAGAATTGTGGTGACAATATCAAGCCAGTGGGCAGCGATGAATGTACTGATCATACATATTATAATTAGAAACGCAGTGTGATGCTACCCATGGCGGTGAATCCGGCCATCGGAACGAATCCCAGTTGGTAGTATCGGTTCTCGTTCTTATGTCCAGAGCTTTCGGCAACGGCTGAATATGCCCATCCGCTGCTGGCATAATGAGCATCAAA
This sequence comes from Prevotella sp., assembly GCA_017651265.1. GTDB lineage: Bacteria > Bacteroidota > Bacteroidia > Bacteroidales > Bacteroidaceae > Prevotella. The sequence goes on along the minus strand of JAGCDO010000010.1, from coordinate 120,393 downwards.
GATATTGTTCAGGTTTACACCGAACACCGCTTCCTTCACACCGATCTTCTTCAATGGGAGTGTATAGCTGAACTTAACATTCGTGGTTGAGTAAGAAGGCAGTGAACGGTCTTTGTTCTCAGAATTGTCGAGATACTGACGACTCACGAAGTTGGTGTGCCACACAACCTGCCATCCTTTGTAGTGGAAGTTAAGGAATCCGTTGAGGATGGCTGAAGGTGAGAAGGCGAGTGTAGAATTATCATAGTGGAACTGGCGCAACTCGTCACCATTACCATCAATGTGATACATGGCCATGGCTGCCTGACGCCCAGCGTCATCATCTTTATAATCCCAGTCATCCCAGTCTTCTACAAACTCATCAAAGTCTTTGATCTTGTTCATACTCAATGCTGCATTACCTTCCACAGTCAGCCATGAAGTGATGTCGCATCCGGCAGTGAGTTCAACACCAGCTCTATACGATTTCTTCACATTGGTAGTGAGGGGTTCACCGATGTCACTCTGTGCGCCGGTCTGAACGAGCTGGTTATCGTAATCCATGTAATAAGCGGTAATACCTGCGCGCCATGTCGGTGTGGCAAAGCTATAGCCAGCCTCGTAGTCGAGCAGCGATTCGGTCTTGGGGGCAGGGTAGTTACCATTATCTGTGAAGTTGTTCCGTTCGGGTTCGCGGTGACTTAAAGCCACAGAAGCGAAGGCACGATGACCGCCGTTATGGAAGCTGATGCCTGCTTTGGGATTGAAGAAATTGTATGTCTCATCGATGTCGAGCATGTGCTTGTCGTAGAGATAGGTCTGCTTATTATAGACGAACTTGTCGTTGTATCCGTCGGTAGTGTAGTTCACACGACGATACTGCATATCTGCAAAAGCATCCCAGCTGTCGGACAAGCGGTAGAGGGCTTTGATGAAAGCGCTGCCGTCGAACTTGTTAGCGTCCGAGTCATAATACTGATAGTCACCATCACTCATGAGCAAGCTACGCAGCTTGTCGTTGCTCAGGTAGGTGATATAACCAAAGTGATTACCATCGAACTGCTGCACGGAGAGTCCGCCGATCACATCCCAGTCGTCATCTTTGTAGTTCAGGTTCCATACAATGCCGTAAGTGTCCTGCTTCAGTCCCTTCTTGCGTACCCAGTCGGTGCGTTTCACACCGCTCATGTCACTGAATGTGGCACTAGGCAGACCCAGCTTCTTAATCTTGTTATTGTAACGGAATTCCTTGTAGTATCCGTAGCCATGAGTATAGTGCAGGGAGGCCATGGTGTTCCAATGCTCGTTGATATCCCATACGGCAGAGAGAATATTATGGTTCTGCCAGAAGTTATCGGTAGTTTTGTCCCATGGCTTACCGTTGTTCATCATGTAGCGTTCCGTCTGGTAGTTGCCGTTGGCATCACGAACGAAATTACCATCAGCATCGGTCGAGAACATCTCATAGAGACTATTGTAACGTCCGAGTCCTACTTTGTACAGATCCTCATAGGTTTTGATACCTGTATTACCGCCATAGGTGCCGTCCATCAGACTCAGGTCGTCATTACCGGCAGTAACGCCATTCCATGCCTGACCTGTCTTTTCGAAGTTACCGATGTTCTTGTATCGGATGACGATATCATCGGAAAACCAACTCAATCCTCCGTAGTAGCTACCTGAGCGTCCGCTGGTACCATGGATATATCCGTCGGTATTCGTCTCATGATAGGCACCGTCGAAGACAAGATGGTTCCACAGCAGACCGGTTGAGAAGGAACCGCCCACATTGATGGTGTTGTATGAACCATAGGAGAAGTTCACTTCACCGCTGGGTGTAGTGGATGGGGTCTTTGTGGAGAGTGAGATGGTACCACCGAAGGCACCGTCGCCATTGGTTGATGTTCCCACGCCTCGTTGTATCTGTGCATTTCCAAGGAGTGAAGCATACGAGTTCATATTCGCCCAGAACACGCACTGGTCCTCAGGGGAATTCAGGGGCACTCCATCAAGAGTGATATTGATACGCGAGCCGGCAGCTCCACGAATGCGCAGATAGGAAGTTCCTGTACCTACACCGTTCTCGCTCCACGCCAGTACACCGGGGGTCTGAGAGAATAGGAACGGCAGTTCCTGTCCTGTCTTGGCAAAGTCCTGCAACTCTTTCTTCTTGATGTTTGCCACTGCGAAGGGTGCATCTTTCTGTACCCATACACCTTTCACTACCACCTCCTGCAGTTGTTCCATGCGGAGAGAGTCGTTGTCATCTGGCCGAACGGCATGCATCTGTGCTGCCATGGCCATCATCACACTGAAAACAATTACTTTTTTCATTACACCTTATTAAATAATATATAAGTATAAGGGGAAGAGAAAAAGAAAAACCGAGGTTTTTCTCCTGAGCATCACTCGTTCATTCCTACGCCGGCATTATCCGGATCAGGTATGAGGGTATTATCTCAGCCGCGAACATTCGCAGCACCCCTTGGTCTACTTTTTGTAAACCGGGTGCAAAAGTATATAAAAATCTTAAGATAACCAAATAAATTTAATTCTTTTGCTTGTAATGTTATACGGATGCTTGGTCCTGAGAACAAAAGAGCGAGACATATACAATGCCTCGCCCTTTGTTGTGATAGCGTCTGCTATTAGAAGTTGTAATAGAGTCCGAAGGTGATATTGTTACCATCAATATCAAAACCTATCATGTCGGAGTTCTTGGCGCCTTCGTAGTCGGGATTGAAGTTACGGTAGCCAAGGAATCCGAAATGGGTAACGAAGCTTACTTTGTTGTTCAGTTTAACTGCCAGACCGGGACGAAGACCGATATTGAACTCTGTACCTACATCATCATAGCTGGTGAATCCTACACCACCATCAATGAAAGCATCTACCATCTTACCATGCAATACGGTGTATCGGGCATAGGGATTGATGGTGACTGCCTCCAAATCTGTGTCTTGATTGAAGTACGGACCGCTGAAGTCGCATCCTCCTTTTGATACACCGGCTACTACACCGAGCGACCAGTTGTTATTGAGTGCGAATCCCACTTCAGGAAGGAATTTGTAAGTAGTTTCCGTATCACCACTACCGTTTTTCACACTACCGATACCGATACTACCTCCTACATACACTTGCGCGTTGGCGCTAACTGCCATCATGGCGACAGCTGCCAAAGTCATCAAAATCTTTTTCATTGTTACCTGTTTTTTGTTAAACAATCATTTTGTCATTGCAAAGGTGAGGAAAAACAGGCATATAAACAAATAAAAGCGTAGGAACCTACGCTTTTATTAATGAGATTTGATATAAATCAACATATATTAGCTGAAAAACAGATCAGGGAAGCAGATCCTTTCCTGTCGTGTTCATCAGTGATTTGGCTTCATCATATGGAACGATGAATGAGGGAAGACCAGCTGCATAGGCAGCAATCTCGTACTGCTGGTAGGTAAACAGAACACCCTCTTTGGTAAAAACAGGAGGAGTGGCTGGCAGCGGCAGCAGGTAGGTGTTCTCCAACGATAGGAATTTCTCCATTTCCTCGTCAGTGTTCGCCTCGAAGTATTTCTTCAGCCCTTTCTTGATGATATCCTGCATACTGCGTGTGAACAGCTCCCAGTCAACGCGTCGGCCGTCGCTCTTTCGGAAGGTCATACCTGAAATGAAGGTACCGCCGTGAGCACCGCCCATGTCCTCGTACTTCTTCATTTCGTAGGTAACAAACTTGTCGGTCTCGTAAAGATAGTGGATCTCCGTCTCAGAAGCGAAGGTTGGTGTATCGCCTTGCATGTGCTCTGCCATTTCATCGTGTGCGTTCTTGAACTCCTTGTACTTCAGGTCGAAGTAGTAGTCAATCATCTTCTGACCATCGCCAAGGTCACCACTATACGATCCCTGCATGTTGTTTTCCATTTCCCCAGCGTAGGATATTCCCAGCGACTCGCTGATGTACTCGCGAATGGCATTCACCAAGATGGGGTTACCGCCTGTAGGGAAGTCAACAACGATCTTGTATTCGCCCGACTTATCCTTCTTCGATTGTTCCACTTTCTTGTAGGTCAGCTTACCATCCTTCTGACCATCTTCTTGCTCATTCACTGCTACCGACGTACTGTCATTCTGCGACGGTGAGGGTAGGGGAGTCTGTGCCTTCTGATCACAGCCATATACGACTGCCATCAGAAGGACAAAGACGATAGGTTGAAGCACTCTTTTGTACATAGATGCTATCGATTAACGGTTCAACAGGTGGCTGGCCACGGTTTCAGGGTCTTGAAGAAATCATTACCCTTGTCATCCACGAGGATAAAGGCGGGGAAGTCTTCCACCTCAATCTTCCAGATGGCCTCCATGCCAAGTTCAGGATATTCTACGCACTCAATGCTCTTGATACTGCTTTGTGAGAGCACAGCAGCTACACCACCGATGCTTCCCAAGTAGAAACCACCATGTTTCTGACAAGCATCAGTTACCACCTGTGAGCGATTACCCTTGGCAATCATCACCAGTGAACCACCATGATCTTGGAACTCATCCACATAAGGATCCATTCTGTTGGCAGTGGTTGGTCCCATTGAGCCGCAGGGATAGCCCTCCGGCGTCTTGGCGGGTCCTGCATAGAGTACGGGGTAGTCCTTGAAATACTGAGGCAGGTCCTCCCCGGCATCCAGGCGGGCCTTCAGTTTGGCGTGAGCAATGTCGCGGGCCACGATAATGATACCCTTGAGGTTCACTCGGGTGCTGACAGGATACTTCGTGAGTTCGGCTCTAACAGAATCAATACCCTTGTTCAGGTCGATGATAATCTGGTTAGCTCCCTCTCCTGCCTTGGCATACTCAGCAGGAATGAGCTCTGTAGGATTGCTGTCCATCTTCTCCAGCCACACACCATCGCGGTTGATCTTTGCCTTGATGTTTCTATCTGCAGAGCAGCTCACGCCCATACCGATAGGACAGGAAGCACCGTGGCGAGGCAGACGGATTACGCGGATGTCGTGTGCCATGTACTTTCCGCCGAACTGAGCACCCAGGCCAATACGATGAGCCTCCAGCAAGAGCTTCTTCTCCAGATCGATGTCGCGGAAGGCACGACCGGTCTCGTCGCCTGTGGTAGGCAGGTTATCGTAATACTTAATTGATGCAAGCTTCACTGTGAGCAGGTTCTTCTCAGCTGATGTGCCACCGATGACGAAAGCAATGTGGTAGGGAGGACATGCTGCTGTACCCAGACTCTTCATCTTCTCTACGAGGAACGGAATCAGCGTTCCCTCATTCTGGATGGTAGCCTTGGTCATGGGATAGAAATAGGTCTTGTTTGCTGAACCGCCACCCTTGGCCACCATGACAAAGCGGTACTCAGCGCCTTCACAAGCCTCGATATCAATCTGTGCAGGAAGGTTACAGCGTGTGTTCACCTCGTCGTACATGGTCAGCGGAGCGTTCTGCGAGTAACGAAGGTTGTCCTGTGTGAAGGTGTTGAATACGCCGAGACTCAGTGCCTCCTCGTCTTCAAAGCCCGTCCAAACCTGTTGTCCTTTCTCTCCGTGGATAATGGCTGTACCTGTATCCTGGCAGAACGGAAGGATACCCTTGCAGGCTACCTCTGCATTGCGCAGGAACTGCAAGGCAACATACTTATCATTCTCACTGGCCTCAGGGTCGTTCAATACCTGAGCCACCTGTTCGTTGTGCGAACGGCGCAGCATGAACTCCACGTCGTGGAAGGCTTCCTGTGCCAGTAGCGTAAGTGCCTCTTTCGACACTTTCACGATTTCCTTGCCCTCGAATTCGCTGAGGGTCACTCCTTCCTTCGTCAGAAGGCGATACTCCGTGTCGTCTTTTCCCATCTGGAACATCGGAGCATACTTGAATTCAACTGTTTTAGCCATATACTTTTTTCCTTTTATGATTTACTAGTGATTCTAGTTTTATTGATCAATAACCAAAGACTTCCTCTGTGGTGAGTCGTTTCACCGGGGCCATCTTCTCCAGAGCCTTCATGTCGAGATTGTTCTCGTCGCCAAGGATGATGTAGCGATAATCCTTGTTGGCTACCTGTCTCTTCTCGAAATTGATGATATCTTGCAGGGTCAACTTCGGCAGATCCTGGAATGTCTTGCCGTTCAGATCGTAGTCAATACCCAAACGTTTGGCGTTCAGATAACTGTAGATAATGCTCATCTTGGTGGTGCGCAGACTGGCCAACTGCTTCGTAACGGCATCTTTGGCAATCTGGAAGGCTGTCTCGCTGGCGGGCATCTCATTGAGGATTTCCTGGAAGTGCCCGATACAGTCCATCATCTTATCGTTCTGAGTGATGATATGCGTCATGAACGACTCCTTGCGTCCCTTGACACTGGGACGAGAGTAATTGGCATATGCATTATAGGCAAGTCCTCTCGTCTCGCGCATCTCCTGGAAGACGATACCATTCATACCACCTCCGAAGTATTCATTGAACAGAACCCTGACGGCAGACTCTTCTGGATTCCAGTCGCGTCCCTCATTATGATACATACGCATATAGATGTTCTTGGCATCATAGGGGGCCAGAAGAACCTCATTCTTGTTAGCCAGTTGGTTCAGATATGGGTCGTTCTGTGGTACGCTATTCAGCTTCTTGGCGGTGCGGTGGATCTTTTTGACTGTTGCCACCACGCTCTTTTCATCCATCGGACCATAATAGAGCACACTGTGCTGATACTTCCACAGATTCTTGAGCAGGTCGATGAACACCTGTGGATCAGTCTGTTTCAACTGCTGTTCCGTCAAGATATCTCGGTAGGCATTGCGAGGACCTTGAGCACCGTATGCATACAGGTATTCGAAATAGGTTCTCTGACTCTTCTTGGCGTCCTCGCGACTTTTCAGTGTGAGGTCAACCAGTTGATCGTAAGCTTCCTTGTCAACCTTGGCATTCAGGAAGAGATCCTCCAACAGCGACATAGCAGTTGACATGTTTTCGCTCAGACCTCCCAAACTAACAGTGAGGGATTCTTCGCCTACACTGATATCCCAGTCGCAGCCCAACTCATAGAACCGTTGTACGATGTCGGCAGCTGACATCTTTGCTGTTCCCAGGAAGCTGATATAGTCGGAAGCTATGTCATACCTCTTGTCGGCACTCTGTCCGAATTCATAGCGGTAAACCAGGTTGAAGAGTCCGTTGGTGTTATTCTTTACATAGTACAGCGGCTGACCTTTTTTCACCTCCAAGGTGGTGAGATCCTTCTGGTAATCCACGAACTTAGCTTGTATAGGCTCCACATGTGCATTCTGGATATCCTTTACAAACTGACTCATCTGGTCGCGGTTTGCCTGAATAGGGGTAATAGCAGGCTTGTCGATTTTCTTCTGAAGAGAGTCGATACCTTGTTTCTTGTACACAGTGACATAACCTTCCGTGAAGAAACGGTTAGCGAAATCAACCAGTTCCTTCTTTGAGATTCTTGAGATGCGGTCGATACGTTCCACGACTTGCTTCCATTCCACCTCGTTGATGAAAGCATCAACAAAATGGTCGGCCCGTCCTTCATTGCTCTCCAGCAACTCGTAGTGGTGACGTTTCATGTTATTAATAATGCTGGGCAGCAGGTTGTCTGGGAAGTCACCCTTCTTCAGCTTATCGATTTCCGTCAGCATCAACGACCGTACTTCCTGCAGACTCTGTCCTTGTTTCGGTGTTCCCATCAGGAAGAAGGCACCGTGGTCACGCAATAGCTCGCAGCCACCGTTAGCCCGCTGCACCTTCATGGTCTGGTTCAGATCCAGATCAAAGAGACCCGCCCGTCCATTATTAAGCACGTCCTCCATCAGTTGTAAGGTGTCAGCCTGCAGTGCGTTAGCCTGTTTGGCGCGCCAGGCCACCCATACCTGTTCTGCTTCCTGACCTACAACAGTCGTATCCTTGGGAGCAGTCAGTGGGGGCAAGGCAGGGAATACCGGCTGTCTTACGTCAGCACCAGGTTTCCAGCTGCTGAAATACTTGTCGATAATGGCAATGGTCTTGTCAGGATCCAGGTCGCCTGCCATGCAGACAGCCACATTGTTCGGCACATACCATTTGTTGAAATAGTTCTTGATATTGACAATCGACGGGTTCTTCAGGTGTTCCTGCGTACCGATGGTGGTCTGCAGTCCATAGGGATGGTTGGGCCAGAGCATCTTACAGATGGTAGCAAAGAGCTTGCGAACATCAGAGGTCAGTCCGATATTATACTCTTCATACACAGCTTCCAGCTCTGTGTGGAAACCGCGGATGACCATATTCTGGAAACGGTCGGCCTGAATCTTTGCCCAGTTGTCAATCTCGTTTGCGGGAATATTCTCCGTATAGCAGGTCACATCATTACTTGTATAGGCATTTGTTCCTTCCGCTCCGATGGCTGCCATCAGTTTATCATACTCGTTGGGAATGAAATACTGAGCAGCGAGTTGTGACAGACTATCGATCTCGTGGTATTTCACCTTGCGTTGTTCGGGATCCTTCATGAGTCGGTAATCCTCATAGCATTGTTCGATTTTGTCGAGGTACTCCTTCTCGGCCACAGGATTGGTCACACCGAACTTATCCGTTCCCTTGAACATCAGGTGCTCCAGGTAGTGTGCCAGACCCGTGGTCTCGGCAGGGTCGTTCTTGGAACCTGTGCGCACGGCGATGTATGTCTGGATACGCGGTTTCTCCTTGTTAACCGACAGATAGACTGTCAGTCCGTTGTCAAGGGTGTAGATACGTGTGTTCATCAAGTCACCGGGTACGGTGGTGTACTTGTAATCCTTGGCCTGCACGAAGAGAATGCCAAGTGCAAGCAAGATGGTTGATAAAACGGTTCTTTTGTTCATATTGTTTGTTGTTAAGATCGTCATATACGACGATAGACTATGCAGCTTTATTAGTTCTCGTAATCAATCTCATGGTCGAGCTTGTCGATGAAGTCACTGAACACATCATCCTCCACGTCGCCCATGGCATATTCCTTCTCGGCATCCTTACGGATCTCACCGATCCATATGCGTCGAGCTGTGATATAGTCCTCACGGATCCGCTCGGCATCTTCTTCTGTAATCTCGTCAAGACCATAGTAGTTGAGAATCATATCATACGTCCATGTCCACTGGTACTCACGGTAATGGTCGTTGATCTCCTCGAAGCGGTCGATGACTGCCTGTATCGTTTCCAGTGTACCATTCTTGATGTCTTCAATGAGTCTGACTTCTTCGCTCTCCGGCAGGAGCAGTCCTGACAGGTCGATCCAGTTCCCTTTACCGATATTAGTAGTAGGCTTCCTGAAGTAGTCGTGTTTCTTGGCACGTTTCAGTACGGCACCCATATACAGTCTGAGGGCGATATCGTAATATTTGATACCTTTCTTCAAAGAGGAAGCATTGATGACGTAGTCGTGGTAGTTGTACTGCGACTGCAGGTCGCCTGATGCTGCCCGCAGGTTCTCCAGGATCTTCTTACCCCTGAGGATCTCTCCAACAGTGAAGGGCGAGAGCCAGTCGAAGTTCACAATACTCTTCTGACAACCTTGCTGACGCATGTCGCGCTTTGGCCATTTCTTGATGTCGCGGTAGAGACCAACGGTAGTGATGTTTCTTCCGGGCACCAGGTACATATCGTCGTTATAGGAGATGAGGTAAGAGAACGGCACATCACGGGTGTCGGGGTGGTGCATCAGCTTACCCATACACACTGAGAATGCACCGATCTTGGCTGGCATCAGCACGTAGGAACCACTGGCGGTCTTTGTTCCACGCTCCAGAGTACCATAGTGGATGGGTCCCATCTTATAGGCGTGGTTCGAGAAGTTCGTGTTCGAACCGGCGTTGTAGAATGAGAACTGTCCACCAATGAGCAGACTTGATTTATGATGCGAAGCAGAGAACGGACCGCAGAATGCGGCACAAGCCTCACCGTTCGACATATAGCTATTGGCGAAGAACACGCTCTGTGAGGCAGTGAATCCGTTGGCGATATGACAAGCCTCACCTACGAAGCAGTCCTGCATCTTCACACTATTGATAATCGACGAGCCGTTACAGATGATAGAGTTCTCACAGATTACGCCCGTACCGATATATACTGAGTCGCTGGGACCGTTCAGGATAGAGCAGTCGCTGATACGCGAAGCACCATTGATCTCGCAGTTGTCGTTGATGACGGTATTGGTAATCTCTTTTGTGCCGATAATCTTCACATTATTTCCGATGATACCGCGTTCCGGCATGTTCCTTTCAATATCCTCGTTGATCAGTCGGCGTATCTCTGCCAAGATGTTCTTATCAGTGAAGTGCTTCACCATAAAGGCTGCGAACTGACTGTTCAGGTTTCCGAAGAGGATGGCATTACCATCACCGGCCTCGTTCAGCACAGAAATCAGGTTTCCTTCTCCGTAGGTAGCTCCCTCGGTAGTCTCGATGATGCTCACATTCGAAATAAAGCAATCATCACCGATGGTATAGTTGTTGATATATCCTGCCACGTTCTCGATAAGACAGTTGTCACCGATGGTAACGTTACGCAGGGTGGAGCGTGTAATGCCCGTATGTTTTACGAACCCCTTGGTCACCTCCATGTTCTTCTCAAACAAGCCAAGGTTCACTTCACCATAGAAACTGGTATCTTTAATGTAATTTGGTTGGAAATCTTCTGCCACGTTGATGGCGGTCCAGTCCTCTGCTGTACATCCATTATTCTCCAGGATGACAATCTCTTCTTCGGTTAATAATCTATAATCCATAATTTTATTGATGTTTGTTGTTGTTTTCTATTCTCTTTTGTTACTTACTAGTAGAAATAAATTACTCGTTATTACTATTCTTACTCTTCCTCCGTTTCATAAAGGAAATCGTTGTAGGGGTATTTCTGCACATGCAACTCTTTTACCTTCTTGTACAGACGGTCGCGCAGCTCCTCGATATTCGTCTTTTCCTTAGCTGAAATGAAGATACATGCATCGTTGAGCTTGGCCATCCATGTCTTGCGAAGCTCATCAAGAGTAATATTCTCCTTGGTGGGCGGAGTCAAATCATCGGGTTCCTTCTCCACCCATGAATAAGCATCTATCTTATTGAAGACAATCATAGAGGGTTTATCGGCAGCCCCTAACTCCTGCAATGTTTTCTCCACTACCTTGATCTGTTCCTCAAAATCCGGGTGTGAGATGTCCACAACATGAAGCAGCAAGTCGGCTTCGCGCACCTCATCAAGGGTTGACTTGAATGAATCAACAAGGTCGGTAGGGAGTTTACGGATGAATCCTACCGTATCGGCCAACAGGAAGGGCAGGTTCTCAACCACTACCTTCCTAACGGTTGTATCGAGAGTGGCAAAAAGTTTGTTCTCAGCGAACACCTCACTCTTCGAGAGCAGGTTCATAAGGGTACTTTTCCCAACGTTTGTATAGCCCACGAGTGCCACACGGATCAGTCGTCCGCGGTTCTTGCGTTGTGTAGCTTTCTGCTTGTCGATATCCTGTAAGCGTTGCTTCAATAAGGTAATACGCTGTAGGATGATACGGCGGTCCATCTCCAACTGGGTCTCACCCGGTCCACGTAATCCTACGCTACCCTTACCGCCACCACTGCCGGAACCGCCACCCTGACGTTCCAAGTGGGTCCATAGTCGTTGCAGTCGGGGAAGCATATAACGGTATTGGGCCAGCTCCACTTGGTTCTTCGCATTGGCAGTCTGCGCCCTCATGGCGAAGATATCGAGGATGAGTGAGGTGCGGTCGAGGATCTTCACTTGCAGCATACCCTCTATATTGCGTATCTGTCGAGGTGACAACTCATCATCGAAGATCACCATACCAATCTCCCTGTCGTTCTCTTCCTCCTGTTTGATATAGTCGCGTATCTCTTCTAACTTACCCTTACCCACATAGGTGGTCTGGTTCGGTCCTCCCACTTTCTGGGTAAACCGCTTCACAGTCACTGCCCCTGCAGTATCTGCCAGAAACTCCAGTTCGTCAAGGTACTCCTTGGTCTTGGCTTCATCCTGTTCCTTGGTAATCAGTCCTACAAGGACAGCAGTTTCGGCCTTGACTTCAGATATTACGAATTCTTTCATTCAAATATATTTGTTTATTTTGCAAAGATACAAAAAAATATAATATGTAAGAAGAAAAAACGCACCGAAAGTCATGCTTTCGTGTTTTTTTATTATTTTTGCAGCCAGAAATTCATCTTTAAACAAACACATTTATGAGATTAATTATTGAGAAAGATTATCAGAAGATGTCGCAGTGGGCGGCAGAACATGTCATTGAACGTATTAATGCCTTCCAGCCAACGGCTGAGAAGCCTTTTGTGTTGGGCTTGCCTACAGGTTCTTCTCCTGAGGGTATGTATGCTTGTCTGGTGAAAGCCAACAAGGAAGGACGTGTATCCTTCAAGAACGTCATCACGTTCAACATGGACGAGTATGTAGGTTTGGCTGAAGATCATCCTGAAAGCTATCATTCTTTCATGGCTCGTAACCTGTTCGACCATATCGACATCCCCAAGGATCATATTCATATCCTGAATGGCAATGCCAAGGATCTGGTAGCAGAGTGCGCTCACTACGAGGAGATGATCAAGGAAGCAGGCGGTATCGACCTGTTCATCGGCGGTATCGGTCCTGACGGACACATTGCTTTCAACGAGCCGTATTCTTCATTGACCTCCCGTACCCGTCAGAAGACACTTACCACAGATACCATCATCGCCAACTCACGTTTCTTCGACAATGATGTGAACAAGGTGCCGAAGAGCGCGCTGACCGTTGGTGTGGGTACCGTGATGGATGCCCGCGAGGTGATGATCCTGGTAAACGGACACCACAAAGCTCGTGCTTTGAAGGCTGCTGTTGAAGGTGCCGTTTCTCATGAGTGGACCATCAGTGCCCTGCAGATGCATCAGCATGGAATCATCGTTTGCGATGAGCCTGCTACAGATGAGCTGAAGGTAGCTACCTATAAGTACTTCAAGGATATTGAGGGTAAGTAATCCATCCTCAATCACCTTAGCATTCGTCCGCATACTTCCGATTGAGATTCCGAAGTATGCGGACTTTTGTATTGTGCCATTTTGTCATGTTTAGTATGTCGGTACATGTTTTGATGGTGGGTTGTTAGAACAAAACAAGAAAGGAGCTAATCATGACATTAGAGAATTTTACGATCAAAGCGCAGGAAGCGGTACAAAGTGCCGTGAACACGGCGCGGCAGAACGGTCAGCAGGTCATTGAACCTGTACATCTGCTGAAAGGTGTAATGGAGAAAGGAAAGGACGTGGTGAACTTCATCTTCCAGAAGCTGGGGGTGAATGCTGCTCATGTGGGTACACTGATTGATAATGAGATCCAGCATCTTCCCCGAGTACAGGGGGGTGAACCATACCTGAGCAGGGAGACCAACGAGGTGATGATGAAGGCAATGGATCACTCGAAACAACTGGGTGATGAGTTTGTGAGCATCGAGCCGATCCTGTTGGCGCTCTTGGAGGTAAACTCCACAGCGAGTCGTATCTTGAAAGATGCGGGCATGAACAGCAACGATGTGATGAAAGCTGTACAGGAACTGCGTCAGGGACAGAAGGTACAAAGCATGAGCGGTGACGAGAACTTCCAGAGTCTGAGCAAGTATGCGAAGAACCTCGTGGAGGAGGCTAGAGCAGGAAAGCTTGACCCCGTGATCGGTCGTGACGATGAGATTCGACGTATCCTGCAGATTCTCTCCCGTCGTACCAAGAACAATCCTATCTTAATCGGTGAGCCAGGAACGGGTAAGACCGCCATTGTGGAAGGTCTTGCGCAGCGTATCGTACGTGGTGACGTACCCGAGAACCTGAAGGACAAGCAGGTGTTCTCGCTCGATATGGGTGCCTTGGTGGCCGGTGCAAAATATAAAGGAGAGTTCGAGGAACGTCTGAAGAGTGTCATCAACGAGGTGACGAAAAGTGATGGACGTGTAATCCTGTTCATCGATGAGATCCATACACTGGTTGGAGCGGGTGCAGGTGAAGGAGCCATGGATGCTGCCAATATTCTGAAGCCTGCTTTGGCACGTGGTGAACTGAGAAGCATTGGTGCCACTACCCTGAACGAGTATCAGAAATACTTCGAGAAGGATAAGGCGTTGGAGCGTAGGTTCCAGACCGTGATGGTGGATGAGCCGGATGAACTCAGTGCCATCAGTATCCTGCGTGGACTGAAGGAACGCTACGAGAACCACCATAAGGTGCGTATTCAGGATGATGCTTGTATCGCTGCAGTGAAACTCTCTGAACGTTATATATCAGACCGTTTCCTGCCGGATAAAGCCATCGACCTGATGGATGAGGCTGCTGCCAAGTTGCGTATGGAACGCGACAGTGTGCCTGAGGAACTGGATGATATCTCCCGTCAGCTGGCGCAGTTGGAGATTGAACGCTCTGCGATATCTAGAGAGACTAGTAATACTAGTGATTCTAGTTCTACTAGTAAGCTGGGGCAGCTCGACAAGGAGATTGCCGAGCTTCGCGAGAAAGAGAACGCTTTCCGTGCCAGATGGGAGAACGAGCGTAACCTGGTGAATAAGATTCAGCAGGATAAGCAGGAGATGGAACAGCTGCGTTTCGAGGCGGAAAGGGCTGAACGCGAGGGTAACTACGAACGGGTGGCCGAGATCCGCTACTCCAAGTTACAGGCTCTCGAAGAGGATATCGCACAGATTCAGAAGCAACTGGCATCGGCTCAGAACGGTATGGGTATGGTGCGTGAAGAGGTGACGGCTGATGATATCGCTGAGGTGGTGAGCCGCTGGACGGGCATCCCCGTAACCCGCATGCTTCAGAGCGAAAAGGAGAAACTGCTGCATCTGGAGGAGGAACTGCACAAGCGTGTCATCGGACAGGATGAGGCTATCACGGCTGTGAGCGATGCTGTGCGCCGTAGCAGAGCAGGCTTGCATGATCCGAAACGTCCCATCGCCTCGTTCATCTTCTTAGGTACCACCGGTGTAGGTAAGACGGAGCTGGCCAAGGCCTTGGCAGAATACCTGTTCAACGACGAGGGTATGATGACACGTATCGATATGAGCGAATATCAGGAGAAGCATACAGTGAGTAGATTGATTGGTGCACCTCCGGGATATATCGGCTACGACGAGGGCGGTCAGCTCACAGAGGCCGTGCGCCATAAGCCATATAGCGTGGTACTCTTCGACGAGATTGAAAAGGCACATCCCGATGTGTTCAACATCCTGTTGCAAGTGTTGGATGACGGTCGTCTGACTGACAATAAAGGACGTACGGTGAACTTCAAGAACACCATCATTATCATGACCAGTAACCTGGGTAGTCAGCTGATTCGCGAGACCGTTGAACAGATGGAAGGGACCAATAATCGTGATGCTCAACTGTCATCCTTGCGTGCTCAGTTGATGTCGATGTTGAAGCAGACCATCCGTCCTGAGTTCCTGAACCGTATCGACGAAACCATCATGTTCCTGCCACTGACACAGCAAGAGATTGCCGATGTGGTGACGCTGCAGATGAAACAGGTGCAGAGAATGCTGAAGGAGCAGGATCTCCAATTGGAGTGGACACAGCCAGCCATTGATTTCCTGACAGAGGTGGGTTACGATCCGGAGTTCGGTGCACGACCAGTAAAAAGGGCCATCCAGCACTATGTGCTGAACGACCTCTCAAAGAAACTGTTGGCTGGTGATGTGAACCGTGATAAAGCTATCATCATCGATAGCTTCGGCGAAGGACTGGTATTCAGGAACTGATATCGTTCTTCTCTATCCGGATTCTAGCATCAACGGCTATCACATCCTTATCGTCTGCCAGTAATGGGTTGATATCCATCTCCTTGATCTCCGTGGCAAAACGAAGAAGGGTGGAGAGGCGTACGATAATCTCGGCATAGCGCTGCTCGTTGATGCCTTGCTGACCGCGTGTACCTTTGATGATCTTGTAGGCACGGAGCGAACGGATCATGGAGTAAGCCTCGGGGTAGGAGAGTGGAGCAAGACCGCTCGACACATCCTTTAGCACCTCCACGAAGATGCCGCCTAAGCCGCAGAGCACTACATGACCGAAGCGTTGCTCGTATTTGGCGCCGATGAAGAGCTCGGTGCCCTTGAGCATCTTCTGTACCATCACACCGGTTGCGCCCTCGATCTTCATCATCCGCTCGAACTCGAGGGCAAGATGCTCAGGGGTGCGTATATTCAGGGCAACACCGCCCACATCACTCTTATGTACCGGACCAACCACCTTTGCCACTACAGGGTAACCCACCTTGTTGGCGAAGGTGGTTAGTTCTTTCATATCGGCACTCACCTTCTCAGGAACCATGGGAATACCTGCGCATTCCAATAGCTGGTGCACGGTTTCCGGGGGAAGGTATCCTGAAGAGTCGGAATGACCGATATTATTAGGAATACCGGCTATAATCTCTCTGATCTTGATAATGTCCACACCGTAGAGCTCTATCTCGGGCGCTGCAGGCGGTGGCGTCTTCATGATCTGGGTAAGAGCCGTGGCCAGTGTCACCTCATCACTGAAGTTCACATGACCTTTCTTCAGGAACTCCGCTACTTCGGGTCCAGCCGTATGCACGCTGGGAAGGATGGGGAAGATGGGTTTCTTGCAAGAAAGGATCTTTTGGTGAAGCACATCGTATGCCTCATAAAGCTGAACCAGTCCTGGGGTACCAAAAATCACAAAGATGGCATCGATCTCATCGAAGCGTTGTTCACAGTAATCGATGGCAATGCCAAGTTCTTTTCCTGCTCCCGTGGCAAGGATGTCGATGGGGTTGGAAACCGATGAGCCAGGCAGAAGTTGTGCTTTCAGTTCATCAGCAGCGGGGCCTTCAAGTTTGGGGATGTTCATGCCACCCTTCGACAAGGCATCAGTGAGCATCACACCAGGTCCACCGGCATGGGTAACGATAGCGAAGTTCTTACCTGTGAGAGGCGGTAAGGTGAAGATACATCCTACTGTTGTCAGTTCCTCACGGGAGAAGCATCGAACGATACCTGCCTTGCGGAACAGAGCCTCTACGGCAGAGTCACTACTGGCGATGGCACCTGTGTGGGAGGATGCTGCCCGACTGCCACTTTCTGATGAGCCGGCCTTGATGGCGGCAATGCGACAGCCCTTGCGGATCAGTGAGCTGGCATGGAACAAAAGTTTGTCGGGATTGCCCACATTCTCTATATACAGGAGCTTTACCTTTGAGTCGTGCTCCGCGTCGAAGTGCTCGTCCATATACTGTAGCACGTCCTCGATACCAATCTGTTTCCCGTTACCGATACTCCAAACACTATTGAACGGCAGTCCTTTGGTCACGGCACTCTCTAAGATAAACACCGCTGTGGCACCTGATCCGCTGATAAAGTCAACACCTTCGCGTTTGAGGGTGGGGATGGGCTTGGTAAAGACGCTATGGTGCCATTCGTTCATCAGTCCGATACAGTTAGGACCGATCAGGGCGGCACCGTATTTCTCGCATGAGTGGAGGATCTGCTCTTCCAAAACCGCCCCTTCCTTTGTCTCCTCGCCGAAGCCAGCGGAGATGATGATAAAGGCGCGTACGTTCTTTTCCTTGGCAAGGTATTCTACGTAATCAGGACAGAACTTGGCTGCGACAACGAGCACGGCCATATCGGTGGGCGGTAATTCCTTTACGTCGTGGAACACCTTTATTCCTTGCACCTCGTCTTCCTTGGGGTTGACAATGCGCAGGGTTCCCTTATATCCGCCTTGAATGATGTTACGTACGATGGCACCACCGGGCTTATGGACATTGTTTGAACCACCGATGATGACAATGCTTTCAGGATGTAATAGTTGTTTGTTGATCATGGATTCTTAGTTATATTGATTTTATTCCCAAGCTGGGAACGATTTGTTCCCACGTTGGGAATAATTTGTTCCCAACGTGGGAATTATTTCGGATAACATATCTTTATACCTTTATCCCAAGGTGACTTCCACCGTGTGCTTGCCCTCGGTGGCGGGAATCACGTTGCCCTCAACGACCTTGCCATCAAAGGTGATGCTCTTGACACCTTTCTGCACCCCATCGGGATTCTTCACGGTGATGATGTATTCTGCCCCGCGGAACTTGCGTTTCACGGTGTATTCCTTAGCGGTAGCAGGTAAGCACGGATTGATGAGCAGTCCGTTGTAATCAGGCTTGATACCCAGAATGAATTGGGTGATGGTGTACCAGTTCCAGGCAGCCGTACCGGTGAGCCAGCTGTTCTTACCTTCACCGGGCTTGGCAGCATCCTTTCCTGCCACCATCTGGGAGTAGACATACGGCTCTACCTTGTGCAAGGTCTGGTCTTTAATGAATGCCGGACAGATCTTCACATAGTGCTCCCATGCATCGTTACCACGTCCGGCAACGGTCTCACCAATGATCACCCACGGGTTGTTATGACAGAAGATACCTGCATTTTCCTTGTAACCAGCTGGATAGCTGGAGATTTCTCCCATCTCCACATGGTAGGTGGTGAAGGCAGGATTGTTAAGCACCATGCCATGCTCAGAGTCGAGATACTTCTTGCATGCATCGAGCGATTTATCCACCATACCTTCTTCCATGCCGATACCCGCCATGGTGCACCAGCCCTGACTCTCGATAAAGATCTTTCCTTCCTCGTTTTCGTGTGAGCCGATCTTGTTGCCATAGAAGTCATAGGCACGGAGATACCACTCTCCATCCCAACCATGCTTCTTCACGGCGGCAATCATGGCATCCACTGCTTTTTGTGCCCGATCAGCTTCAGCAGTGAAATGGCTAGTTTGACTAGTTTCACTAGCTTTACAAGATAGTTCCTTGCACAGTTCCACATAGTCATTGCCGCACACCACGAACAAACCGGCAATCATCAGCGATTCAGCCTTGGAGCCTTCCGTCTTGTTTTCGGTAGTCTGGAAACTCTCGTTGGGATCCCATGAGAAACAGTTCAGGTTCAGACAGTCGTTCCAGTCGGCACGACCAATGAGCGGGAGCATATGCGGACCCAGGTTCTCGATGACGTGGTTGAACGAGATGCGCAGGTGTTCGAACAGTGATACCTCGGTACCCGGTTCGTTATCCCAGGGCACGGGTTCGTCAAGAATGGAGAAATCGCCTGTCTCTTTGATATAGGCCACCGTCCCGAAAATGAGCCACATCGGGTCGTCGTTGAAGCCGCCGCCGATATCGTTGTTACCCCGTTTGGTGAGCGGCTGATACTGATGGTAGCATCCGCCGTCGGGGAATTGGGTGGAGGCAATGTCGATGATGCGCTGACGGGCTCTGCTGGGAATCTGATGAACGAATCCCACCAGATCCTGATTACTGTCGCGGAAGCCCATGCCTCGTCCGATGCCGCTCTCAAAGAAGCTGGCTGAACGGGAGAAGTTGAACGTCACCATGCACTGGTATTGGTTCCAGATGTTCACCATACGGTCGAGCTTCTCGTTTCCGCTCTTCACGCTGTAGCGGTCAAGCAGGTCATCCCAGTAAGCATTGAGCTCTTTGAAAGCAGCGTCCACTTTCTCGGTGGTGTCGAACTCCTTGATGCAGGCACGAGCCTTGGCCTTATTGATAAAGGTACGGTCGAGCTTGTCAAGAGATGTAATCAGACCGGGTGTTTTTTCTTTCTCGTATTTCTCCTCCTGCTCGTTCTCAACATATCCCAGCACGAAGATGAAATCCTTGCTCTCACCGGCTTTCAGTTCCACTTCTATATAATGTGAAGCGATGGGACTCCATCCATGTGCCACGCTGTTCTTGGGCTGACCAGCCATCACGCAGTCAGGACAAGAGAACTCATTGTACAGTCCGATGAAACTCTCGCGGTCGGTATCGAAACCGTTGATGGGCGTATTCACACTATAGAACGCAAAGTGGTTACGGCGTTCCTTGTATTCTGTCTTATGATAGATCACACTGCCGTCTATTTCAACCTCACCCGTAGAGAAGTTGCGCTGGAAATTCTCCATGTCGGTAGCCGCGTTCCATAAGCACCACTCTGCAAACGAGAAGAGTTTGAACTTCCTGGTTTCGCCAGTGGTGTTCTTCAGTGTCAGTTTCTGAACTTCGCACCACTTCTTCAGAGGAACGAAGAAGAGAACGCTGGCTTCAATGCCGTTCTTACGTCCGGTGATGCGGGTGTAGCTCATACCGTGGCGACATTCGTAGAAGTCGAGCGGTGTCTTGCAGGGCTTGAAACCAGGGTTCCAGACAATGCCACCGTCGTTGATGTAGAAATAGCGGCCACCATTATCCATCGGTACGCCATTATAGCGGTAGCGGGTGATACGGCGGAACTTGGCATCCTTGAAGAAGGAATAGCCACCAGCGGTGTTGGAGATCAGTGAGAAGAAATCTTCGTTGCCCAGATAGTTAATCCAGGGCCAGGGAGTCTGCGGGTCGGTGATGACGTATTCTCGGGCGGCATCATCGAAGTGTCCATACATTTTGTTAGTCATATTCTAATGGGTTTAATAGGCTTAATGGGCTTAATAGGTTTGATATGGGTTTTATTCCATTATGCAAAGGTACGAATAAGCGAGCACAATACAAAATAAATCTGCATTTATTCCATTATTTCATGTTTTTTTTGTAAACAAACAGGTGCCTTTGCTAAAGTTTCTTAGTATATCCAAATAAATCGTTAAAGAGTGTTTGTGTTATGCAAGAAAACTCGTATCTTTGCATTTATCTTATGAACCAAAGAAAATAACGGTCATGAAGAATAAGTATTTACGATTATTACTGTTTTTGATAGTATTTATGCCTTTTAATCTGTTTGGACAAAGTTATGACAGCCTGTGGAAACAAGTCAGTGAGGCTGAAAAGCAAGATCTGCCGCAGACACAGATGACGGTGTTGGAGAAGATTATCGACAAGGCCGGAAAGGAGAAGAATTACGGTCAGCTGATCAAAGCACGACTGCAGCATTGTCAGGCGATGGTGGAAATCTCGCCCGACTCCCTGCAGTCTGCTGTGGAGCGATTGAAGCAGCAGACAGAAATGGCTGAAAAGAAAGAACCGGCCCTGGCAGCTGTCCTGAACAGTATATTAGGAAGCGTTTACGAGAAGAATCCCCAGTTGGCAGATGATGCCAGTAAGCTGAGTACTGATTATTATGCGAAGTCGTTGGCTGATCCTGAGATGCTGTCGCGTCATCGTACATCTGAATTCGTGCCCTTGGTGGAGCAGGGTGATGACAGTGAGATATTCAATAACGACCTGTTGCACCTGCTGGCTTTCGAGGCAGAGAAATACCAGTTGGCTTATGATTTCTATAAGACAACAGGTAACCGCAAGGCCATGCTTATCTGCAAACTCAATGAAGTGGAACTGCGTTTTGAGGATAAGGAAGGAACCCGTTTCAAGAATTCGAAGTATGTTGCTGCCCTCGACTCGTTGATTGAGGAGTATGGCGACCTGCCCGAATGTGCAGAGGTGGCCATAGACCGTTGCTCCTTTATGGAAGATTGTAGCGATGTGACCATTGATGAACGCATTGCCTATATCCATGAGGTGCAGAACCGCTGGCCTTCATGGAAGCGCATCAAACGGTTGCAGCAAATGGAGTCCTCACTCCGTCAGCCGATGTTCTCCCTGTCTTTGGAGCGTACGGTGGTATTGCCCGACCGTCCTATTCGGGTGGCATTCTCTTCCATCCGCAATATCCCCCAAATGAAGATCACTGTGACACGCCTGAACCATACAGGCGAGAGCAATATCAACGCCAATCTCAAGAATGAGAAACTGAAACTGATTGCCAGCACGGAAAAGGTCTATACCAAAGACTTCTTCTTCGAGCAGGAATACTATGCCCGTAAAGACTCGATGGAAATCGGTCCGCTTCCCTTGGGAATCTATCTGGTGGAGGTGTCTGCCCCGAAGAACAAGATCGATAAGAAACGCATGATTCTCTACGTCAGCAACCTACTACGAATGGAAGAGTATTTGCCGAACAACAAGGTGCGCTATGTGGTAGTCAATGCCACAACCGGGCAGCCGGTACCCAAGGCAAACATCAAACTGACCATTCCGCAGGGGTACAGAAAGGACGACAAGGTGGTGAACCTGACCTGTGATAAGAAAGGGGAGGTGATCTATCAGATGGAAGAGGACGGGAACAGGCGTCCTGACAAGATTTTTGTCACTGCTGGTGATGACCGTTACCTGCCCGACCTCTCGTCATGGGGACGTTTCTATTATAATGAGGAAGAGGAAATACGCAACCAAATCAGTATCTTTACCGACCGTTCCATCTATCGTCCTGGTCAGACGGTACACGTCTCGATGTTGGCACACCAAATCGATGACCTGAGGACGCAGGCGCTGGAAGGGAAACACTATACCGTACGACTGCTGAATGCGAACTATAAGACGGTGGAGGAAAAGGAAGTAACCACCGATGCGTACGGCTCCGCTTCCCTCGATTTCGTCTTACCGTCCAACGGATTAACCGGTCGGTTCCAGATACAAGTGCCTAACCACGCTTCCACCTCTATCCGTGTGGAGGAATACAAACGTCCTACCTTCCAGGTGGAGTTCGACGAGGTGAAGGAAACATACAAGAGTGGTGATGTGGTTACCGTGACCGGTCGTGCGAAAACCTATGCCGGTGTACCTGTACAGGGAGCAAAGGTGTCATATCAGGTTGTCCGTACTCGTTCGTGGTGGTGGCGTTGGTTTGATTCTGACGATTTTGACGAGGAACTGAATGATGGTGAGGTAATAACCGATGAGAAGGGTGAGTTCCAAATTGATGTACCGATGGAACTTCCGGAATGGGTGGATGAGGAAGACCTTCCCTCAAGTGGTCCTTTGTATAGCCGAGCAAGGTTCTATTCGTTTGTCACCAGGGCTACCGTGACAGATCAAGGTGGAGAGTCGCACGAGGCTTCCACCAGCTTACCCTTAGGTAGCAAACCCACCGCCTTCTCTTGTGAGATCAACAAGAAAAGTGAGAAGAAGGACCTGAAGAATTTCAGCTTCTCGTTGCGGAATGCGGCAGGTCAGGAGGTGGAAGGAACTGTGAACTATTCCATCGACGGGAAAGACATGGGTACGGTGAAGGCGAACGAGAAGGTGCCCATCGATGCCCTTTCGTTGTCATCTGGACAACATGTGATTGAAGCTACCTGTGCAGGTGATACGATCAAGGAGGAATTCGTGGTGTTCTCATTAAATGACAAGGTGCCATGCATCGAGACACACGATTGGTTCTACCAGACATCTACGTCCTTCCCACGTGATGGCGGACCGGTTACCATACAGATTGGATCATCCGACAAGGATACACATGTGGTGTATTCCATCATTTCGGGTGACCGTGTATTAGAGAGTGGTACACTGAAAATGTCCAACAGTATCATTTCCCGCGAGTTCAAGTATAAGGAAGAATATGGTTCTGGACTACGTCTGAATTATGCGTGGGTAAAAGAAGGAAATGTCTATACCCATTCTACGGTTATAGAACGACCGCTTCCCGACAAGAAGCTGATGGTGAAGTGGGTGACGTTCCGCGATCTGCTTACTCCAGGACAAAAAGAGGAGTGGACACTGAATATTACCAATCCCGACGGTACACCGGCCAATGCACAGTTCATGGCAACGATGTTCGACAAGAGTTTGGATCAGCTCGCTATGCATTATTGGAACTTCAATACAGGAATCTCGCAGAACCTGCCCTATAACAGTTGGCAGTACCGGTCGTATGGATCGTTTTATGTGTCGGCTTTTCAGAAACTTCCCAATATCACTTATCCTCGAATCGCTTACTCATCTTTCACAGATGAT
Organism: Prevotella sp.; assembly: GCA_017651265.1. GTDB lineage: Bacteria > Bacteroidota > Bacteroidia > Bacteroidales > Bacteroidaceae > Prevotella. The sequence goes on along the minus strand of JAGCDO010000010.1, from coordinate 96,608 downwards.
ATTACCGAGTTTGCTTCTCGGTTCAGTTACTATGGCGTACGCATCCGCGGACGATCGATGCTTGGAGCACCGATGGCAACAGGTGTGACAAGAAATGCTGACATGGCGATGATGAGTAAGGCGGCTGTGGCAGAAGAGGAAGTGGCTGTCATGAATGCAGCCGATTCTTCAGAACCAGAACTTAATGAAGTGGTCGTGGTAGGTTATGGCGTCCAGAAGAAAGCGAATCTTACTGGTTCGGTACAGGGTATTGGTGTATCCGATGGTCAGCAGATGGATGAGTCGCAGGTTCGTGAGAACCTCAACGAAACGGCATTCTTCTATCCTGCATTGGTAGCGGATGAGAACGGAAATGTTGCTTTGCGCTTCACTCTACCTGAGAGTGTCACCACATGGAAGTTCATGGGCTTGGCACACGACAAGGAGATGAACTACGGGGTGCTGGATGGTATTGCTGTGGCGAAGAAGGATGTGATGGTACAGCCGAATATGCCACGTTTCCTGCGTATAGGCGACAAGGCCAGTATCACCACGAAGATATTCAATACCGCAGAGAAGGATGTGACAGGACAGGTGGGTATCCGTTTGATTGATCCCGAAACGGAGCAGACGGTCTTTGAATCTACCCAACCGTTCAGCGTGAAGCAGGGCGATACAGGTAGTGCCACCTTCCGTGTAGAGCCGAACGAGCAGACACCGAGTCTGCTGATCTGTAAGATCATTGCCTATGGCGACAGTTTCAGTGATGGTGAACAGCATTATCTGCCCATCTTGCCGAATAGCGAGGTGGTAACCAAGACGGCACCGTTTACCCAGCATGAGCCTGGGGTGAAGACCATTGATCTTACCAAGCTCGTTCCATCGGATGCGAAGAACACCAAGATTACCGTGGAATATACCAATAACCCGGCATGGCTGATGGTACAGACACTTCCCTTCGTGGGTGATGTGAATGAGAAAAACGCCATCAGTCTGGCGGCAGCTTATTATGCCAACAAACTGGCTTCGCATCTGATTGGTCAGGTTCCTCAGGTGAAGAGCGTGTTCGCACAATGGCAACGGGAAGAGGGGAATGAAACCTCCCTGATGAGTGCCTTGGAGAAGAACCAGGAGCTGAAGGCATTGGTGCTGAACGAGACTCCTTGGGTGCTCGATGCAGAAGATGAGAGTAGTCAGAAGAAGGCCTTGGCTAATTTCTTCGATGAGAATGCCCTTGCCAACCGACTGGATATGGCTCTGGAGCAGTTGAAGAAACTGCAGCTTGACGACGGTTCCTTCTCCTGGTGGGAAGGAATGAAGGGTTCACCCAGCATGACTGCCGAGGTGATGGAGTTCCTTACCCGTCTGAACCTGCTCATCGGTACTGATGCTGCCACAAAGAATATTCTCTCACAAGCCAATAGCTACCTCAGTGAGATCGTTATCGATGAGGTGGCCGACATGAAGCGTCGGGAGAAGAAGGGCGAGAAGGTATATATATGGTATTCCCATGCCTTACAGTGGGTGTATATCAATGCCATCTCCAACCGTCAGCTGAATGCGAAGGAGCAGGAGGCTACGGATTATCTGCTTGGGAAACTGGAGAAGATGAATACCAAGCAGTCGATGTATGCCAAGGCGAAGATGGCTGTAGTACTTGCCCGTAACGGTAAGAAAGAGAAAGCTGACATCTATATGAAGAGTCTGAAAGAGTATATGGTCTATACCGAGGAGCAAGGCCGCTACTTCGATACACCTCGTGCCGGCTATTCGTGGTTCGACTATCGCATACCTACCCAGACGGCAGTGATTGAGGCATGGCAGTTGTTGACACCGAAGGATCAGCAGACCATCACGGAACTGCGTAGATGGTTGCTGTTACAGAAACGTACACAGAACTGGGACACCCCAATCAATTGTGTCAATGCGGTGTTTGCTTTCCTCAACGGGAATACCGAACAGCTTGGACATCAGGAGCAGACCGTGCTGAAGGTTGACGGAAAACAGCTCGATCTGCCCAAGGCAACGGCAGGCATGGGGTATGTCAAGACCGTTGTGCCCGAGAAGGAGGCGCGTTCGTTGACAGCCGAGAAGAGTAGTACGGGCACCTCATGGGGAGCTGTCTATGCTCAGTTCCTGCAGCCCACGTCTTCGGTAGAAGATCATAGTGCGGGTCTGAAGGTAAGACGACAGCTGCTTACACAGGATGGAAAGCCCGTGACAAACCTGAAGGTAGGCGATCGTGTAGTGGTGCGTCTGACTATCGAGGCCGACCAAGACTACGACTATGTACAGCTCATTGACAAGCGGGCTGCCTGTATGGAGCCGGTAAATCAGCGAAGCGGTTACCACTGGGGCTATTACTGCGCGCCTAAGGATCAGACTACCCATTACTACTTTGATATCCTATCAAAAGGGAAGCATGTAGTAGAGGCGGAGTATTACATCGACCGTCCCGGCACTTACGAGACAGGTACCTGCGTGGTGCAGTGTGCTTATAGTCCTGAGTATATGGGTACGACCAAGTCGCAGACTATCGTAATTAAATGATGATGAACAAAACAACAATACTATTAGCGCTTTGTGCATGGGCAACCATCCATGCACAGGCACAGAAGATTACCGCAAAGACCGATGTGATCGATTGCGGAAGTGTGCTTTATGAACGTCCTGTAACGGTGAAGTTCGAGATGCAGAACAGTGGGTTTGCCCCGCTGACCATCAAGACCATCAAGACCAGCTGCGGTTGTACATCGGTGGAGTATCCCCATTCGGCGATTCCTGCCGGTGACGGTTTTACGATCTCTGCCACCTATGATGCGCGTCAGTTAGGTCATTTCATGAAGGATGTGGGCATCTATAGCAACGCTTCCGATAAGCCTTATTACTTGTCCATCCGTGGAATAGTGGTAGAGGAACTGGTGGATTATGAAGGCACCTACGACTATACCTTGGTGGATATCAAGGCCGACAAGAATGATATTGAGTTCGATGATGTGACACGTGGGGATATGCCGATGGAGAAGATTCATATCTTGAATGCTGGTGCCAAGTCGATCACTCCGACCGTGATGCATCTGCCGGAATACCTCAATGCCATTGTCTCACCCACCACCATCGCCCCGGGACGACAGGGAACAATCAGTATATCCCTTGATTCCCGGAAGTTGCGCGACTATGGTCTTACGCAGACAAGTATCTTCCTCGGTATGTTCCCGGGTGATAAGGTTGCTCCTGAAAAGGAGATCACCGTATCGGCCGTCTTGTTACCATCCTTCACCCAATACACAGAGAGTCAGTTGGAGAATGCTCCGGAGATTCTGCTGTCGCGGGAGTATGTGGATCTTGACTTCGGCAAGAAGTCGAAGAAGACCGAGCTGGTCTCTATCTCGAACGTAGGTAAATCGCCTCTTGACATCAATTCCTTGCAATTGTCCACTGCTGGATTGAAGGTGAAGTTGGACAAACGACATATCAAACCTCATGAGACGACCATGCTGAGGATTACTGCCGATGCGAAGGTGCTTCGCAATGTTCGTACGAAACCCCGTGTACTGATGATTACCAATGCTCCGGGAGCACCGAAGCTGGTGATCCCGCTGAACGTGAAATAACCCCTCATCTCTTATCTTTCATCTCTCATCTTTCATCTTATACATGGACCATCCAGAGAATAGCGAAGAATACAAAGGATTGCAGGTAAACGCAGGCGTTACCCAGCAGTCGATCGTCAACCCTTACCTACAGCGAGGGCGGTTCCGTCGTCGTGAGATCAGTGTGTCCGACATGGTGGAGGGGATCATCAAAGGCAACGTCACCATCCTCAGTCAGGCGGTGACACTTGTGGAGAGTGTGAACCCCGCTCATCAGGTCAAGGCACAGGAAGTCATAGAGAAATGTCTGCCCTATAGCGGTAACAGTATCCGTATCGGTATCAGTGGTGTACCTGGTGCAGGTAAGAGTACTTCCATCGATGCCTTCGGTTGTCATGTGCTCGATGAACGTGGCGGTAAACTGGCCGTGTTGGCCATCGACCCCAGTTCAGAACGCTCGAAAGGTAGTATCTTGGGCGACAAGACCCGTATGGAGAAACTGTCTGTCAGACCGGAGGCTTTCATCCGTCCTTCGCCCACAGCAGGCTCCTTGGGCGGTGTGGCTCGTAAGACACGTGAAACCATTATCCTTTGCGAGGCTGCAGGGTACGACAAGGTGTTTGTGGAGACCGTTGGTGTCGGCCAGAGCGAGACGGCCTGTCATTCGATGGTCGATTTCTTCCTGCTCATCCAGCTGGCTGGAACGGGTGATGAGTTGCAAGGTATCAAACGCGGTATCATGGAGATCAGCGACGGTATCGTCATTAATAAATGCGACGGCAACAATGTCGATAAGTGTCAGATGGCTGCTACGAATTTCCGCAACGCCCTGCATTTCTTCCCTATGCCCGATAGTGGATGGCTGCCAAAGGTTCTGTGCTACAGCGGATTCTATGGTACGGGTATCAAGGAAATCTGGGATATGATCTATCAGTATATCGACTTCGTCAAGGCAAACGGTTATTTCGATGTCCGCAGAAACGAACAAAGCAAGTACTGGATGTACGAGACCATCAACGAGCAGTTGCGCAACTCGTTCTACCATAACCAGATGATCGAGCAGCAGTTGTTAAAGACCGAACAGTCGGTATTACGGGGTGAGAAGACCTCTTTCATGGCTGCCGGTGAGCTATTGGAGAAGTACTTCAGCGATATCAAGGGCTACCGTGTTAGGAAAGAAGGATGATGGCTTAGTTGATAGTTGATAGTTGATAGTTGACAGTTGACAGTTGATAGTTGACAAAAGGAGGAAGGAGTAGTATATAGAATATGTATCAGGTAGAGATAGACACAGGATCAGGTTTCTGCTTTGGGGTGACCACTGCAATCCGCAAGGCGGAGGAAGAACTGGCGAAAGGCAGTACGCTCTATTGTCTGGGCGATATCGTTCATAACGGAATGGAGTGTGAACGACTGCGCCAGATGGGATTGGTTACTATCAACCATGAGGACCTTAAGCAACTGCATGATGCAAAGGTGTTACTGCGTGCGCATGGTGAACCGCCTGAGACGTATGCTTTGGCTCGCAGGAACAATATTGAGATTATCGATGCTACTTGTCCTGTGGTGCTCCAGTTGCAGCGCCGCATCAAGAAGCAGTACGATTCGAAGGATGATGAACAGCAAGCAAAAGGTAAGAAGCAGATAGTCATCTTCGGGAAACCCGGTCATGCAGAGGTGTTAGGATTAGTGGGGCAGACGGAGAACAACGCGATTGTCATTGCCAGTTTTGAGGATGTGAAGAAGTTGGATTTCAGTCGCGATATCTATCTGTATTCCCAAACTACTAAGTCTTTGGATGAGTTCCAGCGGATCATCGAGTATATCAAGCAGAATATCTCGCCTGATGCCACATTCAAAAGCTTCGATACCATCTGCCGACAGGTAGCGAACCGCATGCCGAGTATCGCGGCCTTCGCTGCCCGTCATGATCTGCTCCTCTTTGTTTGTGGGAGGAAAAGTAGTAATGGCAGGGTTCTTTTCAATGAATGTCAGCGAGTGAACGCCAACAGTCATCTGATAGAAGGTCCTAATGAGATTGATCCGTCGTGGTTCAACGATGAACTAAAGACCATTGGTATCTGCGGTGCCACCAGTACGCCGAAATGGCTGATGGAGGAGTGCCGTGATGCCATTCTCAAGTAACTAATCAGCTACCCTTTCCAAGAACCGTTCATAGAGCCATTCATTCTGTTCAGGAATGGTCATGTTACTATTATCAAGGACAAGTGCATCCTCAGCTTGGCGCAGGGGAGACACCTCACGGTGCGAATCGATGAAATCGCGTTCCTGCACATTCTTCAGGATCTCATCGTAGTCGGCTTCCATCCCTTTCGCAATCAGTTCCTTGTAACGACGTTCTGCCCGCACCTCGGCAGAGGCCGTAACGAACACTTTCATTTCTGCGTTGGGGAAGACCACGGTGCCGATGTCACGACCGTCCATCACGATACCTTTCTCCTCACCCATCTTCTGCTGCTGGGCAACCAAGGCCTCGCGGACAAAGGGTAGGGCAGCGATGGGCGATACGCGGTTCGACACCTCCATGGTGCGGATATCCTGTTCTACCAGTTCATCATTCAGGTAAGTGTCAGGTCTTCCTGTCTCCTCATTGAGTTTGAATGAGATATTGATGTCGGGCATCTTCTCTTTCAGTTCCTCTTCGCGGATACTGTCATCCTCGTTGAACAATCCGTTGCGCAGGGCATAGAGGGTAACAGCGCGGTACATGGCACCTGTATCCACATAGATATATCCCACCTTCTTGGCCAGGTCCTTGGCCATGGTCGATTTCCCGCAAGAGGAATGACCGTCAATTGCTATTGTAATCTTTTTCATTCGTTATCACTTGTTATTGTCACTTGTCACTTACAGCGAGTAGCTTACGTTTACCAGTAAGGAATGCGACGAGACATGGTATTTGCCGTAGGCGACGTTTAACTTGAATCGGTCCAGCTGAACACCACCGCCTAAGGATAATCCTGCTCCATGGCTACTGCCTCGCTCCTCGTCATTGCTCACAATCTTCATCTCACTGGCCCTGCGGAAGTTATAACCGATGGCCACGTAGATTTGCGGTGATAGGATCACATCGGCACCTGCCACGAGATGGTGGATGAATTTCTTATCCAGATGGTTCATATCAACGAGTGTGACCGACAGTCTGAGCGGTGATCCGATGAGTCGTTTGCTGGCACCGATCTGCAGGTCGAGCGGCAGCTTATTGTATTCCTCCTCAAAGGCATCCAGTTCTCCACCGAGGTTCTTGACGGTGGCCGATACCGACCATTCCTTCTCTGGGTCGTAGTAGTTCACACCTAAGTCAACTCCCATGGCGAATGCGTTATAGTCACCGATGTACGACGTAATGATCCGTGCCGTGATACCGCCCACGATGTTCGTGCCCAACTGATAGGAGAGGGCACCGGCAATGGCGATATCCTTTGCCGAGAACTCGCCGGTTTGCACGTTATGCTCATCCACCTCCTTCATCTTCCCGTAGTCCAGGAACTGTGCCATGACGCCAATCGTAGCTTTCTCCTTGACGATCTTACTGAAGGATGCACTAGCGGCATTGGCTCCTTCCATGTAGTTCATGTAGTTCAGGTTCAGACTCTTGTCGCTTACCGATGAGAGCAGGGCCGGATTATGGAACATCAGCGAGGGATCGTCTTCGATGATGGAGATATTGTCACTGCCTAATGCTGCTGCATGCGCACTCACTGGCAGTCGCAGGAAATTGTATCCCGTCTGACTGTCTTGTGCCCATGTGAGTACACTGACGAGCGTGAAGAAGAGGCAAAATATGACTTTTTTCATTTAATTCATTTATTTTAGTGCAAAGATACACCTTTTTTACAAATATCTATACTAATTTTGCAAAGCAATCATTATCATAACGAAAAAAACAGCATTTTAGTGTAACTTGGAAGTCAAGAAATCATACGAAGCCGATTTGGAGCACCAGTGGAAGAAAAGATTCCTGCTGGGGTTAGTACTCGTGTTGGCTCTTCTTGTGGTTGCCTTGGAACTGAACTTCAGGGATGGGGCGGTGGAGTATAACGAGGAACTGTTGGATGAAGTCGTTCAGGAACTGGAACTGAAGGCTGCTGTTGATCAGGAGGACATGATTGCTGTTATGGAGGAACCCGAGGAGGAGTCGGCACCTCCCACTCGTCTCAATCCTGTGGATGAACCTGTGATGAAAGAAGCTACCGACCGTTTGGCGGAAAATCGTCAGGAGTTGTTCGAAGGGGAGACGGAAGCTGCCGAGCAGGAGAAGGTTCCACCCATACCGCCTGTGGCCATCGATGCCGACAATAATCCCCTTAACTTCCGCGTGGTGGAGCGGTTGCCAGAGTTCCCCGGTGGAATGACCGAGTTTATGAAGTGGCTCACCAAGAATCTGAAATATCCAGAGTCGGCCCGTCGTCAGAACCAACAGGGCACTGTGGTCATCTCCTTTATTGTCAATACCGATGGTAGCACATCTGAGATTAAGGTCGTTCGTCCGCGTCATCCCGACCTCGACCGTGAGGCAGTGCGGGTAGTGCGTTTGATGCCCAAGTGGAAACCTGGAGAAGATCACGGCAAGGTGTGCCGTACCATGATATCAATCCCAATCGTATTTAAGATATGAAAACAGCCAACGAAATCCTGCAGCTCATCAACAATTATATCGATGAGATGCCTTACACCCGTCAGCCAGCCAGCCTTTACGAGCCTATTCGTTATACCCTGTCGTTGGGTGGCAAACGAATCCGTCCTACCTTGATGATGCTGGCCTACAACCTCTATCAGGAGGATCCAGAGCGCATCCTGCCGCAGGCCTGCGGCTTGGAGACCTATCATAACTTCACCTTGTTGCACGACGACTTGATGGATCATGCAGACTTGCGTCGCGGTCATCCCACTGTTCATGTAAAATGGGATGCCAATACGGCCATTCTCTCTGGAGATACTATGTTGCTGATGGCCTTCCGTCAGATGATGGATTGTCCCGAGGATAAATTGCAGTCGGTATTAGATGTGTTCTCTGAAACCACGATGGAGATTGGGGAGGGACAACAGTATGATATGACTTTTGAGACACGGGATGATGTGCGTGAAGAGGAATATATCGAGATGATTCGTCTGAAGACCAGCGTGCTTCTGGCCTGTGCCCTGAAAATCGGAGCCATCCTCGGTGGCGCTCCTCGCGAGGATGCAGAGAACCTGTATAAGTTCGGTGAGCAGATCGGTCTTGCCTTCCAGCTGCAGGATGATTTCCTTGATGTATATGGCGACCCGAAGGTGTTCGGCAAGGCCATCGGTGGTGACATTCTCTGCAACAAGAAGACCTTCATGCTCATCAATGCATTCAACAAGGCTGATGAAGCCCAGCGAAAGGAACTGGAGAAGTGGGTGAATGCCGTAAATCCTGATCCGCAGCAGAAGATAGCCGCAGTTACTGCATTATATAATAATATAGGTGTGAACCGTTTGGCTGAAGAGCGCATCCGCTATTATTTTGACGAGAGTCGTAAGTACCTTGCTGCCGTGCAGGTGCCAGAGGAGAGTAAGCAGGAGCTGAAAGCCTATGCGGATAAGATGATGAGGAGAAACAAATGATAGATACGCACGCCCATTTGGATGGGGAGGAATTTGCTGAGGACCGCGTTGAGGTGATGGCGCGGGCTAAAGAGGCGGGAGTAAGTAAAGTGTTGGTTCCCGCCATCGACTACTCTTCTTCCTTAGCCGTGATGAAGCTATGTGCTGAATATCCCGACTTTGCCTATCCTATGGTCGGTCTGCATCCAGAGGAGGTGAAGGATAATTGGCGGGAAGAGCTGGAGAGAATCAGGAATATTATTTCTCACTCCTCACTCCTCACTCCACACTCCTCAATGATAGCCATCGGCGAAGTGGGTCTCGACTACTACTGGAGTCGTGAATACGAGAAAGAACAGCTGGCTGCGTTCGATGAGCAGGTGCAGTGGAGTATAGAAACAGGTCTGCCCCTGATGATCCATTGTCGTAAGGGACAGAATGAGATGGTGCACCTGCTGAAACAATATGAGCGGGAACTGCCGGGTGGTGTCTTCCATTGCTTCACGGGTAATGAACGTGAGGCAGCTGACTTCCTTCAGTTCGACCGCTTCGTATTGGGCATCGGTGGTGTGCTCACGTTTAAGAAGTCGCACCTGCCTGAAGTCCTCCCTGCCGCAGTACCCTTAGAGCGCCTTGTGTTGGAAACTGATAGTCCGTATATGGCACCCGTTCCAATGCGTGGAAAGCGTAACGAGAGTGCCTATGTACGCTTTGTCCTTGAAAAACTTGCTGAGAGCTACGGGGTAAGTCAGGAGCAAGTAGAAAAGATTACCGATGAGAATGTAGCTCGTGTTTTCCTGATGATCCATAAAAATAGTTGAGAGTTGGCGATCGCCAACTCTCAATACGTAGTTTTAGTTCTTAACTCTTAATTGTACCAAACTGATGAATCCACCTCTGAATAGAGCTCATCTGTTTCACTGTTGTACACATTGTCGAGTTCATAGTCCTCTTGGTTGTACATTTGTTTTGTAGAATCCATAGTAGTTCCTCCTGCAGGACTTAGGTACCATCGTCCCTTTTGATGTTATTACATGGGTCCCATGCTTTTCACTGGCAAATATAGTAAAAAAAAGAATAGGTTGTTCATTTTTCGTATATTTTAACCAAAGACCTCGTTTATTTGCAATTTTCTTTGTACATTTGCAGAAGAAAACAAATAATCTAGATCAAACAAAAAGTATGAGAAAGCTGTTGATGTTATCAATGGTACTGATGGCACAGGCATCTGTCTGGGCACAGACCTTTACTGAGTGGCACGACATGAACGTGAATGGTGTGAACCGCATGCAGAACCACACCTCGTTCTTTGCCTATGAAAACTCCTCGTTGGCTATTCAAGGAGAGAAAGAGAAGTCAGATCGTTTCCTGTCGCTGCATGGCGACTGGCAGTTCAAGTGGGTGGAGAGTGTATCACAGCGGCCCACTGATTTCTTCAAGACCGATTACAATGCTTCCGGGTGGGATAAGATGCCCGTACCGGGAATATGGGAAATGAACGGTTATGGTGATCCGGAATATGTGAATATCGGTTTCGCATGGCGCGGACATTTCAAGCAGCTCACGCAGAAAGATTATCAGGAGGGAGTGAGCGATATCCCTGTACCCGACAAGGATAACCATGTGGGTAGCTACCGCAAGACCATCATAGTGCCTGAGTCATGGAAAGGACAGCAGGTGATTGCCCACTTCGGTAGTGTCACCTCGTGTATCTACCTTTGGGTGAACGGTCAGTTTGTGGGTTATAGCGAAGACTCAAAGATCGAGGCTGAGTTCGATATCACAAAATATGTGCAGCCCGGTGAGAACCTCATCGCCTTCCAGGTGTTCCGCTGGTGCGACGGCTCCTGGAGCGAGGATCAGGATTTCTGGCGATTGAGCGGCGTGGCACGCGATAGCTATCTGTATTGTCGTAATGCGAAGAGTCATATCGAGGACCTGCGCATTGTGCCCAATCTGGTGAACGACTATCGTGATGGTGTGTTGCAGGCAGATGTGTCGTTGTTTGGAAAGGGTGATGTGCGGATGAGTCTGTATGACGCAGAAGGAAACCAAGTCGCTTCCTCTTTCGTAAGCAGCTGGCAGAAGTCGGAACCCAAGAAAGGCAGTGCAACCCTGACAGTAGAGAATCCAGAGAAATGGAGTGCCGAGCACCCGTATCTCTATACCCTCGTGGTGCGCCTCTATCCTGAGCGTAAGTATCCAGAGATTGGTGCAGAAACGGAGGTGATAGCCCAGAAGGTGGGTTTCCGCAGTGTGGAGATCAAGGATGCCCAACTGTTGGTAAACGGTCAGCCTATATATATAAAAGGTGTGGATCGCCACGAGATGGATCCCGATGGCGGCTACGTGGTAAGTCGTGAACGCATGATTCAGGATATCCAGCTGATGAAACGCTTCAATGTGAATGCCGTGCGAACCAGTCATTACCCCAATGATCCGGTGTGGTACGACCTCTGCGACCAATATGGTATCTACCTTGTATCGGAGGCCAATCAGGAGGGTCATGGCTTTGGCTACAATCCCAAGGAGGCCATCTCCTTCACTCCGCTTTTCGCCCAGCAGATCCTGCAGCGTAACCAGCATAACATACAGGTGAACTACAACCACCCCAGTGTGATTGTCTGGTCGATGGGTAACGAGACCATTGGCGGTCCGAACTTCAAGGCTGCCTACGATTGGATCAAGAGTGAGGATCATATCCGTCCGGTGCAGTATGAGCAGACCGGCAGCGGAACACCCAGTGATATCATGTGTCCGATGTATGCCTCGCACAACTGGTGTGAACGCTATGCTTCCAACCCTGCTTCTACCAAACCGCTCATTCAGTGCGAATACAGTCATGCCATGGGTAACAGTTGCGGCGGCTTCAAGGAGTATTGGGATCTGGTGCGCAAATACCCGAAATACCAAGGTGGCTTTATCTGGGACTTCGTGGATCAGGCGCTGCACCGCCATCCTAGTAAGACTAGTATAACTAGTACTACTAGTAACACAAGCATCGAATACACCTACGGCGGCGATTACAACAACTACGATCCGTCGGATAATAACTTCAACTGTAACGGCTTGGTTTCACCCGACCGTGTTCCTAACCCCGAGATGTACGAGGTGGGTTACTTCTACCAGAACATCTGGGCAGAGGCCGTGGATATCCAGAAGGGAGTTATCAGCGTGCGCAACGAGAACTTCTTCAAGGATCTGAGTAACGTGCGGATGAAATGGTGCCTGCTGGCTGATGGTATTTCCGTTGCGGAGGGAACGGTTGATAATCTGGATGTTGCCCCGCAGCAGTCGCGTAACTACACCCTCCCTCTTCCGTTGAAAGACAACTATGCTGGTAAGGAACTGCTCTTGAACATCGACTTCGTTTTGAAGGATGCCGAGCCGCTGATGACTTCCGGACAAGTGGTAGCCTATCGACAGCTGACGGTAAGCGAAGTCAGTCATCATGCAACCAACGATCTTGCTTCCGCAAAGATCAAGGTGAAAGAGGACAAGAAGGCACAGGAAGTGTTGGTGCAGACGGGTGATGTGAAACTTGTCTTCGATCGTGCAACAGGATTCCTCTGCCATTACGAGGCTGCTGGTAAGCAGTTGCTGGGCGAGGGCGGTACAATCAAACCGAACTTCTGGCGTGCGGTAACCGATAACGACATGGGTGCCGGAATACAACGCAGGTATCGGGTGTGGAGGAACCCGACACTGAAGCTCACTGCCTTCGAGGCGAAGAAAGCCAAGACCAAGCAGGGTGAGAAATACGTGAATGTCTCTGCAGTATATGACATGCCTGAGGTGAAGGCGCAACTGAGAATGGATTATGCCATTCTGCCCGGCGGTCGGATGATGATTCATGAGACAATGAATGTAGCAGATTCAGCAAAGGTGGCCGACATGTTGCGCTTCGGTGTGGTAATCCAGCTGCCTTACGATATGGATAAGAGCGCATTCTACGGTCGTGGACCTATTGAGAACTATGCCGACAGGAAGGAATCTCAGCGCATCGGTATCTATGAGCAGACTGCCGATGAGCAGTTCTATCCGTATATCCGACCGCAGGAAACGGGTACAAAGAGTGATATTCGCTGGTGGAAACAGACCGATGCGGCAGGTAAAGGACTGAGCATCTCTTCTCATCATAAGCTGTATATGTCGGCCCTGCACTATAACGTGGAGGATCTTGACGAAGGAAACGACAAGAAACAGCGTCATGTACAGGATGTACCGAAGTCGAAATACACCAATCTCTTTATCGACAGTGAGCATGCTGGCGTTGGTGGTATCAACAGCTGGAGCATGGAGGGCTTCGCCCTGCCGAAGTATCAGGTGAAGTACGGTAACAAGCGGTATGGCTTCTTTATCGATATAGAAAGGTAAAAATTCTGTTTCGTCCACCTAATTATACATAAAATCCACCTTTAGTGAGGTGGATTTTATGTATCTTTGCAGCCAGATAACATTATCAAAACTAACTGTCAATGAAAAAAGCAAACATTTGGGTCATTGCGACCTTGGCTGTACTGGTATCGTTGAATGCCAGTGCACAGCATCAGTTCACGGTGAACGCCAAGAAACTTGGCGCACCCATCCAGTCAACTATGTACGGCATCTTCTTCGAGGATATCAACTTCGGAGCTGATGGTGGACTCTATGCCGAGATGGTGGAGAACCGCTCGTTTGAGTTCCCGCAGCAGCTGATGGGATGGAACACCTTCGGAAAAGTTCAGGTAAATGATGCCAATCCGGCATTTGATCGTAATCCGCACTATGTCACCCTGAAAGAATCGGGACATCGTGATAAGTTCACCGGACTGGAGAACAGGGGTTTCTTCGGTATGGGACTGAAGAAGGGCATGGATTATCACTTCTCTGTTTATGCGCGTACCGCAGGTTCTTCTCAGATCCGTGTGGAACTGGTGGGCAGTGATGATGAGGTGATGACCAAGCAACAGATAACCATTGCTGGTAACAACTGGAAGAAATACACTGTTACTTTGAAGTCGCCCAAGACCGATGCGAAGGGATTGATGCGTATCTACCTCGAAGGAAAGGGTTCTGTTGACCTCGACCATGTGAGTTTGTTCCCTGCTGATGCGTGGAAGGGACTGCTTCGTGCGGATCTTGTCAAGGATCTCAAGGACCTGAACCCTGGCGTGTTCCGCTTCCCTGGTGGGTGTATCGTGGAAGGAACCGACCTGAACAGTCGTTACCAGTGGAAGAACTCCGTGGGTCCTGCTGAGAACCGACCGCTGAACGAGAACCGCTGGAACTACACGTTCCCACATCGTCTGTTCCCGAACTATTACCAGAGCTACGGACTGGGCTTCTATGAGTTCTTCCTGCTCTCTGAGGAGATCGGGGCTCAGGCACTGCCGGTGCTGAGTTGCGGACTGGCTTGTCAGTTCCAGAACGATGACAAGGATGAGGCTCTTTGCCATGTAGCAGTGGATGACCTTCAGCCGTATATCGATGATGCGCTCGATCTGATCGAGTTCGCCAACGGTGGAACAGATACGAAATGGGGTAAGCTGCGTGCCGACATGGGTCATCCTGCCCCCTTCAACCTCCAGCAGATCGGTGTGGGTAATGAGCAGTGGGGACCGCTCTATCCTGTGCGTCTTGAGAAGTTCATGAAGGCCATTCGTGCCAAGTATCCCAAGATGAAGATTGTGGGCACGAGCGGACCCTCACCTGATGACAACGACGGGAAGCAGTTCTCGTATGGCTGGGAGCAGATGAAGAAACTGAAGGCTGACCTCGTGGATGAACATTACTATCGTGATCAGGACTGGTTCATGAATAATGTTACTCGTTATGACAACTACGACCGTAAGGGTCCGAAGGTGTTCGCAGGCGAATATGCTTGTCATGTAAAAGAGGATCCAGCCGATTTCCCCACCGCGAAGAACGTGTTTGAGGCTGCTTTGGCTGAGGCTGCCATCATGACGGGCTTTGAGCGTAACGCCGATATCGTACACATGGCAACCTATGCTCCGCTCTTTGCCCATGTTGAGGGCTGGCAGTGGCGTCCCGATCTGATCTGGATGGATAACCTCACCACTGTGCGCACCCCTAACTACTACGTACAGCAGATGTACGGCCAGAACCCTGGAACCCACGTACTGAGTCTGCTGGAAGGCAAGAATCCCGTTACCGGTCAGGACGGTCTTTGCGCAAGTGCCGTATATGACAAGAATACCAATGGCTATATCGTGAAGATTACCAATACCTCGACTGCTCCGAAAGAGGTGGTCATCACCTTCAAGGGCATCAAGAGCTTAGGTAGCGGAAAGGTAACCACCCTCCATGCCGACCGTATGGATGCGGCCAATACCATTGAGAAGAAGAACAATGTAGTACCGCAAACTGCCGATGTGCAAGCCGATGGTAACGTGCTTCGTGCTACCATCCCTGCCAAGACCTTTGCTCTCTATCGGTTCTGATTCAGGAAAGAGGGATGATGTGGTTATAGTCTCAGTCCGAAGAAGGCGCGGGCGCGCCATTTGTTCTGGTTGACTACCACCACATCGTCGTCAAATACCGAGTTGTTCATGACGAGCGTGGCGCCAGCGAAGTAACGCGAAGAGAAGTTACGGACAATGGCGGCACGCTCGTTGAATATCATGTTGAAACGCATGCGCTGCGCTTTCTTACGCTCGCCATTGACGGTCATGTTATTACGGTTATAAACCACAAAGGTTGGTAGCATAGAGAAGTGGAGCAGCCATTTCTTACCCAGCACCCAGTTGTAACCGTAGCCGCCGCCAATGCCCAGATGACCAACATAGATGCGCACATCGGGGGCATTGGGATTCCTTGCTTTCAAATCATCGGTAGTCTTAATGCTTCCACCCTGATAGCTGATGCCTGCCAGCCACGAACCAGCCGAACGACGTTGGATATAGCTCTGCGTGAAGGCGGCAGGGTAGGAGAAACGACGGTGGTTAAAGGTGTAATAGCCCACCACGTTTATCACTTTCATTGTCAGGTCGCCCGATTCCAGTAGCTGCTCTCCTCTGTCGCCATGGATATCACCTGCCAGCGATTCCGACCGTTGGTAGCTGAAGTCAACACTCACCTTACTGCTGTAGTAGTTCAGGTTGAACTCATAGTCCTTATAGATTCCCTTCCATTTGGCGGGGTTGATAGCCATACCGACACCTATGCCGCGGTAGATGCCTGCCACCGAGAAGGTGGTTTTATGACTCGTTTGGAGGTCGGCCTTCGAATAGATACCATTCACTGTTCCCTTGGCATGGAAGCTGTTGCCTGTCTGGTTCATCCTCACCTTCAGCGTGAGCTTACCCTCTGGGCGCACCACATAGTTCGTGTCGTAGGTTATGCGGTAGTAACGCTGGGTGAGAACACTATCCACGCGTGACCTCATCTGCTGGTCGCGCGAATAAGTGGTGATGCTGTCTTGAGCCGATATATCCATTGCTCCCATCAGTATGATGGCAGTCAACAACAGTCTGCGATGAATGGTTTTCAAGTTCATCTTCTATTATAATGTATAGAACTTCAGTCCGATGGATAGTCCGAGGATATCCTTCAGCTTAATACTGCTGTCCTGGAACATCGAGCGGATATAGAGGTCGCAGGTACTCACCTCGTAGAACAGCGATATCCTGTTGTGCCTTCTGCGTTTGTTCTCAGGAATCTTCAACATGATACGCTGACCCAGTGCCACGTTCAACCGTAACTTGGTGGACATGAACCGGTAGTATTTGTCAGGATATCGACCGGGCTGACTTTTCCAAAACTCATGACCATAAACGGTATTGACGTACAGACTGGCGGTTAGAGGCTCGAACAGCCACCGGTTTTCAGGCATCTTTGTAGAGATGAAAGCGAGGTCGATGTCCCAGGGAATATAGTTCCCCTTCACCGTTGTGGTCAGCTTACCGCGGGTGGCATCATGCTTTGGAATATAGCCAAAGAGCAGATCGGTTTCCCATTGACGGCGCTTACCATAGCTCCAGCCTGTACCGATGGAAACAACACCCATATTACCCGCGTTCTGAATGATGTAGTGCGTGGGGATGAGGGCTGCCCAGGTGTTCTGCATGCGTTGTATGCGCCGCTCGTATTTGCTGTTCTGCACATCAAGGCTGTCGCCAGCTGACACCTGCAGACCAAACAGCAGCAACGCAGCATTAGTAATTAATCTTTTCCACTTCATAGCCGTCGGGTGTAATGGTGAATAGTCGGTAGTTGCGGTGTACAGCGCAGTCGATACCGTAGAATATCAGACCGTCGTCATACATATCAGAAACCACATCCTCATGGTTGTGCCCATAAACACAGCACATCAGTCCGGGGAAGAAATCGAGGTATCGGCGGAACGCCTTGCATACATTGTTGTTGAACTGGTCGCTATAGGGTGGTGCGTGCATCACGATGATGGAACGGTCGAACCTGGCTGTATCCTTCACCATCTCTTCCTCCATATAGTCAAAGTCGGGCACTGAAGCCAGATACGAGTATTCCGTGGCATTGGTGTTGAGACACACGAACTTCACTCTTCCGGCGATGAACGAGAAATTCATCTCTCCATACATGATTTCGTAGGTCTGGTTTCCCGTTCCGAGGAAGTCGTGGTTACCAACAAGTGCCACAAAGGGGTGTTGCAGCTCTTTCAGGATATCACGGCTCCATTCAAACTCCTTTCCAGTGGCTGTATCGGTAAGATCGCCGCAATGAACAACGAAATCAACGTTTCTTCTGTTCAGGTCGGCCACCTGGTCGCGGGCATCCGACAGCCACAGATGGGTATCGCTGATAAAGGCCACACGCAGGGTGTCCTTGTTGGTAAACTGTTTCTCAATGATGGCTATCTGCTTGGCGTTGATACCCGTCTCGCCCTTCACGTTGACATCATAGGGATGCGTTTCAAACACATCGCCGCATGATGAGAGCAAGACGGTTGTCGCCAAAGGCAGTGCTGCCAGCATCATTGCCCGTGCCCAACGGGTTAGGGTGTTTAGTCGTTTCTTGGTCATATCTTTTTCTCTTTCACGCTACAAATATCGGCATTATTTCTCAAATATGCAGTGAAAAAGGACTGAAAAATGCGCTGAAAACTAAAAAAGTTTGTGGAAGATGCGACAAATTTGGAGGGCATGACCCCATTTTGTCGCAATTTTGGTCGTTTGTCGCAACTAATCCATCAGAAATGAAACGGAATAATTGCTTCGCATGCAAAACGCCCGTACCTTTGTATTGTCATCCAGAAAGAATCAATCAATAGACCAACATCAATCTTTATATATTCTTAGATTTATCAGAAAGAATTGTCCGATTCACCTTCATGGTGGTCGGACAGTTTTCTTTTGGAACCTTTTCCTGAGAAAGCTGACTTCGTACTGAATTGGTTGACTCAATAATATCACATGTCACAAATTTGGTCGTTTCAAAAATATTTTGTACCTTCGCACATCAAAAACGGTGAAAGATGATAGTTTGTATTGCGGAGAAACCAAGTGTAGCGAAGGATATAGCCCGTATCATCGGGGCTACCAGTAGCAGAGACGGATATATGGAAGGCAACGGATATCAGGTGACCTGGACGTTTGGTCATCTGTGTACGCTGAAGGAACCGCACGACTATACGCCGATGTGGAAGGCATGGAGTTTGAGTGCCCTGCCGATGATTCCACCACGCTTTGGTATCAAGCTGATTGATGATAAAGGAATCCAGAAGCAATTTGCTGTGATTGAACGGTTGATGCAAGCCGCCGACGGCATCATCAACTGCGGTGACGCCGGTCAGGAGGGTGAGCTCATCCAACGTTGGGTGATGCAGAAGGCTCAGGCGAAATGCCCGGTGAAGCGTTTGTGGATTTCATCAATGACCGATGAGGCCATCCGCGAAGGGTTCCAAAAGCTAAAAGACCAGCAGGAGTATCAGCCGTTGTATATGGCAGGTCTTTCGAGAGCGATAGGCGACTGGATCTTAGGTATGAATGCCACGCGTCTCTATACGCTGAAATACGGACAGAACCGTCAGGTGCTGAGTATCGGACGAGTGCAGACGCCCACATTAGCCTTGATCGTAAACCGTCAGAAGGAGATTGATAACTTCAAACCAGAGCCATACTGGGTGCTCTCTACCATCTACCGTGAAACCTTGTTTACGGCTACGAAGGGAAAGTTTACCAGTAAGGAGGAAGGCGAAAAGAGCTTCGAGATCATCCAAGGGAAGCCGTTTACGGTGACCAAGGTGGAGAAGAAGAACGGAAAGGAACAGCCGAAACAGTTGTACGATCTTACCTCGCTGCAGGTGGATTGTAATAGGAAGTACGGCATGAGTGCGGAGATGACGCTGAACACCATTCAGGCTTTGTATGAGCGGAAGTTCACTACCTATCCTCGTGTAGATACCCAATACCTTTCAGACGATATCTACCCCAAGTGTCCGCAAATCATGAACGGTCTGTATCAGGTAAAAGTGGCAGGTGCGGCTCCTTATGCTGACTTGGTGCGCCCCTTGGGCGGAAAGCCGCTGCCGAAGACGAAGCGGGTGTTCGATACAAGTAAGGTGACCGACCACCATGCGATTATCCCTACTGGGGTGATTCCGCAGAACTTGACCAATATGGAACAGCATGTCTATGACCTGGTGGCACGACGGTTCATCAGCGTGTTCTATCCCGATTGTAAGTACGCTACAACAACAGTGTTGGGTGAGGTTGATGGGATAGAGTTCAAGGCTACGGGAAAGGAAATCCTAGATCCAGGATGGCGAGCGGTATATGCACAGCCGTCGTCTCAGCTTCCCACAAATGATGAAGAGAAGAAGGAGGAAGAGGAGAAGACACTGCCTACTTTCGTAAAAGGGGAGAGCGGACCGCATGAGCCGACGCTCACCGAGAAGCAGACCACCCCGCCACCTTATTATAACGAGGCTTCTTTGCTGCGTGCCATGGAGACGGCAGGAAAGTTCGTGGAGGACGAGGAACTTCGTGCTGCCATGAAGGAGAATGGTATTGGCCGACCGTCGTCGAGGGCGGGTATCATCGAGACCTTGTTCAAACGCAATTATATCCGCAGGGAGAAGAAACGCCTGGTGGCTACACCTACGGGCATTGAACTGATAGACATTATCAAGGAGGAACTGCTGAAGAGCTGTGAGCTGACAGGTATC
Organism: Prevotella sp.; assembly: GCA_017651265.1. Taxonomy (GTDB): domain Bacteria; phylum Bacteroidota; class Bacteroidia; order Bacteroidales; family Bacteroidaceae; genus Prevotella. The sequence continues at coordinate 76,301 of JAGCDO010000010.1, read as the reverse complement.
TGGGAGAAGAAACTCCGTGATATTGAGCATCAGCAATATGATCCTGCCCAGTTTGTCAATGAGCTGAAGGAGCAGATTACTGCCATAGTGAATCAGGTGTTGGCCGACAACTCCAACCGCAGGGTGACGCTGATGCCCGACAAACCATCGGGCAAGCGCAGTAAGCCGAAGCAGGGGGGAACACAATAAAACGTGCTTTCTCTCGTTTATAGGATATGATGCGCAAGTATTCACTGTTTTTACTCCTGTTGGTTGTCCTGTTCTCTTCGTGCGGTGCCGATCTGAACATGAAGAAGGGTGAGAAGTTCCTCGCCATCGGTGAGTATTACGATGCGGCGGAACAGTTCAAGCAGGCTTATTCAAAGACTTCCTCCAAGGAACGTGACCGTCGTGGACAGATTGCCCTGAAGATGGCTCAATGCTATGAGCGTATCAATTCCTCACAAAAAGCGATTGCTGCTTACCGGAATGTCATCCGATACAAACAGGATGATATCAATACCCATCTTTCTTTCGCCCGTCAGTTGCTTCGCAATGGTAACTACAAGGAGGCAGAAAAGGAGTTCTTGGGTGTGCTCGACTCTCTGCCCGATAATGAGTTGGCTCGTAACGGACTGGAATCGGCGCGTACAGCTCCTGAGATCAAGCAGATAGGATCACGCTATACGGTGAAGAAGATGGATATCTTCAATTCCCGCAGGGCTGATTATAGTCCGATGCTCTGCGGCGACGAGTACGATCAGCTCTTCTTTACTTCCACCCGCAAGGAGGCACAGGGCGATGAAGTCAGTGGTATCACGGGTGCCAAGGCGGGTGATATCTTCTTCTCGCAGAAAGACGACAAGGGGAAGTGGACGAAGCCGCAGACCATTGAAAGCGGTCTGAATACGGAATATGATGAGGGCGCATGTTGCTTCTCAACCGACCAGCGGGTGATGTATCTCACGCAGTGTTCTACCGATCCCGACTATCCTCGCTATGCTACCATCGTTACATCGAACCGTTCGGATGCTGCATGGGGTGCGCCCACCAAACTGGAGATTTCCCGCGACACTCTGTCAAGCTTCGCTCATCCAGCTGTTTCTCCCGATGGGGAATGGCTGTACTTCGTCTCTGATATGCCTGGCGGCATGGGCGGTATGGATATCTGGCGCGTCAGACTGACAACTGCGGGTCTTGGTGGTGTGGAGAATATTGGTGCTCCGGTAAACACTGAGGGTGATGAGATGTTCCCGACTTTCCGTCCTAATGGTGATCTGTACTTCTCATCAAACGGTCATCCTGGCATGGGTGGTCTGGATATCTTCATCGCCAAGGTGGATAAGAGCGGAAGATATAAGCTGGAGCATCCTGGTTTCCCTTTGAATTCACAAGGAGATGACTTCGGTTGTACCTTTGAAGGACTGCGGAACAAGGGGTATTTCTGCTCGAACCGCGGTGACGGTCGTGGTTGGGATCATATCTATAGCTTTGAGAATCCAGAGATTGTGCAGACACTCAAGGGCTGGGTGTACGAGATGGATGGCTATGAACTGCCTGCCGCTCAGGTGTATATGGTGGGTAACGATGGAACGAACCTGAAGCTGAGCGTGAAGGGTGACGGCTCGTTTGAACAGGAACTGCAGCCGGGCGTGGATTATATCCTGCTGGCTTCGTGTAAGGGTTACTTGAACCATCGGGAGGAGATCAGCGTGAAACCGGCCAAGGAGTCGGAGGAATACACGTTGCAGTTCCCCTTGGCTAGCATCCGCGTTCCCGTACTCATTGATAATATCTTCTACGATTTCGATAAGGCCACGTTACGACCGGAGTCGGCTGCTGCATTGGATGAGCTGGTGGGCATGCTGAACGAGAATCCTAATGTAACGATTGAATTGAGTGCCCATGCCGATTATCGGGGTAGTGCCGACTATAACAAACGACTGTCGCAGCGGCGCGCCGAATCGGTGGTGAACTACCTCATCGCACATGGTATTCCTAAAGAACGACTCACCCCCATGGGCTATGGGGTGGAGAAGCCCAAGACTATCCGGAAGAAACTAACAGAGAAGTATTCTTGGTTGAAGGAGAACGATGTGCTGACAGAGGAGTTCGTGAAAGCACTGAACGATCCTGAGAAAGAAGAGATTTGTAATCAGCTGAACCGTAGGACGGAGTTTGTGGTGTTACGTACCACCTACGGTATGTTTGATGAGAATGGACAGCTGAAGAACCCACCAAAGAAAAAAGAGAAAACCGTATCAGATGAAGACGACGGTTTCCTCTTTATCGAATAATATTTGTAAGTATTTACTTCCAACGCTCTGAGGTAACTACCATATACCCGCCTGTCATCACCAAAGCAAGGATTGTGAGATAGACAATCAGCGGGTTCTGCTGATAAACCATATTAGTGGTAGCATCTGCCAACAATCCGAAGAAGGTGCCGAAGAGTGTCCTTAACCCCTTGGTGTAATACAACAACAGGACGCCGAGAACGGAGCAGAGGATGGTCCATATACGGTTCTTCTGCCATGCACTCTGCGGCAGGTTTCTCATCACACGGTGGGTGAAGCCGTTATCCTCGACTTCTACCTGATGGTTCGAGAAGAAACTGTTCACCAGTGTCTCATCCTCTTCCGTTACCATAATCGGTTCGTTGGTTACGGTCTCTCTGTATTGTTCTTTTTGCTTATCGTCCATATCCATTCTCACTTAAATAGGTTGCTAGTTGTTTTTTCCCTCTTGAGAGGTGTGATTTTACGGTGCCTTGCGGCATGCCGGTAATTTCAGAGATCTTATCGATGGGTAGTCCGTCCATCATCTGTAGCGTGATACAGGTACGTTCGTCTGACTTGAGTGTTTTCAGTGCGTCATAGATATCCATCTTCAGCGTGGAATCGGAAGGTCTTTCACTAACGAGTCGCATGGCTGTCGTGTCGATATCCTCAGTGATGTGCTGCGAACGACGGTAGTCGTAAAGCACGTTATAGGCAATGCGGTAAAGCCAGGTGGAGAATCCTGAGAGTCCTTTGAAACTGGCAATCCGCGTATAGGCTTTGATGAAGGTCTCTTGGGCGAGGTCATCGCTCAGCGGTCCGTCTCCCAGTGTCTGGCTCAAGAAGAACCGACGAACAGGTGACTGGTATTTCCTGACAAGTTGGTCGAAAGCCCGCTTGTTGTGAAACACCGCCACCTGCGTGACGAGGGAGAGATCGCTGTTAACCTTCATCTTAATACATACGTTTCTCAGGCATGATGATCCAAAGAATTGGATATAGGATGATTCCGCAGAACACAGTGAACAGGGTGAGCACAGCATATGCTACACGTACCACTGTGGGGTCAATGTTGAGATACTCTGCGATACCACCGCAGACGCCTGCGATAACTCTATCGTTTGATCGTAATAATTTTTTCTGTTCCATGGTTAAATGGGTTTTATGGGTATTATGGGGTTAATGGGCAAAATAGAGGTGTGAAGGACTATTCCACAGGAGGGTTGATGTTGTCATCATACCTATCGCGTTTACGGGATGAGGTCTTGGAAATCACGGCCTGACCTACACCATAGAGTGCAACGAGCCAGCCGATACCTGTAAGCGCATCTGCTCCTAAACACTTGAACAGGATAGCCAAACCGATACCCAAGAAAACGTTCTTGATGCCTTTCTTCCAGAGATAATCGTCGTTCTGATATTCTGTGCGTACCAGTTCCTGGGGAATCTGTTGTCCGCTTTCCATGGCCTTCTCTGCCAACTGGTAGCGTTGACGCCTGTTCTTGAAGATCAGATAGATGATAAAGGCAACGAAAATAAAGGGCGCCAGAACGATGAAGAGGACCATGATCACGGCCAATATGGCTCCAAGACCACCTCCCACCAGATCTGTCATGTCGTGGGGTGACAAAAAGAAGTCGTCATCGTCTTCGTACTCATCAATATACACAGGAGTTGATGTTCCTGCCGTATCGGTGGAAGTCGTGTCTGAGTAGGCAACGATACCAGAGGAATCGGGTACCGATGTGGGATTCACCACCTGGGGGTGATGACGGTGCTTCTGTGCCTGTATCGTGACGGGAGCAAGCAGTGCACCTGCCAATAGGATTGTAATTAAATACCTTTTCATGCTTTTGTCTTTTGTTTGTTGATTCATTACTTTGTCTGTTAGACGATAATGATACACAAAAAGTTGCATCAGCATGAAAAAATTAGAAAATTCTTCTGGAGATACGCAGGTTCAATACAGGGAAGACTTTAAATCCTTTGAAGAAACGGACATACGATCCCACGTCGCCACGGATACCATGCACGTCTTTAGCCAGGTCAACACCGTCGTGGGTGATGATCTTAGGGGTGCCACCCCATGTCATGAAACCGCATTCAAAGGCGAAGTTATAGAGTTTGTCGGTCTTCGGAATCTCTGAACCATATCCGAACCCCAGATAGGGCTTGAAGCGGTTAGCCTTGACCTTTACCTCCATCATGGCCTCTTCGTTAGGATAACAATAATAAGGTGTACCATCTTTGAAATCGCCTAAATGTGCACCCATGCGTCCGTATTGCTCGAATCGTTTAATGACCGCAGCATCTTCCTCGTAATACTTGTCGAACATAATGGTGTATTCGAATCCTCCTACAGAGGTCGTCACGATGGGTTCACCAGCCACAACTTTATCGTGAATGTGGTTATACATACCAACTGCTACCAGACTGCTCATATCCTCATAGGCATTATAAGCCTTGGCGATTTGTTCGTTACCATAGTAGAAGCCGGCGGTGACGAACCATTTCTTGTTCGGGAAGGGGAAGACATCAACCAGTACCTTGGCATTGTAGTACGTAGGACGACCATACATTTTTATATTACGGTCGATCTGGTAACCGGTGACTTGCTTGAAGAGCTCCGACATCCTGTCGAATTTCGTCACAATCTTGTTGCCGTTCTTGTCCTTCTCAGGGTCATTCTTCAAACCTACCCTGAAATTCATGTCTTTCTTGAACGATGGCATGACTGCAAAGCCGGCACGAATCTGCACCATATCGCTGGCAGGCATGGACAGTTCAGCACCAATACCTGTCGTACCTGCTGTAATAGCTACATCAAGATGATTGAATTGGTTCCGGTATTCCGCCCCCGCACCTGCGGTATAGATATCTGAACCATGGTAGGTTCCTACATCGTTTTGTGCCTTGGCCGAAACAACACTCATGATGAGTAAGGCACAATATGTTATCATTCTGATTCTTATCTTCATATTCATCCTTTCTTTGTATGTAGAAGTTTCATTTCGCAATGTGCGTGCAAAATTAAAAGATTTTTCCCGAATTCCCAAGTTTTTCTTAAAAAGATTCATGATGATTCATCTTTATTTTGTATCTTTGCGAAAAGTTCAATCAATCATTTCATCTATGAGAATAAGAAGATTCTTATTGATCATCATCGGTTTGCTGACCGCTTCGATGATACAAGCACAGCCTCTTCTCAAGACACATGTGGAAACGGGCGAGATTGAAGGAGTGGTTGACGGACCGCTTGCTGTTTATAAAGCCATTCCTTATGCAGCTCCGCCTGTTGGAAACCTCCGTTGGAAAGAACCTCAGCCTGCGAAACCATGGACAGGAGTATTGAAGTCGGATCAATTCGGACCGTGGCCTCCACAGCCTACTCGTCCTGGTCGTACAGCCGACATGATGAGTGAGGACTGTCTTTATCTAGGTATTGCTACGCCTGCCACATCGGTCAACGACCGTCTGCCCGTAATGGTATGGATTCACGGAGGTGGGTTCCAGACAGAACATTACGGCGGTGACCTGTGGAAACATCTTGCCATGCGAGGGGTGGTGGTAGTCAGTGTGGAGTACCGAACAGGTGCCTTGGGATTCATGGCACATCCTGAGCTCACCAAGGAATCGAAGAACGGTCATTCTGGTAACTATGGTCTGTTGGATCAGATCTTTGCCCTTAAATGGGTGCAACGTAATATCCAGAACTTCGGTGGTGATCCCTCGAAAGTAACCATCTTCGGAGAGAGTGCCGGCGCCATCAGTTGTAGCATTCTCTGTGCTTCTCCCTTGGCCAAAGGACTCTTCCGTGCAGCCATCAGTCAGAGCGGTGGTTCTTTTGCACCATGGCAGGATGCTAACAGAACATTGGTGACCAATGCCTCGCAGAAAGGTGCAGAGCAGCATGGACTGGCCTTCCAGAAGCATCTGAAGAAGAAATCCCTCAAGGATTTGCGAAAGATGGACGCCATGGCCCTTTGTGGGAATGACGTCGGCTTCGGCGGCTTCTGGCCTTGTGTGGATGGGTATGTGATTACAGACGACCTCTACCGTCTTTATGAACGGGGGGATTATAACGATGTGCCGGTTATCGTAATGACCAACTCTGATGAAGGTGCTTTATTCTCGAGAAGTATAGAACCTGAGGATTACCAGAAATCAGTGCGTGCCACGTTTGGTCCCTTTGCAGAGGAAGCCTTGAAGATTTATCCCGGTAACACGGTTGATGAGGCTTTCCATGGCAACGGTGATGCGTTTCGTGACATGGGCTTTGCCTGGCCATCCTATGCTTGGGTGAGCTTACAGTCGAAGACGGGTAAGGGTGCTGCCTATGCAGCCTTCCTTGCCCAGCCTTCCACACGCAGCTTCTCTGGCGATCCGCGTCGTCGCGGAGTGGCGCATGCTGATGATATCCTCTACCTGAATGGTGAGTTCCTGATGCAGCCTGACAAGTATCCTGCTGAGTCGGCATTGGCAGAAATCATCCAACAGTACTGGGTGAACTTCGCCAAGACAGGGAATCCCAATGGTAAAGGACTGCCTTACTGGCCTACGTTTGATGCCTCCAAGCCTACCACGATGCAGTTCAGTAATGGTGCTTCACTGATCATGCTGCCGAATCGTGAACAGATAGAGTTCGTGGACCGCTTCTATCAGTGGGTACGAAGTGAGACGGAAAAACAACGGAAATAACCGACGGTTTTTCATGAATGCGTGCATGATTTCAAAATAATAGTTGTAATTTTGCACCATCAAGCATCAACGGAATGGAGTTACCAGGGGATTTCATACGATACATGGAAGGATTCATGGGGGAGTCCCTGTGGACGGAATTGCGTAACGGACTCACAGAAGAGGCTCCTGTGAGTATCCGTATGAACCCATTCAAGGCGCAGGATATGACTGTAGATGAAGGAACTCCTGTACCTTGGTGCCCACAGGGATGCTATCTGCCCAGCCGTCCTGTGTTCACTTCCGATCCGCTGTTCCATGCTGGGGCCTACTATGTGCAGGAGGCTTCATCGATGTTCCTCGATGCAGTGCTGCGCCAATTTGTCAAGGAGCCAGTAATCATGCTCGACCTCTGTGCAGCACCTGGGGGGAAGTCAACTGTGGCAAGAACCGTGCTTCCTCAAGGTAGTCTGTTGGTAAGCAATGAGCCCATCCGTAAGCGGGCCCAGATTCTGGTGGAGAACATCCAGAAGTTCGGACATGCTGATGTCATGGTAACGAATAATTATACGCACGACTACGTCTCCTCAGGACTGCAGTTCGATGTGATTCTGGCGGATGTGCCTTGCTCTGGTGAGGGCATGTTCCGCAAGGATGCAGAGGCGATAGGGGAGTGGAGCAGGCAAAATGTGGAGAAATGTTGGCGTCTGCAGCGTGAGATAGTCACGGATATCTGGAATTGTCTGCGCCCTGGAGGACTGCTGATTTATTCCACTTGTACATTCAATGCATTGGAAGACGAGGAGAATGTGCGGTTTATCAGGGATGAGTTAGGTGCAGAGGTGTTACCTGTAACTGTTGATCCTTCGTGGAACATCACAGGATCATTGGTGAAAGATTTCCCGGAACCCGTCTATCGGTTCCTGCCTGGTCGGACAAGAGGCGAAGGACTGTTCATGGCATTGCTTCGAAAAGAGGGTGGTGCTGTGAATACAGGTAAGCGAAAGAACAAGGAAAAAGATAGAAAAGAGAAGAAACAGAAGGTGGAGCTACCGGCAGAATGGCTGTTGCAAGCCGAAGATTATGACCTCGTCCAGCAAGGCGCCAAGGTGCTGGCCATCCCGCGGAAATGGAAATCCTTCTACGATCAGGCAGCTAAGATCCTTCAGGTGATGCATGCAGGAATTACCATCGGAGAGATAAAAGGGAAGGATCTGATCCCAGATCAGTCGTTAGCCCTATCTATAGAACGTCATCCACAGGCTTTCCCAACAGTGGAACTGACAGTGGACGAGGCTCTCAGCTACTTACGGAAGGAAACACTTCCCGGCATGACTGACAGTCCTAAGGGCTATACATTGGTAACCTGTCAAGGTCTCCCGTTAGGTTTCCTGAAGAACCTCGGGAATCGCACGAACAATCTCTATCCTCAGGAGTGGAGAATCAAGAGTTCGCACATTACTGCTCCCTGTCAAATCATTCATCGAAACAAATAACAAAACAATATGAAACAATACTTAGACCTCTTAAACCGCATCCTGACGGAAGGAACGCAGAAAGGCGACCGTACAGGAACAGGAACGGTGAGTATCTTTGGAAACCAGATGCGCTTCAACCTCGACGATGGTTTCCCGCTGCTCACCACCAAGAAACTCCATCTGAAATCCATCATCTACGAACTGCTGTGGTTCCTGAAAGGAGATACGAATGTGAAGTATCTGCAGGAGCATGGGGTGAGAATTTGGAATGAATGGGCTGACGAGAATGGAGAACTCGGTCCTGTATATGGTCATCAGTGGCGTTCATGGCCTGACTATGACGGTGGTACGATCGATCAGATCCAGTATGTGCTCGATCAGATCCGCAACAATCCCAACTCCCGCAGAATGATTGTCAGTGCATGGAATGTAGCAGAGGTAAACAAAATGGCCTTGCCACCTTGTCACACCATGTTCCAGTTCTATGTGGCTGATGGCCGACTCAGTCTGCAGCTCTACCAGCGCAGTGCCGATACCTTCTTAGGCGTACCGTTCAATATCGCTTCTTATGCCCTGCTCATGATGATGATGGCGCAGGTAACTGGTCTGAAACCTGGTGAGTTTATCCATACAACAGGCGACACCCATCTCTATCTGAACCATCTGGAGCAGGCTAAGCTACAGTTGACGAGAACACCACGTCCTCTTCCAACCATGCGCATCAACCCCGATGTGAAGAGTCTGTTTGATTTCCAGTATGAGGATTTCCAATTAGAGAACTATGATCCATGGCCGCATATCAAGGCGGAGGTTTCTGTATAGTTGATAGTTGACAGTTGATAGTTGACAGTTAAAGTTCAATGTTCAATGTTCAAAGTTCAAAGGATATGACGATAAGTTTGATTGCTGCGGTAGCAAAGAACAGGGCGATTGGTTACCAGAACAAGCTGTTGTACTGGTTGCCCAATGATATGAAGCGTTTCAAGTCGTTAACTACCGGTCATACCATTATCATGGGTAGGCGCACCTTTGAGAGTCTGCCCAAGGGCGCATTGCCCAATAGAAGAAATGTTGTATTGAGTAGAACCACGAAAGAGCTTCCTGATTGTGAATGTTATCCTTCTCTCAAAGAAGCGTTGCGCCACTGTGAGCCTGATGAGGATATATATATAATAGGTGGCGCCAGTGTATATAAACAGGCGATCAGCGTAGCCGACCGCCTGTATCTTACTGAAGTCAACGATGTTCCTGCCGAAGCAGATGCCTTCTTTCCACCTTATGATGACTGGGTAGAGGAATGGAAAGAAGAACATAGTACCGATGAGAAACACCGGTACGAATATGCTTTCGTGAATTACATCAGGAAGTAAACCTTACCTTTGCTTATTCATCTTCCTGGGGGAAGTCATCAACCGGCAACTGACGGTTGAAGGCTGAACCGAAGGAGATGATGGTCTCACTGCGAGACAGTCCTAACGGCTGCAGCTTGTCGTGGATGATATTCAGCAGGTGATGGTTGTTCATGGCGTAGATCTTGATGAACATATCATAGTCACCTGTGGTGTAATGACACTCCACCACCTCGGGAATCTCCAACAAGGCTTGTACAACACTATCGAACTTTTCCGGATCTTTCAGGTTCAAACCGATATAGGCGCAAGTCTCATAACCAATCTTTTCAGGGTCGATAATGAACTGCGATCCTTTCAGTACACCTGAACTGGTGAGTTTCTGAATACGCTGATGGATGGCAGCACCACTGACATTGCATTCGCGTGCTACCTCAAGAAATGGGACACGGGCATCCTTCGCAACCATACGAAGAATCTTCTTGTCCAGAGAATCTAATTGATGAGCCATTCTTTTTAAGTTGTTTGATTGCAAAGTTATGCTTTTTTTTTGATAATAGCAACAAATCAAACAAAAATTTGCACGATAAGTTATTATTTCGTGCTGGATGACCGTTTTTCGGCAGAATAGTTAATCTGATGCGCCTTTGCCTGTCTGAGGGCTTGCTTCACATCCGTAATGGTTCCCATATCGGTTTGCTGGTCGGCCTTGATGCTTACGGTCATGGCTTGCAAATCTTCTGCTGACATTCTTCCCCGCTCAGATTCGATATAGGCAGGAATACTTTCTACATCTGCGAACTTATCATTCAACTGGATGCGAATCTGTCCGTCGTTACTTCCCACCGGCTTACCTATATATATATAGGTGACGGATGATTTCTTGGTAAGACGAGTCAGTTCCGTTCCTTGCGGCATCTGATACTGCACCTTTACCGGCGTGCTCCGCATATGGGTAACAATCATGAAGAAGAACAGCACGGTGAAGATCAGGTCGGGCATGGAAGCCATGTTCAGACCGGGTATCTCATGGTTGGAATGTCTGCGGAACATGTTCATTCCTCACCTCCTTTCGGATAGGTTTCAGCAATGCGCTGGGGATAGAGGGCGCGGAGCGAGTCACGTTGTTCCTCGGAACATTGGGCGAACGAACGACCGAACAGTTTCTGTGCTCTTCGTTCCCGTAGCTGACGGTAGGCGGCAACGATCTCGTTCTGCATATTGAAGTAGGTGTTGTAATTGGCTTCCCGAGCCACCTCCACAGAAACAACGTGCTGTTTGCGGTCAGGACAGCGCTCCACAAAATCCATCACCTGTTGCCGAACTTGCTGCAGGGTTACTACGCTATCGTTAATGCTTAACTGATTATCAGCCGAAATCGCCAGTCTGATCATGTTACTCTTGTCCATATCAATCACCTGTTCCTCCTTCTCATCGTCAAGAGGCGGCAACTGTCGCGACAATCCCTTGTCGATATCCATAGAGGTAGTGACCAGGAAGAAGATCAGCAGCATGAACGAGATGTCGGCTGTTGATGTGGTATTCAATACCGGCATGCTATGCTTTCTCCGACGGAACATGTTCCCTCCTTTCGCTTTCCACATGCGATTTCCGGCTCAGTCCTGACATACCGTAGATGAAACAGCCTACAGCAACCACAATCAGGATGCCCGATGTATAGATGAACATATCAGAGATCTTGAGCCAGAACGAATCCGTATAGAGTTTCTCTCCCAACTGAATCGGCTTTGAAGAGCCCAAGAGAAACGTCAGCAGCAGACAGACAACCAGCAGTGCGGTCACACCATACGCAATCTTCGTCACAGGAATATTGTTCACGATGTTCTGCGAACGGTCGCGTTTTTTCAACGACCGTACGGCCGACCATATCGTGATGACCGTTGTGACGAGGATCACCAGGTATATCACCACCAGTTCGATGTCTATCAGCATGTCGTTCATCAGCGTGTCAGCTTGTATTTCATGATGATGTCAAGCAGTGAGATGGCACTTTCTTCCATCTGACTGGTCAGGTGTTCGATCTTCGAAAGGATATAATTGTAGAAGATCTGCAGGATCAAAGCTACGATGATACCGAAAATGGTGGTGATCAACGCCACTTTCATACCTGATGCTACGATGGTAGGACTGATATCGCCCATTTCCTGAATCCTGTCGAAAGCTAATACCATACCGATTACTGTTCCTAAGAATCCCAATGAGGGAGCCATGGCAATGAACAGGGTAATCCATGAACAGCCTTTCTCCAGATTGGCACTTTGCACAGAGCCGTAGCTCACAATGGAACGCTCCACATCTTCCATCGACTCATTGATGCGCATCAGTCCTTGATAACAGATGGAAGCCACCGGTCCGCGGGTTTCACGACAGATGGTCTTCGCCTCTTCTATCTTCCCGTCCATGATTTTCTCTTCCAGATCGCCCATCAGCTTCTTGGCGTTGATCTCACTCAGACTGAGGTAGATGATGCGTTCAATACAGAAGGCCAGACCTAATACCAGTACCAAGGCCACCAACGACATGAAGGCTGCATTTCCGTCAAGGAACGTCTTCTTCAGTCGTTTATGCACTCCTCCCTCTTCATCGTCCAGCATACTCTCATCAACTGCCTCAACAGGTAGACTGGCATTCAGAGAGTCGAGGGCGGTGGAGTCGGATACCGCTACCACAGAATCATTCAACTGCTTCCCGTCTTGAGCGGAAACCACCAAGGGAGTAAAAAGAAGAAGGAAAATCAAAACGAGATGTTTCATAAGCGATACATTTCAACTTAGCGGAGAGAACAGGATTCGAACCTGCGAACCAGTTTTGCCGGTTACACGCTTTCCAGGCGTGCCTCTTCAACCACTCGAGCACCTCTCCAAAAAGACGAGTGCAAAGGTACGATAAATAATTAAGATTCTTAATATGTGTCGGGCGTTTTATTAAAGATTAACAGTTTTCATTGATATCTCTTTCCATACTTTTGATTTTTCGCTCACTTATTGGATAAAATCTTCATGTTCGAGCAAACAAATTCATTTGTTTCTTTCTCACTTAATCAGATTTTTCGTACCTTTGCCCCAATTTAATTCATACAGGAAATGAGAAAGCTTTATATCATGCTGTTCTGCATGCTGGCCATGTCGGCTGAAATGCTGGAAGCAAAGGTGCTGCAGAATGTATATGCACGTAAGACAACTTCGTTGAACGGAGAGTGGCAGACTATCATCGACCCCTTTGATGCGGGGTATTATGACTATAGAATGAACGTATCACCCAATGGTTTCTTCAAAGACCAGAAACCACAGTCGAAAGGCGACCATGTGGAATACGACTTCTCTGAGAAGGAAACGTTGAAGGTGCCGGGCGACTGGAATACACAGCGACCTGAACTGATGTTCTACGAAGGAAGTGTATGGTATAAGAAAACCTTTAAGTATAACCTGAAGAAGGACCGTCTGCTCTATCTCTATTTCGGCGCTTCGAACTACCAGACGGATGTCTATCTCAATGGTGAGAAGATAGGGACGCATATCGGCGGCTTCACGCCTTTCAACTTCGATATTACCGATAAGGTGAAGAAAGGTGATAACTTCATCGTTGTGAGAGTGAATAACGACCGTCATGCAGAAGGCGTGCCCACTCTGAATAGCGACTGGTGGAACTATGGTGGTATCACCCGCGACGTGATGCTGGTGGAGACACCGATGGCTCATGTGGACGACTATGAGATCCGTCTGCAGGAAGGTTCGTACGAGAAGGTGTTGGTGAAAGTACGACTGAACCTGGCTGTGGCTAACGTGAAGATTGAGGTGAACATCCCTGAACTGAGCATCTTTGAACGGATAACGACCAATCAGAGCGGTGTGGCTCAGATTGTGCTGGATGCAGATCCCGAACTTTGGACGCCCGACCGTCCTAAATTGTATGATGTGGAACTGGTTTGCGAGGGCGAACATCTGAAAGATCAGATTGGATTCCGCCATATCGACACCAACGGAAAGAAAATCCTGCTGAACGGTAAGCAGGTTTTCCTGCGTGGTATCAGTATTCATGAGGAGGCTCCTTTCCGCTCAGGACGTTGCACAACAGAACAAGATGACAGCGTACTGATTGAATGGGCGAAGTTCTTAGGATGTAACTTTATCCGTCTGGCTCACTATCCGCATAACGAACAGATGGTGCGCATGGCCGAGAAAGAGGGCTTGATGGTGTGGAGTGAGATTCCTGTGTATTGGACTATCCAATGGGATAATCAGGAAACCTATAATAATGCCTACCGACAGCTTACTGATAATATCCAGCGCGACCATAACCGCTGTGCTGTCATCGTGTGGAGTGTTGCCAATGAAACACCACGAGGACAAGCTCGTGACCACTTCCTGACAGGACTCATTCAAAGGGCTCGCGAGCTGGATAACGACCGTTTGGTCAGCATGGCCATGGAAACGGAAACACATGATAATATCTCTACCGTGGAGGATAACCTCAGTGATCTGGTGGATATCCTCAGTTTCAACAACTATCTGGGATGGTATGGTGGAAAGCCTTCTGACTGTGAACGTCGTAAGTGGTTCTTTGATCAGGATAAGCCCGTGGTGGTGAGCGAGTTCGGTGCAGGTGCCGTGGCTGGTCGTTTTGGCGACAAAGATGAGAAGTGGACTGAGGAATATCAGGCTGAGGTCTATCGTCAGACGCTGAAGATGTACGACAAGGTCTCGAACTTTGCGGGCTGTACTCCTTGGATTCTGATGGATTTCCGTTCGCCGCGCCGACAGTTGCATGGCACACAGGACTTCTTCAACCGCAAGGGAATCGTTTCCGACAAGGGTAGAACCAAGCAGGCGTTCTATGTCTTGCAGGATTTCTACAAGAAGAAAGGTGCGTTCAAACACGTGAAAAAACAATAGAAAGAACCGTCCGAACCATTCGGACTAATTCATTTCTCACTTTTTCCCAACGTGGGAACAATTTATTCCCACGTTGGGAACTTTTTATTCCCACGTTGGGAACATTTTATTCCCACGTTGGGAATATTTGCTTTCCATACTATCATCAGCATGTTTGTAACGGGCAAACTCATTTTTTTTGTTTTTTTTGCACTCTTCCGTGCAGTATTTTGTATATTTGCAGTTTAGAAGGTAGAACAAAATAAAAGCAAGTATGAAGAAGTATATACTTATAATGGGTTTGATGGCCTGTATGTGTCTGATGGCCACCTCGTGTAAAAGTGAAGACGAGGATGATATTAATAAGAATGCCAGTGATTTCAAAGCCTTCTTGGGAACGCCGGGTGGGTATCCCGGATACTGGATGGTAAATGGTGTTAAGGCTGACAGTTGTGTAATGGTACACGACGGTAAAACTATTATTTTCTCCACGATGCCAGTAGTAGCCATTTTAAAGGCGATGAATTTTGGTATTGCCCAGAATCTTGAACAATCAGGAGAAGCTTCTCAAGAATCACCTAGTAACGGAACAAGTGAGGATATTAAATTCAAATTAGTTGCAAGACCTTTAGCGGTAATAGCTAAACCAATTGGTTATACAGATAATTATGTGTATTTTGAGAACACAAATACAACCAAATACTTATCTGCACAATCAGAGATGCCAGCATTCGCTTCAAAGTATAATGGTATGAGTTTCTATTCTTTTGGCATCAATGTAAGTGTAAATGGAGGTGATTTCTATATGGATAAAACAACTTATTACTATCTGATGTTCAGCGATGAGAACTATGGAGTATATAATGCAAAGCAAAAGTCTCAAGTTGTTAAGTTATTCATCAAGGAGTTGCAAGTTTGGGAACCTAAACACAGTGACTGGGGCAACCAAATAAAATACGAAGAGCAAAGCATAACTCTCGATCCGTTGCTGGAACTTACATTCATCTCTAACGACAATTAGTGGAAACAGAGAAACAGTTATTGTACGAGATAAAGAACGGGGAGCGCGGGGCGCAGCGGAGGCTGTATGAGCGCTTTGCCGGCTATCTGATGGCGGTGTGCTTGCGGTATCTTGCCAACAGGGAGGCCGCAGAGGATGTGCTGCAAGACTGTTTCGTTAAGATACTTACCGCTGTCAACCACTTTGAATATCGCGGAGAGGGATCGCTGAAGGCTTGGATGACAAGGGTGGTGGTGAACGAATCACTGTCGTACCTGAAACGGAATGAGCGGTTCACCCTAAGCGATGAGATTCCCGATGAGGTGGAAGAGGAGGCACCCGACATAGGCTTTGTGCCGCTGGAGCTGATGCAAAGACTGATTGAGGAATTACCAACAGGTTATAGGGCGGTGTTTAACCTCTACGTGTTCGAACAACTGAGTCATAAGGAAATAGCCGAAGAGTTAGGCATCAAAGAGAAATCATCATCTTCACAGTTCTTACGAGCAAGGATGATATTGGCAAAGAAAATTAAAGATTACATAAAACAACAAACAAAATGAACGAGAAAGAGTGGACATCAGAGCTTCGCAAGCGGATGGCAGACTACCAAGAGCCTGTCAACGATGAGCTGTGGGAGCGCATTGAGAGCACTCTTTCTGAAAAGAGTGGTTCTCAAGAGATAGCAGGTGCAGGTCCTTCCAAGGTTGAAGAGGCAGGTACTCCTTCAAAGGAGAAAGCCCGCATCGTACCTTTACGACGTTGGGCTGCTGCCGCTGCTGCCTTACTGTTAGTAGTTGGAGGCGGCTATTACATCCATAAAAAGGTAAATACTGGGGCACCAGTGGTGGAAACGGCAGTAATCACAGAGAAAGCAGGGCCAACGGAAAACCCAAGAGAATTAGATACACCAGAAAACCTGGATACACCAGATAATCTAGATAATCTAGAAAACCTAGATAAACTAGCGCATCTAGATAATCTAGTTAGCCCATCCAGCCCACTAAGCCCATCCAGCCCATCTCATCCATCTTCTCCAACGCTTACCATTGAAGAAGAGAAGCAAGAGCTTATAAGTCATGAAGAGAGAAAGCAAGATGAAGATTTGAGAGCGAGCCAGTCGACAGAAACTTCGACCTTGGCACGAAACGATGGTAATGAGCGTATGCGGAAGCCGGCAGTGAGTTCTCAGTCAGTCTCTTCGGCTTCCCATCGCTCTTTGGGCTATGAGCATGCCCAAACCATAACGACCAAGAAGCAAGAGCAGCCGAAGATGTCGGCCATGCTCTATGCGCAGAATGCGATGGGGGGTAACGACTTGCATCGTGATCCTGTATTGATGAGTTTGGACAAAGCGGCGATGTATAGCGATGTAGAGCAGATAAGCTATACGGTTAATACACGCCATGCTCCCATCTATCTGTACAACTATGAGGAGATCACGAAACATCATCAGCCAGTAACGTTCGGTCTGTCGTTGTCGTATCCGCTTACTTCCCGTTTGTCGGTACTGTCAGGTGTCACCTATACCAAACTCTCTTCGGATTTCATCCAGAAGATGAACGACACCAAGGTGGTGAACGAGCAGGAGCTGCATTATGTTGGAGTACCCGTGCGACTCAGTTATCAACTGCTTTCATGGAAAGGCTTCTCCTTGTATGGCATTGCAGGAGGGGCAGCCGACATGAATGTGAAGAGTTCCTATGCCACTGAAGGCGTGAAAGGTAAAGCCAGGAAAGACCGTGTGCAGTTCTCTGCTGATGCTGCCGCAGGTGTGCAGTATCAGGTTCTGCCCCAGATGGGTTTGTATGTGGAGCCAGGCGTGAAATACTATCTCGACAACAAGAGTCGGGTGGATAACTATTTCAAGGACCATCCTTTCAACTTCAACCTACAGGTGGGTGTTCGCTATGAACTCTCACGATGATAAAAGTGAAAATAAATCGGAATTTGTTTCATCAAACTATTGTTCGTATCGATTTTTTTTGTATATTTGCATTCAAACAGTAACGGAATAACATTTAACTAAAAATCACTAATAAACGAACAATAGTAATCACATGAAAATCGGTTTATTTATCCCGTGTTATGTGGACGCCGTGTATCCAGAGGTAGGCGTAGCCACATACAAACTCTTGACAAGTCTTGGACTGGATGTGGAGTATCCGCTCAACCAGACCTGCTGCGGACAGCCGATGGCGAATGCCGGATTTGAGAAACAGGCGATACCACTGGCGGAGAAGTTCGAAGACAAGTTCAAGGGTTTTGACTATATCGTTGCTCCGTCTGTGAGCTGCGTGGCATTTGTGAAAATCAACTATCCCCGTTTACTTAAAGGTAAGCATGAATGTACTACATCCGATAAGATTATGGATGTGATAGAGTTCTTGCATGATGTGGTGAAAGTGGATAAGCTGCCTGGACAGTTCCCACACAAGGTGAGTCTGCATAACTCCTGTCACGGCGTGCGAGAACTGGGCTTGAGCTCTCCCAGCGAGCAGAACGAACCTAAGTTCAACAAGATCAAGGATCTTCTTGAACTGAAAGAGGGAATCGAAGTAGTTGAACCGGAACGACCTGACGAGTGCTGTGGCTTCGGTGGAATGTTCTCTGTGGAGGAAACTGCAGTATGTGAGCAGATGGGTAAGGATAAGGTGAAACGTCACATGGATACTGGGGCTGAATATATTACCGGTCCCGACTGCTCTTGTCTGATGCATATGGCTGGTATAGCTAAGAAGCAGGACCTGCCTATCCAGTTCATCCATGTCGTCCAGATATTAGCATCTGGTCTTTAATTTTGAACTTTGAACTATGAACTTTGAACTTTATTAGTTATGAGTACAGCACATAGTAACGCGGCGAAAGCGTTTTTGAAGAACCAGAAATATGCGGGCTGGCACGACGCCACGTTCTGGTCGGTTCGCACCAAGAGAGATAATATGGCCTACGGACTGGATGAGTGGGAGCAGCTGCGGGAGAAGGCTTCGCAGATCAAACGCCACACCATCAGTCATCTGGATGAGTATCTGGACCAGTTCTCCACCAATGCCGAGAAGAATGGATGTATCGTTCATTGGGCGAAGGATGCCGAGGAGTTCAACGAGATTGTCTATGGCATCCTCAAGGAGAATGAGGTAAAGAAGATTGTGAAGAGTAAGTCGATGCTCACCGAGGAGTGCGAGATGAATCCTTATCTGGAGAAACATGGCATAGAGGTGGTGGAGACCGATTTGGGTGAACGCATCATCCAGCTGAAAGGACAGGCTCCGAGTCATATCGTGATGCCGGCCATCCACCTGAATCATGATGATGTGGGAGAACTCTTTGAAGAAAAGCTCGGAACGGAAAAGGGAAACCATGATCCTACCTATCTGACATATATGGCACGACTGAGTTTGCGCAATGAGTTCCTTACTGCTGATGCGGGAATGACGGGTGCGAACTTCGGTATCGCGGAAACGGGCGACATTGTGGTTTGCACCAATGAGGGAAATGCGGATATGTCCACTTCTTGTCCTAAACTGCATATTGTTGCCATCGGCTTGGAGAAGGTGATTCCCAACTACGATTGTCTGGCGGTCTTCCAGCGTATGCTCTGCCGGGCAGGAACGGGTCAGCCGACAACCACGTTCACCTCGCATTTCCGCAAGGCGCGTCCTACCGCAAAGAACATGCATATTGTGTTGGTGGATAACGGCAGGAGCGACTGGATTGCTAATCCCGACCATTGGGAACTGCTGAAGTGTATCCGCTGCGGCAGTTGTATGAACACCTGTCCTGTGTATCGTCGTTCCGGCGGTTATTCGTATTCTTACTTCATTCCCGGTCCGATTGGCATCAACCTGGGTATGCTTCGAAACAAGGAGAAACACAGTGGTAATGTGAGTGCCTGTACCTTGTGTCTGAGTTGTCAGACCGTCTGTCCTGTCAAGGTGAACCTGGGCGACCAGATCTACCAATGGCGTCAGCAGTTAGATGACTTCGGTACGGCGAATCCGCAAAAGAAGATGATGTGCAAGGGTATGGGCGTGCTGTTCGGCAGCAGCGGTATCTATAACACCGCCATGAAGTTCGCTCCACTGGCCAACTGGGTACCTGGCGCACTGATGCAGAGTGGTATTAACCCATGGGCTCAGAGCGGTCATAAGATGATGACCTTCCCCAAGAACTCGTTCCAGGAACTCTGGCGGAAAGGAAAGGTGAAGTGAATTGACGATTGATAATGGATAATTGACAATTAAAAGCGTATGAGTACAAAGGAAGAGATCCTGTCAAAGTACAGGAAAAACATACATCAACAGTTTGATATGCCCGACCTGACTGATATCAGGGGTATCACTTATCCTGATCCTCTTGCTCAGTTCATCTCCATGACACAGTCGGTGGGCGGTAAAGTGGTGGAACTGGAAGCAGGAAAGGATATCAACGAACTGATCAAGGAATTGTATCCTGATGCCAAGGAGATTGCCAGTAACTTACCTGAGATTACTATTGCTACGCGTAATCCAGATACCATCGGTTCGGCTCAGGCATTGAACGGAACGGATGTGGGTATCATCAGGGGAATGTTCGGCGTGGCTGAGAATGCCTGTGTGTGGATTCCTCAGCAGATGGTGGAGAAGGCGGTATGCTTTATCTCCGAGAATCTGGTGATCTTACTGAAAAAGAGTGAGATTGTGAACAATATGCACGAGGCCTACAAGCGAATCGAGTTTAACGACTATGGCTACGGCACGTTTATCAGCGGACCGTCGAAGACAGCGGATATCGCACAGGTGCTGGTGATGGGTGCTCAGGCTGCCCGTAGTGCCACGGTGGTTCTCGTCTAAAACATCAACGGAAACGATTGAGGAGGCTGACTATCTGGTCGGCCTCTTCTTGTTTCATGGCAGGATGACAGGGCAGACTCAGTTCCTGACGATGGATTCGTTCGGTAATCGGGAAGGAAAGGTCGTTCCATTCCTTGTAGCAAGCTTGCTTATGCGGCGGGATAGGATAGTGGATCATGGTCTCCACCCCGTTCTCCTTCAGATATTGCTGTAGTTCATCACGTCTTTCACAAAGGATGGGGAAGATATGATAAACACTCTTAGAAGGTGTAGGGAGAAGTATTTCCGGATGCTTAACGTTGTTGATATAGTAATCGGCAATGGCCTGTCTGCGCTGGTTATCTTCATCCAGGTGTCTGAGTTTCACATCCAACATGGCTGCCTGTATCTCATCCAAGCGGGAGTTACGACCTTGGTAGTCGAAGACATATTTCTTCGATGAGCCGTAATTACCTAATTCCTCGATGATCTGTGCCAGTTCCTTATCGTTGGTAGTAACAGCACCCGCATCTCCCAAAGCCCCTAAGTTCTTCCCAGGATAGAAACTATGGGCAGCGGCATCACCCAAAGAGCCGGTCCGCCTCTTTTGACCATTGTCCATTGACGCGAAGCACCCATGTGCCTGAGCATTGTCCTCAATGAGTTTCAGGTAATGCTTCTTGCAAATCATCCCGATCTTCTCCGTATAGGCACATCGTCCGTAGAGATGAACAATCATCAGGGCTTTGGTTCGTTCGGTAATGACCTCTTCAATTAGTGAATCATCAATCTGGAAAGTATCGATAGACGGCTCCACCAAAACAGGGGTCAGACCGCATTCGGAAATAGACAATATCGATGCGATGAAAGTATTGGCGGGAACGATGACCTCATCGCCAGGTTGCATGACACCTTTTTCTATATAGGCACGAAGGATCAATGTCAATGCATCAAGTCCGTTGGCAACCCCCACGCAGTACTCCGTTCCTATATAGGTCGCATAGTTCTTTTCAAAGCGTTGGGTATGTTCACCTTTCAGATACCAGCCGCTGTCCATTACACGACCAACAGCTTCGCGTAACTCCGCATCGTAGCGGTCATTAATCTGTTTCAGGGGGAGATACTTAATCATAGCGTCAGCAAATCAAACTTGTTACTTATCACTTTTCACTTCCCACTCGTAGATATCATAACAGAGTCCCCGTCCGCCATAGCCTTCCTTCTGGAACACCAGGTTCTCATTCAGTCCACTGCCGTCAGGATGCTCAGTAGAGCGCCCGAAGTCGAAATAGGGATAATCACGATAATCTTTGAAGATCTGGTCATAGAGCAGATCGATCACGCCCAGTTTCTTTCCCTCAGGGGAAGCTGAACTGTATTGAGCATGAACCACCTGGGAGGAAATATACAGAACGACACCTCCTAATACTTTACCCTCTCTTACCGCTTGGTAGAGCTGGATGTTCTGAGGAAAGCGTCCATGCAGTAATTCTATTTCCTGAAGAGAGTGAACTGGCTTTACTCCGTACTTGTTCATGAGGTTATCTGCCAGCACCTGCCAGAAAGCCTCATAATGGTCGGAACGTTCAACAACAACGCCAGCATTCTGGGCACGGACAATACCACGGCGGCGAACCCGTTCCCATCGTAAACCTGCAGAGAGATAGATATTGGTGGCAAAATCCCTTGCCACGATACGAGCATGACACTCATGGTAGAGAGCATAGAGATCCTCTTCAGCCGAAAGACGATGATAAATCCATGGAATTGCCTTGTAACTGACATGACGAATACCTTGAGAACGCAGATACTCATTCATCTCCCGGAAGAGATGCATGGTCTGTACAACCGTCAGACGGGGACTCATTACCAATCCGCCATAGGTAAGACCGTTGTGAGAGCAGAGTGTATCCCCAGACAGATGCGCAGGCAGTACTGCTAACAACCGACCGTCTAAATAGAACATCAGCGAATGGTCGCAGAAGCGGTCTGAGTGGTAGTCCATATACTTTCGGTCGAAGAGAAAGACACCATTCTTCGACTCAGCAACGAACTGATTCCATTCGTCAGCATACTCAGGCGCATATCGTCTTATTTCGAACATCCGATGTATTTTAGGAACTCGTCGTAATCATAGATATAATCATCCTCGTCATAAAGTTCAGAAGCCAATACCAGACATACAGCCCCTGAAGAGAAATCGTCGAGGGTACGCCAGGTGTTGGTGTCGATCAGCAGTCCTTGCCATGGATGATTCAGCAGAACGGTCTTTTTCTCATGACCGTTGTCGAGTGTGACATGGAACGAACCACTGAGGGCAATGACAAACTGCTGGAGTCGTTTGTGGGCATGACCGCCCCGACTTTCTCCTCCAGGAACATCATACACCCAGTATGCCCGCTTGATGTCAAACGGTACGTCTTTCATCTGTTCGGCCACCGTGAGGTTCCCACGTGGATCGACGATCTTTGTCAGATTGATGATTTTTCCTAACATATGCTATTTCTTCATATAAGGGTCGGTACCCAATACGGTTGCAGCCAATCGTTTGGCTTTATCACGCAACGCATTGACATCATCACCTACCTCTCCGTAGCAGAGAACAACACCCATGCGGCGTCCCTTATGTGCTTCTGGCTTACCGAAGAGACGGATACGAGTGCGGTCTTCCTTCAGTGCCTCCTCGAGGTTGTAGTTAAACAGAGAACGGTCAACTGGCGTCTTTGCTTCTTTGGGTGAGAGAATCACGGCGCTGGCTCCCGCATGTTCCAGATGGATGGCAGGAATGGGCAGACCCATCACGGCACGGAAGTGCAGTTCGAACTCTGAGAGGTTGGTGGTATGACCAAGGGTTACCATTCCTGTGTCATGGGGACGAGGTGAAAGCTCAGAGAAGATCACCTCACCTTGTTTGGTCAAGAAGAACTCTACGCCCCAGATGCCAGCACCTGTCAGGGCCTTCGTCACTTGGTCGGCCATGTGCTGCGCCTGCTTCAATGCTGCATCGGAAATCTGGTATGGCTGCCAGCTCTCACGATAATCACCCCCTTTCTGTACATGTCCGATAGGTGGACAGAAGAGGGTAGGACCGTTCTTCTGGGTTACGGTGAGCAGGGTGAATTCCGATTCGAAGTCGATGAACTCCTCGATGATAACCTCCTTGACATCGCCGCGACTGCCTTCCATGGCATCTTTGAATGCCTGTTCCAACTCATCGTCATTGTGGACATAGCTCTGTCCATGACCGCTGGATGACATCAACGGCTTTACCACACAGGGGAAACCAATCTCGTCTGCAGCTATCTTGAATTCTTCAAAAGTCTTTGCATAGAAATATTTCGCTGTGCGCAAACCCAGTTCGCGGGCAGCAAGATCACGGATGGCGCGACGGTTCATCGTGTAGTTCACGGCACGAGCCGACGGTACCACCTGAATGCCTTGCTCCTCGAACTTGAAGAGGCGCTCGGTGCGGATGGCTTCAATCTCGGGTACAATGATGTCGGGCTTGTGTTTGTTCACCACTGCCTCCAGCGCATCACCGTCGAGCATGGAGAATACCTCGCGCTCGTCAGCCACCTGCATGGCTGGGGCATTGTCATAGCGGTCGCAAGCAATGACATACTGGCCGGCACGCATGGCGGCAATCACGAACTCCTTGCCCAGTTCACCTGAGCCTAAAAGCAAAATCTTTTTCATCTGTTGGCGTACATGTTATCGTAATACTTCTGATAATCACCTGATGTGACATTGTCGAGCCACTCCTGGTTGTCGAGATACCAGCGTACGGTTTTCTCGATGCCTTCCTCGAACTGCAGACTGGGTTCCCATCCGAGTTCCTTCTGCAGCTTCGATGAGTCGATGGCGTAACGGAGATCATGTCCGGCACGGTCGGTGACGAAGGTGATGAGATCCATATCCTCACCTTCCTTGCGTCCCAGCAGACGGTCGACGGTCTTGATGACCACCTTGATGATATCGATGTTCTTCCACTCGTTGAAACCGCCGATGTTATAGGTCTCGGCAATCTTTCCCTCATGGAAAATCAGGTCGATGGCACGGGCGTGATCCTCCACGAACAGCCAGTCGCGTACATTCTCTCCCTTACCATACACGGGCAGAGGCTTGCGATGACGGATGTTATTGATGAAGAGGGGAATCAGTTTCTCGGGGAACTGGTAAGGACCGTAGTTGTTCGAGCAGTTCGTCACCACAACAGGCATTCCGTATGTGTCATGGTAGGCACGCACAAAGTGATCGGAAGAAGCCTTGGCAGCCGAGTAGGGTGAGTGAGGATTGTACTTTGTCGTTTCTACGAAGAACTTATCTCCATAGGCAAGATGGTGCTCAGCACTGCTGGCTGTTGTTGTGAACGGAGGTTCGATGCCTTCTGGATGTGACAGTTCCAATGCTCCGTACACCTCATCGGTAGAGATATGGTAGAACCGTTTGCCTTCGTACTTCTCAGGTAACGACTCCCAATAGAGCTTGGCAGCCTGGAGCAAGGACAGTGTTCCCATGACGTTGGTCTTGGCAAAGGTGAAGGGATCCTTGATACTGCGGTCCACATGACTCTCTGCTGCCAGATGGATGATGCCGTCCACCTTCTTGTCCTGCATCAGCTGGTAGAACGCATCGAAATCACAAATGTCCATCTTCACAAACTCGTAGTTGGGCTTGTCCTCGATATCCTTGAGATTAGCCAGATTCCCCGCATACGTCAGCTTGTCGAGGTTGATGATGTGGTAATCCGGGTATTTGTTCACAAATAGGCGCACCACATGACTTCCAATAAAGCCTGCGCCACCGGTAATTACAATCGTTCGCTTCATATCTTACTGTTTTACAATTTTACTATTTCACTATTTACCACCCAAAGTGATCACTTCTAAATCTTTGAATTCTTTTCCGTCGATGGTGAGTCGGATAAGTGTGCGCTCCTTGTGCCAACCCTGCAGACCAGCGGCTCCGGGATTGATATGGAGCAGGTTGAGCGTCTTGTCGTACTTCACCTTCAGGATGTGCGAATGTCCGGCAATGAAGAGCTGCGGCGGATTGGCGAAGAGGGTGGAGCGGATGCTGGCATCGTAATTACCAGGGTAGCCGCCAATATGTTTGATGAGTACGTCCACATCCTCTATCTTGAACCGGTTGAGCTCACGATACATCAGTCTGAGGTCTCCACCATCACAGTTACCACAAACAGCACGGAACGGACGGAAGGCAGCTAACTTCTCTGCCACCTCAACACTGCCGATGTCGCCGGCGTGCCAGATTTCGTCGCAGGGCTCGAAATAGTGAAGATACTTCTCGTCCCAATAGCTGTGCGTGTCGCTGATGATGCCGATTCTCTTCATAATCTTCTTTCTAGTTTTCTAGTTTTACTAGAGACACTAGTTATACTAGTTCCATCTTTTCTTTAATAAATGCAGCAATGATCTTCTCTGTCTCCTCGTATCCGAGTATGCTGGAATTGATACA
This sequence comes from Prevotella sp., assembly GCA_017651265.1. Lineage (GTDB taxonomy): Bacteria > Bacteroidota > Bacteroidia > Bacteroidales > Bacteroidaceae > Prevotella. The sequence goes on along the minus strand of JAGCDO010000010.1, from coordinate 50,358 downwards.
GAAGTCATAACTCTCTGCGCACCCCCATTTCTTGCCTGTGTAGTAATTGTAGTAGGAAGCGCGGGCACTTTCCTTGGTCTTCAGAATCTTCATCGCAGTATACTCATCACACTCGTCCCTTTCCATGACAGCCTTCAGTCTGTCTTCTATATTCGCCGTGATGAAGATGTTCACCACGTTGTCACGGTCGCGTAGCACATAATCAGCACAGCGGCCGATGAATATGCACGATCCTTCGTCAGCAGCTTTGACGATGGCATCGCTTTGGAACTGGAACAGACTCTCTTGCGAGAACCGACTGTTGTAGAAATTATTGTCTCCTACATGTGGGGCATGCAGGTGGAACAGTGATTTCAGGAAGCCCTTCTGCTCATCATTCTGTTCAAAGAAACGCTCGGAGAATCCGCTCTCCTTGGCTGCCAGGTTCAGAATCTCCTTGTCGAAGAGCTTACAATTGAACTCTTCAGCCAGCAGTTTGGCGATGGCGTGTCCGCCCGCTCCTAATTGTCTGCCTACATTGATGATGATATTCTTATGCTGCATAGATCTGCTTTTGATGTTGTAGTTTGAATTTACGCATGTATCTGATCATGATGATCCAAGTCACGATGAAAGCTACGGTGTCGCTGGCGGGTAAGGCTAACCATACACCGTCAACCCCCAGCATAGGCGGGAGTGCTACTAATAGGGGCAAGAGGAAAATCATCTGACGTGACAAAGAGAGGAAAATACTGATCTTTGCCTTGCCGATTGATTGGAAGAAATTGGTGATGACCGCCTGTGAACCAATCAGTGGGAAGGCAATCATGTTGAGGCGGATACCTTTCACCGCCTGTGCTATCAGTTCAGAATCTGTGGTGAACAAACGGGCACAGGGATAAGGTATCAGCTCTCCCACCAGCCAGCCAACCGCCATGATGGCAGTGGCAGATATCATGGACAGTTTCAGCACCTTCAGCATGCGGTCGAAATGCATGGCACCGTAGTTATATCCAGCAATCGGTTGCATACCTTGGTTGATTCCCATCACAATCATAAAGAACAGGAATCCGATACGGTTAGCGATGCCATAGGCTCCCACGGCAAGGTCACCACCGTATTTCACGAGTGCCGTATTGATGAAGATGACGATAATGCAGGAGCAGGTGTTCATGGCTAATGGGGAAACACCAATAGCCAGGATATTCTTGATGATGTTCCAATCCAGTTTGTAGATACCCCGTTTGAAATGCAACAGTTCGTTAGGATTGGAGAACTGCTTGATCTGCCAGCACAAGGCTGTGGTTTGTGACAGGATGGTTGCCAAGGCCGCACCGCGAATGCCCATATTTAAAGTGTAGATGAATATCGGGTCGAGTGCCGTATTCAATACTACAGTGAAGATGGTGGCATACATGGCTTGCTTGGGCTTTGATGCAGCTCGCAGAAGAGCATTCATACCAAAATAGAGGTGGGTGAACACGTTGCCTAACAAGATGACAACCATATATTCATGGGCATAGGGCAATGTGTTGTCGGATGCGCCAAAGAACCGGAGAATAGGATCCAGGAACAGTAGACAGATGGCACCGAAGATGATACCTGTGATGATCTTCAAGACAACAGAGTTTCCCAAAATACGCTGGGCCATGGAGTAGTCTTTCTGTCCTAATTTCACCGACAGATATGTAGAGGCACCAACACCGATACATGCACCGATGGCACCGCTCAGATTCATAAAGGGGAAAGTAATGGCCAGACCCGAGATAGCCATCGGTCCTACACCCTGACCGATGAAGATGGAGTCAACCATGTTATAGAGAGACGAAGCCACCATGGCCACGATGGCTGGTATGGCATACTGCATGAGCAGACTTCCCACAGGCTTCGTACCTAATTCCAGTGTCGCAGATTTATTATCCATAGTGCAAAGGTACGATTAAGTGAGCGAAAAACCAAACAAAAGCTTGTTTTTGTTTGCTTTTCCGAACGAGAGTACCTTCGACGAAGTCAAAGGTACGGATAAACAAGCAAAAATCTAAAATAAGAACCCGTTTTTTCGGTAATATTATAAATATGTAGTACCTTTGCACCACGAATACTATTTCTAATAATCGTTTGTCTTTCTATGAGGAGATGGCTGAATGTGTTCCTGTTCCTGCTGTCAGCGACGGTGCTGATGGCTCGAGGTACTGACCGGGTGAAATATCCTGGCGGTAAAAGCTATATGTTCAGGATTGAACTGAAAGACAAGAATGGCACGGAGTATTCGCTCGACCGACCGGAACAGTTTCTTTCTCAGCGGGCGATTGAAAGAAGGAGACGTCAGAACCTTGATCTCGACAGTACCGACCTGCCCTTAAGTGCCCGCTATATAGAGGCGGTCTTGACAACAGGTGTCGAGATGGTCTCCAAAAGCAAATGGAACAACACCCTGCTTGTTCGTACCAAGAAACAAGACGTGATAAAGGAAATCAGCAAATATCCTTTTGTCAAAGATGTAAGAAAGGTGTGGACATCTCCTGATTCCATTGAACGACAAAAGCCAAGGACGAACTATCATACGGAATTCAATCAATGGGATAATATCGACAATAATCCCGATGGTGTAACATACGATCAGTTGGAAATGCTGGGAGGTAACCGTCTACACCGTCATGGCTTCCGTGGCAAGGGAATGGTGATTGCCGTTCTCGACGGTGGTTTCATGAATGCCGATGTGATACCAGCCCTGACTAAGGTCAGACAGCTTGGTTTTGCTGATTTTGCCCAGCCTGTGAACCAGGAGAGCATCTTCCATGGAATCGATCATGGTACGATGGTACTCTCTACCATGGCGGTCAACGAACCGGGAATGTTCATCGGAACAGCCCCTGATGCTGCCTATTGGCTCCTGCGATGCGAAGACACACAATCGGAAACCATGGTGGAAGAGGATTATTGGGCGGCAGCGGTGGAGTTTGCCGATAGTGCAGGTGTGGATGTCATCAACAGTTCGTTGGGCTATCATCATTTTGACGATCCGTCGCAGAACTACGACTATTGTCAGCTGGACGGTCTTTCTTCGATGATTTCCCGAACAGCCTCCATGCTGGCGCGAAAGGGAATCATCTTAGTGAATAGTGCAGGGAATGATGGTATGGGTACCTGGAAAAAGATCAATGTGCCTGCCGATGCGTACGATATCATCACCGTGGGAGCAGTGAGCGCCAATGGGAATAATGCCGCCTTCAGCTCCATCGGTCCTACGGCCGACGGACGGGTGAAGCCTGACGTGATGGCCTTGGGCAGTCCTACATCAGTTATTACTGGACGGGGTGTCATCAGCAAGGATATCGGTACCTCCTTCTCTGCTCCTCTGATAGCAGGAATGATAGCTTGTCTATGGCAGGCATTCCCGGACAAAACAGCGCTGGAGATCATGGAGATGGTAAGGAAAGGTGGCAACCGTGCTATCTGTCCAGACAATATCTATGGTTATGGGATACCCGATTTCTGGTCTATCTATAATAAAGAAATACGAAAAGGAGGTGAGTGAGGATAGCCGATGGAAAAAGCGTTGACACTTTATGAACTGAACTCACTCGTACGAGAGACGATAGAGGAGGAACTTCACCAGAAATACTGGGTGGAGGCAGAGCTGTCGGAAGTTCGTGAGGTGCGTGGGCATTGCTACATGCAACTGGTGCAGTATGATCGTTCGGAAGAAGGAGGAAAACGAAAGAGATACGAGAATACACCTATTGCCCAGGCTTCCGCCAAATGCTGGCAGTCGTCATGGCAACTGCTTCGTCCGTATTTCGAGAAGGAAACAGGACAACGGCTGCATGCTGGCATGAAAGTGTTGCTGCAGGTTTATGCACAGTTTCATGAAACCTACGGCTTTTCCTGGATTGTTACTGATATTGATCCCACCTATACGATGGGCGACATGGCAAGGAAGCGACAGGAGATTATCCGTGTTCTGAAAGAAGAAGGAGTATTCGATCTACAGAAAGAACTGCCGTTGCCGTTGTTCTGTCAGCGCATTGCCGTCATCAGTAGTGCGAATGCGGCAGGTTATGGTGATTTCGTCAACCAACTCGAGAATAACGAATACGGTTTCCAGTTCCATACCCAGCTCTTTCCTGCCGTGATGCAGGGCGAAGATGTGGAGAAGAGTGTGATAGCAGCACTGGAGCAGATCTTCCGGGGAAGCGAGAACACCTTCGATTGTGTCGTCATTATCCGCGGTGGCGGAGCGACAGCCGATCTTTCGGGTTTTGATACGCTGGCACTTGCAGAGAACGTGGCGAATTTCCCTATACCTATTATTACGGGTATAGGTCATGAACGCGACGAGAGTATTCTCGACATGGTTTCGCATACAAGGGTGAAGACCCCCACGGCAGCTGCAGCCTTCTTAATCGACCATTTGAAAGAAGTGTTGGAGGTGTTGATCGACGCTCAGGAACGCATTACCCGTTATGCCCAGCAGAAACTCTCAACGCTCGATGCACAGCTCTCGGTGGTTGCTGAAGCGATACCACGACTGTTCTCTGTGGTTAAAACCCGCCAGGATGCAAGACTCGATAATATGCAGGAAAAGATGATCATGCTTATTGAGCGCAGATTGGAAACAGAGCAACACCGTATTCAACTGGTTTCCGAGAAGCTGAAGAGCCTTGACCCGACACTTCTTCTCCGCCGTGGTTACAGCATCACACTGCATGATGGCAAGGTAGTGAAGGATGTTGCAGCGTTGAGTGCCGGTGATGAACTTGAAACACGTCTTGCCTATGGAAGCGTTCGTTCCAAGGTGCTGCCTGATACAACCTAGAAATCCTAGAAAACCTAGAGTTACTAGAAATACTAGAATTACTAGAACTAGTTTTACTAGTACAACTAGTACTACTAGTTATCATTAACCCAAACCCAATGAATATGGAAGAGAATATCAAATACGAAGAAGCCTTTGCAGAACTGCAGGCCCTCGTGCATAAGATGGAGAACGATGAACTCGATATCGACCAGATGTCGGAACAGCTGAAGCGAGCACAGGAACTCATCCGCCTATGCAAAGACAAGCTTACCAAGACCGACGAGGAGATCAAAAAGATTCTTGCAGAGAAGTAGGAGATCAAGAAAATCCTTGCTGCAAAGTAGGTTTTTGGGAAAAAGTTTGGCGTTCTCAACAAATATGCGTACTTTTGCGCATCTCTTTTAATTAGGATAATATGAAGAATATTGATTGGTCGAGTCTGTCGTTTGGCTATATGCCGACTGACTACAACGTGCGTTGCTACTATCGCGACGGTAAGTGGGGCGAGATAGAGGTTTGCTCCGATGAGTATCTGAAACTGCATATGGCAGCTACCAGCTTGCACTATGGACAAGAGGCTTTCGAAGGACTGAAGGCTTATCGTTGTCCTGACGGTAAGGTGCGTGTATTCCGTATGGAGGAGAATGCGGCTCGTCTGCAGAGCACCTGTCGTGGAATTATGATGCCCGAGGTGTCAACAGAACTGTTCTGTGAGATGGTAAAGAAAGTGGTGCGCCTGAACCAAGAGTGGATTCCCACCTATGAGAGTGGTGCCACACTCTATATCCGTCCACTGCTCATCGGTACAAGTGCTCAGGTAGGTGTTCATCCTGCAAAGGAATACCTTTTCCTGATCTTCGTCACACCGGTAGGACCGTATTTCAAGGGCGGATTCTCCAGCAATCCCTATGTCATCGTTCGTGACTACGACCGCTCTGCTCCTCTGGGAACAGGTAAATATAAGGTAGGCGGTAACTACGCTGCCAGTCTGTTTGCCAACAACCTGGCACACGAGAAAGGCTATGCCTGCGAGTTCTACCTCGACGCAAAGGAGAAGAAGTACATGGATGAGTGCGGTGCAGCCAACTTCTTCGGCATCAAGGACAATACCTATATCACACCGAAATCAACCTCCATCCTGCCTTCTATCACCAACAAGAGTCTGATGCAGGTGGCAGAGGACTTAGGTATGAAGGTGGAGCGTCGTCCTATTCCTGAGGATGAACTGGAGACTTTCGAGGAGGCTGGTGCATGCGGTACTGCCGCAGTGATCAGTCCGATATCCTATATCGACGACCTTGACACAGGTAAGCGTTATGACTTCGGTCCGGAACCTGGTCCGATGTCCAAGAGACTCTTCGATACACTGCGTGGTATTCAGTATGGTACCATCGAAGACAAGCACGGATGGACGACGGTTGTCATCGAATAAACAACAGGAAGAGGGCGCTGAAAGGTGCCCTTTTTTAATGTTGTGTAATCTTTTTCTTCTCTTGTGTAATCAAATGTAATGATTTCTTTGGAGCGTATGTAGGTTTTCCCTACTTTTGCCGACGGAAACAGCGAGATCCGGACTCGTCACGTTACCTCCTACGGAAAGACCGTGGGGTTTTTCTAACTAAAAACAATAGAACAATGAAAAGGACTATTCTGATGGCTATCGCAGCCTGTATGATGACACTTAGCGCTCAGGCGCAAGTAAAGAACAACGATGCATTTGACGTGGTGGAAGAGATGCCGGTATTCCCTGGCGGTATTCAGGGAATGATCAAATTCCTGAGTGAGAACATCTCTTATCCGAAGGATGCCCAGGAGAAGAAGATCAGCGGTAGGGTGATCATTTCCTTCGTCATAGACAAGGACGGATCGGTTAGCGAAGTGCAGACGGTAAAACCGTTATACCCTTCATTGGATGAGGAGGCTATACGTATAGTAAAGAGTATGCCGAACTGGACACCAGGTAAACAGAAAGGTCAGGCTGTACGTGTGAAGTACTCTCTCCCCATCTCGTTCAGTCTTGATAAAACGAAATGAAATACTATACTATCATTACTCTGATTATCATTTGTGTGTTGTCGGGTTGCTCGCATGGGCAATCCGGCAACCATGCTGCTTTACAGCAGGTGGAGAAGATCATCGATGAGGATCCAAACAAGGCCATGCAGATGCTCTATGAGCTGGAGAATGCGCAGAATAAACCAGGGGAGGATGGAGATAAAAGTGATATTGAGCACTCACGGTTGGATACCAAGGAGGACTCGGCCCTCTTCGGCCTCCTGTATATTGCTGCTATACATAAAATAGGATTGGAGATACGTAACGACTCTCTGATTACATATAGCGTGGATTATTATCGGCAGCAGAAGGAGCACACTCGGTTGGCCAAAGCACTGCTTCATCTTGGTATTACCCATCAGAGTAACGGTCGATGGAAGGATGCAGTGACTTGTCTGAAAGAGGCAGAGGGAATGATTGATGGTTGCAACGACAAGGTCTTTTGTTATGATGTGTATGATGCCATTGGAAACCTGAATGCAGCAGCCAACTGCAGGGAGCTGATGCTAACCTATTATCAGCGTGCGTTGGCCAGTGCAACGGCGATGAACAGTAACTCCAGAAAGGCAGCGAGTCTGAACAAACTGATAAGAGCCTATATCCACCAAGGTCAGCTCGACAGTGCAAAGGTCTATGTGGAACAGGCAAAGCCACTCTTGTCATCGGTGGAGAGACAGGTGCAGTCAGACCTCCTCGTCAGCTTTGGCTGTAATGCCTTGGAGGAGAAGGACACGGTAAAAGGCAAGCAGTATCTGTTGCAAGCACTGGAGGTATTCCCTAACGACTATGGTGCCAAGCGAATGGGTGACCTCATGGAGGCAGAAGGAAAGATGAAGGAGGCCACTGATTATTGGTTCGAGTCGTTGAACACCGATCATATACAGGTAAGAATCGAGGCGTATGAGAAACTGGTGCAGTATTATAGGGACCGTGAGGAATGGCGGGCGCTTGACTTGAGTGAGCATCTGAATAAGTTGTATCAGGGTATTCGTGTGAACGATAAGGCAGAAACCATCGCCGCCATGCAGAAGGAATACGACCACCGGGTAGTGCAGCACCGTCTTTATCGGAACGTCTTGTTGCTGTTGGGGGCATCGCTTGTCTTACTCATCATCATCGGTTCTTTCTACTATTACCATCGCAGGAAAATGAAAGACTATAACAAGGTGTTGTCGAGGATTGAGGATCTGCAAAACGAGTTGAAGGAAACACAGAAAGAACCAGAGACTCCAATTGACCTCTCCCTGATGGATACCTTACTGAGCGACGAGACTGTTCATTACTTCCATCGTTTGGCCGATCGTGGTAAGACACCTGATGATGAGTCATGGAAGGACTTGTACGACCTGATGAACCGGATTCTGCCGGATTTCTTGGGAATTGTGAACCGGAACGGACTGCTCAGCGAACGTGATATCCGTATCTGTATGCTGATCAAATTACGTTTCATTCCCACAGAGATTGCTACTTTGATCGGAGAATCCCCGCAGACCATCACGAACCGACGTGCCCGGTTACTGGGAAAGGTGTTTGGCGAGAAGGGTGGTGCCAAGGATTTCGATGCGCGCATCCAGAAATTGCAGGAGTAACAAGGGAGAACTCAATAATCTTTTGGTTTTCCGCTCACTTAATCGTACCTTTGGCTTCGCCGAAGATACTCTCGCTCGGAAAAGCTCAAATAAATTTGGCTTTTCACTCGCTTATTCGTATCTTTGCAAGAAAAAGGAAGGTATGGGAAAAGGAAAACTGGCAAAGTTCGCTGATATGGAGCGTTATGAGAACGTGTTTCAATATCCGTTCTCTGTAGTTGACAATGTGCCTTTTGATATGAAAGGGCACTGGCGGGAACAGTTTTTCCACAACGATAACCCCATCGTCCTCGAACTGGGCTGTGGTAAGGGGGAATACACCGTTGGTCTTGGTAAACTCTTCCCTGACATCAACTTCATCGGGGTGGATATCAAGGGGGCGCGAATGTGGACCGGAGCCACACAGGCCTTGAACGAAGGTCTGAAGAATGTGGCTTTCCTTCGGACCAATATTGAGATCATCGACCGCTTCTTCGCCGAGGATGAGGTGCAGGAAATCTGGCTAACCTTTAGTGATCCACAGATGAAGAATCCGCGGAAACGACTCACTTCCTCTTATTTCCTGGAGCGTTACCGTCGTTTTCTGGTGAATGATGGCATCATTCACTTGAAGACCGATTCCAACTTCCTCTTCACCTACACCACCTATCTAGTGGAACACAATCATCTTCCACTTGTAGAGAAAACAGAAGATCTGTATAGTAATCTCCTTCCTCCTTCGTCCTTCGTCCTTCCTCGAAGTATCCAGACCTACTACGAGTCGATGTGGATAGAGCGAGGACTCAATATCAAATATATGAAATTCCAGCTTCCCCGCGAAGGAAAGCTGGAAGAACCGAATATCGAGATTCCTTTGGACGAATACCGCAGCTATAAGCGCGATAAGCGCAGTCCGAAAACCACCGCATTATAATTCCAACGGTGTGTAATCCTTGCCAAATACCTTGGCCACCGCCTCGTAGGTAATCTTACCATCTACGATGTTCACGCCTTTGCGCAGCGCTTCGTCATCCAGACAGGCTTTCTTCCAACCTTTATCAGCCAGTGCCAATGCATAACGCAGAGTGGCGTTGGTCAGTGCCATCGTGGATGTATTGGGTACGGCTCCAGGGATATTGGCCACAGCATAGTGTACGATGCCGTCAACGGTATATACCGGATCGCTGTGCTTGGTGGGGTGAGAGGTCTCGAAGCAACCACCTTGGTCGATAGCCACATCAACCAATACTGTTCCAGGTTCCATCAACTTCAGCATGTCCTTGGTAATCAGATGCGGTGTGGCATCTCCGGGGATGAGCACGGAGCCGATGACGATATCCACAGTGGGCAGTTCCAAACGGATATTATGTTCTGATGAATAGAGGGTATGCACCTGAGGCATATCGGCAGCTAACCGTTTCAACCGCGGCAACGAGATATCCGTGATGGTTACATCTGCTCCCATACCGATGGCGATACGGGCTGCAGCCTCACCAACAGTACCACCGCCTAACACCAATACTTTTGCGGGTTTCACACCAGGTACACCAGCCATCAGCTTTCCTTTACCTCCTTGTGTCTTCTGCAGGTAGTAGGCACCGTTCTGCGTAGCCATTCGTCCTGCCACCTCACTCATGGGAATCAGCAATGGCAGTGAGCGGTCTTTCATCTCCACCGTCTCATAGGCTATACACACGGCCCCGCTCTTCAGCATGGCCTCCGTCAGTTCTTGTTCACAAGCAAAATGGAAATACGTGAACAGCACCTGTCCCTTTCGTACCAGGGGATACTCTGGGGCGATAGGCTCCTTCACCTTCACAATCAAGTCGGCTGTGGCATAGATCTCCTCGATGGTTCCAAGGATGGTGGCTCCAACATTCTGATACTGTTCATCACGGAAACCGCTGCCTTCACCAGCAGTGTGCTGCACAAACACCTCATGACCGTGTTTCACCATTTCTGCTACTCCAGCGGGAGTCATACCCACACGGTTCTCATTGTCTTTGATTTCTTTTGGAATACCTACTTTCATAATCGTATCATTTAGGTTGTAGATTTACATTCGCAAAGATACAAAAAAAATCGATAGGTTGTGTCGGCGGGTTATATTTTTTGTTGAAAAAAGTGGAGAGTTTTTTGAACTCTCCACTTGATGTTAAAAGGTAATGGGCAAGATCAGTTTTACGCCGATGTTCCTTCCCATGTTGTACACGCCCGTTCGTCCTGTAACCTCATTGGTATCGGCATATTTCAACCTACTCAGATGATTCTGGTAGGCACGGTTGAACAGGTTGTTGACAAAGAAGAACACCGAGGCAGTCTTACGACCTTTCCTGAGGATGTCGGTACCAGCATATATATTAAATAAGGTATATGATGGTGTGGCGGTCTCGGTGTCGTAAGCAGCATAGATATGATCCTGCTTCAGGTTACAGTCCATCTCGATACTGGCATAGGTGTTGTTCAGCACCTTCCCGTCGCGAATGAAATCGTAGCGTAGGGTAGAGAGCCAGCGAGGAGCAGGGGTGAAGGGCAGGTACTTAGTATCTTCCGACTGATGAAGCTGGACACTACGTACATACGAGAAGGTATTCTCGAAATGTAGAGGTTCTACAGGATGGATATGCAAGATGGCCTCTCCGCCGAAGATGCGGGCATCGCCAGCGTGATACAGGAATACCGGGGTGTCATCAACCACCGCTCCTTCCTTTCTTTGCAGGAAGATATAGTTGTCGATATGGTTGGCAAAGACGGCCAGCTGGGCAGATACAATGGCAGAAGAGTAGTCGATACCCGCATCAAACTGCCAGCTGTATTCTGGATCGAGTTGGTGGTTACCGATCTCATACCGCAGCGTTCCCTCATGCTCACCATTACTGCCCAACTCACTCATGTTCGGTGCGCGGAATCCTCTTGAGAGGTTCACACGGAAATCCAGATTGTCAGTGATGTTGCAAATGGCTCCCAGACTACCTGTCATACCGTTAAAGGTGCGTGAGAAGGTGGTAAAACGCTGTCCTTCCTCCTCTGTCCAAAGTCCATGACTATGCAGATGTCGCGTATCGTAACGCAGTCCGCCACTAACATGCCAGTTGCCGAACGAACGACAGGTGGTGGCAAACGCGCCGATGTCAAAGAGGTTATACGACGGAATCAGGAACTCTTCACCCAGATTCTCGGATTTCTGGTACATACCGTTTACACCAACCACGTTCTTCCATCCGTTCCACTCAGGCGACTGATAGTGAAGATCGTAGTTCAGGGTGTGCAGTTTGAAGTCAAGACCGCACTCGTCATAGTCCTCATACTCCTGTCGTCTGTTCTGCTGATAACCCACGAGCATTTTCAGGGAGCCGTCGCCAATCAGTATTGAGTTATCCCACACAGCTTTATAGTGGTGGATCTGTTGGAAGGGTGAGAGCTTACCGTACGACTTGATGTCGCCGCTTCTTTCCAGTTCACCTTTTTCCTCATCGCGTTCTCCTTCCACAATACCGGGAGTGAGATGATAGTACGATAGTTTCAGATGCGAGTAACCCCAGTTGCGGTTCACGCCAAGGAGTCCTGAGAGCGCCCGTTCACGGAATCGTGAGTTCGTGACATAGCCGTCGTATGGGTTCTTGTAGTCGTGTGCCATCTTCTCACTCCATCGCCAGTTCCATATCAGTCCGCCCTGATTACCCGCGAAGTCGGCTGAATAGTCAAAGAGTCCGTTATTGGTCTGGTATTCCGATTCCACTTCTCCACTCATCATTCCCCTGGCCATCACTGGCTCATCGTGGAAGATGAGTACGCCTGCCATGGCATCAGAGCCATATACCAGACTCGCAGGACCTTTCAATATCTCGACAGAGTGTACTCGCTGGGCATCGATCTCAATGCCGTGCTCGTCACCCCATTGCTGACCTTCCTGTCTGATTCCGTCGTTCACGACAAGGATGCGGTTGAAACCCAGTCCTCGAATCACGGGCTTGGAGATGCCGCTTCCTGTAGTAATCTGTGATACTCCCGGTTGCTTGGCCACCGCATCGATGATATTGGTAGAGGGAGTCATCTGCAGTTCACGGGGGGAGACAATGCTTACCGGCGATGGGGAGTTCCTGAGCAGTTCAGTACCCGTCAAACCTGTAACCACTACTTCGTTGATCATGGCATTAGCCTCTTTCATCACGAAGTCCATCTTACTGACCTTCCGCAGGTCAACATCGCGGATGATGGTCTGATGACCTACATAACTTACTTGTATCGTGGTGTTCACGGCTGGCAGACCGGTTATGTTGTATTCACCTTTTTCATTGGTAATGGTTCCTTCCTTCAGTTCTGGAAAGAATATACTTACGCCAACCAGTGGCGCCTTGTCGATGTCGTCGGTAACAATGCCCGACAATGATGCCTTGCCTGCAGCTGTATCTGCGAATACTGTCATACAGATACTATGCAGCAAAGCGATGATAAAAAGTTTTTTCATTGCTTGTTTCTGTTAATGATCAATGTTCTGACCTATTGCCGAATGACAACAGGTGCTCAGTTCTTAACGATGAATCAGAAACAGATAGGAGGACCACGAAGGGAGATGCATGATGACTGACCGCTCTCTACTGCGACGGTTGACAGGTTGCAAACCATTCTGTCAACAGGAAGTAATGCGACAAGCATCACTACGGCTGCAGGCAGGTAGGGCAGGGCATGGAACTGACAAAGCAGACAGTCGTCAACGGAGAATGATTGTGCTGTTAGATGACCGCTATGGGGTACATGATGCACACACTCCACACAGGCATTTGCTTTCCCAGTCTCGTCATCATGCCAATGGAAGGCCGCCAACAACAGCATAGGCACGAATACTCCAAGTAGTATCCGTGAAAAACATCTTCTTCGCTGTTCAATGGTCGTCTTCTTCATTTCGGTTTGCAAAAGTAAAGAGATTAAATGGATTTGCCAAATGGTTTATAGATTATTTGCCAAAAGTTAGATACTTTTCACCCATCATATAATAAGTGCAGATCTGATAACCTGAATAACCATACATGTGATCCAGACCAGAATATGTGTAGCTGAGCGTGGCAGTATCCAAACCAGCATCTTTCAGACTTCTGGTACCGATCATTACCATGTTTACACCAATATGTCGACCTCTTTGTGAGGGCTTCACGGTGGTACAGCCTACACAACCCTGACCTTTCCCTTCTGTTTCGAAACCAACAATGAGTGTTCCTACGATTTCATGATTGACAATGGCCACTAGTACGCGTTCGTGGTCGTTAGAGACATAAAGATCTGGATTACGATAGTATTTAACGAAGTCCTCTTCTGCTTCCTGCACACATTTGATGATTCCTTCCACATCACTTTTGTTTGCCCATTTGTAGTGGCATCCGTTGATGGTATCGCCTACGTTGGGACTTTCGTTCGGGAAGTCTTTCAACGACATGCGCATATCGAAACAATTCGAGTCGTGCCAGCTGTGCTTGTAGCCTCGTCGCTCAAAGAAATCGCTCGCTTCTGTATTCAGGAAGTGGTACAGGTTCTCGTGCTCTGCTGGGAAATAGCGCTTACTAGTCGGTACGCCAGGCATCAGGTAATCATCACCAACACCCAACACCACCTTGTTGTATCCCTGTTCCCGTATAATATCTTCGGATTCGCGTAGCAGATGACTTCCGATACCCTGTCGTCGATAGTCTTCCCTCACCACCAACAACAGAATGGTGTTTTTACGGATGAGGCTGACGGCAATCAGTTCATGACCGTCGTTCCTTTTCTCAATCCTGATATTGCTATCATGACCGATGATCTCCCTCAGCGTCTCTTCCTCTCTGCAGATATAGGGAAACACTTCTCTGTAAAGTTTGTAAACCTCTTCCATTGTTGTTGGGAATCGCTTCCTTATTCGTTAGCAAAGATAATACTTTTTCTTGTTTCTCTTGTTGACATCGACAAAAAACGTTACCTTTGCGCTCAAATTGAATGAAGGAGAACATGAAAAGGATACTCTTTATCTGTTTGGGCAACATCTGTCGTTCGCCGGCCCTCTTTTTACTCCTAAGTTGCTCTAAATAAAGCAATTAACTTTTTTCAATGTTAGGTCTTTCGAAAATTGCGAAAATTCATCAGAAAAAATAAAACTACCCGCCCATGCTTGGAATGGATCGGGTAGTTTCACTATCCGAGGATTAATCTGCATTCTATCGCTTCTCCTATGGAGGGGATGGGGTGGCTTTACTTGATCACGACCTTGAACTACGTTCTAGCTCGTTCTCGTTCGGATGTGCAAACAAGTTTGCATATCTCTCACTTGATCACGACCTTTTTCCCGTTTTGTATATATACTCCTTTCTTGGGCAGACCTGCAATACGACGCCCCTGTAGATCATAGTACATGACGTTGGGACCTATACCTGTTAACTGAAGTGGTGTAATGGCAGCAATGAGTGCACTATAATTGAAACTGTCATTTATAGGAATAGACAGCTCATCTTGATTTGGTACCGTAAAATCCCCATCGTATAGACATACTGTGCATTCGTTCTCGCTTCCGGCCATGACGGTGTGGTTTAGCAGAAGATGATACTTATCTTTCAGAACATTAACAATGTCAAAAAACAGGTGAGCCACCCGTTTGCCGTCTTTATCAGGTATTCCATCCGTAAGCACATTGATCACCATCGTGCCTTCTTGATCCAACCCCGCTTGAACATCTAAATAGTTGTAAACACTTGGTAGTACATAATTGTGAAACACACAATTAAGTTGCTTGTCAAAGTAATTATCAATGGCAAGACTTTGACTCAAGTCATAGTCTGGCTTGACGCTATTAGTGATCTCATAAGCCCAATAATTCTGTGCCATGACAGGATAGCTGAAACCTTCTTCATTGGCTTGGTCCAGTGTAATCAAGTCGATTTCCACAACAGAGTGTTCCTTAAAAGATACTAATCCTATATCATGTCCTAGCACTGTTAGATTGTATTCTTCTTTGAGGGCATTAAAGATTGTGAAATAGATGTTGATAGGACAAATGCAAGTAGCAATCGTTTCACCTGTCCCTTCGTCAACATAAATAGCAAGATTCTGCTCATTTTCTTTACAGATCACCTTAATATCACCAAATGCACAATTGGCCTGGTAGTTATTTAGCTCTCCCAATATACCACTATCAATACGAGTTAGCTTGAGTGTAGGATGACCCATGACACTCTCGCCTCTAGCCTGATTCGCACAATTCGTGTTTGACACGTCACCCACTGTCACGTCTTGATTATCTTCTTGGGCAACACACCAAACTTCTGCTCCCAACAAAAAAACTAGAAGCATTACCCCTCTGAACAGCAAGGTATTCATAACGCAATTCTTTCTCATAACCTCCTATTATTGTTAGACTCTTTATCTTTATAAACGCGAAGACTAGGAAAACTTGCATCCGTAATTGTTAAAGTTTGTTATAACCACAGATATGTCATAGATACCCATTATTCGACACTGCAAAGATACAGATAAACGAGCACAATACAAAGAAAAAACGTGTTTTTTCTTTGCTCGAATGAAAGTATCTTCGTACCTTCGCACCCTGTATGATGATTGTAGTTACAGTACTTGTGTACTTTGCCGTACTGATGCTGCTGAGCCGATGGACGGCACGGCGGTCGGATAACGATACCTTCTACCGCGGTAACCGACAGTCGCCATGGTATATGGTGGCCTTCGGTATGGTGGGCGCCAGCATCTCGGGCGTTACCTTTATCAGTGTGCCGGGAATGGTGCTGAAGATGGATATGACCTATATCCAGACTTGCTTAGGATTCATCTTAGGTTATGCAGCGGTGGCGTTTATCCTGTTGCCCGTGTATTACTGCTGGAACATGACAACCATCTATTCCTATCTGCAAAGAAGACTGGGGAACAAGGCGCACAAAACGGGAGCGAGCTTCTTCCTGTTGTCGAAGATGACGGGAGCTGCCGTGCGTTTCTATGTGGTGTGCATCCTGCTGCACCGCTTTGTGGTAACCCCACTGTGGCCCGGCTTTACTTCTTTTGTCGTTACCGTTTTGGTGATGACGGTCCTGATATGGCTCTATACCCGGCGAGGGGGTATCAAGACACTGGTGTGGACCGATACGTTCCAAACCACTTGTATGTTCACGGCCCTGCTGCTGATTATCTGGCAGGTGATGGGAAACCTGGAGATGAATGTGGGGGAGGCGGTGCAAGCCATTTCGGGAGATACCCATAGCAGGATGTTCGTGATGGATGACTGGCTCTCGCGACAGAACTTCTGGAAGCAGTTCCTGAGCGGTGTGTTCATTGTTATCGTGATGACGGGTCTTGATCAGGATATGATGCAGAAGAACCTGACGTGTAAGTCATTGCGCGAAGCACAGAAGGATATGTGCTCCTATGGTTTCGCCTTTGTACCGGCCAACCTGCTGTTCATGGCCTTGGGTGTCCTCCTGGTATTGCTGGCGCAGAAAGAAGGAATGGCATTACCGGAGAACAGTGATGATTTACTGCCGATGTTTGCTGCCACAGGCCGACTGGGTGAGGTGGTGGTGATACTGTTCACCATCGGTATCGTGGCCTCTTCGTTCTCCAGTGCCGACAGTGCACTGACGGCCATGACCACTACCTATTGTGTGGATATCAAGGAAAGGGCAGGGGATGAACAGTTGAGGAAACGGGTGCATGTAGGCATGGCCGTAGTATTCATGCTCATTATCCTGATGGTGGATGTGGTGAATAGCACGAGTGTCATCGACTTCATCTATATCCTGTGCTCTTATACCTACGGTCCGCTGCTGGGCTTGTTCGCCTTCGGACTGCTCACCAAAAGAAAAATAGGGCACGACAAGGTCGTACCCTATATAGCAGTGGCTTCGCCGCTGATATGCTATGCACTCAATGTCATTGTGGCGAAGACAACGGGTTATCAGTTCGGTTATGAGCTACTGATGCTCAACGGTCTGCTGACGTTCTGCGGGTTGTGGCTTACCAGCGGTAGTAATGATCGTAGCGCCAGTCGTTCCGCCAGCTGTTGACACGATAGAAACGGAAGGTGGCCAAGTAACGGCCGGTATCGTAGTCGCGGAACTCCCCACGGAATTCATCCGACCAAAGGGTGAAATGGGTAATGGCGACATCGGTGCCGTCACTATAGCTGAGGTAGATAGTGCCGTTCTCTACCGTATAACGGAAGTTCACCACATCGGTGTAATAGCCGTAAGCATCGAAGTCAATCTCCCTTCCACTTCCACTGGCATACTCATACGGGTTCTGGTAGAACTCGATGCGGGCACCATTGTAGGTGGTACCATGTCCATAACGGTCGAAATATTCGCCTCTGATCTCGCCTTCCCAAATGCCTTCGAGGTTGTAGGCGATATCATCATCGTCCATTTCACAGGAAACAAAGGTAAACGACAGCATGGCTATCATGACCATCGTCAGCATGGATGTAATGCGTTTCATGATTCAATAGGTATTTATTTGTTGCAAAGGTAATATTTTTGTTCGATAAAATAAAAGAAAAACTGATTTTTATTTTGTTTTGTGCTTACTTATCCGTATCTTTGCAAGGAATAGTATAAAATCAACGAACCCATTAAAATGAAGACAGTTTATGATTTCTCTGTCAAGGACAGAAAAGGTAAGGATGTATCACTGAAGGAGTATGCCAATGAAGTGCTGCTCATCGTCAACACAGCCACAAAATGCGGATTCACCCCACAGTATGAGGAACTGGAGAAGCTCTACGAGCAATACCACAGTCAGGGATTCGAGATTCTCGACTTCCCTTGTAACCAGTTCGGACAGCAGGCTCCTGGAACCGACGAGAGCATTCATGAGTTCTGTAAGCTGAACTTCGGTACAGAGTTCCCCCGCTTCAAGAAGATCAAGGTAAATGGCGAAGATGCTGATCCGCTGTACAAGTTCCTGAAGAAGCAGAAAGGATTTGCAGGCTGGGATATGGAACACCCGATTGCACATATCCTCGACGATATGCTTACCAAGGCTGATCCCGATTACAAGACCAAGTCAGACATCAAGTGGAACTTCACCAAATTCCTGATCAACAAGAAAGGACAGGTGGTGGCCCGCTTTGAGCCGACAGAGAAAACGGAGAAGATTGAACAACAAATCAGGGAATTACTATAATCATTGATGGAAAAGACAAAGTGCTTGATTATCGGTAGCGGACCGGCTGGATATACCGCTGCCATCTATGCCAGTCGTGCCAACCTGCAGCCTGTGCTTTATTGCGGACTGCAGATGGGCGGTCAGCTTACGCAGACCACCGAGGTGGAGAACTTCCCCGGCTATCCGCAGGGGGTTGACGGAAACCAGATGATGATGGATATGCGTGAGCAGGCAGAACGCTTCGGGGCCGACCTGCGCGACGGAATCGTGACACAAGTCGATTTCAGTAAGCCTCCCTATGTAATCACCATTGATGATGGAACGCAGATCGAGGCCGATACGGTGATTATCGCTACAGGTGCCTCGGCGAAGTACTTGGGCTTGGCAGATGAGGAGAAATACCGTGGTCAAGGTGTCTCTGCCTGTGCCACTTGCGACGGTTTCTTCTATCGTAAGAAGGTGACAGCCGTGGTGGGCGGTGGTGATACGGCCTGCGAGGATGCACTCTACCTGTCGGGCTTGTGTAAGAAGGTGTATCTGATTGTACGTAAGCCTTTCCTCCGTGCCTCGAAGGTGATGCAGGAACGGGTGATGAATGCGGAGAATATCGAGATTCTCTTCGAGCATAATGCCATCGGTCTCTATGGTGAGAACGGGGTAGAGGGTGTTCATCTGGTGAAGCGCAAGGGCGAAGCCGACGAGAGTCATTATGATATTCCTGTTGACGGTTTCTTCCTCGCCATCGGTCATAAACCCAACAGTGATGTCTTCAAGGAATGGCTCGACACCGATGAGATTGGGTATATCAAGACCATCGGGAACACGCAGGCAACAAAAATCCCCGGCGTGTTTGCTGCCGGGGATGTATGCGATCCTGTCTATCGACAGGCGATTGTGGCTGCTGGCACCGGTTGCAAGGCGGCGCTGGAAGCAGAAAGATATTTGCAAAGATAAGAGATGGGAACTGAGTCTAATCAGTTCCCATTTTTCATAAACTGGACCAGCACATCACACTTGCTGATGTAGCTGCTTACCTTTGACAGGTTGTCACGACGGAAATCGCTCAGTTCTTTCAGTGCCTGATACTGGCGTGAGTCTTTCTTCGTTACAAACTCACCTTTTTCCCAACTGTATTCCTGCCATTCGTCCAAGGGGATGTAGGCGAGGGCATACAGACTCTTCTGCTTCAGGTCGAAGTTATTCGCGGTCTTGGCTTCATTCAGATAGGTAACGGCTGCCTGCAGGAAATCCTTCTCAAGGGAATTCTGCTCATCGGCACAACTCCATCCGTAATGGGTGAGGAACCAGCAATCGCCTTTGAACGAGGCTTGGAAGAAGCGAACGGCAATATCATAGGCCAGCTGTTTCTTCTGGGCAATATCACCAGCCAGCAGGTGCTTGGCCTGCAGCTGCTGCATCTCCTTACAGAAAGCCAGCTTCTTATTCACCGTAATCTTACCCTTACCCGGTCCGTCCTCACCGCTCGAAAAACCTTCGTTCTCGCGGTCGTTGAGCCAAGGATCCTTGGTGTAGTCGCGGTTCGCCATATACCAACTGATGTTCTGGTTCTCGATGAACTTCAGCGGTACCTTCTCCAGATACTTTGCAGCCTCGGTGAAGTTACCCTCAGCAAGGTATTTCGTTCCGATGAGGTCGTTGAAATAGTCATTGTCGTGGTTCACCTTACCAATAACATACTGCTCCAGCACATCCTTCTGACTACTGCTCAGGTATTGGAAGTAGGAAAGGGTTTGCTCGGCAGTTGACTTATCCAAGGCGTTGTAATAGTACTCGCTGCTGTAGTTGTTGTTCCATGAGGAGGGGTCGTTGTCGTACTCGCTCGGTGTGTTGAGGCCCAGCAGGGCTGTTGACAGGTTCTTGTTGCCCGCTTTCTCATAGCAGGGAGAGAGTCCTAAGTGAACGATACGATCCCATGCATAGGCATAGTAGCTGTCTTTCGAGAGGTTCCCCTCCAGCCACTGCAGTTCGTTGACTACATAGCTACTGTATTTCTTGTCGAGTTTCGGACTGCCTGTTGAGGCGAGAAGACGGATGCAGCGCACATTATCTTTCATGCGCTGGGTACCGTTGAGCTTCTGTGCCTGATCCAGATCGGCAATGGCTTCATCGTATTCTCCGAGCAGGTAATGAAGGAGTCCGGTGGCACCCTTCCACATACAGGGGTACTGTGATTTCTTGCTCTTCACCACATCGTTGGCGAAGGTAATGAACTGTCGTACCTCCTCCACATAGATCGGATTGGCACCCACCATGTTGATCTCGTCCTCAATCCACGACTTGTCGGCAAACTCGTTTCCTTCAGCGGAATGCTGCTGGTCGAGGGTTTCCTGTGCACTGTTCACGAAGTCCTGCACCAGGTAGTTGATGACCGGCGAGTCAGGATGATCAGCGAAGAGTGTTTTGATGCCAGCCAGGTTACGGTACTTGAAGGCGCTCCAGCGCAGACTGACATAGTCGCCTTGCTCAGCATAGATATTCCAGGCAGCGTCGCGCTGTCCTAAACGGAGGATGGCACCTGCATAGATATTCTTCATAAGCTCGCGGTAGGCGCTGTCGCTGAGTTTGGAGGCAGTGTTCTCCCAATATGCTTTGTTGTCGGCATGTTTCTCCAGCTGCATGTTGGCACGCATCACCAACAGGCAGAACTGTGGTTGGAGCTTCGTTCCTGTATAGGCCTTCGCCTCCTGAAGGATTCTCTTCATGACATCGTTCTGCTTGTTAAGCTCCTCCTCCGTGGGGTAGTCCCATCCCTTGCTGATCTCGTCCTGATTGTCCATGTACTCTTGGAGCAGGTTGAGGTAGGTAAGCATCTCCTTGTCATTCTTCTCCTTGGCCACGGTAATGATGTCGTCATGATGCCAGCTGTAGTAAGCCTTGACCTTCCCGTTGGTGTAGGTATCCCAGAACTGATCCAGCCGCGGATCGTTCCACAGCGACTGCTTCTTCGGGAACATGCTGAACATATAATAGTTGTGTGTAGGCGTGAAGCCACCACAACACCATGCCTGGGTGCTCACAAGGAGCATCAGCAAACTAATGGTTAAGAATCTCTTCATAGTCTTTATGTTTAAATCTTGTTATGTTACTATTGTTAAGGTCGAACAGGATCACCTCATCGTTGGCCCTTGCTTGCTGTTTCGACACCGCCGCCTTGGCTTCGAGTATCTCACTCAGTTCCGGCTGTCGGATGGCGATGCTGTCGCCGGGTAAGACAGGCAGCTCATCGTCGGTGTGTAGGATGCCTATATAACGACCGTTGCGGAAGACAATCTTCCAACGGTATAGCGGGTAGGCTGTCGATAGCGGCAGCTTATAACGCCGCAGGGCTGGGAGATAAGGCTTCACATCGCGCATGTCGAGAATCGGACGTTCACAACTGAGCTGGGTGAAGTCGCCTGTGTTATACATCATCAGTATGCCCCTGTCGGCAGGCGGTGGCGTTTGTGACAGCTGATGCAGTCGGATGGTTGACGAGAGTCGGATGCCTTGTTCCTTGGCAAGTGTCCTTAACTTCTCCATGAACGAGAAGAAGGTCTTACGGGTACTGCCGGTCCAGTCGCAATCAATCTGTATCTCCTTCACTTTCCCTACATGGTGTGTTTCGTTCATCTGCAGAATACGGCGCAGCATCTTCTCCGGCAGGTCGCTGACATCCTTCTTCATGCAGTCGTTCACGATGAACACCGTGGGGATGATCTCCAGCTGTTGAGGGATGCTATCCTTGAACCTGACCGTAGCGTTCGGCATCGGCTCACCGTTATCATCTACCACCACATCGAAATAACGCAAATAGATTCGATTTATTTGGTGTTCCTTCAAAAAAGATTTCTTGGTGGAGTCTAATTGGAAAGTGGTGCTCCAATAATACATGCCACGGGAGTGTTGCTGTTCCTTACATGCAGTAAACAACAGCAGCAACAATGCCACCAAAGCTATAATTATCTTATTTCTCATCTCACCTCTCACTTCTCACCTCTCACTTCTTATCTTAATCCCCACACACTGGCCGCGTAACTCTGTTCCACTTTCTGCTCCGTCTGGTCGGGCAGGTTACAGAAGAAGTCGATACCTGTGCGCTTCTCCAGTTCATCGATGCTGATGGTATAGTTGGCCAGACTATCATAGGTGCGGTCGATATTCTCGTTCTGACACCAGAAGGCGATGGCGCGGTAGCCCTGTGCGTTCTTCAGGAGGATGGCCATAAAGAAGTATTTCGGCACAAGTAGCTTACCCGTTTTGGCCAGGGTGTGCGACGAGGTGATATATCCGAGTATGTTCTCCTCCTTGTCGATGGTGCCTCCCTTGCAGACATACAGTGCCTCGACTCCTTTCCCCGCAGCCCAGGTGCGCACCTGTTTCTCCATCATGGCCCACAATCCGGCATTGAACGTGTTGAATTGAGGCTGCATGTTGGTGAGGTAGAAGGTCTGGTAGTTCGCTTCCTTGGAATAGAGGCGGTCGGCTGAAGGACAGATATGTCCGTGGTCGAAGCCGCTGTTCCAGAAATAATCACCTACGATATAATCCTCCGAAGGACGGTCGAGGTAGTCTTTCAAGGGAAGATCAGGATCCAGCGGATACTGCGGGTTCCCATAGTAGCGTGAGGTGTTGGCCACCATATACCTACTGCTCATCTCGTAGCATGACCATCGCTGCGACTTCTTGTCACAATCCCATTCCACAGCATAGTTCACCACCGTGTTATTGTCGGTCTTGTGAACAATAACCACGTTATTACCGCCTTTCAGATGCGGGAACTCCAACCGGTCGGCATCCTTACATACTACCGTGTTGTTCCGATTGCTGTTCGTTTCAGTAATCGGTTCATCCTCATCATCACTACCCCCACAGGCAGTAAAGGTGATCAGGATAGCGGTCAGGTATAGGAAACGTTTCAGGATTGTCATAAGCGTAGCGATAGGGGAAAAAAGAAAGTGTGTCAGCGTGCATATGCAACTACACCCTGACACA
Source organism: Prevotella sp. (assembly GCA_017651265.1). Taxonomy (GTDB): domain Bacteria; phylum Bacteroidota; class Bacteroidia; order Bacteroidales; family Bacteroidaceae; genus Prevotella. Next base: position 26,832 of record JAGCDO010000010.1, on the reverse strand, counting down.
CTTTGCCTTAAACTCTTCTATATATATAATAAGGTATATATATTACTTCTTAGAAGTGCTCTTAGCATAGCGGCTCATGAAGCGGTCAACACGACCTGCTGTGTCAACGAGCTTGCTCTTACCGGTATAGAACGGGTGAGAGGTGCTAGAGATTTCTACTTTTACCACAGGGTAAGTTTCGCCTTCAAATTCTACTGTATCATTAGTCTTGCATGTAGAACGTGACAGGAACATATCGCCGTTGGACATATCTTTGAATACGACGGGGCGATAGTTTTCGGGATGAATACCTTTTTTCATTTCTTTGTTTAAATATGATTATTAATACTTTCTTCTCATTCGTTGCGCACATCGCAAACGGAATCGGGCTGCAAAATTACGAACTTTTTTCCGATTCTGCAAACCTTTCCATCACTTTTTGCGTTTTTCTTGATGAAAAAGGCTTCATTCATAATAACTGTCGCCAACCTTTCTTGTGCCAACCACAGTGATCTTACCGCTTAAGGTAGAATTCTATGAAAACATGTAACATCTAACCCAATCCGCCTGAAACATCGATGTATAAAGGCTTTTTCGAGGGTTAGATGTTGCTCAAACATCTAACCCACATCTAACCCACATCTAACCCACATATCCCGTTCAACTCTCGTAAGAGACAGAGTTGTCGTAATAACGTAATTACGTAATCCCGTTATTACGAAATAACGATGTTTCGAGGGAGTGTGATGAAGAAAACTATGGCAGTTTGCGTTAGAAACTATGGCAGTTTCTGGTGCAAAGTGTCTCAAACGCCAATAGCGGGAACGTCAAACGCTGGGAGCGTTTGCCTTGATCACTGGGAGCGTTTACGGCGTTCAGTGTTTCTTAACATTTAAACGAGATTCCTTAACGGATTTTTGCAAGCTACACGCCCCTCATTTTTGGTAGAATCAATCTTTTTTCGTACCTTTGCGGGACAAAAAAATAAACATGTCTGAGGAGATCTACGGGATATCTGGGTTAGATGTAGGTTAGATGTTTGAGCAACATCTAACCCTCAGTATCACCTGTGTTTATCGGCATTTCACCCAAATTGGGTTAGATGTTAGGGTAAAATCGAGTTTTATAGCCAACATGATTATTTAAACTGAAAGTCATAATCGATACTACTTCTAACCTTTCCTGCCTTTTGTAGTATCTGGTACATGCGCTGCATTCCTTGTGCCTGCTGGTCTGAAGGATTACCCTCTACTACCTTTCCATCAGCACTGACAATATGGGTTGCTCCAAGGTCATATCTTGCCAAACCGTTCTTGTCTGTTATGAAATGGCAGAACGTCAGTCCACTGGGGAGATAGCTGGAGATCATACTATTCAGCTTAGCATCGAAAAGAAAACTGCCGTTTGAATAGAACAGGATGACATACTGCTCTGGTATGGGAAAGGCTTTTGAATCAATCCGCTCTGTACCTTTTAACATGAATTCGCCTGTCGCCGGATTGACAGCAAGAATATTGTCGAGGGTCAGCACATAGTCACTGGGATTAATGTCTATCAGTTGTTCCCCTTCTGGTTTGATGATAGCATAGAGGTCAGTTGGGTTGTTATTACCCACAATGTCATTAGCATAGAGGTCAGTTGGGTTGTTATTACCCATAATGTCATCGCTACTGGAGCAGGCCGTAAACACACATACAGCCATCATTGCCATGATAATACTTTTAAGTTGTTTCATATTCCAATAAGTTGTTTGTAAGATAAACTCAGTAACTTTGGAATCTTGCATGAAAACCGAAAAGTTTAACAATAATTAAGGTTGCTATCCAGCCTTACAGATTACATATTTATGTTGCATCAGTCTTAAGTAATCCACACATATTCCTCCGCTAAATTATGTAATTACATGATTACCAGAAGAATCAGGGCGGAGGAATTTAAGGTGTGCGTGTCTATAAATTGCTCCGCCAACAACCTATTGATCATAAGTCAATTAGGTGTGTTAGCGGAGCATTCTTTTATTCACATTCTTCATGTCTTCACGACGTCTGTTTACCTTCAAATTCCAACAAGCCTTATAACGCCCTCTAACTAGGCTGATTTCTACAGGTTATAAGGCTGATTTCTATAGGTTATAAGGCTGATAAGTAGCTCCAACTAGGCTTGTAGGAAAGTGAGGTTACTTTTTAACGTCTTTTGCTACGGCTGGTGTTGCCGTTCAGCGAGTAGATGTAGCTCAGGTTCTGAGCGGTTTCTGGGGTGTTGCCTTGGTAGTTCACCACCTTACCGCAGATGATGACCTCATCGCCAGCCTTGGGCTTTACCCATGAATCGTCGCTGTACTTCACATTACCAAGGTAGAGTGTACGATAGATATAGAACTTATCCGCCTTGTCTGTACCGTCATCAGAGATGTAGAACGTGCAGTTGCCGTACTGCGTGCCAAACTGGTTCTTATCCGTAATCTCGATAATCTTTCCCTTGATGTAATAATCCTTGTCAGAGTTTACCCCAGCTTCCATTTTGGACACAAAGGCATTGGCCTCGGCTGGTGTGAACGGCTTGGCTAAGGTGCCGCTCTCATCACCACCAGGTGTGCCACCACCATTGGCGTTCAACGAGTAGATATAACTTTCGTTCTGAACAGTTTCTGGTGTTGTACCCTTGTAATTCACCAACTTACCACAGATAATCACCTCATCACCTGCCTTCGGCTTTTCCCAAGAGTCGTCACTGTATTTCACGTTTCCAAGGTAGAGGGTACGATAAACATAGAACTTATCAGCCTTATCTGTTCCGTCATCAGAGATGTAGAACGTACAGTTACCATACTGTGTATTAAACTGGTTCTTTTCAGTAATTTCGATAATCTTTCCCTTGATATAATACTCTTGGTCGGTTTTTTGATCGGCTGCCAGTTGGGCTGCAAAAGCATTGGCCTCGGCAGGTGTGAACGGTTTGGCCAGTGAGCCATCGTTGTCACCAACTGGTGTACCACCACCGCCCTTGGTCAGCTTCACGATATAGTTGCCTTGTGCAACTTCTGGTACTACAGCACCAGTGTTTGCATTTACATACTTCGTCAGCTTACCGATGACAACCACCTCGTCACCCACATTGATCTGTCCTGCTTCGGTGAAGTCGGTATTGTTCAAGTTCTTGCCGCGGAAGACGGTTAGCTCGTTGGTACCATCGGAGATGATATAATCGATGTTCTTGTACTTCGAGATATCCTCGTCCTTGGTCTTGATAGAGGTAATCTTTCCTTTCACGTAGGCATCCTGTTCAGTCGTGCCGCCATCAGCCAGGGCATTGATCAGCTCAACAGCCTTGGACACGGTGATGGGTTCATCGAGGGTACCGATGGTTTCGCTTTGAGGTTTCTCGCCAGCGGTCTGGCCGTTCAACGAGTAGATAGAGCTACCCGTGGTGAACTCAGGTGTGCTGCCACGGAAGTTCACGACCTTACCAAATACAATAACCTCATCATCTTCCTTGATCTCATCCTTTGAGGTAAACTTCTCTCCACCTAATGAGTAGCCACGGTAGATCTCCAGCTGTCCTGCGGTTGAACCCTTCTGGTCGGAAATCCAATAGGTAGCATTACCATAAGTGGTTTCAGGCACCGGTGAGATGTCGTCGATCTGAGAGATGAAGCCCTTGACGTAGATCTCTTCTGACTGTACATCGGCTCCCAAAGTCTGGATGAGTGCCTGTGCTGCTGCCACGTTATACGGGTCTTCGAGTGTTCCGCTACCTTGCGGGGTTATTACCTCTTCTTCATTTCCGCTTTCCGGAGGTGTTGGCCAGGAGTAGGGCTCCGGCACATCTTCACAGCTCACGAATGTCATGGCCGCCATGGCCAGCATCAACATTGAATTAATAATCTTTTTCATGTCTGTATATTTTAATTTTCAATTTTCAACTTTCAATGATCAATTGTTATTGAACTTCCTGTACATCGTCAAGTGAGCGCAGGATAATCTCCCAGTTGTTGTCGTAGCGTTTCATGATACCCGTAAGGTTCACCTTGCTCTGTGGAAGGATTCTTCCGGCGAAGTCGCAATACGGACTGTTGTACAGCATCACCGTGGTTGGCTGCTCCTTGAAATACCACGACGTGTTGAAGCCAGAGGCATAGACAGCCTTGTCGTTGTATCTAACCGTTACCGACTGTCCTTTAGAGGCGTCATAATAGGAACCGTTCTTGAAGGTCACGTTCTTCAGTGTACCCAGCTTACCGGCATCTTTGTCAAGATCCCATGTGGTCTTGGTACTGCCTTCAGCAAACACTTCAGGCTCGATGATACGCTTGCCGCCTGTGATCTTGAAATGATTCATCCATTCCATGCGGTTCATTCTGCTTACGTAGGTTACTTCCTTACCCGCATTCCTACCACTGGTAAGAACGGTGGTGTAAGGAGTACCGATAACAGGCTGCATACGGTAGTTACCAATGGAGAGGCCTTTCAGTTCCACGAGGATCTCAGCACCCACCGGCAGATAACCGCAGATACCACCCTGACTGATAGAGAAGCTGATGGCTCCCGTCTCGTCCTGGATCCATATCTCATTATAGATGTTACCCGTAAGGTCATTACCGGTAACATATCCCTTGATCTGCAAGTTCTTGGTCACCTTGGCAAAGCTGTTCCCGTCGCGGTAGTCGGTGGCCAGCTGTGTCTTGTACATATTCTTCAGTTGCGCGATGGTTACCAGGTTGCTCTCCACAATGGTGTTGTTTCCATAGGGAGGCTGTGCCGGTTCTATCTCGTCATAGTCACCGTCCATACATCCTGTCATGAGGATGCAGACCAGTGCCATCATGATATATTTGAGCTCTTTCATAATGCTTGTCGTTTATGTTGTCGTTGATTAGAACTTATACGCAAGATTCAGCAAACCGTTGGTACCAAATGCGTAGTACACCTTCGGGTTCTTGGAGAACTTATACACACGTTCCTTACCGCTGCTGGAGTAGTCGGAACGACCCTGCTCATAACCCCAGGTAGTGATGCTCTGGTTGTTCAGCAGGTTGGTAATAGAGAGGTTGATGCTCAACTGTCCTTTCTTCATGCGAATGCTACGACCGATGGAGCCATCGACCATCAAACCGCCGTGTCCTTTGGCTTGGTCGAGGATGCCTGGCAGGTAGTTGCCTTCATTGTCCATTACATCACCGATGGCTGCCTGTCGGTTCGTCAGAGATTTCTCATAATAGAAGCAGGGAGCACTCGAGAGGTAGATACGGTCGTACCAGTTGGCATTCACGTCGATATACCATCCGCCAGAGTGGTAGCTCAGTCCTACACTTCCCACTGTGAGCGGCGTACCGTTCTCGTGGTGATTCTTGTTGTAGCAAACATCCTCTACGTAGACACCCGAAGTAGAGTTCATGTAGCGAACGTTGGCATTCTTCATGTTCTTGCCTTCGCTCATCGTACCAACGAGTAATACATCGAGCGCTGATGTCAGCTTGATGCGGGCACCGAGCTCAACGCCGTAGTAGGCTTTCTGCTGGTCGGTCAGCGATACATATGAGAACGAGTTGATGTCGTCGTAGTAGAAGTTCTGCCATTCAGAGGCATTGTCTATCAGACTGTAATAACCGTTCAGGTTCAGCTTCACCCAAGAGGTCTGGTAGCTATAGGTAAGCTCCGTACTCAGGATGCGCTCATTCTTCAGGTTCGTCACGAAGTCGTTGTTGATTTCAGGTGCTGCAAAGGCTGTGGCAGCGGTCGGCGCCTTCCATTCGTAGCCGGCACCGAAGGTCAGAAGATGTCCTCTTCCTACATTCCATGTGGCACCCGCCTTGGCTCCTCCGTCGAGGAACTTGGCTGTTCCGCCCTTGCCGTAGGAGTTATCGGCAGCCATACCGTTGCGCATCTTACCGTCGCGCTGCATGCCTGTTCCGTTCACCTTGGCAGCAGCCATCAAGAACCAGTTGCCGGTCTTGGTAGAGATACTGCTCCAAGCCGTGGCCTTGTTCACCTTAATATAATAGTCATATCCAAACACATCACCTTCCTTGATGGCTGCGTTGCGCTTGTTCAAGTCATATTGTACCCAGTCGTCAGTATCAGCATAGTTGCCGATGGCGTAGGTGTTGATGTTATGATAGATGGATGCGCCCAGCATGTCTTCCATGGTCTGGTAATGACGGGCGTTGTTCGAGCCGAACTGCATGCCGATGTTGAAACTGGTGTTGGTGTTCAGCTTCGTGCTCAGTGATGAAGACATTGCGAAGGTGAGCACATCATTGTGCTTAGCCTGGATGAAATACATGGCATCACCACCCTGCGCACTTACCTGACGGTTAGAATAGATCAGTCGGTCGAAGTCGATCTGACGATCTGCTTTCCTACCTGTCAGGTAGCTGTAAGCCGTTGTCCAGTTGGCCAGATCCTGCTCCGTGCGGTTATAGACATCGTTCTCGTCAAACACGTTATAATAGCTGCTCGGCATCAACTTCCAGTAGTCGGGCTGTGGGTTGTCGCTGTTGTTGTAGTTCAGCTTGGTGCTCTGGTACATCGAGTACTTCCCTAACAGCGTTGTGGTAAGGCGCGTCTCGTGGTCGATGTCCCAGTCCCAGGTCATCAACGCCGTCGGCGCAAAGTCATTTACTACACGCGAATTACGTCTCTTCCCGTTCTGGTAGCCCCAGTAGGGGTTGTAGTAGCGATCGTTAGCCAGCCAGTACATCTCGTCTGTTGAGGCTCCCTGTGATGCCCTTTCCGTGGGGTTACCCCAGGTAACCAGCGAGAGAGCGTGGTTGTCGCCGAGCACCTTCTCTACACCGAGGAAGTAGCTCAGAGAGTTGTAGAACGTTCCCTCTACATAACCACGGTCGGCCCAGCGGTAGGTGATGTTGGCAGAGTATGCCCAACCCTTGTTGTTCAGTCCACTGTTGAAGGTGTACATGCCTCTCAGCGTGTAGTTCCTGTTGGCACCGCTCAGCGTGATTCTATGTCCCGCTGGCATCTGTGAAGGACGGAAGTTGTAGTTGTTCGAACCGGCCATGCCCGACATAGAGAAGTTATTGCTCTCGAAGGGGAGCGAAAACTCCTGGTTCTTTGTCTGTTGGTTCAAACCGCCCACCAAAGAGAATCGGAACTGTCCGCTTTCCAGGTCGTTTGCAGCTACGCCGTTGATAAAGACGTCGTTGTACTTCTGGTTGAATGCGCGGTATCTGAACCGGGCAGGCGAGAACAGATATCCCACCTCGCTGGCATAGATGTTGTTGTTCGAGGAGACGATGGTCACATTCTGTGACATGTCATCATCTTCTCCCAACTGCGCCTCAGTGAAAGTGAATGCCGACTCATTCGTCTCGTTGGCATTCTGCCCTTCAGTCTGTCCTGTTTGTGCAAAAGCTAACGGGACGTAGCAAAGAGCAATCACGAATAGTTTCAGTTTTTTATTCATAAGAAGCATTCTTGTTTGATATTTGCCACAAAGATAAACAATATTTTTGTATGTGCAAAATCTTTTCCACATTTTTCTTGTCATATAAAAATCTTCATGTTCTGAAAATAATTTTGTTTATTTCCTTCTCACTTATTTATAATTTTCGTATCTTTGCAGAAAATAACATAATTATGAATAGACTGAGAATCCTTTTTGCCGTTGTTTTCTGCAGTGTCGTGACTGTTGTCTCGGCGCAGAAGAAATATTCTGTTTATGGAATAGGTTTCTATAATCAGGAGAATCTGTTTGATACATGTCATGATGAGGGCAAGAACGACTATGAGTATCTTCCCACAGGTAGTAACCGTTGGAATGCGCGGAAATACACGCATAAGCTTCAGAATATGGCAAGAGCCTTGGCCGATATGGGAACAGACATGCTTCCGAATGTTGGCTGTGCCGTTATCGGTCTTTCTGAGGTGGAGAATGCGCGGGCGCTGAGTGATCTTGTTGATCAGGAGCCGTTGCGTGCCCGTGGCATGAAGTTTGTGCATATCGAAGGTCCTGACTCACGAGGTGTGGATTGCGCTATGCTCTACAATCCTTCGTTATTTACGGTGGAGGATGTACAGCTGCCGCCCTATGTGCCTGAACTTCCGGAAGACAGCACCTTCAAGACCCGTGGTTTCCTGACGGTGAAGGGCATTCTGGCCAATGAGCGCGTGGCTATTATCGTTTGCCACTGGCCCAGTAGATACAGTACTTCCTTCTATCGTGAGAGTGCCGCCCGTCAGGTGCGTGTCATCAAGGATAACCTTCTGCTTGAGGATCCCGAGAGGAAGGTCTTTGTGATGGGTGACCTTAATGATGACCCGACCAACAAGAGTATGACCGAAGGACTGAGTTGTAAGTCGGAGGTCAACAAGGTGGGAGCAGGAGATATGTATAATCCCTGGTATAACGTGCTTGTTAAACAAGGTATCGGTACTCTTGCCTACAATGGTGCCTGGAACCTGTTCGACCAGATTGTGATGACTCCCAATGCTATCGATAAGAAGGGGAATAAGGACTATAGCGGTCTTACCTACCTGAAATGCCAGGTGTTCCGTCGCGACTATCTGATTCAGCAGGAAGGAAAGTACAAGGGAAATCCCAAGCGTACCCATGCAGGCGGTGTGTGGCTCGATGGCTACAGCGATCACTTGCCCGTGGTGGTTTACCTGGTGAAAGAACAACAATAGTTCTTTGAACTTTCGGAACAGCGAGGGACAATAAGCTTGCTTGATTGGCCGAGTCGTGACGAAAGTCAACGTAGTTAACTTTGATCTTTGAACTTTGAACTTTATGATATGACTATTATAGGAATAGCTGGCGGGACGGGGTCAGGAAAGACTACCGTCGTGAAGAAAATTGTGGAGGCACTGCCACCTCATAGCGTGGCCGTAGTGCCTCTCGACTCTTATTATAATGATACAACCGACCTTACCGACGAGGAGCGTCGGCAGATCAATTTCGACCACCCGGATGCTTTCGACTGGAAACTGCTGCACAAGCAGATATCGATGCTGAAAAAGGGGGAGGCCATCGAGCAGCCCACCTACAGCTATGTGCTCAGTAACCGTTTGCCGGAAACTGTTCATGTAGAGCCAAAGCCCGTCATCATCATTGAGGGTATCATGACCTTGGTAGATCGTAAGCTAAGAAACATGATGGACCTGAAGATCTTCGTGGATACGGACTCTGATGAACGACTCATCCGCAATATCCTTCGTGATGTGATGGAACGTGGACGTACTGTTGACATGGTGCTGAACCGTTATCTGGAAGTGCTCAAACCCATGCACGAGCAGTTTATCGAGCCTACCAAGAAGTATGCCGACATCATCATCCCGCAGGGCGGAGAGAATATGAAGGGTATCGGCATTATCTGCAAATACATTGAAGGACTGACCATCTAGGCCAGTCCTTCTTCTTTTAATATATAAATAGGTATTGTAGTTATGATACTTCTTCGGGTTCAATAATCTCAGCCTCTTCAATCACCGCTTCCTCAATCTCATTTGTTTCTGCCGGGATGCTCTTGGCAGCCTCCTCCAGTTTGCGCTGCGTGTCCTCGTATTGCTTCTTCGCCCTGTAGATCTTGATATTGTTGATGCACTCCACCACACCATAGAAGATCAAGCACCAACCGAGAATGCGGAAGGGAAGGGCCGACATCTCCATGGGCTTCACCAACATGAAGATTCCTACGCCGAGGATGATGGTGGGGAAGAGCCAGAAGATGAAAGGTACTGTACTGATCTTACGGACGGAAGCGAGGTTGAAATACTGGTTGATGGCGCCGAGAATGAGGATGGCCGCCAATACATACATCATCCCGCTGACGAACGTGGTAGGCATCAGGGCGAGGATAACACCCAGTATCATGCTGCCCAAACCCACAATGGGGAACGAGGGCATGATGGCTCGCTGAATGTCTTCCGGGTTCTCAGGAGCATCGTTGCCATCGCGCATCTCGGCCATGGCAGCCAGACGCTCGGCTGTCTTCTCCGCCTTGCGCTTTTCTGCATAGTAGGCAATAACGGATATCAGACCGGAAATGAAGAACAAGGCACCTGTGGCGATGGTCAGCCACTGAACCATTTCTGTGCGGTAGATTACCAGCAGGTAGCCTACAACAATCGCGCAGATGGCGCGGACGATGGAACTCTGGAGTATTCGCATAGCTTTGTAGTTTTCCGCAAAATTACGAAAAACGAATGAAAGAAGCAATTTTTTTATTACTTTTGTCGAAAATTTCTGAGAAATGACGCGATTATTACTGGTGAGACATGGTGAGACGGTTGATAATGTCAACCAGATCATGCAGGGACAGACACAGGGGGAGCTGACTCAAAAGGGTGTGCTGCAGGCGGAAGAGCTGGCGCAGCAGATGCGTGATGAGCAGATTGATGTCTTTGTGTCGAGCGACCTTAAGCGCAGTATTGATACTTGTAGGATCATCGCCCAGTCGCACGGTCTTCCTGTGGTGCAGACACCGTTGTTGAGGGAACGCGACTGGGGAGGGTTTACGGGTAGATTCATTCCCGACCTGAAAGATGAAACGTGGCCAGATGATATTGAATCAATTACCGATCTGCGTACCAGAGCAAAGGCTTTTCTCGACTTCATCAGTGAGCAGTATTCAGGAAAAACCGTGTTGGCTGTTGGTCATGGTATTATCAACAAGGCTATACAAGCAGTACACCTCGGCAAGGAGATGCGCGAGATTCCGCGAATGACCAATGCCGAGGTGCGAGAGGTAAAACTATTATAGAATTTATTATAGAAAAGAGACTAATCTATTTTATCTGTGTCCGCCGAAGCCACCACGTGAGCCACCGCCGCCGCGTGAACCACCACCTCCATGAGAGGCACCACCGCTGTGAGAACCACCGCCGCGTGAGCCGCCACTGAAGGAACCACTGCTGCGAGAGCTGCTACTGCGGGTAGAGGGAGCAGAAACACTTCTTGATGAGCTGCTGCTGGATGAGAAGGAACGGTTGGGAGCAGAGAAGCTGCCGCGGGAAGAGCTGCTGCGCTCTACGCTGGAGCTACGGGTACTGCTCTGACGGGTTCCGAAATCACCACGGTTCACACTCGTGCTGCGAGAAGAACGCTCAACGTTGGTACTGCGAGTCGGGCGATCGATGTTGCTGTTACGGTTCTGACGCTCCACGTTCGTGTTACGATTCTGGCGGTCAATATTTGTGTTACGGTTCTGACGCTCTACGTTTGCGCCACGGTTGCCACCGAAGGTGCCGCTGCTGCGAGAGCTGGTTCCGCGTGTTGCTACATCGTCGTGACGACGGTCGGCACCACGGTTGTTATCGTTACGCTGTACGTCGCGTCCACCTACACGGTCGTTTCGCCTATCTCCACGGTTTCCGCCGAAAGAGCCATTGCCATGGTTCGAGCTTCCGCTTCTGCGTTCCAGTGCCTTTCCGCCCTGAGCACGCTCGAAGTGTCCGCTGTGGTTGCGGTAGTCACCACGATCATAGCCATTGCGCATGCCGAATCCGTGGTGGTCGCGACCATGACGGTGGGTTGCACCGTAGGTACGTCCATGGTAGTAGCTACGTCCTCCATTCATCCTCCAGCTGTGTCCACCGCGATAGGTCAGGTAGAAGGCTGGACGACCGAAGTAGAAGTAGGTACGATACGGATAACGGGCGTAGATGCCGAAGTGCCAGTAACCAGCCTCCCAGTAGAGGGGACGGTAGAAATAGCTGGCGGCCACATAGGCACTGTACTGCCAGTCGAGGAGGATATAACTCAGGTCGAGATTCCTACGAGTCCAGTAGACTCCATACAGGTCATCATAACTGTCGATGCTCATCAGGTAGTCGAGGTTGATCTCATAAGCAGCCTCATACTGATCCTCGGTGAGGTTCAGTTCATAAGCCATCTTATCAGTAAGGAACAAAGCCTGATCACGAGCCTGTTCGTAACTCATGGCATTGACTGAAACAGTCATCGTCAACAGTGCTACAAGGGCAAAAATCAACTTCTTCATAATCGTATCTTTTTAAAGGGTTATTATTCTTATTCTTTCTTTCACGTTGCAAAGAAACGAAGAAAAAAACACCTGTACAAAGGAAAATCCCTACTTCGTACGGGAATTTCCCTAAAGATACACACTAAACAAATCCTTTTCCCGTTGTTATTATATATAAATAAGGTATGAGGAGATTTTTACTCGCATTCATCATTATTGCCACAGCACTGTCGCTGAACGCCCAGGAAGACAGTCGCTCCCTTCTCAACGACCTCGACTATAAGGTTGAGTTCCAGTCGAGCGTGTCTGACGGGCAGACTCCCTTGTGGCTGAATGCGAACAAGCACGGACTGAGTTCGTTGGATGAGGTGAACGGCTATCTCAGGGGAATGGTGGAACGACCGCTGGCAGCTGACAGTGCTCGTAATTGGGGAATCGGCTATGCGTTGGATCTGGTTGCACCTCTTCATTACACCAGTAATTTCATTATCCAGCAGGCTTTTATCGAGGCGCGATGGAAGAAAGGTGTGGTTACCATTGGCAGTAAGGAGTTTCCGATGGAACTGAAGAACAATGAATTGTCCACTGGCTCGCAGACCTTGGGCATCAATGCCCGTCCTGTGCCGCAGGTACGACTGGCCTTGCCCGACTACTGGATTATTCCTGGTACCAAGAACTGGCTGGCGCTGAAAGGTCATATTGCCTACGGAAAGACCACCGACGACCGTTGGCAGAAGGATTTTACCGATATTCATCAACGTTATACCGAAGGAACGCTCTATCATAGTAAGGCGGGTTATCTGAAAATCGGGAATGCCGACAAGGCAAGGGTTTCGTTGGAGTTGGGCTTGGAGATGGCTTGTCAGTTTGGTGGAACGTCGTATCGTTTTCATTCAGACGGCTCTTTTGATGATGAGGTTCATCAGCAAGGAGGTCTTAAAGGCATGCTGAAAGCTTTCGTCTCAGGAAATGGAAGTGATGCCGTTGATGATCTTTATTCCGGTGGATCAGGAAACACCTTGGGCAGTTGGTTAGCACGTTTTAATTACGACAACGACAAATGGGGATTCAGTCTCTATGCAGATCATTTCTTTGAAGACCACTCTTCTATGTTCCTAACAGAGTACGATGGATATGGCGAAGGCACAGAGTGGCAAGTGAAAAAGGACAGTCGTTTCTTCCTCTATGCATTAAAAGACATTCAGTTGGGACTGGAATTCCGCTTAAAGGATTTCCGTTGGATAGATGCCTTCCTGTTTGAGGCGCTCTTTTCTAAATACCAGAGCGGTCCTATATACCACGACCACGATGAGGTGGTCGCCGATCATATAGGTGGACAGGATAATTACTATAACCATAGCATCTATACCGGATGGCAGCATTGGGGACAGGTGATAGGAAACCCACTATACCTTTCTCCTATCTATAACACAGATCAGAGTATTGACATCAAGAACAACCGCAGCAAGGCTTACCACATCGGATTTAGTGGTAGTCCTTATCCCTGTTTCCATTATCGTATGCTTGGAACTTATCTGAAAGGTTATGGTACATACGATACTCCATACTCCGATCCTCGTAAGACCGTATCACTGCTGGCAGAAGCATGCTATTCCTTCCCTTCAACATCTCGGTTAAAGGATTGGAGCATAAAGGGTGCTTTCGGTGCCGACAAGGGAAAACTGATGGGGGATAACTGGGGACTGCAGGTGACAATAGCAAAAAGCGGATTATTTCATTAGAATCAATGAGAAAGATATTATATATACTGGTGATGGGTTTGTTGTTCGTCTCTTGTGATTTGGAGACGTCGGGGAATGGTGACTTAGACGGCTATTGGCAGATGAGTCAGGTTGATACCCTGGCAACGGGAGGCGTCGCTGATACCCGTGAATCACTTATCTACTGGGGCATACAGGGAAATCTTTTGCAGATACGTTACTCTGAAAACAATCTTTATCTTGGAGAAGGATTGTTGTTCAGGTTTGAGAAAAAGAAACCGCTTCTTACGCTGTCGTCGCCCATGGTTCATCACCTGTATGAAACAGATGAGCCCATTGATGATGTTGAGGTACTCAAACCATTTGGTATCTATCGATTGGAAGAAGTTTTTTCCATCGATCGGTTGGACGATAAGTACATGGTGCTTACCAACGATGTGCTACGCCTGCACTTCAGAAAGTATTAGAAACGTTTTCCGCCAATGATGCAGAAGAAGGTCTGCATCAGTATTTTAGCATCGAACCACAACGACTGATGTTCTAGATAATACAGGTCCATTTCCAGTCGTATAAGCATCTTCTCCATCGTGTCAGTATAACCATTATGCAAAGTTGCATAACTGGTAACACCTGGGCGCAACTGGTACAAACGCTCATATCTGGCATCCTGTTCCATGATCAAATCGATGTAATACTTCCTTTCTGGTCGTGGACCCACGAACGCCATATCTCCTCTTAACACGTTGATTAACTGGGGAAGCTCGTCAAGATGGTGATCTCGAAGAAACCGTCCTATACGTGTCAGGTTCTCGTGTTTGTCGTGATTGAATAGGGCAAACTCATCACGATTATCATCCGTCGGCATACTTCTGAATTTCAGTATGTTGAACGGCTTTCCTCCCAGTCCTATACGTTCTTGTTTGAAGAATGCTGGTCCTCCGTCCTCCCATCGTATGGCCAGATAGCATATGATGAATAAAGGCGAGAAGATGATGATGCAGATGAGTGCCAAACAGAAATCAATAGCCCTTTTCATTTCACAAGACTGATTAAGGTGAGAAAGATAATCTTGAAGTATTCGCCCACCGTGTAGTGATCCAGATACTTCATGTTGAGCTTGATTTTGTCAGGCATCACTTTTTCAATATACATGCGTTCAGGATCTTCAGCCTGACTAAGCAATTCGTTTTCGTGTACATACTCGATGGATGCATAGTCAGTAATGCCCGGTCTTACACTGAGTACTTTGCGTTGTTCCTCTGTATATAGGTCGGTATATTTTCTCACCTCAGGTCTTGGTCCCACAAGACTCATGTCACCCTTCAACACATTCAGCAACTGTGGCAGTTCGTCCATCTTGGTCTTTCTCATAAAGTAGCCGATGCGCGTTATTCTGTTGTCACGTTCGCCAATGGTTAGCAGTCCTTCCGAATCAGAACCGATTCGCATGGAGCGGAACTTGTAGAGTCCAAAGGGCTTCCCGTTCAAGCCTATTCTCTCTTGGATATAGAAGGCACCCCCCTTGCTCTCTGCGCAGATCACCAGACAGAGAATCACAAATAGGGGTGAGAGCAACAGTATGCCCAACAAAGAAAATAGTATGTCGAAAAACCTGATCATATTACCTCTTTGAAGTTTTCCAAGATGTATTCTACCTGTTCGTCAGTAAGCTTTGTATATAGCGGTAGTGTAATCTCGTTTTTATACTGATTGTAAGCATTAGGATAGTCACTGATATCTGCCCCCAGTTTCTTGTAGGCTGTCATCATGGGCAACGGCTTGAAATGGACATTGGTGGCAATACCCCGTTCAGCCATTTTGACGATGATGTCATTACGCTGCTGTTCGTCACGTCCCAATAGTCTCACTTGGTACAGATGTCCTGATGAGATATGGTCGGCTGTATAATGATCGCGTAATTGCAAATCCAGACCTGCCAGCTCCTGGTCGTAATGGGCAATGAGCTCTTTGCGACGTTTCAGCATATCCGGGTAGCGTTTTAACTGAACCAAGCCGATGGCTGCAGTCAGGTCAGTCATGTTGCTTTTATAGGCAGGCGTTATGATGTCGTATTCCCAAGCTCCTAATTGGGTCTTGGCTAATGCATCCTTGCTTTGTCCGTGCAGTGAGTTTAACTGGAACTGATTGTAAAGCCAGCTGTCGTCGATACCGTCAATGGGCTTCCACATCAGGGCGCCTCCTTCGGCTGTGGTGAAATTCTTAACGGCATGGAAGGAGAAAGAAGTGAAATCGGTTATCGATCCGACCTTCTTTCCGTGCCAGCTTGCACCAAATGCATGTGCAGCATCATCTACTACAACCACATGACCAATAGCTTCTTGTATCTTGTTGGCTGGTTTGAACAGATGGCGTGTACGCTCTATCACCTTGTTGATCGCATCAAAGTCGCAAGGAACACCACCGATATCAACCGGTATCACCACCTTGGTGTTCTCGTTGATAGCATCTGCAAGCTTTTCGTAGTCCATCTCGTAAGAGTCGGGCTTCGTGTCAACGAAAACCAGTTTGGCGCCAACGTGACATACAGGACTGGCTGAAGCAGTATAGGTATAGGCTGACGTTATCACCTCGTCGCCAGGACCAACGCCCAGTATACGTAGTATTGCTTCAAGACAGGCGGTCGCACTGTTCTGGCATACAGCAACCTTCGCCTCGCAGAATTGGGCTATTTGCCTTTCAAATTCCTTCGTGCGAGGACCTGTTGTGATCCATCCTGAAAGCAGGGCGGCAGTCACTTCCTGTACTTCCTGTTCTGATATATCTGGTGGTGAAAACGGAATCTTCATCATTTTATCTGTTTGGTTCTACTTGAGCTGATCTGTTAGCAATCACGTTGTATATTCCTACGAGATAGCCAACACCATAACAAATGTGAATATTGAAGAAAACATATGGCATCAGCAATGCGATTAATGGCTGATGTGCACGTACTGCACTCATACATCCTACAACAATACCTATAAACAGATAGAGCAGCAAGATGGATGTATAGATCTGTAATATGATCGGAGAGAAAAAGCTTAGGATGCCACCTACTATTAATCCTAAAAGGAACAGCAGTGGGAAGAACTGTCTGATAGTGGCAGGCGCTCCAAGTTTCTTGTTTACCAGTGGTTTGTATAAACCATACTGATAGTACATCTTTCTTGTCTTGCAGAGTGTATCGCGTGCCGTATAGTTAATGATCACCTGTGGTATCAGGTAGATCTTGCCACCGAGGTTGAGCAGACGTCCGTTAAACTCATCGTCCTGATTCCTCACCAGATCGGTGTCGAACGGCCCCGTCTTTTCAAAGACCTCACGCTTGTAGCATCCAAAGGGCACAGTATCTGTCTCGATGATCTTCGATGTGCCGATCTTGTGCATAGATCCTCCTACACCAAAGGGATGACTTGATGCCAAGGCGATGGCTTGACACATCGGGGTGTCTTTTGCTGGCTGTGTGTTCCAAACGCCACCTACGTTGTCTGCATCGAGCAGGTATAGATATCTTACAAGTTCAGAGATATAGTTGGTGGGATAAGTACAGTGGCCGTCAAGCCGCATGATCACTTCACCCTTTGCTGCCTCAACTCCTCTGTTAAGGGCATAGGGCACGATACGTTCAGGATTGTCGAGCAGTTTGATAAAGTCGTACTGCTCTATATATCGTTTGATAATATCTCGAGTGTGGTCTGTACTGCGCCCATCTACGAACAAAACCTCCATAGAATCCTGCGGATAGTCTTGTTCTATAATGGATAAGATGCACGCTTCAATGAATTTTTCTTCATTGAAAACGGGGCATATTACAGATACTTTCTTTATACTCATTATTTGTAAAACGCAAATTCTTCAAAATAAGTGTGCAAAGATACAACTTTTTTTTTTAATTATCTGCGTAAAGGAGTATTTTCTTAAGTAGTTCATCCTTTTTTGACCAACTTCCATGTAATCCACGACAATATGCCTTGAATGACGGAAACGCCGAAATAGGCCCAGGCAAATTGGGTGAGCGTGGTGGAAAACATGAAGCTGACAACCATGGCCACGAAACTGAATCCTAACAAAATAGCGTTGTATGGAATGACACTGACGGCATCGATGGTGTTCCGGTAAAGCATATAAAGTGCCTGTGGCAGGATGGATAGAATGATGATATGTGTCAGGTCGGTGGTTACGGTGTAGTCGCTGGTGAACAGCAGTGTGGTAAGGAAACGGGTGAAGATATAGATGAATCCCGTAATCAGCAGTGATGTACCCACGTAGATCAAAGCCAGACGGTTGACGAGTCGGTTGGCTGTAGCCATCTCATGTCGTGCAATGGATTGTGAGATATAGGGCAGCAGAATGATTCCCATAAAAGAGAAGATGGGGGTTACCATGGTTACGAAGAATAATCCCACAGAGAAATACGCCGTGGTTTGCAAATCCAGATGATTGCTGATGTATATAAGCGGGAAGGCCGACAGGGAGAACTGGAAGAAGTCGGCTATCAGACGTCCAGAAGAATATTTGATAATCGTAGTAAGATGTGTCTTCAGCGGGGAGTCTAATCTGAAGGAACCGTTCTTACGGATGAATAGCCACAGCTCCCTACCCAGAAGGTAAGTCACCAGTAGCAAGGTAATGATAAGCCATGAGGCAAAAACATATCTTACCGTGATGATGGGCAATAGAATCAGTGGTACGATAATGGAAAGCTGCATCGCCAGTTGGGTACTGTTATACCACTTGAAGTTGCCGATTCCCCGATAATAGGCAAAGGCATACTGTGCCATGGCCAGCACGAAGGCATAGGCCAGCGCGATGAGTAGCAGATTCATATTGTCGTGCTGACCGATAATGATGTCCTGCATCTGCGACGAGAAGAGCATGCACACCAGAAATACGATGAGCGATACACCTATTATATATATAATAGAGGCGCAGAGCAGAGGCAGTATTCTTTTCGGTGGTGTACCATTCTTATATAGCGGTATGTAGCGTGGAATAGCGATACCTACGCCAGCGAGCATCACAAACGAGAGTACCTGGACAGAGCGTTTGATCACGTTGTATTGTCCGAAGTCATCAATGCTCATTCTATTGGCTAACAACTTGTTGATAGCAAAAGAGCAGAGCATGATGAGTATTTGGATAGAGAATGTCCAAACGATGTCACGCCTCATTCCTGTGCCGATTTTTTTTCTGAGAGCGTTCAGCATTGTGGTACTTTTGTTTGGAGTAAGTGGAATAGTACGAAAACAAGGGCAAACATGGCCAAGTAGGTGGTGTAGGCATAGAATGAGGCTGAGAACGACCACATGAGATATGCAAACAATGCCACCAGGATTACTTGATTCAATACAACATGACGATGGGCGATGACTGCTTTCAGCGACATGTTGGAGATGACTCCCATGACGAACATCGCTATCATGGCGCCTACCTCACCAAAGTCTTCTACCAACGGACGGAATATGGTATAGGTATTAGAGATGCCATAGAATCCGTTTTTCCCGACATTCAGGAACTCTGGGTAGATACCCTGTACGCGTTCTTCGATACCCAGCAGGTTGGAAATGCCGAGGAATGTCCTGCTGCCCCATGTCAGTTCTGTCGGCATATATGAAGTATACCAGACATCAACATTATGCATGTGACCGATGGCGTATGAAACGAACTTCTCGCTGATCTCGATAATTGTCTTCTGACTGACCTCACCAGTACGGAACACCATGGAGATGAAGAGCGTAAACAGAAAACCGGCAATAACCAATACAAACCGTAGGATGATTTTCCCCTTGATACGGATGGGGAGGCCATAGGTGTATGAACAAACGATATAGCTGGTAAAGAAGAGAATGAAGGATGCGATCATTCCCATCTTGAGCGATTGCGTCAGTGCGATAAATGTGCAGGGGATGAGTGTGATGACGCAGAGCACTTTGTTCCACTTGTTTACAAGTCGGTAACACAGACCACCTACCACAGGAGCCGCATATGAGAAGATCAGGAAGAACTGGTTGACGAGGTCGTGTGCCTCAGCACCTGCATATCGGTCTTCAGATATTCCTTTGTTCATCTCCAAGATCTCCCTTAACTCAAGCAGTGCCCGCAGACTGAAACCGTGCAGGATAATGGAATAGAGGGGGTTTACCATGGCACCGATAAGCAATATCAGTAACAAAGGCGTTACCCATTTCTTCTTCAGTTGCAGCTGTGTATCCGAAGGGGCCGGATGGTAGAAATAGTCGCTGAAGATAGTGCCTATAACGAAGAACACCACTCCCGCCATGATAAACACACATCCTGCGAAATTTAGGTCTATAGAGTTCTGTAACAACAGTGCCGAGACCGCAAAGAATATCCATAAGGCGGCAAAGATGCCTGCTGGCTCCAGCCTTAGGATATACTTCCACGATAGCAGAAGCACAATGATTGTCAGAGCAATGAACAGATAGACCATATTGAGGCTCTAGAGATGTACTACTTACGATTGTTTTTTGCTGCGTTCGCGTACAAATATGGCACAGGCAGGAACAAACAGACCAAACAGTAACGCACCGAAGAGGACGTTCGACTTGATCGGAGATGTCTGCTTCTTGACGCCCAGTGGTGGTGTGAGTATACGTACATCCGTCTTCAATGCCTTGGCCATCTGAGCCTCTTCACGTTTCTGCAGTAAGAACACATACACCTCGTTCAGCACCTTCCAGTCGCGTTCGTCGGTTAATCCGCCGATGGCCTTGATGGGCGCCGATGCAATCAGTTGCTTGCCTTCCTTCTCCTTCGCAGTCACGCCTTTCAACTGTGCCTGAATCTGCTTGATGGCATTCTCTGCTGATATCAGCACGGCATCATGCATGGCCGACAGTTGCTTGTCGATATCCTTCACCAGCGGACTGTCTTTGCTGGAGCTGGCAATGATCTTATTGCGCTGCAGCTGCAGCTTGTTGTACTCGCCAACCTGGTCGGCCAGTCCTTTGTTGTCGGCAATAAGCAGCGCTGGCAACAGCTCGTCTTTCTTGGATTCGTCACGCAGATAGTCGCGAATGGCCTTTGCTACATAGAGCTGATTGCTCAGTTCCATATGGGCAGTCGAGATATCTTTGGCTCCTTCGGCATATACCTTCGCCATCACCTCAAGGTCGGGCATCATCGTCTTGCTCTTATAGTCGGCCACACGATTGTCGAGTGCCTTCAGGTCGCGCTCGAGGGTGAAAAGACGTTCAGCTACATATTTCTCAGATACTGCTGTCTGCGCATCCTTATCCTCGTTCGACTCCACGCGGTATTCAGTAATCAATGCATTGATGATATCAGTTGCGCGTTTTCTTGAAACGTCTTTGCATTTGATGTCGATGATAGAGGCATCGCGACTTCCTACGGCAATGTTGAGTGCTTTCTTTTTCAGCCACTCTGCCACAGCCATAGGCTCGTTACGGTTCACGGTGATGGTCACCTCCTGGTCTTTCATTGTTTGCAGATAGGGGGTGGCTGTAACCTCGATGTCTCCGATACTGCTCTTCACGGTACTGTTCACACGACCGGTCAGGTCGTCGCGATACTTGTCGTCGTTTTTCTTGATCTTGTATATTCTGAACTCACCTTTCTTGTTGAGTTTGAGCTTCATTTTTACGTCATCTTCCTCTGTGAGATTCTTAAATGTCACGTTGATGGGTAACGACGTGTCGTAGAGTTCCTTGTTGCGAAGCCCCTTGACGGTATAGCTCATGTCGAGGTTCAGCTCATGAACAACATTGAGCAACAGCCAGGGCGACTGCATGGCATACAGTTCGTTATAGACATTCGACGAGCCGAAGCCCATGATTCCACCCAGTTCAGCCAGACCGCCTAACTGCCCCATCAGACCACCCATGCCTCCCTCGTCTCTGATAAGGACTTGGGCTTTCATTGTATATTTGGGCGGTGTAGTAACCAGATATGCGATGCCAAGCAACAGAAATGCGATTACAGAAAGGGCAAACCACTTCCATTTCTTCAAACATAAACGGATAAAATCGCTGATGGTCATTGTTTCTTTCATAAACTTGCGGTATTTATTCTATTGTTAATTCATAATGTTCTAACAGTGCCTTTAACTGAACGTCGTTCTCACCACCGAAACGGTTTGTGGCCGTCAGTCGGTCTTTGGTAAAGTACTGGCGCAGCAGGTCTGTATGATAATAGTTTATATGCGAATGGGGCAGGATGCGCTTTTCCGCATGACTCCGCAGTCCCATCACATACAGCCATATATCGTCGGCTTTAGGACAGAGGGAAGAAAAGACGGCCTCGTTGGTCACTTCATCGTCGAAGACATGACTCGGATACAAGACACCTGCCCAGCCCAGCGGGAATAGTTTCGTCTTGTCATACTCGAAAGTGGCTGGCACATGGTGATACTCCGGCCATTCGTGATAAGGCGCTAACTGATGATGGTCATCCAATACCGGGACTTTGGCAAATCCTGTAATAATGGCATGGGAATGCTCACGGTGAGCCTCTACAAACTCCTCTACGAAATTCTTGGTGTAGTAAACATCGTCATCGGCTGTAATGATGTGCTTGTCGGGGAATTCCTCCAGAGAATGTATGATCTTGGTATACGACCGAATGTCCTTGACATAGCGAACATCCAATCCGTAATCGCAAAGGAAACGGAGGTCGTCCGGAAGATTCTCGTCATTGTATTCATCCTCATTAAGCCATAAAACCACGCGCTCAGGACGTACCTTCTGTTTCAATAGCGAATAGATCGTAAAGATGGCGCTCCCTTTTACACGCTTGCCGTAACTGGTTAACGACACGACTACCGAGTCGTCTTGAATAGGGGAGCGTGTAATGTGCTTGCGCATGCGAATACCGTACAATACTTCAATCTTCATGAGGTTACCCATGAATGCATCTTTCAGTATTCCTATCTTATTACTGATGTACGACATTACTTGAAAATCAATACAGCTATGGTGGTCAACACCGACATGGCCGACAGCCAGAAAGAGGCCTTGGTGATCTCACTGGCGTTTGCGGTTGCCTGACGCTTGCGGTAGTTGTTGGGCTCCACATATACTACGTCGTTCTGCTGCAGGATGTAGGCAGGCGACTGCATCATAGCCTTCGTATCGAGCATGTCCACCACGAACACCTCCTGCTGACCGTCTTTCATCCTCACCACCTTGACGTTGTTTCGATTGCCGAAGATGGTCATGTCGCCAGCTTTGCCGAGTGCTTGCAGCAGCGTGGTCTTATCGTTCTCAAAGGGATAGAACCCGGGCTCTGTCACTTCTCCCAGTACCGAGAAGCCCACGTTCAGGAACTCCACGGTTACCACAGCATCCTTGGCCACGTTCTTCTCCTCGAGGGTCTTCTTCAAACTATTGGCCAGTTCTGCACGAGTAAAGCCTGCAGCCTTCACCGTACCGATCAGTGGGAAGTCGATATTACCATTTGCATCAATGGTATAGCCCGATGTGGCACGGCTCTGGTTGGTTGACTGTACCTCTGAATAGCCGATAATCTGTGATGATACGGGCATGTTCAGGGCGTTGTTCAGCTCAGCCGACTTGGTATTGACAATGATCGATAGCTTGTCGTTCGATTTCAGCGTGATACCTCTGCTATCGGCCATGTTAAAGGTCGAGCCGTTACTGGTTTCAGGGAAATAGGCAATGTTCTTGGGTGTAGAACAAGCGGTAAACAGCATGATGGCACATACTGGTGCTATCAACTGGTTTATTCTTAGTTTCATCATGGTCTTCATTATCAGTTAAAACGTAAATTCTACCTTGTTATTATAAATCGGCTGCAAAATTACATATTTTTTTGAGAAATATGGTATATCCTTTGGTTTTTTGCTCGCTTAATCGTATTATTGGCTTTGCCGAAGATACTCACGCTCGAAAAAACCTAAAAAAATATTTGGTTTTTTGCTCGCTTAATCGTAACTTTGCCCCCGAATTAGCCAGTGGGCGATTCATTTACGTCATTTTAATCTTGGGGTTGACTGGATTTGACGGCGAGATGAGATGGTACGTAAGCACGCGGAGGCTCGAGGGTTCCCTCCTTAATCTGAGTTCTCAAATAATTAATTGGCAACAATGAGTATGCTCTCGCTGCCTAATCGAAGTACAGTAGATTAAGGCTCAATTTCGCTACCAGGTAGCGAAACGAGACGTCGCTCCGAGGATGTTGTTCCGAATCCAAAGATCAAGCGGCGCAGGCTAAATCGGAAATAGCCTCTGTAGGCTCCGATGC
This sequence comes from Prevotella sp., assembly GCA_017651265.1. Taxonomy (GTDB): domain Bacteria; phylum Bacteroidota; class Bacteroidia; order Bacteroidales; family Bacteroidaceae; genus Prevotella. Next base: position 2,949 of record JAGCDO010000010.1, on the reverse strand, counting down.
AGGGGTGAAATTTAGGAGCTAAGGCTGTAGTTGGTGGCTTAGGTCTTGCTGCAGCACGAAAACCGAAGTCTAAGATAAGCGTGTAGAAAGCGTATGGTTTCCTTGTTCGGACGAGGGTTCGACTCCCTCCAGCTCCACTTGAGTTAGAATCCCCATGAGATTGAAAGATCTCATGGGGATGTTTTATAGGCTTTATAGGCATAATGGGCTTAATAGGCTTGATAAGTATAATAGACTTAATGGGCTTTATAATTGCCTATCATGCCCATTCTGCCCATTAAGCCCATCCTATTCAAGCCCATCCTATTCAAGCCCATTTAATAATCAACCAGGTTCCTATCACCTGCAGCAGCAGGCCCGGCCATCCAATGGTGACATCGGCAACGGTGGCAGCAATACCACCCGTGAGAATCAGTTCGCCAAGAGCCCCAACGAGCAGGCTAACAAGAACAACACCGATGAGAATGGGTATGCTCACCTTGCGGAAATATTGCGCAGCCAATCCTGCCACAAGTGCCAGTACCACGAGTTTCAGTGTCATCACCTCCAGAACACCCCAAGCGGGCTGACCGGTGAGCAGATGATTCACCAATGGAGAGGCCACAGCAGCCAACAATCCGGTTTTCCAACCGAACTTATAGGCTCCGGCAAGGATGACGAACGATAGGGGAGCGAAGATGATTCCGCCCTGCGGGATGAGGTGGAATACCTGAGGCAATACCAAGTTGCAGACCACGAAAAGCGCTGCCCACAGATAGGTCTTCACCTCGTCATAATTCAATGCATAAAGCTTTACGTTTGTTTCCATATTCGTTTGATTTCTTATTATATTCTCGTTATTGTCTATTATTTTTTCTCCAGCTTCAAACTGATACCAGCCATGAAGGTGGCTCGTGGCATGGGATAGCCAAGGTTGATCTCGTACTTCTGTGCCAGCAGGTTCTCGCCACGAGCCCACAGACTGAGGTTCTTTGTGGCAGGATAAGTAACTGATGCACTGAGCAGTTGGAAGGATTCCTTCTTCGCTGCGTCGCCCACGGCTGTGTAGAGACCGCTAATGGTCTGCAGACCGATATTGGCAAACCACTTGCGATTACGATATTCGATTCCCTCAAAGGTCATCGTCTCGGGAGCACCCACCACCTTGTTCTTCATGTGCAGGTAGGAAGCGTTGAACACTGCGCTGACAAAACGGGAGAAGGGATAGCGCAGCTCCATCTCCACACCGTAGTTCTCTATCTCACCTGTATTCACATTGCGTGGTTTTCCATCAACCGGAATGGTCTGAATCATGTTGTCGCCCTTGATGTAAAAGGCGTTGATGCCGTAGGAAATGCCTCTTACCTGATGATGCCACGACAGCTCGTAGTTCCAGATGCGTTCAGGTTCCAGCTCGGTGTTCGATGGGGGATAGAGGTACATCTCGCGCATGGTGGGGTTGCGGAAACCCTTGCTCACCAAGGCCCTTACCTCACCCGTGTCGATAGGTCGTACAACGATACCAGCCTGCGGCACCCATTCCGTTCCTGTGATGGAGTGGTGATCCAGTCGGATACCCGCATCAAGGGTGAGCCACGAAGCCAGATCCTGTCGGTAGTCAACATAGCCAGCCACCTCGTTACGGTATGACTTACCGCTTTGCTTGTTGGGTGTATCCATCACCTCGCCAGTTTCTTTCGATGTGTAGTAGGCGTTACCGTAGATATGCTGGTAGTCGAAACCAACGGTGATGCGTCCTTGCGTGGGAATCCTATCAAAGATTCTATAGCTCTGGTACCAAGAGATACCTGTCAGCGCGTCTTTCGAGCGGAAATAGCGTGCCGTAGGCTTGGCAGGATCAGTGGTACCGTCGTCTATCTTGTGCCGCCCGAAGTTTGAATAGATGCTCAGGGCACCGTTGCTTCTTCTGTAACGGTTCTCAATGCCCGCCGATACCACGCCACGGGTAATCCACTGGTCGGCATTGTACATCGGCTTATCGGTTGAGCCGGGATAGCTGGCATTGGAGCGTGTCAGGTCGGCATTGACGTAGGCGTTCCAGTTGTGGTTGAGGTCGTAACCTAACTGCACATAGCCGCCATACTGCTCGAATCCCATGCGTGGCCTGTGGTTGTCGGTGCGGTTATACTGACCAGCAATGGTTGACGAAAAGCTCCCGCTGCGCACCTGGTTCGATAGTTCCGACTGCACCGTTCCGTAGCTGCCGGCTCCTGCAGTGAGTTGGGTGACAACATCGTCGTAGTATTCAGGACGACGGGTAACGATGTTGATGACACCGCCCATGGCGTTACTGCCGTAGAGCATTGAAGCCGGACCTCTAAGCACTTCCACACGCTCGGCCATCATGGTCTGATAACTATCGCTAATGGGGTGCCCGTAGATGCCTTGGTACTGCGGATGACCGTCGATGAGTACCATCAACTGACCGGCACCGCCTGTGATACCGCGCATGTTGATGCCGCCGGCTGCTCCGGTAGAGACACCATAACCCATCATGGAGCGCGAGGTGACGAACACACCAGGCACTTTCTGCATCACAGTGGGCAGCACACTGGTTTGATGCTGTTCGGTTAACTTAGACTTGCTGATAACCGTTACTGTCATGGGAAGATGACGAATGTCTACGACGCTTCTTGAGCCCGTTACTACCACTTCTTGCAGACCCAGAGAGTCTAATGTTTGTGCGTGCGTTACAGCGGCATATATGCCACAAATAACAAGGAGTATTGTTTTCTTCATTACAACTGCAAAGATATGAAAAATATCTGACATATCATGCATAATGAATAGAAAAAATCGCCTTGGTATTCAGCATTATGTTTTATTAACAGGTACGCAGCAATTTTGACGAGGGCGTACGGCATTGGGGCATTTTCTTACATTCTTACATTCCAACTTTCTTACATTAAGGTGTTTTTGAAGTGCAGAAAACCATAGCCTATATTATAT
>JAGCDO010000009.1 GCA_017651265.1 Prevotella sp. | reverse complement strand
TTTTTTGAGCGTTTTTCGGCATTTTTGGCGATATTGAACGGCAATGCTCCGTTTTTTAAGCCATTTTTAAGCCGATTTCAGACTCAAAAGTGGATGGATTGAACCGTCCAAAGTGGGTGGCAATGCTCCGTTTTCGCCATGAATACAATACCCATGGGCAGTTCTGGTATCCCGAAGAGTTGAACGATTATCTGCCCGATAGTCCTTTTTGGTCAAACTATATTCATTTTGATCAGTTCAAGATATTGTCTTTTACAAACAGTTTTTCTAACTTGTATCTTATTGATAACTTGTGTGATTTATGGTATAATGATGAGAAAGATCTGTCAAAGTCTTTTCTTTCAATAGAAGGAGAGGCCGTTGAAAACAAAAAGACCATTATTGTTTTTGTCTCTTCTTATGATTTCGACATAAATGAAGACTATATAAAAAACCATCTTTTGATGTAAAAGGATAATGCATGATACTTAAAAACTTGTAGAATTATGGCAACAAGAATGAAAATGGACTTGCTCACAGCTGTAGAGCAGATTGTAGAACTGGCAAAGGAATCCCAGCTAAGTAAGGAATTCTTTCGCAAGGCTGACAAGTATATAAAATATGTGTCAAACAAACTCGAACTTACTAAGGAGCAGAGTGTGATGATATCTCTGTTCATCAATCGGAGTGATGACGACCGCATTCTGATAAGAGAATTAAGTAAAGATGTGAATTGTTCCACCATTCGCATTCTTCGCTATCTGAAGGATATCGACGAGTTGGAAAAGAAGGAACTTATCCGCTGTTGCAGGGAGAGACGTTGCAGTATTTCCTATCGCGTACCTTACGATGTGATAGAAGCATTCAAGCGTGATGAGAAATATGTCCCAAAGAAATGTACTAACCTCACTTGTGTGGAACTCTTCGGTGAGTTGGAGGAAATCTTCGAACTACGCAACGATAATGAAATAACCTTCGATGCCATGAGCCAGAAGATCCATTCACTCTTGGAAGACAATTCGCAATTACTATTCACAAAGGCCATCAAACAATATGGATGGGAGTACATGGAAGAAGAAATGATGCTTTTGCTGTTGTTCTGTCATCTGTATGTTAACAACAATGACAATAATGTTCGTTTCCATGACCTTGATTTCCTATATGATAACAAGAGGACCTGGAATCGGGTAAAAAATCAATTAGCCGGTGGCAGACACGTGCTGTTAATAGAAGATATCATAGAGTACAACAATGATGACGGCATGTTGGATCGTGAGTCGTTCCGCATGACTCGGAAGGCGAAAGATGAATTTTTCCCGGAGTTGGATTTGAGTAACAGGACCTATAACGACCAACGAAAAGATATTGTCAAATGTGAGAAGATTGCCGAAAAGCAACTCTTCTATGACAAGAACATTCAAGCACAGATTGATGAGCTGAGTCAGTTGCTGGATAATGTCCACTATCAGAAAGTACATTCTCGCATGAAAGACTCTGGTTTCCGTTGTGGTTTTACTTGTCTGTTCTATGGCGCTCCTGGAACTGGTAAGACGGAAACTGTGCTCCAGCTTGCACGCCTGACTGGTCGAGACATCATGCAGGTGAATATCTCCCAGATTAAAAGTTGCTGGGTTGGTGAAAGTGAGAAAAACATCAAGGGATTGTTTGACAACTATCGTGAGTTGGTAAAGAAAAGCGTAGTGACACCCATCCTGCTCTTCAATGAGGCTGATGCCATCATCAACAAACGTATGGAGGGAGCACAATCTGCTGTCAACAAAATGGAGAACTCCATCCAGAACATCATCCTTCAAGAAATGGAAAACCTTGACGGCATTCTTATTGCAACCACTAATCTGGCAGGTAACATGGATAAGGCTTTCGAACGTCGCTTCCTATACAAGATTAAGTTCGAGAGACCAACCCTCGAAGCCCGTATGAGTATCTGGCACACGATGATGCCTACTCTTGAAGAGGATGTCATTCTTACACTCGCCACCAAATACGATTTCAGCGGTGGTCAGATTGAGAACATTGCCCGACATTACGCTATTAACAGTATTCTGCACGGTCAGTCGGACAATATCATCAAAGTCCTTTTTTCCTATTGCGACAGTGAACGTCTGGAAACAAATGGGAAGAAAAGAATCGGTTTTTAATAGAACAGGTTTCTTTGCATTCTTTCAGTCATTATTGAAAACCTATATGAGCGGATTATCATTGTTGACTGGAATGAAACGAACAAGGAGAAGGCTCTTGAGATATGCAAGATCATAACGGTTATTAGCTCTAGATGCACGCATCATTCAAGTTTGTAATTCTTATCCTGTGCATGACTTCGAGCCTGTAGTCGCAGCGGAACCATAAAGATATAAAAACGGTCACGGTCACAGCTGTGACCATGTGACCGTTTTGTCTTAAAGAAAAGAGCACCATTGCTTTATATACATAATAATCAATATCTTATATAATATCTCAGCAGATTGTTTTCCTCTGCGCGGTTATGGTCACAGCTGTGACCGTGTGACCATTTGCAGTCAACGTTTTAAGTATAAGACTGTTTATTGAAAAAGAAAAATCATTGTAAATCTCAAGAAAGCTCACAACTCTTTTGGTTGTCTCAAAAGAAAACGCTATCTTTGTGACCGTTTTTGTATAACGCTTATTTTTAGCATTATGAACTACATTATCAAAAGAGAAGATTTACGAGCAATCATTCAAAGTAAGATCTATGTGATTCGTGGAATTAAAGTGATGCTGGACAGAGATTTAGCAGATCTTTATGGTGTAGAGACAAGAACATTGAACCAGAAGGTGAAACGTAATTTAAGGCGTTTCCCACCTGACTTTATGTTTCAGATGACAAAGGAGGATATGGAAGAATGGAAATCACAAATTGTGATATCCAATTCCATTAAGATGGGACTTCGTAAGCCACCGTATGCTTTTACTTTATTTGGAGTTGCTATGTTGAGTAGTGTGTTAAACTCAGAAACAGCAATTGATACAAATATTGATGTCATGAGAGCTTTCGTGGAATACCAAACCATCAAGACTTTAGTAAAATATGGAGAGTTTCAAGAGTTGAAGAAGAAACTTGAAGAAACTAACACATACATTGAAGAACTGCTTGAAGACCAGAATGAGATTAACGAGAGTACCCGTGCACAACTTGAGGCCATCAATACTGCCATAGCTGAGTTACAAGTGGAGCATCGCCAACGACCCAAACGAAAGCCAATAGGATTTATACAGCCTAAAGATGATAACGATACTCAATAATGGATTTCTCGTACCATAGGTGTCAGGTTGTTTCAAACGGTTACGGTTCAACTGTAACCGTGTGACCATTTGCTGTCTTTTCAGAATAAGATATGTATGGTTTTGGAGGGCATTATCTTAGGTCTTATAGGGGCGAAACCATAAAGATAAAGGGAGAAAACTGCCGTTTTACCATCGTTTGCCTATACGCAAACGATCGTGCGGCTATACGCAAACGATCTGTTGCCTATACCCAAATTGAAACGTGTTTTAGAATTCATTTCTGCTATTTTGATTGGAAGACTGTATTTACAGTTCCAAAACTTGGTAGTATCGATTATTCTATATAACTTTGCGGAATAAATAGCAAACGAAAAGATTATGAAGAGATTTTTAATGACAGCGATGATGGTCGCTGCAAGCGTAGGACTGATGAATGCTCAGACGGTTCATCGTCAAGTAGTGGAAGAAGGTGGTACAGGACCGTTCAAATCGGAAGTGGTGGGAGACGCCACATGTACAGGTTTCACGGTGTATCGCCCGCAGAATCTGAAGGAAGTGGTGGCCAAAAACGGTGCCCTGCCCGTGATTGTCTATGCCAACGGTGCCTGCTTCAACAACAACGTGGAGATGCGACTCCTGTTGAGCGAAGTAGCCTCCTACGGTTATGTAGCAGCAGCCATCGGTCCGTACGACGAAGAGGATGTGATGGCACAATGGAGAGGCGTACTTAGATCTTCTTATCCCGAAACCAAGGGAGAGGTTATCATGGCCAATGGCGAGAAGATTCTTCCCCTTACTCCTGAAGAGATCAAGGCACGTCAGGAGCAACAGGCCAAGCAAAGAGAGCAGGCCATGAAGAAAGCCAAGAAGAACAAGAAGCAACAGCAGGCTGAGCCTCCTTTCAGAACGTATCCGAAGATGTTGCTCGAGGTACTTGATTGGCTGACCGACCAGAATGCGAATGCTGGTTCTGAATACTACCATTGCTTGAATCTCGATCATGTGGCAGCCATGGGACAGTCGTGTGGTGGTGCTCAAGTATTGGGTGTTGCCCATGATCCACGCATCAAGACCTGCGTGATGCTGAACTCAGGTATTGGTGATATGGAGATGATGGGATCAACAAAAGAGATGCTGAAGAACCTTCATCAGCCGATGTTCTACATGATTGGCGGTCCTGGCGACATCGCATACGGTAATGCACAGAAAGACTACGAGCGCATAGCCGACAATATTCCCGTGGTGATGCTGAACTCAAAGGACGGTCATAGCGGTACCTATTACGAGAAATATGGCGGTAACTATGCAAAGGCTGTGGTGAAATGGCTCGACTGGCAGTTGAAAGGCAAAGTAGGACAGTCGGCCCTCTTCCTGGATGATGACTACCTGAAAATGAAATTCCCCGAATGGCAGGGCGTTCGTAAGAATTTCTAAGATTTGTCTCAGTTTTTATTAGGATAGGTCTATAATCTCGATTTTTTTGTGTAAATTTGTGCCCAAATTGTATAAACCAAGAAAAGACAAAATGAGAAAGAAACTTGTTACCGCGACTATCGCACTGGTTTGCGCAGTCACAGCAACGGCTGCCGACAACGTGAAGGCTACTATTCATGCCGACCAACCTGGAGCTAAAATCAACAGAGAGATCTACGGACAGTTCTCAGAACATCTGGGATCATGTATCTATGGCGGTCTCTGGGTGGGTGAGAACTCACAGATTCCCAACATCAACGGCTACAGAAAGGATGTGTTCGAAGCACTGAAGGCGCTGAAGGTGCCTGTGCTGAGATGGCCGGGCGGCTGCTTTGCCGACGACTATCACTGGATGGACGGTATCGGTCCGAAGAACCAGCGTCCTTCACTGCGCAACAACAACTGGGGCGGAACGATTGAGGACAACTCATTCGGTACACACGAGTTCCTGAACCTGTGCGAGATGCTTGGCTGCGAGCCGTATATCAGCGGTAACGTGGGTTCTGGTACGGTGAAAGAGATGGCTCAGTGGGTGGAATATATGACCAGTGATGGTGATACCCCAATGGCTCGTCTTCGCAGACAGAACGGTCGCGACAAGGCCTGGAAGGTGAAGTACTTCGGTATCGGTAACGAGGCTTGGGGCTGCGGCGGTAATATGACTCCGGAATACTACTCGGATGAGTTCCGTAAGTTCAATACTTATCTGCGCGACTATACCGGCAATAAGCTGTATCGCATCGGTAGTGGTGCTTCCGACTATGATTATAACTGGACCACCGTGCTGATGGACAAGATCGGTAACCGTATGCAGGGTGTGTCTCTACATTATTATACTTGCTCGGGCTGGGAAGGATCTAAAGGTTCTGCCACGAAGTTCGACACCGATCAGTACTACTGGGCATTGGGTAAGTGTCTGGAGATCGAGGATGTGATCAAGAAGCACAAGGCTATCATGGATAAAGCAGATCCCAAGCATGAGGTTGACCTGCTGGTGGATGAATGGGGTACCTGGTGGGACGAGGAACCCGGAACCATTGCCGGACACCTGTATCAGCAGAATGCCCTGCGCGATGCTTTCGTGGCTGCGCTCTCACTGAACGTGTTCCACCGTCATACCGACCGTGTGAAGATGGCGAACATCGCACAGGTGGTGAACGTACTGCAGTCGATGATTCTTACCGACCAGGAAGGAACGGGTCATATGGTGCTCACACCGACTTACCATGTGTTCCAGATGTACACGCCGTTCCAGGAGGCTACCTATCTGCCCGTTGATCTCAACAGCGAGATTGTACAGGTGAACAAGGAGTATTTCAAGGAGAAGCAGAATGCCAAGGACGCTGGCTATCGCCCCTGCCCTCTCCTCTCAGCTTCTGCTGCCAAGACTACCGACGGTGGTATCATCCTGGCCGTGACCAATGTAAGTCTTGACAAGGCACAGACCATTGACTTCGACATCGACGGATACAATGCCAAGTCGGTTAACGGAAAGATCCTGACTTCAAAGAACGTGGCCGACTTCAACGACTTCAACCATCCTAACGTAGTGGCTCCCGCAGAGTACAAGGATGCGAAGCTGAAGAAGAACAAACTCACCGTGAAGGTACCCGCCAAGAGTATCGTGGTGCTGAACATCAAGTAAAAGAACACTTCTTCAGACCTATAGATGGTCTGTAGCAAAATAATTAAACTGTGGCTTTGTAGTCACAGTTTTTTTATTTATCTTTGCATCAGAATATTAACTCGATTGTATATGGAAATAATCAATAAAGATACTACTTATGAAAAAAACGAGAATTTGGATGCTTGCTACAGTATTGGTTTGTAGCAACCTGACGATTTCCGCACAAGAGGCAGGGGAACAGTTTTCTATTGCCACACTGAATGTGGATGGTTTACCCCAAAAGACTTTGGTGCTGGAACTGAACGCTGACGGACCTGGTGACACAGGAACAGCACGTATTGGTAAATACCTGAAGAACAAGGGGTATGACCTGGTGATGATGCAGGAAGACTTCAACTATCATGGTGTGCTTTCTGTATGGTTGGAGGATGACTACAAGATGGACGAATGGAGCGGAGATGTAGGAATAGAAGGTCATGATATTGACTTCTTTCACCTGCAGAACCACCGTTTTGGGTGCGACGGTTTGATGACCTGCTGGAAGAACGATCTGCAAGTAACTGCTGTTGCACGAACACCTTGGACGCAGAACTTCGGGAAGTTCAGTCATGCCAACGACGAGATGGTGACCAAGGGCTTCCGCCGTTACGAGGTGACCTTACGAAGTGGCGACCGCATCATTGTCTATAACCTGCACATGGACGCTACCATGGAAGAGGATGAAGTCGAGATGAAAGGTGAGAAAGACCGTGAAGCTCGCTTGGCGCAGCTGGCACAGCTGAAGGAGGATGTGCTGCAGAACCTCAGCTCGCATCCTATTATCATTACTGGTGACATGAACTGTCTCTATGGGCGCGACAACGTAAAACAGACTTTTATCGATGCCATCAATGAGACAGGACAAGGAACAGCTTCCGATGTATGGGTGGAACTGAAGCAAGGCGGTGTATATCCTGCAAAAGCAAGTACAGAGGCTAGTGCTGGAGAAGAAACGCTCGACAAGATCATTTACATCAACCCATCGATGGGAACGATGATTCAACCTGTAGCCTTCTCTATCGACAAGGAAGGCTATCTATATGATGGAAAGCCACTGGGCGACCACTGGCCGGTGGCTGCTACGTTCCAGGTGACATCGACAAAGACTGCCATCAACGAGATTAGTAATGATCAACCTACTGACAGCAGATGGTATAATCTTAACGGACAGCGTGTGAACCAACCCCAGAAAGGTATCTATATCGAGCAAAAGGGTGAAAAGTCTGACAAACGAATCATTAAAAACTAAACACTATGATTTCCATGCGTATTACAAATATAGTAAAGGTAGCTTTCATTGTTTGTTCCTTTACCACGGCACTTACCTGTGTTGCACAGAATGCCGACTATAAGATTATCTATGAGAACGATACCGTGATCAAGACCCGTGTGGGAGGATTCTCATTAGACTCCCGACCAGTACGCCGCATCATCTATGAATATACCTCGAGAGATGCCGACGGTAAGCCGGCCACCATCAGCGGTGTGATGATGATTCCTTCTAATATCATCGACGGAACACCCTGTGACGGCATCATGCTCTTCAACCGCGCCACCTTGGGTTCACCCGACGACTGTCCGTCAACGGGTAACCAGGAACTGATAAACGGATTGATTGCCAATCCCTTGAAACCGAACTACATCCTTGTGATGAGCGATTTCATCGGCTACGGATCATCCAGCGAATACCCGTCGTTCTATCACAGCGGTGACGTGAATGCCCGGAACTCGCTCGACGGTCTGCTGGCCGCGCGACAGATTCTCGACGATCAGCAACTGCCACAGGGTAAGTACCTGTTCAACCTCGGCTTCTCACAAGGAGGTTCTGAGTCGCTCTATGTAGCCAAACTGCGCGACATGGAGTACAAGGATAAGGGGGTTACCTTTACCAAGACCTTTGCAGGAGGCGGTCCTACCGACTATGCCGTGGCTTATCAGGAATATGTGGAGAAGGATTGGTGCGAAGACTGCAAGGATGTGGTCATGATGCTGATATCATGCGTGGAGAACTGTCATATGAATATCGACTACAAGGATCTGTTTACAGAGCCTCTGGCCACAGGTGCTAAAGAGTATGTAAAGACCAAGAGGAAATCTACCCTATCCGACTATGGCGTCAACATGAAGGATTCACTCCACAATCTGATACAGCCAGCCTATATGAATCTGAAGACGGAACAGGCAAAGACGCTCATGGCCAAGTTGAAAGAAATCAACCTGATGAACGGATGGGAACCTGATACCGAACAGAAATACTTCATCGAACACAGTCGTCACGACAACTATGTACCCATACAGTGCGTACGCAGCATCATTCCTTGGATGCAAGACAAGGGGTTCACGCCCAGCATCGTACCGGGTAAGACCAATCTGCAGACCAATACATTGGTGTTCAAACTCGACCATACCAGTTCGGCCATCGTGTGGATCATCCAGACCATTGCGGCCATCCAGTTCTGGCCCGTGGTTTACTACGAGGGTGAACAGAACCGTTACTACCATGAGGTGATGGGTGACATGAACCTGCTCAAGTTCATCAAGACACTCGAGAGCATGGGTATCGACCTGAGGAAAATCATCAAGAATAAAGGTCTGGCAAGAGGAAATCTACCCAACCGTTATACTTGGTTCGACCTGATTCCCAATATCAGCGAAACCCTGGCCAAGGTGGATCTGACAACCGATGACCTCGATGAGATGTGTAAAGATGCGGGTATCACCGATTTGGACATCTTAACAGCCTACGCCTATCTCATGGAGGATAGTGATGAGAGTGAAGAAGCAAAATCAGCCTCCATGGCAAAAGCCATGAGTCGCACCGAAGCACCGCTATTCTTACTGCGTAAATACGAACAGACACTGGTCAACTGGTTCATGCTCGCTGGCTACGATGTGAACTATCAAGCATGGGGAATGTAGCATCAAATAGGAATAATGCTAGCTTTTTGTTACATTTTCCTTACCTTTCCCATCATTTTAATAAATAATCCAAAGAAATCAACGGAAAGTGGAAAAAAATATGTAAATTTGCAGTTGCATTGTAAAGAGACACGATAACTATATCTTATAATATACATTAATTATGAATGACAAGAAATTGATGAACAAAGCAGCAGACAATATCCGAATCTTAGCTGCTGCTATGGTAGAAAAGGCTAAGTCTGGTCACCCCGGAGGTGCTATGGGTGGTGCCGACTTCATTAACACGCTGTATAGCGAGTTCCTGGTGTACGATCCTGAGAACCCCAACTGGGAAGGACGCGACCGTTTCTTCCTTGATCCCGGCCACATGGCTCCCATGCTCTACAGTCAGCTTGCCCTGATTGGCAAATACTCACTCGAAGATCTGAAGAACCTGCGTCAGTGGGGTTCAGTAACTCCTGGTCACCCTGAGCGTGAACTGGCTCGCGGCATTGAGAATACATCTGGTCCTCTGGGACAGGGCCATACCTTCGCTGTAGGTGCTGCCATTGCTGCCAAGTTCCTGAAGGCTCGTCTGGGTAACGTGATGAACCAGACCATCTATGCTTACATCTCTGATGGTGGTGTACAGGAAGAGATCTCACAGGGTGCTGGTCGTATTGCCGGTAACCTGGGACTCGACAACCTGATCATGTTCTATGATGCCAACGATATCCAGCTCTCTACCAAGACAGAGGTGGTTACTTGCGAGGATACCGCCAAGAAGTATGAGGCTTGGGGATGGTATGTGCAGAAGATCGACGGTAATGATGTGGAGCAGATCCGCGAGGCTATCAAGAAGGCTCAGGCCGAGAAGGAGCGTCCTTCACTGATCATTGGTCATTGTGTGATGGGTAAGGGTGCCCGCAAGGCCGATGGTTCAAGCTACGAGAGCAACTGTGCTACACACGGTGCTCCTCTGGGTGGCGACAACTTCGTGCAGACCATGAAGAACCTGGGTGCTGATCCTGAGAACCCGTTCGTTATCTTCCCCGAGGTACAGGAACTATATGCAAAGCGTGCTGAGGAACTGAAGAAGATCGTGGCTGAGCGCTACGCTGCCAAGGCTGAATGGGCAAAGGGTCATCCCGAGCAGGCAAAACAGCTTGAGGAGTGGTTCAGCGGCAAGGCTCCGAAGATTGACTGGAGCAAGGTGGAACAGAAGGCTGGTTCTGCTACTCGTGGCGCAAGTGCTACCGTACTGAGCGTGCTCGCAGAGCAGGTTCCCAACATGATCTGTGCTTCTGCCGACCTTTCTAACTCTGATAAGACCGACGGATTCCTGAAGAAAACACATGATATCGTTCGCGGTGACTTCAGCGGCGCCTTCTTCGAGGCTGGTGTGGCTGAGCTGACCATGGCTTGCTGCTGTATCGGTATGGCACTGCATGGTGGTGTAATTCCTGCCTGTGGTACCTTCTTCGTATTCAGCGACTACATGAAGCCTGCTGTTCGTATGGCTGCTCTGATGGAGCTGCCCGTGAAGTTCATCTGGACACACGATGCCTTCCGCGTGGGTGAGGATGGTCCTACCCATGAGCCTGTTGAGCAGGAGGCACAGATCCGTCTGATGGAGAAACTGAAGAACCATAGCGGTAAGAACTCCGTACTGGTTGTTCGTCCTGCAGATGCAGAAGAGACAACCGTATGCTGGAAGATGGCTATGGAGAACACAGATACTCCTACAGCCCTGATCTTCTCTCGTCAGAATATCGACATGCTGCCCGAGGGCAACGACTACAGTCAGGCTGAGAAGGGTGCTTATGTTGTAGCTGGATCAGATGAGGACTTCGACGTGATCCTCTTGGCTTCTGGTTCTGAGGTATCTACCTTGGAGGCTGGTGCTAAGCTGCTCCGTGAGGACGGCGTGAAGCTTCGCGTGGTTAGCGTTCCTTCTGAGGGTCTGTTCCGCTCACAGAGCAAGGAGTATCAGCAGAGCGTGCTGCCCGCAGGTAAGAAGAAGTTCGGTTTGACCGCTGGTCTGCCCGTTACACTCGAAGGACTTGTTGGTGCTGACGGTTGTGTATGGGGCTTGCAGAGCTTCGGCTTCTCTGCTCCTTACAAGGTGCTCGACGAGAAACTGGGCTACACTGGCGAGAATGTGTATAAGCAGGTAAAGGCCTTGCTGGGATAATAACGTTGTCTTTGACTTCGAAGAATATGGAAATTAAAACGATAGGCATAGCCTCTGATCATGCAGGTTTTGCATTGAAGCAGTTCGTGAAGTCATACCTCGAAAGGAATGGTTACGAGTATAAGGACTACGGAACCTATTCCGAAGAGAGTTGCGACTATAGCGACTTTGGACATGCGCTTGCTAAAGGTATCGAGGATGGAGAAGTCTATCCTGGCATCGCTATCTGCGGATCAGGCGAAGGTATCAACATGACTTTGAATAAACATCAAAGTATCCGTGCTGGTCTGTGTTGGATTCCAGAAATCGCACACCTCATCCGACAGCATAACAATGCGAATGTGCTCGTTATGCCAGGTCGATTCATCGACTCTGATATGGCAGAGCGCATCATGGATGAGTTCTTCGCTACAGAATTCGAAGGGGGAAGACACCAGAGAAGAATCGATAAGATTCCATGCCAATGTTGTAAATGATAGTTTATCATACTAAATTACGATGCCTCTCAAGTACCATACTTGGGAGGCATCGTTTTTTATATGGGCATAGTTAAAGATGAAAGATGAGAGATGTGAGATGAAAGATGAGAGATATATGATACGGTTCATGAATTGGACATAAAAAAAGGAGAGACTTCCCGTTTGGGAAACCTCTCCAGAATGAAAGAAGGCGGCTACCTACTCTCCCGCATTGCATTGCAGTACCATCGGCGATGACGGGCTTAACTTCTCTGTTCGGAATGGGAAGAGGTGGGACCCCGCCGCAATAACCACCTGATAATCGCTTCGCGAAATTGACA
>JAGCDO010000008.1 GCA_017651265.1 Prevotella sp. | reverse complement strand
TTTTTTGAGCGTTTTTCGGCATTTTTGGCGATATTGAACGGCAATGCTCCGTTTTTTAAGCCATTTTTAAGCCGATTTCAGACTCAAAAGTGGATGGATTGAACCGTCCAAAGTGGGTGGCAATGCTCCGTTTTCGCCATGCTCAAGACAATCTTTCTTTATTTCAAAAGACGACTTATTGTATTTTATGTAATCCATTATTCTTTTCAACACTTGTACTTGCGGACTCTATGTTCGTGAATTTATTGTTCTAGAACAAAATGCATAGCAAAAGTATTATATGGTTTTGCCTAATGTCATTCGTACATATTAGTAACATTATAATCTATCTCTTAAGAAAATCTTTCAAATTAACTGTGCTGATTTTTAAAATCTTTGCTTTTAATTGAAGCCCATTATCAGAAGTGAGGATTATCGGGTTTTCACTTTTGTATTTAAGAGCGACAGAAAGAATCATATTGTCAGCAGACTTCTTATCAAAATCATGTGGCAATAGTGATGTGTCAGCCAACTCATATATGATTTTATGTTTTAATGAAGAATTTAGGTAACGAAGCGCCTTTTCTGCGTTTCTTTTACCTTGTTCATCAAGCTTTATTTTCATTTTATCAAGTTCATCAGCAACCTTTGCAGATAGGATAACGGGATAGTCTTTTTTTATTCGATCAATGATATCTGGACATTTTACGAATACATTTGTATCAATCACATAATAGTTTCGTTTAAGTTTGCTTATTTCCTTTTTTTTTCGCTCAAGCAAGGAGGGATCTATCTTTCCAAGCACCTTAAGCCTCGGCTTTTGGTCATCTTCTTCTGGCTTTTCAATTTTTGGAATAGAGTTTGATTTCGCACGCTCCAAATAATTGCGCACATCAATATCCATATCAACCGTGTCCAACATGTTTTCATCACAAACGATGACTGTGTTGAAAACAGAGCGGCTTGTAGCCACATTGAATAAAGGCTTTTCCAGAGACATATACTGCAAATCGTTTGGTATACAGAAGAAACACACATCGCAGGTAAGTCCTTGTACTCTCTCAACAGTATCAATTAAGACATTTTTCTGCTCCCCATAAAGGTTGATAAATGCCCGCTGCATATTCTTAACTGTGGCTCTGAACTTTGAAAGAATGGCTATCTCCAACTTGGAATTGTACGCTAGAATAGCTTTAACCATATTCAGAACCTCATCAATCATTTTTTCCGGGGCACGATTTCCTGATTCAAGCGGAAGTGTCAAGAGTGATGGCCCACCGCCTGGAGAAAGATTCGTAATAGGCAAATCATCATGTTTGTCAGCGACCGAACGCAGTGCACCATCATAGAAGATACCTGTAAAAGCACATGCTCTTTCAGAAAGGCGGTAAGTATCGCCTAGCAAATAACTCGGGTATGAGAAGTTCTCGCAAAGAGTTTTGAATCCTGACGAAAGTGGTCTCCAATTCTTCTCTAATAATTTGTCTGGGTTCATGTTAATGACTGGTGGCATCTGGCATTGGTCTCCAATCCAGATAACCTTCTTGCCTAATTTTTTTGCTGCACAAACCATTACAAAGAATCCTTGACTGGCTTCATCCATAATGACATAATCAAAAGGAGGCTGATCAATTATCACTTTGGCCCAGTTGGAAGCCGCATAGAACGTTGCCAAAGAAAGGTTTCCAGGGACACAATGGATATCAGCCCCATCGATTTGTTGAAGTTTGGGTATTTCTCTTTGCTCATCCGTTGTTAGACTGGTTTTATAGACTCGCCCTTCTTCGAGCATTTTTTCTAATGAATCCTTCCCAGCCAACTCCATTAATGCTCGATTAGTCAGTGCTGTAACAAGAACGCTGGCATTCTCTGGAAGACCAGCTATCATTTTAGCCATTTTATATGTTTTACCTGTACCGGGAGGCCCTTGGACAACTATTTCATCAGTCAATGACAGTTGCCCACGAAAGAACTCTCCTGTACTGTTTTTTGCGGATAGATTAACAGGATTCCATTTAACTAGCTGAGAATCATAATCCATCATTTTGCCGACTACGCTATCTGCAGGTTCGGCACGCACAATGCTAATAAGATTTTGGTAATACTTAATCGGCGGTTCCTGGGGTCCAAGAACAAGGATACACTCTGGCCTTAGCTCGTTCGAAAGATCCAGAGAGACTCCTTTGATTCCTACGAAGGAAAAATCAGGATCATCAGTTTTCCCAAGCCAGGCACAGTACACTTCCGAAAATTCCTTTTGGAACTTTCGCCTTAAGTCAGCCCAAGAATAGTCTCCCCAATTTCTGAACTTACACATCTCTCCAATGAACAAAGCGGCGCAGAAATAGTCTCCCTTTCTTGGCAGGCCTCGAGAATTGCGCATCTTCAAGATGACACATCCCTGTTCGTCCGTTTTTAAATATTGAGAGACGAACACTTCACCACTCTCCATCAAAGCAATGGCCTTCTTACTAATTAGTTTAATATATTTCTCTGATATTGCGGATAACTCCTCATCAAGGAACTTTTCCTGCTGTTCTCTTGTATACTGCATAGTTAAATATCTTCGTTTGTGGCAATTAATATTGTTCCATCATTCTTCATCTCCAAACCAAATCCTTTAATCTCCTCATAAGCTGAGAAGTGTGGATCTCTAACAACGAATTCAGTATTCTTAACGTATTTGAAAATAATCGCTAGTGCCTGGAAATACTCTCTGGGCGTATGGCGTGCATCAAATATTAGGTTGACGTTAGAGTCGTTTCCGAACAATTCCTCAAAAGTTACCGGTCGGATACCTTGATTGTTTTCTACAATGAGTAGATTATTTGGATTAGACATTAAAGTCTCAAATGATGATGCTGAAAGATGGATATAACGCTGTTTTGCGCTACGGATTACTACATTGATTGGGTTGCCATTAGGATCTTTGATGACACTGACTAAATCTGGCAGGGATGTTTCTGGTTCCCACGAAGAAACATCATAACCATGTGCAGCAAGGTATGGCTTGGCATGAATACGAGCCTCCTTATTGACTTCTTTCTGCTTTTCTATTTCAACATTTCCTAATTCGCGCACGTCCACCTCTTCTGTGGGCAAGGTAATTTCTTGCGATCCACTAGCACCGCTTTTATTAACGGTCAATTCAACTGAAGGTTCGATTAACTTGCTCACGTCGTAGCCGCAGTCTGCGAGATAATCAACAAGAGATTGATGATCGTCAGTTATAAGAATCACCATCAATTTGCCGTCATTACTGCTTCCCAAGTTAAGATGACTACATAGAGGTGATAACAGCGGCTCCATAAGCGCAGGTGTAATCCTTCCTGTATAATAAAAGCAGTCTCCCTTTGAGAACGTGGACTTTGAAATGGTATCCTTGTCTACACCATATGTCAAAGATATAGAATCACATTTGAAAAAATGAGTTTTCTGTATCTTACTATCTAGTTCTGCTTTCTTCTCTTCGAATTCTAATTTCGAATTATCACGCAATACGGCAAGGTATTGCAACTTCTTTAATAATTGTGTTTTAAGCTCTTCGTTTTCGACGGAATTAGTGAATTCTGTAGTTATATCTTTTTGCGTAATGACTTGAACACCAAATGTTCGAAGCAGTTGGAGCAACTTTTCTCGATAATCTTTACCTATCTTTTCGCAGTATACCTTGTTTTCACTATTTTTAAAGCCATCGACAGTGATATAGGTCAACTCCGAGGCTGGAAGAAAGTCCCCGGAATGGGAAAGAATACTGTGAGTTTTCGCCCATTCTCTAATACTTGGAGAGCACTGTTCGTCTCTATCAATTATTTCGCGATAAATTTTGGATATGCGTTCCTTTTTTGCATCCTTGTCTTCATCATCATCATTCATTGAGATTCTTTCCAGGACATCCAACAAATCATTTATTGTCAGGTTCATTTTAAAAGGAAGAATAGATCGCCAACTCTCATGAACTTTAGCATCTATAGCTAATATAGGCAAATATTTGCCTCCCAATTCTTCCGTAGTAGGATTGTTAATGAATATTTCACTAGGAGAAATAGAGGTGCCTTGAGTGGTAGGGAACTTTTGTTCATTAGCTATTATATATTCAAGGAAAGAGTTGTATTGACTTTTATATTCATAAGGAGCGAATTCTTTCAAAGTCCGTTCAACCCTATTCCCCCAGTAGTTAATGTTACCATAAACCTTATCACTAGTACTCCATTCACTACGGTTCATTGATAAGACTTTGGAAAAGATGAACTTATCTAAATCATAATTCGCATTGTGAAAGTCAATAAACGTGAAGTAGGAAACCTTAAAATGAATATTGATAATGGGGTTCTTATATCCCCAATAGTTAGAATACTGATGTGGGCAATCCCTAAATGACTCTGCTGTTTTTTTAATGAAGCTAAACCCCAATTCTTCTGTGGTATAATCCTTAGTGACCATACCTATTTTGTCTATTGCTCCGCATTTCTTTAAGAAGAAAGACCAATCCTCAAAATCTCCATATTCGGGATAATCATCTGATACATACAAATCGGGCTGTTGATTGATGGGTTCCATGTCGTCATCAGGCCTATACATACTGCCAAGGTACAGATTGCTTATAGGTCGTAACTGGCCATCTTTGGCAAGGAAATAAAGGTTCTTTACTTCTTCTTTGTATGATGCTTTCTCTAAGAAGTTTTCTTGTTTCCACACACTAAACAAGAATCTTCCTATAGAAAGAGCATTTTCAACTGTAATATAATCATGGTGCGCAAAAAGATAATCGACAAAAGACGTGTTTGATAAATCTCGTATTCCTAGAGATGCCAACCATGTAACTATTGAGGTTTCATTTTTGATGTTATTGTATATTTCTTCATCCAATAAAGCTACATCCGACATTTCTTCATTTTGCTCTTGGAAGTTAGACGGAAAAAATAGTTCATCAAAACGTCTGAGATGTCCATTTGTATCATATAGAACAGATGTATCTTTAAGGGATCCTTTATATGAATCAAGAGATGATTGCTGGAAGAATTGGTATAAGAATCGAATCAGCTTTATGTCATCTTGAATAGAAATATTTGAAGTAATAGCATTATCAGCAAGAAGTTGTACCAAATCTTCTCTGTCAAACAGGTTGATTATGTTGTGAGCATACGCCACAATCCCCTCATTTTCTACAAAACTATCTATCGTAAAATGCCCCCCCATTTTTCTGTTGAGATGTTTCAACATTCGCTCAATGGGAATAACACCCCTAGAAATGCCCGTTCTATCTACCAAAGTTTCTCCGATTTTCAGAAGACAATTACCATTACGATTTGGAACGAAAGCAATTGAGTCGAAGGCATTTTGTAAAGCATTTCGGTATACCCCAACTAATGTATCATTGTCAGGATAGATTGTAGGTAAGACTTCCGTATAGTTGGAATATATTTGCGAGAACTTTGAGACGAAATCCAAATACAATTCAGGAATCTTTCTAAAGATGAGCTTGTTCCATTCACTCTCTTGGTGAAGTTGCTGGCGACCTGCGTCTGTAATGAAATTGGAGTTGATCAAGAATGGTTCTCGTAATCCACGGTAAGATGTGGGCAAAAACGTGAAAACAGAAGTATTCTTTAACGGAACAACTTCATCATTATTTATTTGAACAGCAAATGATATTTCAACCCTTTCCGCACCCTTTAGCTTATCAGGGGTATTGAAATCATTCTCAAGAGCTGTTTTGACCTCAGCAGGAACAGGGACATCTTTTGTATAAAGCATCCAAGTGCTCTGTGGTTGCCCATTTTTATGTAATATCACTTTGGACAATGTGCTACTGTTGGCGCAGGTCTGTTCTTTTCCTACATTTAAAATATGCTGTCCGTTCCGTTCAAAGCTAATGATGACATTATTACTTCTCAAAAATAGTAAAAATTGCAGGTCTGAAAACAATCTTTCAATTTGTGTGGCAATAAGATTAGCTTCTTTAGTATATACAATCGTGATAACATTAAAGCCAGGTAGGCTCAACTCTTGAAGATGTGGTGCGTCGATAGGAATAACCTGCCACGGAACATCATTGGGTTCGAGAACTCCCTCACTTGGAGGGAATTTTGGCATAAGTGAACAAGCCTTGTGTTTATCAAACTCAAAGCAGTATTGCCCACTGATTATTCCAACATGATCAACAGATGGCATGAACACAGACTTAAAACCAATACCTTTATAACCTATTTTTTTACTGTCTTTAGATTTGGTACCATTTCCAACATCACTTATTCCTTCAACATCCTTTGAGTCAAAGGCTTTTCCATTATGCATGAAAATGAATCGGTCCTCTTCTGCCTTAATAAGGATATTTAAGGTATTACTTTCTGTATCAGAAAAGGCGTCAACTGCATTCTGAAGTAGTTCATATACGAATCTTTCTGGTTCTGTATATATTCCAACGGATAATTGAAGAAGTGATTTAGCTTGCATTCGAACTTGTGAGGCATGGTTGTAATCCGTGCGCTCTTTTTGCAACTTCTTGATAAAATCTTGGCTGGCGCTCATAATATACTCTATTTAATTGTTAAACCTATTCCATTAATATGGATAAATTCGCATATATCGTAGAAAGATGCTGCCTCATTAGGGTCAATATACTCATCCGCTATGATCATTTTGCGCATCATTGTGGCAAATCCAGTTTTTTGCTCAATTGTCATCGCTTTTATGATGCTTAAGCATTTAAGAGTGTTGAGATGCAAGATGTCGAAATGATCTTGGGTTGTCAATTGAAGCTCTTGCTTAATACTCTCGAAATACATAGTTTCTCGGGCATCAATATGCTCATCAACGCTCACTATGTCCAATAACACCTTGGACATTGCCATTTTCTGTTCTTTTGTATACTCCATAATATATTCACTTTTACTTATATTCTTGAGAAAAATGATACCGCTTGTATTCTTTGACAAGAACTCTTTAATGTCCACTTCAAGGAGGTCTGCAATCTACAATAGGTTGTCCTAATCCGTCCTCATAGGTTATTTTTAAACGATACCGCAAATATAGCGATTATTTCAATAACTTCCAAGTGATTTGTGGGAAAAGATAAGGACATGTGTTATCACGAGGCAAAAACGATGCCGGTGCCATTAGGGCTGGGGTGGGGTTCCCTTTACTGGCTCGTGAAGGTCTGTGCGGCCATCTAAGCGTAGTTGTCAATGTCAAAATATTATAATTCAAAAAATATATGGTGATTTGTTTTGAATTTCAAAACAATTTCGTATCTTTGCAGCACAAAATCGAGTACAATGAGAATAGTATCACATAGAAAACTGGTGGAATTCTATAGCGCTGAAGGACATGGGGACTCCCAAGCTGCTTTAGAACGCTGGTATGATATAGCCGAAAAGGCAGGATGGAAGAATCTGTCGGATATCAAGGTGGATTTCCCCGCCACTGATTATGTTGGAAACCAGCATTATGTCTTTAATATCCGAGGCAATAAATATCGTCTCGTGGTTGTCGTTAAGTTCACGATAGGACATATCTTCATCCGCTTTGTAGGTACGCATAGTGAATACGATAAGATAGATGCTTCAACAATTTAATAAGGAGGAAATGTTATGGCAAAGATTACGAAAGAACAGTATGAGTTCGCATTGGCAAGAATAGAGGAACTGCTTCCGTTGGTTGACGACAACACGCCTGCCAACGATCGCAATGCCATAGAGTTGACGATGATGTCGGATGTGGTGATTGATTATGAGAAGGAGCACTTCCCAATTTCAAAGCCAACTGTTGCCCAGTTAATTCAGTTGTCATTAGTAGAGAAGAACATGAGCCAGAAGCAGTTGGCACAGGAGATTGGTGTTAGTCAGTCACGTATCAGTGACTATGTATCAGGTCGTGCGGAGCCGACGCTAAAGATAGCCCGTCTGCTCTGTATGACATTGGGTATAACACCTGCTGCCATGTTGGGTTATTGAGATAATGCCCATGAAGAGATCGATAAGAACAAGTAACGCTCATCCACTTTGATATCTGCTACAACCCGTAGCTGTTTTTCATCGGTAGTGGAGGATCAACCCGTTCCTAATACCTATGATTTTGCGTTCCAATAACGTAGGTATTGGCGCCTGAAACCATAGGTATTGGCGCCTGAAACCATAGGTATTGGAGGCTAAAACCATAGGTTTCGCCATGCAAAACCTATCTTTTTCCAATTCTGAATATAAAAACTGGCGCAACATACACGGATTTTGCTGGAAACGCCTATATATACGAGGAAAATGGGTGTTCTCAACATACACGCAACATACACCAACATACACTATAGGGGCTTCAACATACACGCAACATACACGCGAGATTTACATACGACTTATTGTTCCCAACATGGGAATAAAAAGTTCCCAACGTGGGAATAGTTAGTTCCCAACGTGGGAATAAGAAGAAACTAGGCTTCTTTCTCATAGTAAACAGGCCACTTACTCAAAAATTCTCTCGAGATTTTTTGAGTTTGAACGTAACAAACTCCCAGTAAAGTGCCGGTTTACTCATGGTTGTCTTAACAACAACTGCCACTTATCTTCACAACAACTCGTCGGCGTGTATGTTGCGTGTATGTTGAAGCCCCTATAGTGTATGTTGGTGTACCTTTAGTGTATGTTGGAACTGATCATTTTTCCTTTATTTATTAGGGTTTCAGGGATTTTTTGTGTACCTTTGCGTGTTTTTTGTAAATCGAAATATGAAATCTTCAAGGAGTGAGGTCAGATCCGTGTCATCCGTGTTCGTGTTTTCTCTCATAGAACCGACTACTTTTTTTATCTCACACAAAAATCAGAATGCAGAAAGGCCATGCTGCATGTTTATCTTTGCGCCAATCACCACGAGAATCAATATACATTAAATCTTGGTTCTTTGGTCTTTAATCCCTTGGCCTTTTGGTTCTTAAAATTCCATAAAAGTAATCATAAAGTTCAATGTTCAAAGTTCAAAGTTCAAAGAAAAAAGCGTACCTTTGCACCCTAACAAGCCTATTCATTATTATAACACTTAAAAAAACAGACAAGACAACAATGAAAAAAGCAATCATCGCACTAATGGCAGCCTTGCTTTTTGCCGTGAACATGCAGGTGCAAGGCGCAGAGAATTACAACCTTTATGTAGCTGGGAATCAGGTAACCAGCAGTAACATCAACAAGCTATCGCAACTGAAGGGAGTCAAGGGCGGTAGCATCACTTACGATCCCTCGGAAAATGTTCTTACGCTCAACAATGCTATCATTGAAGTAACGGAGGGACAAGGTATTAGCTTAGGTGTGGGAGGAATTACTGTAAAGATTGTCGGCAAGAACACCATTAAAGGCGGTGTAGCTGCCTTGCACGTAACGGCTGCAGCCACCATTACAGGTGCCGGACAACTGATGCTTGATGGTCAGGAATATGGTATCCGTCTGATCAACCGTATAACCAGACTCATCATTAATGGCGGTGCGGTAGTGAAAGCTAAAGGGGGATACATGGGTATCTTTGCACAAGATTTTGGCAATGTGCTCGGTATAACGGGTGAAAGCACACAGTTATATGCCTTTGGAAACGAAGGCGCCATTTGTAACTTTGCCACCATTGGTATTAATGAGCCGCTGGAAATCATCAGACCGTTCAACGCGAAGGTGGTTGAAGGAACCGTGGTGGACACGCAGGGTGAAATCGTGAAAGGGGAATGGGTGGCTATCAAGAAGAAGGTAACGCCTACCAAAACACTGACCTTTACCATCAGCAAACGACTGATGAACACGGATGACTTGAGTGAGGATCAAAAACTGGCATTGGACTGTCTGGTGAAGTTTAACGTACTGAAGTCGGTAGCCAATACCGATCCTAATTACATTACCTACAGCTATCAAGAGAAGAATCTGCTGGCACTGAGCGAGAATAATCTCACCGTATTTCCGAACGTCAGCTCGGCAAACAATGTAACCTATAATCTGACCAACGAGAACCACAATGCCTTGGAGATAACGGAGGATGGAGTCATCCCCCTAGAGGAATACAAGACTGTGAAACTGGCATTCAACCTGTCGGCTCCCTCTCAGACAAAAACGCTTACCTTTACCAAACGACTGCATGAAAAAGATGAGTTTGACGAGGCTTCTCTGGGTATGGTTGAGATCATGTCGATTTTTGGTGCATTAGGGTTAGAGGCCAGCTCAAGAAACGTCTTGGTTACCAACAACGGGAAGAATCTGCTTGCCATTACTACAGATGGTAATAGGATCAATGTGTTCCCTGGTGTTACCTCAGCCGACAATGTTTCCTGTCAGCTAAATACCAACCATCACCTGTTGCTTATCTCGATGTTGGGGTATGACCCTTATGCAGACTGTAATCAGTTGCAGGTAAAGTTCAACGTGGCAAAGCCCAATGAGTCGCTGAAGGTTTCATTCCCCGTTGGCGACACACCTACCCAACCTTTTAATAATCTTATCGAAAAGAAAGTGACAACCGTTATGGGGTTGGCTCTCTTCGGGGTGTTGAACTACTCTGTTGGACTTAGCAGCGAAATATACCTGAAGAACAAGAGTGGCAAGACCTTATTTATTCTCGCAAAGGATGTTGTCAACATCAACGTACCGGATGATGTTACAGATAAGGACAACTTCACGTGGAACATTACCGATGAGCAGCATACAAGGATGATTACCGAGTTCGGTTTCGACCCGATAGCCAACTACAGCTCCGTCAATGTATGCTTCGGGGTAAACGACATGGTGGCTACCGATATCCCCAACATGGGCAGTCATACAGATCATCATCCTTCCTCCCCGCTCTATACCATACAAGGACAGCGGGTTCAGCAACCGCAAAAGGCAGGCATCTACATCCGTAACGGAAGGAAAGTGATTATCAGATGACCTCCTGACAATCATCGTGCATGGAGGAATCATAAAAAATAGTGGTTTTTTGCAAATTCTTTATCAAAAAGAAATGTTTTTGTGAGGAATTATGTAATTTTGCAACCGCAAACAATACAAACTCATTATAAACGTAAGTAAAATGAAGAAAATCAGAGCAGCCGTAGTAGGTTACGGCAACATCGGAAAATTTACCATCGAGGCACTGGAGGCTTCGGCAGACTTTGAGATTGCAGGCGTGGTGCGCCGCAAGGGTGCAGAGGACAAACCAGCTGAGCTGGCCGCCTACGACGTAGTGAAGGACATCAAGGAGCTGAAGGATGTGGATGTGGCTATCCTGGCCACCCCTACCCGCTCGTGTGAGGAGTATGCCAAGCAGATTCTGCCGTTGGGTATCAATACCGTTGACAGCTTTGATATTCATACCAATATCCGCGGTTATCGTGAACGACTGATGGAAGTGAACAAGCAGACCGGTACGGTGAGCGTGATTGCTGCAGGCTGGGATCCAGGATCCGACAGTATTGTGCGCACCTTGATGCAGAGTCTGGCTCCCAAAGGTCTTTCTTATACGAACTTCGGACCGGGTATGTCGATGGGCCACAGCGTATGCGTTCGCTCCAAGGAAGGTGTGAAGAACGCTTTGTCGATGACCATTCCTCTGGGTGAGGGTATTCACCGCAGAATGGTGTATGTGGAATTGGAAGATGGTGCTAAGTTGGAAGATGTAACTGCTGCCATCAAGGCCGACCCGTATTTCGCCAACGACGAGACCCATGTATTTGCCGTGGAGTCGGTAGATGCTGTTAAGGATATGGGACATGGCGTACACCTGGTAAGAAAGGGTGTAAGCGGAAAGACACAGAACCAGCGTCTGGAGTTCAACATGAGTATCAACAACCCCGCACTCACCGCTCAAGTACTGGTTAATGTGGCCCGCGCCTCCATGCGCCAGCAGCCCGGTTGCTACACCATGATCGAACTGCCTGTCATCGATATGCTGCCAGGCGAAAGAGCAGACTTGATCGAAAAGCTTGTTTAATACAAGCTTTTCGATAGTTGACAGTTGATAGTTTTCTATCGCATAGCAATAAAAAATGGAGAGTTTGTTTCCGCGCCAGTCATTGCGGTAGCAAACTCTCCACTCTTTTTTATCAGTTAACTCTTATCAGTTGATTTTTAACTGTCAACTATCAACTATCAACTGTCAACTGTCAACTTGATTAGTATTCCATCACGCCCGGAAGCTCGTTGGCCTGGGCAATCATCTTCTCCACTTCCTTCAGAGCGGGAACGCGGTTCACGAGATTCTTCTGTGCGTTAATCTCTTCAAGTTTTGCCTGCAGATTAGCGGGAACACGATGTTTCAGTTCCTTTACGGTATCCACACCAGCAGCCTCCAACAGTTCTGAGAACTGCGGACCAATGCCATTGATGCGCATCAGGTCGCAATGGTTGGTCCAAGTCAGGATGAGTTTGCCACTGATGCCTGTCTCCTCTTCGAGAGCCTTACGACCAGCTGGTTTTGCACATTTCTCCAGCAGAATGTCAGTATCAACGATACCTGCTGCCAACAGTTTCTCTGCATACACGGGACCAATGCCCTCAACGTCGATAATCTTGTACTTCATGATAGATAATATTTTTTGTTAAACATAAAAAATCCTTGTTGACTAAGGTGTGACAAATATAGCACATTATTTTTTAATCGGTACTACTTTCCCTTGTTTTTTAACAAAGTTTCTTATTCATCCACTTGGAACAGCGGGTCTTCGGGCATCACCATGACAGGTTTCTGTGCAGCCATCCTGAGCATGTCGGCAGACACATACTTCTTGTCAACCACCAAGCGGAACATATACTCACGGAACCAGCGGTCGGTCATAATCAGACAGCCTCGCTGTCCCCAAGTAGCGCCCCAAGAGTTCTCCACCTTCCATTTCGTAGCCTTCCCGTTAGCGTCCAGATCCACGGCGGTAAGTGTCATGGCATGGGTAGAACCGCTGTCGAAAGTAGAGATGCGCTGCGCCTTATCCATGGAGAAGGTAGTGTTGAACAGCGATGCATAGTCGAAATTCTCCAGATCGGCATAGCCGCGAGGACGGTCGAGCTGCTTACCTACATCGTAGCTGCTGTAGAGCTTTCGTCCATCCTTGAGTGAGGCAATAGCCAGCTTTTCGATGTCATCCATCGGCAAGTTCAGATATACCCAGTTAGTACCGTCGTAGGTATGGCGGTCGTATTCCACCTCGTAGGTCTTGTAATACTCGCGCCGCGGGTCGTTCATCACCATGATAAACGAGCCGTTCAACGGTTCGCCTACCACCGCCTTGTAGAAGCTCTGCGGGGTATAGGTCTTGGGCTCTCCGATAGCCTTGCCGTCCTTATCGCGGAAGGTATAGGTAAACTCCTTCACCGGCTGTCCCAGGTTCATGGTAATCATCTTGTAGATCACGCCCAGCGCCTCTGTCTTGGCCTTGTTGATCTCCTTGGCGCTCTTACCTGCCTGCACCATCTCACGCAGCTGCAAGCCCTGCTCACGCAGCTTACTCTTGATGATCTGTGCCATCTTCGAGGTGTTGTCGGCCGAGTAGGTCTCGGGCATCACTGCCTTCGGCACCAGTCCGTATTTCTCGGTGAGGTCGGCCACGCCACAGAAAGTACCGCCATCGCCGATAGGCGACTTAAAGAAGAACTGCACCCGCTGGTCGTCAATGGGTTTCTTACCATGGTCGATCACACCCTGCAGGAACAGGTTCGCCTTCTCCAGCTGGTCGTAGATAAAGAGGTAATCCTGTGAGAACTCCAGCTGCACATTACTCTTTGCCGGCACGAAGCCCAGCAGTGAGTCTTTGCGCGAGGTGAAGTTCGAACGCAGCACATTCAGTCCGCTGAACATCCAACAGCGCCCGGAGCTCTTCTGGTCGGTAATACTCTGCGAAGGCGTTTCCACACTGAAATGCGTGTCGAGCAGGTTCTGATGCTCAAAGTTCTTCGCCAGGTCGTCTATCTTGTTCGAAGCCAGTGCGTTGAACAGCGCCTTGTCCTGCGGCAGCATGGTCTGCGACTGCTGGATCTCCTGCAGCATCTGTTTGGAGATACCGCCGTCTTTCTGTTGGGCGTTTGCGATGAGGCATGCCATCAACAGTCCTCCCGTCATTAACAATTGTTTCCTTTTCATTGTTTATACTTTCTTCTTTACCAATTATATAAATTAGACATAATTGCAATTAACCATTAATCAACAATGGTTTTCTTGCCATTTATAATATACACACCCTTCTTTGTGGGTTTACCACTTAGCTTTTGTCCATTGATAGTGTACCACCCAGTTATATCCCCAACGAACAGTTTTCCTCTATCAATCCCCGTCGTAATAGATGGAGAATTGGCGAAAATCTTCAGCGACGGTAATCCTGTTTCAGCATCCTGCACCCAGATTCTTTCCGAACGACCTGCCTGCAGTTTGGTGATAATAGAACCGTTATACAATTCGCTGGTTGTACACTGCATTTCGGGAGAAATGGCAGCAGGAGGGAATCGCAGAATATAAGTGTTGTTGTATATTCCACGCAGACCAGGATTATTACCTGTAAGATTAAACGTCGCCGTGGAAAGACAGTTGTTAATGTAGACATTATTACTATGAACACCACCTACAAAGCAACCAGCTTCTTCACCGCTACTTGTGATACTTCCTGTAAACATGCAGTCGTTGATGTTAATGGTACCATTGCAACAGGCTACGAATGCGGCTGACTCATCCCATTCTGTTATGGTGGAAGTAATATCAACAGAGCTCCATACCTTTTCAATATTCAAGATGCCATTGTTATGTATGCTGACGAGTGCAGGACGGTTACTGGAAACATTCTCCAAAGTGCCTGCAAAGCGCAGGTTCTTAATAACTGCCCCGCCAGCGGTTTGGGGGAATGGAGAGCTATAGGTTGTTGATGGCAGATAGTGAACGGTCAAAATGTGTCCCTGGCCATCAAAAGTGCCTTGGAATGGGTTCGTGACACCCACCTTTATCTGGGTATAGCCCAAATCAACATCAGCGATCATACGGGCCTTGGCCGTCGGAGTATTCTCGGCAATGGTGGCAAAATCCTCCCAATCGAGACAATCATCAATTAGATAATAACCTTCAGTATCCCTCTTAATACCTGAACTTGCTTGGGTAGAAATATTGGTAAAACCATTGGTGGTACGATAAACGCGTTTACTTTCTATCGTTGTAAAGATAGGAGTAGCATCAGTACCGATTTTCTGCCCCCATACAAGATTGCTGCGCCCGTTTTGTAACTTATAAGCGATATAGCCGTTGGTGAGTTGTTCTTCCGACCAAGCAGTACACTGCTGCTCTTTTGAAGCACCCACATACCGACTATAAACATTAGTCATACCTGTCTGGGGGCCATCTACTGATCGAAACGCTCCAGTAACCAACGACACATTCTCTGTCGTTGCAGTGGAAAGACTGGTCGTAATAGAAGATGGAGTTGATGAATTGATGAAAGTGATAAGACCGATGAAAGGGCTATAATAAGTCGAAATACCATCTTTGCCTTTTACATTCCCCTCCACCATACAGTCAGATATGATTGCATTGGAACTTGCACAACCTACCAAACTGCTATAATTGATATTAAATTGTGCAGCAGCTGGCGATATAAAATCCACATCTACGTGACAATTCTTTATTTTGCAAGTCGAGGTTGAATACCCTACTATTCCGCCAACATAAATTTGGTTGATCTTGTTATAAACAGATATCGTTCCTTTCACATTTAGGTTTCTAATTTCACACAAACTTGCATGTCGGAAAGGCGCTGCATAGAATTGATAACCTAGTTCACCTTGATAGGCGATGGTTAGCGTATGCCCTTGTCCGTCAAATTCTCCTAGATAATAATATGTGTTTGGGTCAGTGCCCCTTCCCAACATTGTTTGATCTGTTCCCAAATCAATATCAGCGGTCATACGGGCATCTTTCTTTCCAGGATATTGGGTGTTGACAAGATTAGCAAAGTCCTTCCAGTCCTGTAACGAGCCAATGAGATAATACCCATCTGTATCTTGACTAAGAGCCCATGCTCCTGTACTCGTAATCACGAGGGTGATCAGCGTGATGAGGATTCGTTTTGTAACTAACATAGCGTTTTGGTTTTTATTATTATAAAATGGTTAATAGTATCATTGTGCAAAGATACGAAAAATCTGATTAAGCGAGAAGAAAACAAATAAATTTGTTTACTCGAGCGTGAAGATTTTATGCAATAAACGAGAGAAATGCAAAAGGAAAACTTGTTTTTCTTCCCCAACTTCTTTCGTTATTGCGGTTTTCTTTGTACATTTGCATGTTAAAACCTAACGATGATGAAAGAAACGATTGTAAAGATTGGATTTGGGGTGATGGGAATCATCATGCTTACAGGGTGTCAGCCAAGGGTGCTGACCGATATTTTGATGACATATCCAGAGAAAAGTGTTGAGAACGTGGTGGTGTATGAGCCCGAGGACTCCATCCCTGCGGATGCCATGACCTTGGGATACGTAGCCGTGATTGACCGTGGTACGACCACCCATTGCAACTATGATTATGTGAAGTCGTTGGCCATCAAGGAATCAGCCAAGGTTGGCGGTAACGGTTTCCAGATCGTACAGCATCAAACGCCCTCATTAAGGCATGGTTCCTGTCATCAGATCGCCGGAAATATCCTGTTGGCAGGGAAAATCGATCCCGATTCACTGGTGTTCGTTACTGAAAATGATTTCGTTTCGCAACTGGAAGCCATGCAGGAAGCAGAGGAGCGATTCTACCAGAAACAGATCCTCTCGCGCCCACCCATCAACAGGTTAAGGGCAAACTTTGGTTTAGGGTGGGATCCCGATAAGATTGAGACGTATGACAACCTGTACCGCCCCAGGTTAGGAAGCAGTGTGCTAGCAGGCTACGAGTGCCTGATCTTAGGAAACAACACGTATATGGGCTTCACTTATATGCATCACGACGCCACCTGTTCCAAGTTAGGGAACTACCGCATGGATTATATCGGTGCCACAGCAAGTTGGTCGGAAGTCTTTGGAAACAAGCGTAACTGGCTTTACGACATCAGTTTCGGTGTTGGATATAACCGCTATACCATCAAGAACTTTCATAAGCAGAGCGGACTGGGCTTTCATTTCACCGCTGATGTGGATTACATGATCACACGTCATTTCGGCATCGGTATAGAGGCTGGATACGTGGTAGGTACTTTCAAGCGACCTGATGAGGTGATTGTCAAAGAGGAAGACGACGTGTATGCCAAGGGTGCATTGCTCTTGACTGGCGGTTTGAGGTGGTATTTCTGAAAAACCCGAAAAAATTTGGAATTTATACTGATTCTTTGTACCTTTGCCATGTTTATTGGCATATTTATATGACAGACATATCGAATTTCGATTTACTGAACAAGATCAATACGCCGGAAGAGCTACGGAAACTCAAGGTAGAAGAACTGCCAGAGCTGTGCAAGGAACTTCGCGAGGACATCGTGAAGGAGCTGTCGGTGAACCCCGGTCATTTAGCATCCAGTCTGGGTGTGGTGGAGCTGACGGTAGCCCTGCACTACGTTTTCAATACCCCCGACGACCGCATTGTGTGGGACGTGGGGCACCAAGCATATGGTCATAAGATTCTCACTGGCAGGCGCGAGCAGTTCTGCACCAACCGTAAGCTGCATGGCATCATGCCCTTCCCCTCGCCCAAGGAGAGCGAATACGATACCTTTACTTGTGGACATGCCTCGAACAGTATCTCTGCGGCCTTAGGTATGGCCGTGGCTGCCATGCAGGAGGACACCGACGGGAAGATGAGGAAGGTGGTGGCCGTGATTGGCGACGGGGCCATGTCGGGCGGACTGGCGTTCGAAGGACTGAACAACGTGTCTTCCTCGCCCAACGACCTGCTGATTATCCTGAACGATAATAATATGTCGATCGACCGCTCCGTGGGCGGTATGAAGGAATATCTGATTCACCTGAACACCAACGAGACCTATAACCGCATCCGCTTCAAGGCGTCGCGGTGGCTGCATGGTAAGGGTATGTTGGAAGATAACCGCAGGAAAGGGCTTATCCGACTGAGCAATGCGGTGAAGAGCGCCATCAGTCATCAGCAGAACATCTTCGAGGGTATGAATATCCGCTACTTCGGTCCGTTCGACGGACATGACGTCAAGGAAGTGGTGCGCATCCTGCGCCAGCTGAAGGACATGAAGGGACCGAAGCTGCTGCACCTGCATACCCAGAAAGGTCATGGCTATGCACCGGCAGAGAAGGATGTCACCGTGTGGCACGCACCGGGGAAGTTCGACCCTGATACCGGTGAACGCATTGTGAGCAACGACGGTAACAAACCACCGAAGTTCCAGGATGTGTTCGGAGAGACCTTACTGGAGTTGGCCAAGCAGAACCCCAGAATCGTCGGGGTGACACCGGCCATGCCCACAGGCTGTTCGTTGAATATCATGATGAAGGAGATGCCCGAACGCACCTTCGACGTGGGAATCGCCGAAGGACATGCCGTGACGTTCTCGGCCGGTATGGCCAAAGACGGACTGCTGCCGTTCTGTAATATCTATAGCGCGTTCGCCCAACGGGCATACGACAATATCATCCACGATGCGGCCATCCTGAACCTGCCCGTGGTACTCTGTTTCGACAGGGCCGGACTGGTAGGAGAGGACGGGGCCACCCATCATGGTGCGTTCGACATGGCGGCCTTGCGCCCCATTCCGAACCTCACCATCGCATCGCCCATGGATGAGCATGAGCTGCGCAAGCTGATGTACACAGCCCAGTTGCCGGGAAAGGGCACGTTCGTGATCCGCTATCCGCGCGGCTGCGGCACGATTGTACAGTGGCGCTGTCCGTTCGAGGAGATCACCATAGGTACAGGAAGAAAGCTGCAAGACGGTAACGATGTAGCTATGCTGAGTATCGGACCCATCGGTAACGAGGTAACCAAGGCCATTACCTCACTTCTCACCTCTCACCTCTCACCTCTAAGTATTGCTCACTACGACATGCGTTTCCTGAAGCCGCTCGACGAGCAGATCCTGCATGAGGTGGGAAAGAAGTTCAAGTATGTGGTGACCGTGGAAGACGGGGCAAGAAACGGCGGATTGGGCAGTGCGGTTCTGGAATGGATGAACGACCACCATTACCACCCGCAGGTGGTACGCTTAGGTCTGCCCGACACCTTTGTGGAGCATGGTACGGTAGAAGAGCTGCGCCATATCACGGGCATCGATGCAGAATCCATTGCCAACGCCATCAACAAGCTCTTGTCTGATCAACCATCAACCACCTAATCAAAAACTATATATCAAAGCATATGAAGATCATCATTGCAGGCGCCTATGCCATTGGAACCCATCTGGCTCAGTTGTTGTCGCGCAACCACGAGGATACCGTGCTCATTGACAGTGACGAGGAGCGACTGGCCAGTATCAGCAGTGAATACGACCTCATGACGGTGCATGCCTCAGCATCGAAAATCCAGACGCTGAAGGATGCGGGGGTGTCGGGGGCCGACCTCTTCATCGCCGTGACGCGTGATGAGAACCTGAACATGAATGCCTGTATGCTGGCCAAGGCCCTGGGTGCCAAACGTACCGTGGCCAAGGTTGACAACTTTGAATATATTGATCCCAAGTTGGACGGTTTCTTCGAGAAGGTGGGCATCTCGTCACGCATCTATCCTGAGAACCTGGCAGCACGCGATATCGCCAACGGACTGAAGATGTCGTGGGTGCGTCAGCGGTGGGATGTGCACGACGGGGCGCTGGTCATGTTAGGCATCAAGCTACGCGAGACCTGCGAAATCCTGAACGAACCGCTAAAGGATCTCTGCAAGCCGGAATCGCCTTATCATATCGTGGCCATCAAACGAGGCGACGAGACCATCATCCCGCGAGGTGATGATGTGCTGAAGATCTACGACCTGGCCTACTTCATGACCACCCGTAACTATATCCCCTATATCCGCAAGATTGTAGGAAAGGAGCACTATGTGGATGTAAAGAACGTGATGATCATGGGCGGAGGAGCCTCTGCCGTACGTGCCACGGAACTGATGCCTGAATACATGAACGCGAAGATCATCGAGTTGGACGAGGCCAGATGCCAGAAACTGAACGAACTGGTGGACACCGACCGTGTGATGGTTATTAACGGCGACGGCCGCGACCTCTCCTTACTCAACGAGGAGGGTATCAAGAATACACAGGCCTTCGTGGCGCTGACGGGCAATGCCGAGACCAACATCCTGGCTTGTATGACCGCCAAACGACTGGGTGTGCGCAAGACGGTGGCGATGGTGGAGAACCTCGACTATGTGAGCATGGCAGAGAGTCTGGATATCGGCACCATCGTGAACAAGAAAGCCTTGGCCGCCAGCTATATCTACCAGATGATGCTCGATGCCGATGTGAACAATATCCGTTTCCTGATGTCGGCCAATGCCGATGTGGCGGAGTTCACCGCACAACAGGGTTCGAAGGTGACAAGGAAGAAAGTGTTCGAGCTCGGGCTGCCCAAGGGAGCTACCATCGGTGGACTGGTACGGCACGGCGAGGGATTCCTGGTATCAGGTAATACGCAGATCGAGGCGGGCGACTCCGTAGTGGTGTTCTGCTACGATATCCACATGTCGAAAATTGAGAAATTCTTCAAGTAATGCTGAACTACAGGATCATCTATAAGATTATCGGTACGCTGCTCTACATCGAGGCAGTGATGATGATGTGGTGTATGGGCATCTCCCTTTACATGAGGGAAGACGACTCCATGGCATTCATCATTGCCGTAATCCTGACCTTCATGGGGGGTATCGGACTGCGGTTCCTGGGCAGGAAATCGGAGAACTCGTTGGGCAGACGCGAGGCGTACCTGCTGGTAACCCTCACCTGGATCATCTTCAGTCTGTTCGGCTCACTACCCTTCATCATCAGTGGATATATCAGTGATTTCACCAACGCCTATTTCGAGACCATCTCGGGCTTTACCACGACAGGATGCAGCATCCTCGACGAAGTGGAAATACTGCCGCACGGCCTGCTGTTCTGGCGCACCATGACACAGTGGATAGGTGGCTTGGGAATCGTGTTCTTCACCATCGCCATCATCCCCTCGCTGATGGGCGGTAACGTGAAGGTGTTCTCAGCAGAGGCCACAGGACCGATACGTGCCAAGATGCACCCACGACTGAGTACCACGGCACAATGGATCTGGAGCATCTACTTGTTCCTGACCGTTGGATGCGCCCTCTGTTACTATCTCTCGGGCATGGGACTGTTCGACTGTCTGAACTACGCCATGACCACCACCGCTACAGGCGGTTTCTCCACCCACAGCGATTCCACGGGATACTACCATAGCGCGCTCATCGACTATACAACCATCGTCTTCATGTTCCTTTCGGGAGTCAGTTTTACGATGCTCTATTCGTTGATCTTCAAAGGGCGCGTCAAGCAGTTCTTCAAGAATACGGAGCTGAAACTCTACTGCTCACTGATTATCTTAGCCACTGCGTTTATCACCTTCTTCCTGCTCAGATACAACCACTATACACTGAGCGAGGCCATCAAAAACTCGTTGTTCCAGGTGGTTTCATTCATCACCACGACAGGTGTCTTCAATGATGATGCAGCCCAATGGCACCATATCACTTGGGTGGTACTCAGTGTCTGCATGGTTTTCGGCGGATGTGCCGGCAGTACGGCAGGCGGTATCAAGTGCGTCCGTGGCGTGATGATACTGAAAATCATGCAGAACGAGTTGAAGCACATCCTCCATCCCAGAGCCGTTCTTCCCGTGAAAGTAAACGGCATCAACGTAACCTATGGTCAGCAGATGACACTGATGGCCTTCTTCGCTGCCTATTT
The DNA here is from genome assembly GCA_017651265.1 of Prevotella sp. Classification (GTDB taxonomy): domain Bacteria; phylum Bacteroidota; class Bacteroidia; order Bacteroidales; family Bacteroidaceae; genus Prevotella. The sequence continues at coordinate 91,180 of JAGCDO010000008.1, read as the reverse complement.
CATGTTGGCACTCGTATCTTATTTCATTATGATCCTGACTGGTGTGGACAGCACCAACTCGTTTACCATTGCCCTGAGTTGTGCAAGTAATGTAGGACCTACCCTGGGACTGGAAATCGGTCCTACGATGTCATGGAATATTCTACCTGACCTTGTGAAGTGGTTGCTTTCCCTGCTGATGCTCATGGGTCGTCTTGAGATCTTCACAGTGGTAGTACTCTTCACACCCTCGTTCTGGAAAGACCATTAAACAACATAACTGATAAAATGCAACCGTTAAAATTTAAACCTGTATTGAAAACCACCTTATGGGGTGGCGACAGAATTATTCCCTTCAAACACCTCCCCGACAAGATGCAACAGGTGGGGGAGAGCTGGGAAATATCTGGCGTAAAAGATTTTGAAACCGTCGTGAAAGACGGTCCGATGAAAGGCAAAAGCCTCAATGTACTTGTTCATGAAATGAAAGCCGACCTGGTGGGAAAGGAAAACTACCAGCGCTTCGGGGATGAATTCCCGCTTTTGGTGAAATTCATCGATGCACAACAAGACCTGAGTATTCAGGTACACCCTGACGACGAGACGGCTGTGCGCCATGGAGAGAAACATGGGAAATCGGAGATGTGGTATATCATGAACTCCGACCCGAATGGTTTCCTGTATTGCGGACTGAAACGTGAGTTGACTCCTGAGACCTACAAGGAGATGGTTGAAAACGGTACGATATGCGAGGCGCTGGCGAAATACCAGGCAAGGGAAGGCGACGTGTTCTTCCTGCCGGCCGGACGTATCCATGCCGTTGGTGCTGGCTGTTTCCTGACAGAGATTCAGCAAACCAGCGACCTTACCTACCGCATCTTTGACTATAACCGGAAGGATAAGAACGGAAATCTTCGCGAACTGCACACCGAAAAGGCGGCAGAGAGTATTCATTTCAAGGTGGAAGATGACTACTGCACGCATTACAAGCCGATGAAGAACATGGGGGTTCCCTTGGTGGAATGCCCGTATTTCAGTACCTCGCTGTACGATCTCGATGAGCCGATGATACTCGACTACAGTGAGCTGGACAGCTTCGTGATTCTTATCGGACTGAAAGGTGAGGGTGTGCTTGTGGATGAGGAGGGGAACGAGACTTCTCTGCAAATGGGAGAAAGCGTGCTCATTCCTGCCACCACGAAGGAAATCAAGGTGTCGGGCTCGATTCGGTTCCTTGAGACTTACGTGTAAAGAACATCTGCACGTCGGAAAGAATCTGCCTGAAGGGATCTGAGACAAGATAGCCCATATTCTTTTTGAGCATCTGCGCAATGTCCTGCGTGCTATGACTGTAGCACGACAGTTCGTTGCGCATCTGGGTGCTGTGTACCGACTGTCGGCGAATCTCCATCTCACGGTCGCGAATCAGTCGTGCACATACCTTTCCCATCACGGGCAGCACCAGCTTCTCAAACAGATGATGACCCTGTATATATAAATAGGTGGTCTGGGGAGTTACGCCCAGCTCTTCTATCAGCTCCCGCTTCAAGTCCAGATAGCTCTCCTTGGCATCGGGGTTCTTCTTCTGAAGATCCCCCACCCTGACATATACCTTTCTGCGCACATGTTTGATGCAGGCCATCGGGTTATCGAGGTTGAAGCCACCCAGCTCAATGACCTTATTGAAATCAGTGATGGTGAACTCGGTGTAGATGGGGCGCCTGTAATACCAGATGCTCCATACGAACAAGGGGAAGATAGCTTCGGAATAGCGGGCCAGGAAATCGTTGAAGTCGAAGATCTCATGATCGTTCAGTGTCACGGCCACGCAGACGGTACGTAGCGAAGGAGCATAACACTGCAGGTTCTCGATGGCGTAGGCATAGGTGTGAAACACATACGGACTGCCCAGCATGGTTCGGCTCGTCTCGGTAACGCCTTGAATCAGATAGTCGTAGTCGGCATCCACACAGCATACAAGATCACTACCCGCATTCTTAGCCAGCAACCGCATCAGTACCGATTTCTTACCGCGTTCCAAACGGTGGCGCGAAGGCAGCATCACCTCGAAATAGCGCTGGTCGTTCTCGAACTGACTGAACACGGTGCGCCAAAAGAACACATCATCGTAGCTCTCCACGTAAGCTACGATCCTCCGCTTCGTCTTCTTGGAATTAAGACGATTGGCGGCTTCCATATAATCCGATGTGATATTTTCCCTTAGTTTTTTCGCCACGGTCGCTTTTTTTTCATTTTTCAACTGTCCGCTCGGCTTTGCCGCTTCGCTACGCGAAGAACTATCAACTCGTAATATCGCTCACCTCAGTGACATGATCCATCCAGCCGTTCATGATGACTGCCGGCGAATGGGTGGTGAGGATAATCTGCACGTTGGGATTCAGATCGAGAATCATATCAATCAACCGCTGCTGCCAGTCGATGTGCAGACTCACCTCGGGCTCGTCCATGAACAGCACATAAGGCTGCATGTCCTCCACCAATACCGTGAGCAGGATGGCCAGCATCTGCTTCTCACCGCTTGACAGCTGATAGGGCACCAGGGTCTCACCGATCTGCGAGAAACGAATCTCGTTCTCCGTGCGGACGATGGCCTTACCCGTGTCCTTGAAGAGGTCGTCTATCATATCCTGGAACTTCTTCTTCGGCGCACTGATCAGCTGAGCCTGCTCGGCAGAATCGGTAGTACCGCTTTGCAGCACAGAGATAATCTTATTACCCATGTTCACTTGGTAGTCGAGGTATTTCCGCTGCAGCTTGAACAACTGCCAGTCGAGCTCGGTGGCCAGATTGATATCCATCTTGTTCACCGTCTCGGCATTGAGGATAGGACGGTCGAACGAACGGATGACGTCGAAACGGATATGGGTGGCATCAGCGGGATGTGTCTTCACATGCACGCCCTTCAGCAGATGGTTCTGCACGTCACCGTTCATACAGACACTCTTCACCACCTTGTTGATGATGGTGCTCTTGCCCACGCCGTTGATTCCGCTCAGGATATTTACCCTGCGGTCGAGATCCCAGATAATGTGCTTCTTACCACTCCAAAGGGAGTCGATCTCTATTTGCTCAATATAATCCGCGTACTTCATACTCCAAACGTATTTCTAGCGCAAATATAGTAAAAAAACATGAACGTTGTACGCAGAATGACAAATAATGTGTATCTTTGCACGTGAAATAAACATTATTTATGAAAAAATGGAGGGCAATCTACCATGATTGACATCTGTTGAAAAGAATATCTATGGAAAAACAACAAAACAAAGAACTGCGGTTGGCATGGGATTTCGTAAGTAATACGGGCACCAGCATCTTCCTGACAGGGAAGGCAGGAACAGGAAAGACGACTTTTCTGAAAGCACTGAGAGAGAAAACGCCGAAACGAATGGTGGTAGTGGCACCAACAGGTGTGGCAGCTATCAACGCCGGTGGCGTGACGATACATTCGTTCTTCCAATTGCCGCTGTCACCTTATGTTCCAGAGGCTACCTACCAGTCGAAGTTCGACTTCAGCAAGGAGAAGCGGAGCATCATCCAGACACTCGATTTATTGGTGATCGACGAGATCAGTATGGTGCGCAGCGATCTGCTGGATGCCATCGACAATGTCTTACGCCGTTACCGCAATCACCGCAAGCCGTTTGGCGGCGTTCAGCTGTTAATGATCGGTGACTTGCAGCAGCTGGCTCCTGTGGTTACGGAACAGGATGCGCAACTCATCAGCAAATACTATGATACACCGTTCTTCTTCGGCAGTCGTGCGCTTCAGCAGACACCGTATGTCACCATCGAACTGAAACAGGTGTACCGTCAGAGTGACGAACAGTTCCTGCACCTGCTGAACAGTATCCGCGAGGGAAGGGCAACAAAGGAGATCTTTGAACAGCTGAACCAACGCTATCAGCCCGACTTCCGTCCCAAGGAAGAGGAGGGATATATCCGCCTGACCACACATAACAACATGGCGCAGCAGTATAATGAGCAGCAGCTGGAACGTCTGTCCACGCCGGCTCATACCTTCCAAGCGAAGATCGAAGGGACCTTCCCTGAATATGCTTATCCCACCGACACGGAACTGATGCTGAAAGAGGGGGCACAGGTGATGTTCGTAAAGAACGATCCCACACCGGCTCACGCTTTCTTCAACGGAAAGATCGGTCATGTCACGAAGATCACCAGTAAGGGCATCACCGTGCGTTGTCCGGATGATGACTTCGACATTGAGGTGGAGCCCATGGAATGGGAGAACGCGAAGTATGTGCTCAACGAGAAGACGAAGGAGATAGAGACGGAGATACAGGGCACATTCAGTCAGTATCCCCTCCGACTGGCTTGGGCCATTACCATTCATAAGAGTCAGGGACTCACCTTTGAACGGGCCATCATCGATGCGAGTCTGTCGTTCGCCTCAGGACAGGTGTATGTGGCCCTGAGCAGATGTAAGTCGCTCGAAGGTCTTATCCTGGCCAGCAGACTCAAAGAACGGGCGGTGTTCAACGATCCGCGCATCAACAGCTATATCTCGCAACAGGAGACAGAAGCGGAACGCAGCATCAGTCTGCTGCCTCAACTCAAGGAACAGTATTATCAGGAACAGCTGCGGGAGTTGTTCGACTTCTCTGACCTTCTCCAGAAGGAGCAGTGGATGAGCAGGGTGCTCGACGAGTATTTCTTCCGGCAGTTCCCTACCCTCTGTCGCCAGCATCGCATCGCCATGGAAAGTATCAGTAACGAGGTGATGACCGTGGCTGCCAAGTGGATGGGTGTGATGGGTAGCATGTCACCGGAACAGCTGCATGCCCAGCCTTTCCTGGAAAGGGTAACACGCAGCGCCGCCTATTTCCACAAGACAATGATGGATGTACTGCAGAAGCTGTTGAAGGAGACGAGTGTGACCACTGATAACAAGGCGAACCAGAAACGGTTCGACGAGGCATTGGCCGACCTGGTCATGACGTATGAGATGAAGCGCCGCACGCTGCTGATGATTCACAACGAGGGCTTCAGCACGGCCAACTACCTGCACTTCAAGGCGAAGGCTGCCCTTGAGGCTATCGAGGAGAGCTCGGGCAAACAGAAACGCAAGGGTAAAAGACAGATCAACAAATCGGATATCAGGTATCCTGAACTGTATAAACGACTCATCGTGTGGCGTGAGAAAAAGGCGATGATGTACGAGACGAACGCCAATAACATCATCCAGTATCGTGCGCTCGTCAACATCGTAAATGAGGTGCCCACTACCCTACCATCGCTGATGGCTGTGCAGTATGTGGGGCGCACCACTGTGAAGAAATACGGAATGGATATCCTCGAAATCGTCAATACCTTCGTGAACCAGAATCGTGACAATCTGTCATAACACTGTCATTCTTTTCCTATTACAAACCTGTTGGCATATGATTTGCTTCTTGCCTAACGACTGACTTTCCAGTCGTGAGTGATTTTTCAAGCATATAAACAATAAAAAACAATACAACAATGGGAAAAGTAATTGGAATTGACTTAGGTACTACAAACAGCTGCGTTGCCGTATTCGAGGGTAACGAGCCTGTAGTGATTGCAAACAGTGAAGGTAAGCGCACCACTCCTTCAGTGGTGGGTTTCGTACAGGGCGGTGAGCGCAAGATCGGTGACCCGGCAAAGCGTCAGGCTATCACCAATCCGAAGAACACCGTGTACTCTATCAAGCGTTTCATGGGTGAGAACTGGCAGCAGACCGAGAAGGAAATCTCTCGCGTTCCTTATACAGTGGTTAACGAGAATGGTTATCCGCGTGTAGAGATCGAAGGTCGTAAATATACACCGCAGGAGATCTCTGCCATGGTACTGCAGAAGATGAAGAAGACTGCCGAGGATTATCTCGGACAGGAGGTGACGGATGCTGTGATTACCGTACCGGCTTACTTCTCCGACTCTCAGCGTCAGGCTACCAAGGAGGCTGGACAGATCGCCGGTCTGAACGTACTGCGTATCGTCAACGAGCCTACTGCCGCTGCACTGGCTTACGGTGTTGACAAGGCTAACAAGGACATGAAGATTGCGGTGTTCGACCTGGGTGGTGGTACATTCGATATTTCTATCCTGGAGTTCGGTGGCGGTGTGTTCGAGGTGCTCTCTACCAATGGTGATACTCACCTGGGTGGTGACGACTTCGACCAGGTAATCATCGACTGGCTGGTACAGGAGTTCAAGAATGATGAGGGTGCAAACCTCAAGGACGATCCGATGGCTATGCAGCGTCTGAAGGAGGCTGCCGAGAAGGCAAAGATCGAGCTGTCTTCTTCTACAAGCACCGAAATCAACCTGCCGTATATCATGCCGGTGGCTGGTGTTCCCAAGCACTTGGTGAAGACCTTGACACGTGCTAAGTTCGAACAGTTGGCACATGATCTTATCCAGGCTTGTCTGGCTCCTTGTCAAAAGGCTATCGCTGATGCCAAGCTGTCAACAGCCGACATCGATGAGGTGATCCTCGTGGGTGGTTCAAGTCGTATCCCTGCCGTGCAGACACTGGTGAAGAACTACTTCGGTAAGGAGCCTTCAAAGGGTGTGAACCCCGACGAGGTGGTGGCCGTAGGTGCTTCTATCCAGGGTGCCATCCTGAACAAGGAAGGTGGCGTGGGCGACATCGTATTGCTCGACGTTACTCCGCTGACACTGGGTATTGAGACACTGGGTGGTGTGATGACTAAGCTCATTGAGGCTAACACAACCATTCCTTGCAAGAAGAGCGAGACCTTCTCTACCGCAGCCGACAACCAGACCGAGGTAACCATCCATGTACTGCAGGGTGAGCGCCCGATGGCTGCACAGAACAAGTCAATCGGTCAGTTCAACCTCACCGGTATCGCTCCCGCACGCCGTGGTATTCCTCAGATCGAGGTAACCTTCGACATCGACGCCAACGGTATCCTCAAGGTATCTGCCAAGGATAAGGCTACCGGTAAGGAGCAGGCTATCCGCATCGAGGCTTCCAGCGGTCTTTCTCAGGATGAGATCAACCGTATGAAGGCTGAGGCTGAGCAGAATGCCGAGAACGATAAGCGTGAGCGTGAGCGCATCGATAAGATGAACCAGGCCGACTCGATGATCTTCCAGACCGAGACCTTCCTCAACGAGAATGGTGATAAGCTGGGTGCCGACAAGGCTAACGTGGAGGCTGCCGTACAGCAGTTGAAGGATGCCCACAAGAGTGGTGACACCACTGCCATTGACAACGCCATTAACAACCTCAACCAGGTCATGCAGGCTGCATCAGCTAAGATGTACCAGCAGGCTGGTGCCGGTCAGCCGGGTGCAGATCCCAACGCAGGCGCTGGTTTCCAGGGCGGTCAGCAAGCACAGTCGAACCCCAACGAGGAGGTACAGGATGCTGACTTCGAGGAGGTGAAGTAATTATAAAAAATAGATAAAAGAATCCGCATAGACTGCTTGTTTATGCGGATTTTTTTGTAACTTTGGCTTCGCCGAAGGTACTCCCGCTCGGAAAAATCCAAATAAATTTGGTTTTTCGCTCACTTATCCGTACCTTTGCACAATAAATCACAACTATGGCAGACAGAATCAAATACGGCATTTATCCCAACCCTCAGCCCAACAACGACGGGAACACCATCTATCAGGTACGGCACACACCAGAAGGACATTATGGCGAAAGTCGAAATTTTTCGTCACGAACTGCGCCATATCATGCACAGGTCGCAGCATTGATTTCTGACGTTCCGCATAGCGGTCTTTGGTTACAGACTTCATGGTGGACACCTTCATCCTGTCCATCTCACTCTCTAAGTGTTCCCATACTAATTTAGATAAATAGTCTATTATTCCCATTGTATTAACGATTTAATTCTAATGCAAAGTTAATACAAAACGCATCCTATTGCAATAGTTACACCCTGAAAAAGCCACTGAAAAAAATAAAGATTTTTCCTGCGTTCTAACCAACAATAACCACCCTTCCATCGCCAAGAAAGACACCACCTTTCTAATCTGCCACTTCAGTTCTAACAACCTGCGACTTAAGTAGCAGCATCTTCCGACTCCAGTTCTATTATCTTCCGACTTAAGTCGCAGATTAGTTAGATGCCCTTTTACCCTCCCCTAGCCACCTTGTCTTACTCAACAAACCACCTTCTTAATACCAAATAGCCACCATCTTCTTCCCCCACCCCTCTCCACTACATACTCTCATGAAATTCCTCCGCCTCGATTGTTCTGGAAATCATGTGATTACACGAATTGGCGGAGGAATATGAGCGGAATACTTAAGAGGTTATTCCTTCTATAATAAAACTCAGCAATCTTAATCTGAGGGTTTTCTTCTACAGGAAGAGAATGGGTTACCTCTGGCGCATTCATGACAAACTACCGAGTAAAAACCAGCAGTTGCTATAGTAATTGCCCAAATTGATAGGTTTTACGCCCATTTAAATCAAAAGTAATCCTTTTACTAAAAAATAATTGATAATTATTTGGTGATTTGAATCAAAATCACTATATTTGCATTATGATTACTATTAGTAACAAAAATACTAAGAAAAAAGTTAAGCTGCATGAAATTGCAGAATTATCCTCTGGCATATATTTAAAAGGGTCGCCGGCGGGTAAGGTTTTCTGCTTGCAGGTAAAAGACCTATTGATGTCCTCGCCAGAGACAACAGCCACCCGTATTGAATACACCCCCAAGCTTGACAACTATTTGCTTAGGAATGGCGATCTGCTATTTGCTGGTAAAGGAACAACTTATTTATGCAAAGTTTTCGAACTTAAAATTCCCGCAGTCCCCTCTACCACCTTATATTCTATTAGACTTCGTTCAAACATTATAAGCCCAAAATACTTATGTTGGTATCTGAATCATCCCAGTGTAGTCGCTGCCGTCAAGACAGAACAAGCAGGAACGGGAACACCTCTCATACACAAACCGACATTAGAGAATTTGGAAATCATCATTCCCGATCATGAGACTCAGCGACGAATAGTGGAACTTTCTTTTTTGCAGAAGCGGGAAAAAGAGATTTTGGAAGCGATTGCAAAAAAGCGGATGCAAATCACAAACCAGATACTTATTAACGAATTAAAAAAATAACAGATATGGATATTAAGAAGATAACCCAAGAAGACATTAACCGCACTGTCTGGAAAGCCTGCGACACTTTCCGTGGTGTGATTGATCCGAGTCAATACAAGGATTACATCCTCACCATGCTTTTCCTGAAATATGTGAGTGACGTCTATAAGTCTAAACTGAACGAATACCTTATTAAATATAATAGTGATAAGGAACGTTCTGAGCGAGCCATGCGTCATGAACGATTTGTTGTACCCCAAAGAAGTTCGTTTGACTTCCTTTACGACAACAGGAATGCCACGAATATTGGCGAACTGATAGACGAGGCTTTAGCCGATCTTGAAGATGTCAACCGCGAGAAGATGAGCAGCGAAGACGGTAGCAGTATTTTCCGCAATATAAGCTTTAATAGTGCCAACTTGGGTGAGCCCAAAGAAAAGAATGCCCGTCTAAAGAATTTGTTACAAGATTTCCGCGATTTGGATTTGGATGAGTCGCATTTAGAGAACAACGACATCATTGGTGATGCCTACATGTATCTTGTTTCTACCTTTGCTGGAGAGGCAGGTAAGAAAGCTGGTGACTTCTTTACACCAGCAGAAGTCTCCACCCTACTCGCCAAACTCACTAAGAGTAAGCCTGGTGCTCGCATCTGTGATGTCACTTGTGGTTCTGGCTCTTTACTGATTAAGGCAGGAAAGGAAGTGGGAAACAACAACTTCTCGCTCTATGGCCAGGAAGTCAATGGTAGTACGTGGGCTTTGGCGATGATGAATATGTTCCTGCATGGCTTTGACAATGCTGTCATCAGATGGGGCGATACGCTACGCAATCCCAAGTTGAAGGTCAACGACAAACTGATGAAGTTCGATACAGTAGTTGCCAATCCCCCATTCTCTCTCGACAAGTGGGGAGCAGAGGAAGCAGCCAGCGACCCATACAACCGTTTCTGGCGTGGCATTCCACCAAAGAGCAAGGGTGACTGGGCCTTTATCAGTCACATGCTGGAAGTGGCTGACGATAATGGTGGCAAGGTTGGTGTCATTATTCCTCATGGTGTTCTCTTTCGTGGAGGCAGTGAAGGAAAGATTCGTCAGTATATCCTTGAGAATGAACATACGTTGGAGGCTGTCATTGGCTTACCTGCCAACCTTTTCTATGGTACAGGCATTCCTGCAGCTATTGCTATTTTTCGTAAAGGTCGCAACTCAGAAAACGTATTGTTTGTTGATGCCAGTCGAGAGTACGAGAACGGCAAGAATCAGAACAAACTTCGTGAAAAAGACATTGAACATATCGTAACGACCTATCAAAAGTTTGTCGATGGCGAATTCGCTCCAGGTGTAGCCGAAGACAAGTATGCCTTTGTCGCTACTCCTGATGATATTCACGAGAATGATTTCAATCTCAACATCCCTCGTTATGTTGATACCTACGAGGAAGAGGCAGAAATCGACATCCCTGCTGTTCAGAAAGAAATAGAGCAGTTAGAGACAGAATTGGCAGAGGTGCAGGCCAAAATGAAAGAGTATTTAAAGCAATTAGGATATTAGACAACCATTTCGTGGATGTCCACGAAATGGTATTGATTGGTAGAAATTAAAGAACAACAAGATATGAAAAAGATTGATGAGTTATTCAAGGAGTGGCAATCTCTTCAGCCACTTAAAGAAAGTGATCAAAGAAGGCTAGATCAAAAATTCATGTTAGAGTTTAACTATAACTCTAATCACATTGAGGGTAACACTCTTACTTATGGGCAGACAGAATTCCTTCTGATGTTTGGCCAAGTTGTGGACAATGCCAACATGAAGGACTTGGAAGAAATGAAAGCCTCTAATGTTGGTTTAAAAATGATACGATTGGAAGCAGAAGACAAAGATAGACCTTTAACAGAATCGTTCATTCGTGAACTTCATCATACTTTATTAAGAGAAGATTATGAAGAGCAGCGAGTTTATCCTGATGGATCTGTACGCACATATACTGTACATGCAGGTATCTACAAGACACGTCCCAACTCTGTCAAAACTGTTACAGGGGAGATTTTTGAATATGCATCACCAGAAGAAACCCCTGCCTTAATGACAGATTTAGTTCAATGGTACAATGAAGAAGATCAAAAGGGCCTAATGAGCCCGATAGAAATAGCTACGCTATTTCATTATAGATATATTCGTATTCATCCTTTCGAAGATGGAAATGGACGTGTATCAAGATTAATTGTCAACTACATTTTACATCGTCACGGATACCCAATGATCGTAGTAAAAAGTGCAGACAAGACTAATTATCTTGTTGCACTTAATCGTTGTGATATGGTTGTTGGAAGAATACCTGCAGATGGAGCACATGCTTCGTTAGAGCAGATTGCACCTTTTGTTGAATATATGTCAAATTGCCTAGAAAGAGCTTTAACTATTTCTATCAAGGCTGCAAAAGGCGAAAGCATTGAAGAAGAGGATGATTTTGAGAAGCAATTGAGAATCATCGAACGAAATGCTAAGAAAGAAATACCTCAAGATGCTCATATCGTAACTCCTCAAGATAAAATAGATGTGTTTAATAAGTTCCATAGGCAGTTGACGGATAGAATAATTAATGCGTTAAATCCTGCTATTGCCTTTTATAATACGCTGACCATCCATTATTTCATGACAAAAGATCGGGATCAGATTAACGGAACAGGATTCTTCAAACTTAATAGCAAAGAAGACTTGAGTTCTGAAATGCCAGAAAAAAATATGGAAATATTAAAAGATGCTCAATCAATCATGTTACATATCAATTTACAGGGTGTTAAGTCTATTTATAAAATGAAAGACATCCCTATTCGTTTAAAGGCAAGTGTATTTTTTGACTTACAACACTATACATTTAATGGTACTACATATAGATATGGGACTTATCCTACTCTTTCTCAACTCGACAACTTTATCAAAGATATTAAGAATTATGTTTTAACAACAATCCAAAAAGCAACAGAAATATGATTACAATACAAGATTTATATAATATAGTAGGCAATAAAATCTCTAATGAGATAGGTAAGTCTATTATTAGGAACAACTTCCCTCCGCAAACAGCGGAACAGATGTGTAATGCTATAGACCAACATGAGGCTGCTGATCATTTTCAGCGTTTCTTGACTGAATGGATAGAAGCACAACAGAGACAACAGCAGGCTATACAGGCGTTCCTACAACAATATTACAACAGATGACGGATAAAAGTAAACATGTACCACAAGGCTATAAGGACTCTCCACTCGGCATCATTCCAAAGGAATGGGAAGTGAAGAGAATTCTTGACTTTGCCCCATTGCAAAGAGGATTCGACCTTCCTACTGAAAAGATAGTAAAAGGCGCATATCCTGTAGTATACTCAAATGGGATACTTAACTTTCATATTGAGTATAAAGCAAAAGGACCAGGAGTAGTCACAGGACGCTCTGGAACTATTGGCAAAGTGACTTATGTGGAATCAGACTATTGGCCTCATAATACATCTTTATGGGTAACTGATTTTAAAGGTAATAACCCTAAGTATGTTTATTATGTATATAAGTATATAGGGTTATCTAAATTTTCCTCAGGCTCTGGTGTACCGACATTAAACAGGAATGATGTTCATGTTTCAAAGATTGCTATTCCACCAATAGAAGAGCAAGGTTGTATTGTTAAAGTTTTAGAATTATGGGATTCAGCCATAGAGAAGCAATCAGAATTGATTGAAAAACTCAAATTGCGCAAACGCGCATTGATGCAGCAACTGCTCACGGGGAAGAAACGTCTGAAAGTGTTTGGTGGAGAGTGGAAGGAAGTGAGGTTGGGGGATGCAGGTACCGCATATGGAGGTTTGGTAAATAAAAACAAAGAAGATTTTGAAAACGGAAACGCTCTGTTTATCACATATATGAATGTGTTTTCAAATGGGAAAATTGACATTGACAACCTAGGTCAAGTTCGAATTCTGCCATCTGAAAAGCAAGAGCAAGTACAATATGGAGATGTTTTCTTTACTGTTTCTTCAGAAACCCCTGATGAAGTAGGTATGACTTCTGTGTTACTAAATGAAGTTCAAAATACGTATTTGAATAGCTTTTGCTTTGGGTATAGATTGAATGATTTTAAATCTATAGTTCCTGTATATGCATCATATCTTTTCCGTGGCGATGACTTCAGAAAAGAAATGTACAAAAGTGCTCAAGGGTCTACAAGGTTTAATATTTCAAAAATAGAAGTTTTGAATATGAGAATTACAATTCCATCAATCGAAGAACAAAACGCTATTGCGTCGGTATTGGTTAATGCTGACAAAGAAATCGAGATACAAAAACAAAAACTGGCGGCCATGCAGGCGCAGAAAAAGGGGCTGATGCAGGTATTATTAACAGGTAAAAGGAGGATATTATAGAATTATGGAAGTAAAAAGTGAATTTGATTACAATTATTTAGATAGCATCAGTAGAATTGATGACTATTTGAATAACCACAATGATTATCAAGAATGTGAAGATATTCCAGCAAGGAATAGACTTACATATTCCAATGGTTTTTATGTGGATTGTTATGCCATATTTGTTGACATTCGGTCTTCATCAAAATTACCAGAACAACATCAAAAAAGAGTGCTTGCCAGAATTTATAGAAGCTACATTTCTGAATTAACAGCAATTATGCAGGATTTCAGCAATTGCAAAGAGATTAATATTGTCGGTGACTGTGTTAGTGGTATTTTTAGTCACAACACCAAAGACGATGTTATGCAACCTTTTCAAGCCGCATATACTATTAATGGCGTTGTTCAAATATTAAATCACAAACTAGAACAAAAAGGATGGTCGCCTATCAAAATAGGCATCGGTCTCGCAAGTGGAAAAGCGCTAATGATTCAAGCTGGCTTTAAGGGTAGTGGTTTAAATGATGTAGTGTGGATGGGCGATGTTGTTAATCAGGCTTCTAATTTGTGCAATATTGCAAATAAAAATGGAAATGAAGTAATCGTTGTCTCTAATGAAGTTTACGATGATTTGTATGGCAAATGTGGAACTTATGGTATCCCTTATCAAGAAATGCTAAGAAAACCACATCTTTCTGACGATTTTTACACAGGAAACATAATATTAACAGTTATTGACAACTGGTTAAAAGATAACTCAAATTAATAAACATGACATTGAAAGAAGACATAATTAAAAAAGCAAAAGAAATAGAATCTGAAACTTTTCAAGTTGAGGAAGTTTCGTACGTGCCAACTATTTCTAACAGCAAACTCACTTTTGGTTGCAAAGGATTAGAGTTTGAGGCTACTGTTCTATATATAGACATGAGAGGGTCAACTGCTATTTTGAATACACACAGGAAAAGAGTTGTGGCAAAGATACACATGCTATACTATCACGCCATTGTCAAGATTGCAAAAGCTACAGGAGGTGAAATACGTAGCTTTAATGGCGATAGTTTGTTAGTATTTTATCAAGGAACAACAAAACAATCGTTGTCAAACGCCGTCAAAGCTGCAATGCAAATGAAATATGCTATTAAAACTTTGCTAAATGACAATTTGAAAAATTATACTGATATAGATTTTGGCATTGGCATTGATGATGGGAAGATTCTAGCAACAAAAGTAGGTGTCGGTGGTACTGATGAGACCAAAGATTTAATATGGATCGGTAATGCTGTAAATAAATCCACTAAGATTAGCGATAATTGCGAATCTAACCATAATATAGGAATTTCGGAATTCGTATATAATAATCTTTTAGACGATGTAAAATACCACGTAAAAGATAATGGCTATTTTGGAAAAGAAAAGATAGATATGTGGGAACGCTATTCTTTTACATACAATGGGAAAAATGAGATTTATTTTAAAACTAATTATTATTGGACTATATAATAAAAGGTTATGAAGACAAAACAAATAATAGAGTATAGTACTGAAACACATAATCAAATTATTGGTTGGACAAATAACTGCGACACAAAAGCATCTATAGTTCTTGCGTTTATGGGAATTCTTGTATCCACAACATTTACAAGTGACTATATATTAAGTGGTGTTGAAACAGAAATCAAGAACATAATAAATTATTGGCAAAATGGCATCGGAGGTTTTAGTTTATTATCTACCTGTATGTTTTTGGCATTAATCGGGTTTGTCTTATCTATGACACTATGTTGTCTTTTTGCTATATCATCGTTAAAGGCTAATCTCGAATGTCCTAATGATTCCATTATCTTCTTTAGAAAGATAGCGGAATTGTCCAAAGAAAAATATATCGAAAGAGTAAATAGTATATCAGAAGAGGAATTCGATCAAGACAAACTTTCTCAAATACATATTTGTGCAAAAATATGTGATGAAAAATTCAAGTTTTACAATAAGAGCACCAAGTATCTAAAATGGGGCTTATTGTTGTTTGTTTGTTTAGTGTTTTTTGTAGTTTTATTGAAATAAACTAATGCCGAAAAGCATTTGAAATGTTTAATCAGGGAATCAGGCGTGTACAAGAAATGCTTCAAGAAAATAATAACGAGGAAGCTGTTTTTGATGTTTCTAAGTTAACCGTTTTTGAAGTGAATGTTTTCTCAACTGTTGATGATGTCACTCAAGATGTCACTCAAGATGTCACTCAAGGTGATACTCAAGGTGATACCCAAGGTGATACCCTTGATGCTTGGATAGAGACTCAGATAAAGAAAAATCCCAAAGTGACAACTGAGGAATTGGCAAGTTTGAGTAATAAAGGGGTTGCTACAATTAAACGTCATCTTGCAAAATTGCCTCATATTAAATATGTAGGAAGTGGTTATAGTGGGCACTGGGAAATAGAAAAATAGGGCAAATATGGATAGAATATCATTCAAGGAAAACGATATAAGCCAAAAGCCGGCTTTGGAGTTGTTGCAGAAGTTGGGCTATCAGTATCTTTCGCCAGAGGAAGCGTTGATGATGCGAGGCGGAAAGACTTCCAATGTGTTGTTGGAAGAGGTGCTGAGACGGCAGTTGCGAGAATTGAACTCCATACGGGTGGGCAGTCGCAAGGAGGAACGATTCTCAGAACAGAACATTGAGAACGGCGTGATAGCCATGCGGAATGTGCCAATGGAAGGCGGTTATCTAAGTGGCAATGAGGCAGTATATAACATGCTAACGCTTGGAAAGGCTTTTGAGCAGAGTATTGATGGGGACAAGAAAACCTATACGATGCGCTATATTGACTGGGAACACCCTGAAAACAATGTTTATCACGTAACAGAGGAGTTTGCAGTTACCCGTACCGGCATTGCTGACACCTACCGTCCTGACATCGTGCTGTTCGTGAACGGTATTCCTCTGGTGGTGATAGAGTGTAAACGACCAGATATCAAGGGAGCAGAGGAGCAGGCTATTTCACAGCATCTGCGCAATCAGCAGGATGATGGCATCAGGGGGCTATATGTATACAGTGCACTATTGTTGGCTATCGGCAATAATTTCGGAAGTTATGCCACCACTGGTTCTGCTCAGAAGTTCTGGTGCAAATGGCGCGAGATGCATATCAATAAGGAAGAGGAGTTGGAGTATCAAAAAAAACTCTTGGATATTGTCAATAAAGACAGCGAGGAAGTGCGTACACCGACCCCACAGGACGAATATATCTACAATCTCTGTCGCCCTAAGCGATTGCTGGAACTTATCTTCCATTTCACACTTTATGATGCAGGCGTCAAGAAATTGGCTCGCTACCAGCAATACTTCACGGTGAAAGAAATTGTTGAGCGAGTGAAACGAATTGAGGCAGGTAAACGCAATGGTGGTGTAGTATGGCACACACAGGGAAGCGGCAAATCACTGACAATGGTGATGCTGGCACAAAAAATTGCTACTGTTGTACAGAATCCAAGGATTGTCTTAGTGACAGACCGTACAGACCTGGATGCCCAAATCACGAAAACTTTCCGCAAATGTGGTAAGGATGTGGAGAATGCAACAACTGGTATCAAACTGGTAGAGTTATTGGAAAGTAATACAGATTCCGTCATTACAACCATTATCAACAAGTTTGCAACGGCCATCAAGAAAATCAAGCAACCGTTGACTGATCCGAATATCTTTATTCTGATAGACGAGGCTCATCGCAGCCAGTATAAGGAAATGGCCATACAGATGAATCGTGTGCTGCCCAATGCATGTAAGATAGCCTTTACTGGTACACCTTTGATGAAGAAGGACAAGAATACGGCTCGTACCTTTGGCGGCATTATCAAACCTGTATATACAGTCAAACAAGCGGTAGAAGACCATGCAGTAGTGCCATTACTTTATGAAGGGCGCATTGTGCCGCAGTCAGTTACAGAGGGGCCTATCGACAGTTTCTTCGATCGTGTATGTGAGGACTTGACGGAAGAACAATCTGTGGATTTAAAAAAGAAATTCTCTCGAACAGATATCTTGAATCAGACAGAACAGCGAATCTTTTCAATAGCAACAGACATTTCAGAGCATTACGCAGACAACTGGAAGAGTACTGGATTTAAGGCCATGCTAGTAACTCCGAAGAAAAAAGTAGCCATACTCTATAAGAAATATCTAGATGAAATAGGCAAGGTAACATCAGAAGTGTTGATTACAGCACCAGACGATCGCGAGGGTGAAGAAACGGCCTACGGAGGGACACCTGAGGAGGTAAAAGCCTTCTGGAAAAAGATGATGGATGAGCATGGAGCTCCACACAAATATCAGGAGAATCTGATTGCCAGATTCAAGGGACAGGAAGATCCAGAGATTATGATCGTTGTGGATAAATTGCTAACAGGATTTGATGAGCCCAAGGTAACTGTCATGTATATTGACCGTCATCTGACAGGGCATACACTATTACAAGCAGTTGCCCGTGTCAATCGTAATTGTGACGATAAGGACTATGGCTATATCATCGACTACTACGGAGTGTTAGCAGAATTGGATGACGCGCTAAGCATTTATTCTGAATATGATGAGGAAGACAAAGAAGTATTCCGTGAAACCCTTGCCCCTGTTAGTGACAAGATTGCAGAACTTCCTCAAAAGAATGCCGACTTATGGGATTTGTTTAAGACTATCCCAAACAAACGTGACTTGGAAGCATACGCCCAGTCTTTAAGACTAGAAGACAGACGCCATGAGTTCTATGACCGTTTGACCGCTTTCTCCTCTGTACTCCAATTGGCTCTTTCCACTAAAGAGTTCCATGAGAATACTGAAGAAAAGACGATTGAACGATACAAAGAAGACTTGCGTATGTTTGCCAAACTACGTACTTCTGTTCAGTTACGTTATTCTGATGCTGTTGATTATACGAAATATGAGGCAAGAATTGAGAAACTCATCAACCGTCACGTGGAAAGCGACGAGGTAAGAGTGATTACGAAACTGGTAAACATCTTTGATACAGAAGACTTCCAGAAAGAGGTTGACAGTATTGTTGGAACTGCAGCAAAGGCAGATACTATTGCTACGCGTACCTCTAAATATATTAAAGAGAATATGGATTCTGACCCTGCCTTCTACAAGAAATTCTCTCAACTGATTCGTGAGGCTATTGAAGCATACGAACAAGGCCGCCTGAGCGACAATGAATATCTGGAAAGAATGTTGCAGTTTAAGGAAGACGTACTGAATCATACTGACAGCGAACTGCCTGCAGAATTGGAGCACAACAATGCTGGTAAAGCATATTATGGAATTGCCTTAGAGAATTACAAACGACTCTTCCCAGATCAGCCAATTAAAGAAATGGCTCTTGCTACAACTAAGGCTTTTGACGAAATCATTCGTAAAGCGGTTATTGTTGACAATGCTATTTTAGTAGATTGGCAATCCAAAAGTGATATCATCGGAAAAATGAAAATTGAACTGGAAGACGAATTGATTGATAATGTCAAGCGAAAATACGGAGTTGATTTTTCATTCGATGATATGGATGTTATTATCGATGGTTGTGTAGATGTGGCTAAGATATGGATCAAATAACAAGAGACCACATACAATATGGAGCTACTATTATCAATTATGATATAGTATTTGCCCCAAGAAAGACACTGAGCATTTGTGTCAATCCGGATAGTACCGTCTGTCTGAAGGCACCTATAAATGCAACCTTAGAACAGATTCAAAAGAAAGTGCGCAAAAGAGCTAGTTGGATTCTCAAACAAAAGCGGTTCTTTGAGTCATTCGGCACACCTACAACGAAACGCCAGTATATTAGTGGAGAATCGCATCTCTACTTAGGGCGCCAGTATATGCTCAGGGTAAGGGAGAGCAATGTGAATGCTGTCCATTATCAGAATAATATCATTGAGATAGAATGTCGTCAAAAAAAGGATGCAGGTATGCTGTTACAGACTTGGTATCGCCAACGAGCCAACATCAAGTTTCATGAGTATGCTCAACCAATTATTGAACAATTTTCTATTTATGGCGTAAAGCCCCAAAGTCTTTCCATTAAGAAAATGGAAAAACGATGGGGATATTGTACAATAGATGGGCACATCACACTAAACCTTCGACTGATATGTGCTCCAAGGTGTTGCATTGAGTATGTTATCACTCATGAATTATGCCACCTCATCCATCGCAGCCATAATAAGGAGTTCTATGCACTTCTTACCAAGGAAATGCCCCATTGGGAGAAGTGGAAAAACAAACTTGAACGCTTAATGGCATAAACAACTTTCAAGGATGTAAAGTAATTGAGTAGCGAAACTGCAAGCAATCATTAAATGGGGTATTCTCTTTGTTTTATCCAAATTATACATTATCTTTGCAGCAATTAATGATTTACTGATTATATTCTATGTCAACTACTAGTAAGCATCCATCATACGGAAGAAATAATAAAGAATTTGCTGAAGGAGAACCAAAGTCCTGTTGCCGAATTCAATGTCAATCTGGTTACAGCATTTAGTGTCATTGTTCGTGAACCAGAGGATGATGATATTGCTAATGCACCTGTAAATACACCTGCAAAAATGTCTGATGTCCTAAAGAATGTCCTAAAAGATGTCCAGAAAGATGTCCTAAAAGAACTGTCTGAAAGACAGATAGTTATACTCGAGTTAATATGTACATCGCCAGAAGCGACTCTAATAGAAATGTCCAGAAAGCTTAAGGTGTCCGATAAGACTATCCAACGAGAGTTTACGGCTATTAGGAAACTTGGCATCAATATCGAGCGTCAAGATGGACGCAAGGAAGGTAAATGGGTTATCAAAATAGGGAAATAGATAATGGAGTTTAGCAAGGAACAACTGATAAAATTATCAGATTTGCTTAAGTCGAGATCCGAAAAGCAGCTAACAATTAAAGAAGTTCAAAAGTTTATTCAGTTGGACACAATTGACGATTGTAAACAGTACCTAACTGTGATGCTTGATTTCTACTTTGATGTCATAAAATCCCCCGAAGGACGTAAAGCCACATCCTATATTGAGGACGATCGCAATATCTGGATGCAGACATTGTTTAGTGAAGGCTTTCATTTTCTATCATTGCTTGATGGTGTAGGCTATAATAAAGGAATTGATCGGCTTAACCCGATTGTTGATCCGTCTGTTCTTTTTTCGGTAGCTAGGAGAATCTATGAGTCCGTTATTGCGTTCGAGATCTTATTTGTAATCCCTGATTCAGAAGACAAAAAAGCAATATTATATAATCTTTTTATGGCTCATGGCCTTTCTGAGAGACTAAAGAACATAGATGAGGAAATGCGTAGTCATAACCCAGAAAGGGTTGCTGAAGAGCAAAAGGATATAGATGAATGTTTGAGAGAGATTGAAGGAACTGACTTGTATTCTGAATTAGATCAGCAAACAAAGAACATTATAAAAAATGCATTTGGCAAGAAATTCCGTTATATATTTAAAGAAGACAACTCATTAGAGTTTGTTAATTATGATGATGCAGATAAACTACTTCGCATAAAGAATAACATGTTGAAAGGTACATATTCATATTTTAGTCTTCACGGCCATCCATCATATGTGTCAATCTTCCAATTTCGTGACGCTTTCAAGAACGACAATCGTGCAGACACATCTATTATGGCTCCACATGCTACACAATGTGTATTGGCGTTCATGAGTATATTCATCGTAGATTACATGAAATTGGTCCCTGAGATTAAAGCCATGTATGACAAACTTGAAGAACCAAGACGGTTTGCAATTGGTATGTACGAAGACGCAATGAGAGGGGAAAAGAAGTTTAAATTATTAAAAAAATAGTACCTTATTTGTACCATCGATTCACAACTTACTGATACACAGTGACGTTGAATTTCGAGGAGGTGAAATAAAATTCCACTTAACCATCATAGAGAAGAGATGCAGGCTCATGTCTGCATCTCTTTTTTTGTCCCAACCCATCACGTTTCAACGGCAGATGATCATTAAAATGGGCATTCCCTTTGTTTTATCCGGATTTTACACTATCTTTGCAGCAATAAACTATTAACAATTCATTGTTCAACTACTATGCCAGCTAAAAAGATTTCAACCATGATGATGCGGACAGTCATGACGCTGTTCGTGAGTGTGTTCACCACATTTGTCCCCACCACCGTAGCGTGGGCGCAGGAAGAGGAGGAAGAAGAAGGAATCGTGTATTACGACCCCACTGCTCCAGAGGGAGAACAGATAAAGAGAACTGTTGAATACTCGGTGCTCAGTAATGATTTACTTGAAAATAGTATTTATAAACTTGAAGAAGGCTGGTATTACGTTGATGATTACGTTTGGATATATGACCGTATCACTGTCAATGGCACGGTAAACATCATTCTAGGAGACGGTTGCACCCTCGAAGTACAAAAAGGCATCGAAGTACCTGAAGGTAAAACGCTCAACATCTATGCACAAAGTGCTGGTGATGACAAGGGAAGTCTCGTTGCCTCAATTGGAGAAGGAGATGATAGCCACAATGGACGTGATGCCGCCATTGGCGGACATGGAGAGAATGATGATCAATTTTATGGCAAATATGGTCAAAGCGCTGGCACCATCAACATCTTTGGCGGCAACATTAAAGTTCATGGCGACATGGGGGGCGGCGATGGCGGCACCTGCATTTTTGATGATGATGCTGAAGAATTTTTTAGACGCAGCGGTGGTGGCGGCGGCGACGTTGACAACATCAGTATTTATGGCGGCTACATTCATGTTTATGGAAACATGGGTGGTGGCAACGGCGCCAAAGGGTGGAAAGAAACAAACGGTGGCAATGGCGGCGATGGTCACGTTAACATCTATGGCGGCTACGTTTGTGTTGAAGGCAGCATAGGTGGAGGCTACGGAGGTGAGAGCGAGGAGGGTTACGATGGCGAGAATGGTGGAGGCGACATTACCCTTTCTTGGACGAATCCCGACTCCGACCGAATTTTTATCCATTCATTTAATAATAGCGCTGTTACGTTTCAGAAAGAGTTCGTCAACGAAAACGATGAAGACGTAATGTATGAAGGATGGTATTGGAATGGCGAAATCGAGGATGACATCGCTTTTATACCCCTAAATATCCCACGATACACCATCACCCTCGCAGGAAGCTACAACCCTCCCTGTCTGGAGTTTGATCACAATCAGGCAAGGGAAGATGAAGAGATAGAACTCTTGGTCGTCAACGGCTACCATGTGACAAGCGTGTCGGTGACGACTGAGGATGGCGATGATGTCGAGGTGAATATAAACGAAGACTACGAAGACGATGATGTATGGTCATTTATCATGCCCGCCCAAAACGTTATCGTTTCAGCTGTGGCCACCCGAGAGAAATTCTTCATCGGCTGGAAAAATGAAAACATAGACATTGATAACGAAGAAGAGGATCGCCTCTATGCACCTGGCACCACCATCAACTTCACCGTCGATGTGGAAGATTATTTGCAATTACAGAGTGCTTACTACTGTTATACCGATAACGACGGCTACCATGAAGAGTACTGTAACATTACCTCTGATGGCATATGCTCATTCGTTATGCCTGCGCACGATGTCACCCTCAAGACAACCCGCCAGCAGATTGCCTTTAATATCCATTATGATACGAACAAGATGAAGGTAAGTTCCGACCCTGTTGTTATTGATGAAGACTATTACAAGACCGGATCAAAGGTCACCGTCAGCAACGTCAGCATTCCCGATGGTTTGATCATAAAGAGCTTCAAGGTTACTCAGGCAGACAACACGGCCGTCAGCTGCACCGACAATCAAAACGGCAGCTATACATTCCTCATGCCCAGTTCCGACGTGACCATTCATGTCTTCTATGGTATCGGCAACATGACACTCCTTGAGGGTACAACGGCCTTCACCGTGACAAGAGGATGCATCTATGGCGTTGAGGGGGATGATGATTTCGTAGAATATACAATGGGTAAGGAGGACAATGAGGAAGGACCCACACGCCTGTTAGACGGCAAGTATACAGAGGATGACGACAGCAAATGGTGCGTGGCGTTTGGGAAATATGATGAGAACCACCCCTGCTTCGTGGAGTTCCATACCGCCAAACCTGTCATCCCCAATCAGTACGTGCTGATAACAGGTAACGACACCGAAGAATATGCAGGGCGTAACCCACGCAACTGGAAGATCAAGGCGAAGAACGAAGGTGACACAAACTGGACGGTCATTGCCGAAGTGAATAACGATGAAACCATGAAGGATAAGAACTTCGCCCACTACACCTTCAATTTCAACAATGCCAGCAACAAGGCCTACCAGTATTTCCGCTTCGAGATTTCCGCCATCGCTGATGAGGAAGCAGAAGTCATGCAGCTCGAGGAGATGTTGATGTTGGTAAAAGATAACGCTGCGTCGGGCATAACCACAGGCATTGAGAGCATAGACAATTCACCGTCGGCCATTGACCATTATTACTACGACCTACAAGGTCGTCGCGTAGAACATCCCACGAAGGGACTCTACATCGTGAATGGTCGTAAGGTCGTTGTCGAATAAAACCATTACTATATAAATTAATCCGCATAGACTACTTGTTTATGCGGATTTTTTTGTACCTTTGTGCACAATAAATCACAACTATGGCAGACAGAATCAAATACGGCATTTTCCCCAATCCGCAGCCCGACAACGACGGGAACACTACTTATCAGGTACGTCACATGCCAGAAGGCACCATGAACGAAAGGGCTTTCCTAGACCACCTGAAGTATCACAACACTTGTAATACCACGATGATGTTCTCATCGCTCATCATCTTGAAAGATGAGATTATCGAGCAACTGAGGGAAAACAAACGGTTCCGCATCGACGGTCTCGGCACCTTCCAGATGAAAGTAGGACTAAAGATGAGATACGACGAGAATGGTAATCCGCTGAAACCTCACTTCACCGACCCTGATAAGATCACCGCCAACGACGTGGAGGTGCAGGGGGTATCGTTCACGCCTGATCCCAGTTTTGTCAAAGCGCTAAGGGACAACACATCGACACATAACAAATATGGAAGAGGGGTGGCAGGCAGGAACCAGCCATATCAACGTGAAGAGATTATTAAGTTCCTTGACAACTACCTGAAAGAGCACCATTCCATCACGCGTAAGCAGATGGAGTACGAACTGAACATCACTGCCTATCGCGCCCAGAAATGGCTCGATAACATCATCGCAGAGCCTTTCTCTAAATACTATTGTAAGAAACAGGGCACTACTTACGTCTATTATCGCTACGGATGGGAATAAAAAAATGCTCCGCCAACTCGCCTAATTGACTTACAGTCAGCAGGTTGTTGGCGGAGCAATTTTATAGGGTATGTCGTTATGCTACCTTTACAATATAGCCGTCGGTATCGTGATGCCCAACTCGCTGAACCCCTAACCGTGTCATCATTCGCCCGAAACTATTGGTGGTCACGCCCTCCATCGTCTTCCTGGAATACTTCCCCAACTCACGGATAATCTCGGCTCCACTCATAAACGTTCCCTCTTCCTTATGCTTGGGAATCGTAAAATGCTGCAGGAATAGCAGTTCCACGGCATTCAACACATAATAGTCCTTGTTATGACGTTCCATTTCAGCCTCCTCTTCTTTCGAGAACCAGTAGGGCAGATGCAATGTTTCCACCTCATGCAGCACCTGGGCATATAGCTGGTCATGACAAATGCCTTCCACGTCGATATTACCATCAGGTTCCAAAATCAGGAAACGACGCGATCCGGTACGGTCGGTTAACACATGACGCTCATTCGTGGTACCTACAAACGAGGCGATTCGAGGCAGCTGATTGAAGTTCTTCTTATAGGCACCGATAAAACTGGGTTTCATTGTCTGCATCATTGATTTCAGCTCAGGCATCTTCTTGTGTCCGATTTTTTCAAACTCATCAAGACTAACAAGTGCATATTCCACCATCTTACGATACGCATTGCCCTTCGCCTTCAGGTTGAAATCATCCGTATAGTAGTCAACTATCTCTTTGGGCAGCATCGAGGCGAAGAATGTGCTCTTGCCTAAGCCCTGTCGTTCACTGACGAGCAACAACATCACAGCATTGGCGTGGTGACAATCAGCCCCTAACCATTGGGCAACAACGGCACGTAGCCAGATGCGCACCATGCGCTGACAGTAGTCCGACTGACTGATACGGCGGGCGAAGTCAGTAATATAATCTGTCTTCCCATCCCAACAGCCGCGTATCCTGTTAAGATACTCACGTACAGGATGATAATCCTTTGCCAAGTCGCTCTCTATACGTTGCCGTACATAGCTCGACAGACAGAAGATCTCACCATCGTCCTGAATACGGCAGTTGATAGAGTTCATCTGTCTGTTATCCACCAGTTTCCACCCGTCATCACTCCCCTTTCGCCGATACTCATAGAGGTCGCGCACAACGTTATGGCGAAAGTCGAAGTTATCCGTCACGAACTGCGCCATATCATGCACAGGTCGTAGCATTGATTTTTGACGTTCCGCATAGCGGTCTTTGGTTACAGACTTCATGGTGGACACCTTCATCCGGTCCATCTCACTCTCTAAGTGTTCCCATACTAATTTAGATAAATAGTCTATTATTCCCATTGTATTAACGATTTAATTCTGATGCAAAGGTAATACAAAACGCATCCGATTGCAATAGTTACACCATGAAAAAGCCACTGAAAAAGATAAAGATTTTTCCTACGTTCTAACCAACAATAAGCACCCTTCCATCGCCAAGAAAGACACCACCTTTCTAATCTGCCACTTCAGTTCTAACAACCTGCGACTTAAGTCCTAATTGCTTCCGACTCCTGTTCCATCATCTTCCGACTTAAGTGGCAGATTAGTTAGACGCCCTTTTACCCTCCCCTTGCCACCTTCTAGCATACAACAAACAGCTTTCCTATTCCCAGATAGTTTCCCGCCTATCACCCCACCCTTTTCCAATCCATTCCCCCCTCAAATTCCTCCGCCCCGATTCTTCTGGTAATCATGCGATTACACTAATTTGGCGGAGGAATAAGTGTGGATTACTTAAGACAGACGCTAATTACAATTATTTCTAATAAAAACAAGCAAACCCTTGTCAGCACGTGATTCCGTCACGCTTGCTTATTGTTATTATCTGTCAGCAAAGAAATCCCTCCATTGAGGGTTCTCCTGGTCAAACACTTCCCGCTGTTTTGCGGTAAGCTTATGCGGGTAGTCAGCAAACAAGTTGAACACCTTCTTCTTGTCGAACGAGAATAGGTGTACACCTATCGTTTCTGGGTCATCTACCCAATATATGGTATCCTTAGGGTTGTTCTTATAAAACTCATAGTTTTTCATTTCTCCTTTTGTTTTTGCGAAATGTTGGCAGGTCCTGTTTGTACCATTATCTTTGCATGTGAAAACGGTACAAAGTTAATGAAAATAATCGAAACGAAAAATTTTTCCCTTTTTTTTGTTATATATAACTGGTATTCGTGATGTCAGGTACCTGACCCTTGGCATCTTAAATTCCTCCGCCCCGATTCTTCTGGTAATCATGTAATTACACTAATATGGCGGAGGAATATGCGTGGATTACTTGAGACAGACGCCAATTTATATTATTTCGAATAAAAACAAGCAAACCCTCATTCTTATCCAATTATTTTTGTATATTTGCATCGAAATAATTAAATACGAAATGAACACCAAAGAACCTGGATACGTATACATATTAACCAATCCAAGCTTCCGAGAGGATTGGGTGAAGATCGGTAAGAGTTCACGTCCTGTGGATGTGAGAAGCAAGGAACTGGATAATACTGCCGTACCCTTGCCTTTCGAGATATTCGCCACGATGAAGACTACGAAATACAACGAGGTGGAGAAGTTGGTGCATAAGACCATTGATCGCCTCACCGATTTGCGCATCCGCCAAAACCGCGAGTTCTTCAATGTACCTCCACAGATGGCCCTCGACATCTTCCGCGATATTGCTATGGCTATAGATGATGCTGAAATCATCGAATATGAAAGTAATCTTCCCATTAATCCAGACACAGACAAGGCCGAGAAGTCATCACGAATTAGCATTTCAGATACGTCAGAGTTACAACTAAAGTTTTGGGAAGAGTTTAATGCTCATGCTATTAACCACACTGCATTTTATAAGGAGTTTTCTATTAGGAAAGCAAATCCACAGCATTGGTACGATTTGAGTATTGGCTCATCTGAGTATCATATATGTTTGACAGCAAGCAGACAGAAACACGAACTGACAGCAGGTGTTTATATTCCTGCCAACAAGTCTTTTTTCAACAAGATCCGAGAGCATTCTCATGAATTGGAGATAGAGATTGGTGGTGAAATAGAGTGGCGCGAGGCATCAAAGGCTTGTAGATTCGTTACCTATAAACCTTTCGATATGGATGACAAGTCGCAATG
The DNA here is from genome assembly GCA_017651265.1 of Prevotella sp. Lineage (GTDB taxonomy): Bacteria > Bacteroidota > Bacteroidia > Bacteroidales > Bacteroidaceae > Prevotella. The sequence continues at coordinate 63,217 of JAGCDO010000008.1, read as the reverse complement.
GCAGGATGCGCTATTATGGCTATACGACATCTGTATTAAAATAAAGAAAGCAATGCAAAAATACGCATAATTTATGGCATACTACGGCAATATTTTAGAAGAGGAACTAAAGAATAAAGTAGCTCATGATCTCTTTGAAGGTTTCGATACGACTCAGATTATCGGACGTATTGATTTTTGTGTGTCCATTCCTGCAGACCCTCTGGGGCTGAATGAAGCAGAGTCATTGCTTTGGGCAGAAGCAAAGAAAGGAACTAGCCAGGATATTTATGATTCCTTAATCCAATTAATCCTTACATTAGGAAAGGAACGCCCGCAAGATACAATTCTGCCTCCTGCTTTTCTTGGTGCTTTCGACGCTGAGAAAATGGCGTTCTTACCTTATAGTACTATTTTAGACGTTTTACGCCAAAATGACTTCAATTGGAATGTTGCCCCAAGTGACCATACGACAAAAGAGTTTAAACAACTCAAAGAATTATTGAATGATGCGTTACATCATGGACTTGAAATATATAATTATGAAAGGGATGCTAAGGAACTGGTGTACTTCATAAAGAAGAATTTCGCGTTGCGAAAAATCGGAGTACGTCATATTCGTATCAACAAAAATAATTTCACCCATATTTATTTAAAATGGCTTGAAGCAGTAAAACCAACTATTAATATCAACTGGGAAGCAGCCAAGCAAGCAGGCATCATCGATGCAGATTTCTATCTTGCTGATATTCTTTCAAAAGAGAATAACACGCTTAGCGAAAAACTATTTGTATTGTTGCACGATAATCACTATTTATTAGACCGTCGTATCAACGACTTTGGATTGGAAGATTTTACCAAAGCCCAATTTACAGATAATCAACAAGCGCATACCCAGTTTTGGAATCGCTATGCCCGTCCTCCACGTCGCGAATACTGGGACGACATTGTAAATCGTCGAGACTTACTTGTACCACAGGATGTACGTGAACGTAAAGGCAGTTTCTTTACACCAGCACGATGGGTAGAACTCTCACAACAGTATATAGCAGCAGAATTAGGTGAAGACTGGCAAGATGAGTATTACGTTTGGGATTGCTGCGCTGGTACAGGCAACCTGTTAGCAGGACTTACAAACAAATACAATATATACGCCTCAACAATTGACAAGGCTGACGTTCAGGCTATGCTTCAACGCATTGACACCATGAATGCAGCTGCAAGAGATAAAGATAATGGCGGAGCGAACTTGTTGGAAAGCCATGTATTTCAATTTGATTTTCTCAATGATCCACTATTAGATGAAGTGGATAAGGAAGGAAACGTAACAAAGAAATCGAAACTTCCCAAATCACTACAAGATATTATTCAAGACCCAGAGAAACGGGAAAAACTCGTTATCTATATTAATCCACCATATGCAGAAGCAAGCAACGCCAGAACTGTTACAGGAAGTGGTCAGAATAGAGTTGGCCTTTCAAAATCTGCAGTTCTAGAAAAATACAAGAATCGTTTAGGAAGAGCTGGGAATGAACTTTTCGCCCAATTCTATGCAAGAATTGTGAACGAACTCCCTACAACGGTGCTTGCACTATTTTCAACTTTGAAAATAGTGCAAGCACCTAACTTCCGTGAGTTCCGTAGGGAGTTCCGGGCGAAGCCCGGGCGATTTTTCTTAGTTCCTGCCAATACATTTGACAATGTAAAAGGCAACTTTCCTATAGGCTTCCAAATATGGCATACTGGAACTGAAGTATTCTTTAGGCAAGCAGAAGCAGATGTATACGATGCAAAAGGCGAATATCTTGGAAAAAAGAACTTGTATTCTTATGATGAAGATTTGTTTATTATTAACTGGTTGCGTCAATACTACAATAAGATAGAGGAACATTATGCTTATTTACGTTATTTAGGAACAGACTTCCAAAACAATAAAGGTGTATTCATCACTCTCAAGCCCTCTGACAATGACCTCAAACAAGTAAAAGGGAACTGGATAACTCCTAACAATATCATCCCAATGGTAACTTATTTTGCAGTTCGGCTTTGTATAGAGGCCGATTGGTTGAATGATCGTGATCAATTTCTCTATCCACATAATGACTGGCAAACAGACATAGAGTTTCAGACAGATTGTCTCATCTATACCCTTTTTCACGGACAGAATCGCATTAGCAGTGAACATGGAACAAACCACTGGATCCCTTTCACTGAAGAAGAGGTTAATGCTAAGGAGAAATTCGAGAGTCATTTCATGAGTGACTTTATACACGGACGAATCAAAAAGACAGTCCGAACAGAAGAAGAACAGAAGGAATACGAAAAAGACAGCAAAAACTATCATGTGGCAGATGTCTTTGACGAGTCAGTCGTTTCCATTCCCACAAAAAATCTCGACGGCACCGTCCCATTAACCTTGTCAGCCGAAGCCCAAGCCGTTATGGATGCTGGCCGTGAACTTTGGCGCTACTATCATCAGCAACCCATCGCCAAAGAAAAGCCCAATGCATCATTCTATGACATCCGCCTCTATTTCCAAGGTACGAAAACCACCAAAAGCGGCAAGCAACAGATGAACACAGAAAGTGATGACCAGACATACACTACTCTCATTACTGACCTCCGCCAAAAGCAAAAAGAACTCGCCAAGCAAATTGAGCAAAAAGTATATGAATATGGATTCTTGAAAAAATGAAAATGTTAAGTTAAAGATAAAGTTGAATCAACTATTCTAGGATAAAGAAATATGAAAATAGAGATTAAGGAAATAAACTTGGAAGAAAAGATAAAGGATTTCTCTCAATACCTCGCGACAACAGATAGAATCATCCTGTCGGCAAAATTTGGAGATGGGAAAACTTATTTGCTTAATCAATTAAGGAATAATGAAGAACTAAATAAAGAATATAAGTTCTTTACAATATATCCTGTTAATTATTCTGTTGCTAAAAATGAAGATATATTTGAATATATAAAGCGGGATATTATAGTCCAATTAGATAAAGAGGGGTTGCTTGACAATGTAGATCTTAATGCCGTATTTGATTCACTTTTCAACTTTGAAGATATAAAAGCGTTGGTTGCTTTCCTTTTGTCATTTATCCCAGGAGGCGCATTTTATGATATAGTTTTTCAAAAGTTCTGTGAAAAGAAGAAAGAATACAAAGAAAAGAAACATACCGGGGACAAATATCTAGCCTTATTTTCTCAAATCAAAGGCAGTATCTATGAAAATGACGGATATACATCATTGATACGAAATGCGATTGATTGGATGAAAAAAGATCATGCGATGAATGGTCCAGAATGGAAGAAGAAAAAGGCAGTTTTGATAATAGAAGATTTAGACCGTCTTGATCCTAAACATCTATTTCGCATTTTAAACGTTTTGAGTGCACATATTGATGACACTACGACACCAGATGTAGTTACGAACAAATTTGGTTTTGATAATATTGTTTTGGTGATGGACTATGAAACGACAGCACATATATTCCATCATTTTTACGGAAAAGATGCATGTTATGAAGGTTATATGAGCAAATTCTTGTCTAGAGAGCCGTTTAAATACAGCATTCAGCCCTTTATCGCCATACAAATAGAACGAGAATTATCAAAAAAGCTAGGTGTTAGTCATATTTTCATGACATTCTCCAAATTTTGGATGAAGATTCATAATTTATCTATCAGAGATTTGAAAAAACTTACGATGTTTGACACTCAAGACAGAATCAGAAGTGATTCCTTTGAGTATAAACACATGAAATTCTCAACATCTTTGCCACTTTTCCATCTTATTATTTATATGGTGGAGTGCGGAATGTCTGTAGATGAAATCGTGACGGACTTAAAAACGAAGATTACGCATATGTCAAAGGGAGAAAGGAGAATAATGTGTCAGGAGTATATGAGACTATCATATCCCTTATATGCAATCATGAATAATAGGGAATTCACCGAATTCAGTTATGGCACTGAAAAATACTCCGTAACTGTAAAAAGTGAGAATGGTATTATCACCGAAGTTTCAGTTAGTCCTGCTGATACATGGGTTAGCTCTAATCTTGTAAAGATAGAAGAATTAGATATTGAAGAGACTGTAAGGTGGTGTTTAAGTGAGTTCTCAACTTGTATTAATTTGGCCGCATTGTGCGATACAAAGAAAACATAGAATAGTATGGAAAAAGGAAAAGTATCACATACCAAGACTCTATTCAAAAAAGAGTTCGCAAGATTGATGGAAAAAACATACTCACCAGCTAATCTTGCACAAGAAGAAAGTTTAAAGATTCTTAGAGAATTGCATGACTTTGTTCAGCCGCATATTCCTACAAAACTCTTTCGTTTTAGGAAATGTGGAATAGACGAATTGATTTCTTTTGAGCAAGGTACTATTTCAATGTGTGTTGCAGATAAGTTCTCTGATAAATACGACTCGAATGTATTCTATGATTATAAGACATTGCCTGACAGATTTACGGTTGCTTTTTCAATAACAATGTCATACATCGTGCAAATAGCGAAAAGTAATCCCGCAGCATTTCCCGACAGCCCAATAAAGAGCAAATTATTGGAATTGATAAACTCTAAAACAACTAACAGCGAGATAGTTAATTCGCTTAGGACTGATTATGAGGGGTTCTTAGAACAAATGAAATCTGAAATCCAGAAGCAGGAAGTCTGGCCAAGAAATAACAGATATACCAAGATAGGATGCTTTACAGAAAAGATTGATTCAAAATTCATGTGGGACCATTATGCTGATGGGTATAAAGGCTTCGCGTTAGAATATGATTTCAGGAAATGGTATGCATTAAATGTAAATCTATACCCTATAATATATTCCCCTCAGATGATGGATGCAACAGAAATGATAGACAGAATATGTATAACAGATTATGTTGATAGCATTCAACCAGAGGCAGCATATAAAGAAGTCTTTGAATTGTTTAAGACACAATTGCATCAGCGATTCCCAATTGATTCTATGTACTTTATAAAAATGTATTTGTATAAAGACGAGGTGGAATATTCACATGAAAGAGAATGGAGAATGCTAAAAATAGATAAAGATTCTCTCAACCAAGATTTCATTAGCATTCCTGATATGGGTTATTTGAAGGCAATCTATTATGGGCCAGAAATGGAAGAGCGCTATAAAGAGCATTTCAGAATAATTGCAAAATCAAAAGGAATCAAGGAGTATGATGTCGTTTTGGACAGGAATAGCAGAAAATACAGCTTAAAAGTTATTCCTTTGCGGTAATTGGGATAGTTTTAGTAAACTTGCAAACGATATAAAAGAATTGAGATATGGCAACGTATAAAGAATACAAATGTGAGGCATGCGATTATACCGTAGAAGCCAATCCCAAAGGGCACGATGTGGTGATGATGGGTGAGATTGATAGTTATATGTGTGAGGATTGTCATGAGATCGTGAGTCTCCTGGCATCTGAGAAAACCGTATGTCCTGAATGCAGTTCTGAAAAGCTGGTGAAGTGGAACCCAGTAAAAGGAAGATGCCCCAAGTGTGGTAAGAAGATGAAAGAAACGGGAGTGATCATGATGGTGGATTGAGATACTATTTATCCGAAACATTTATTTATGAAGAGTGTGCCATGGCGATGATCATCACCGTGGCATTTGTTTTGGAACAATCTACTAATAAAAAGATATAGAATAAGTTTCATTTTCAGAAAATGCCCTCATTACTTGCTTTGTTGAGTAAAAATGATTACATTTGTACTCGATAGGCGAAAGTTCGTCTAAATAACGGAATGAATGAGTATTCTTGCAAACGAAATAAGGATATGGCACTGGCAATAAACATAGAAAATCTGCTGAACAAGCAGAAGATTGAGTCCAACAGAATTGAGTTTAAGAAAGGTTGGAATCCGCCAAGCATATACCATAGTGTATGTGCTTTCGCCAATGATTTTGATGATCTTGGCGGTGGATATATAGTAGTTGGTGTTGACACAGATGAAGACACAGGTATGGCCATCCGACCTGTTGAGGGTGTACCTGTCGAGAAGATTGACTGTATCCTTCAGGAGATGGTAGGCTATAACAACAAGATGACACCCTATTACATGCCCAGGACGAGCGTTGAAGAGGTAGATGGAAAGCAGGTACTAGTGATTTGGTGTCCTGCTGGCATCAACAGGCCGTATTCAGTTCCAGAGAATGTGACAGCAAAGAGCGGTAGTAAGGAGTACTTCTATATACGCAGCGGGACGAGCAGCATCATTGCCAAGGGAGAGGTGCTGGACGAACTACGTGAATTGGCCAGCCGAGTACCATTTGACGAGAGAGGCAACGACGATATTCAGTTAGATGACATTTCGCTGGTGCTACTTCGCGACTATCTCGTTAAAGCGGGTAGCAGATTGGCTGACGAAGTGGCAACTATGCCTCTTCCAAAGATTCTTGATCAGATGGAACTATACACGGGCCCAAAAGAGAGCCGCTTGATTCGCAACGTGGCAGCCATGATGTTTTGCGAGAATCCGAGTAAGTTCTTTCCCTACACTCAGATTGACGTGGTGACATTCCCTAATGGTAAGCTTAAAGATCCGAACAATTTCACGGAAGTGACATTCAAAGGTAGCGTTCCACAAATGATAAAACAGACGATGGGGTATATCAAGAGCAATGTACTTAAAGAACATGTACGCAAAGTATCAGGGAGACAAGAGGCAGACCGTTTTTGGAACTACCCCTACGACGCTATAGAAGAGGCTGTTGTGAATTCAGTATATCATCGGGATTTCATGCAGCATGAGCCTATCGAGATAACTATTGAGCCATCGGGAATATCAATCCTTAACTGTCCAGGTCCCGACCGCAGCATTCCTAAAGAGGACATTGAAAGGGGCGACATGCTAAAGAGCCGCCGCTATCGCAACCGGCGTTTGGGTGACTTCTTGAAGGAACTTGATTTGACAGAAGGCCGTTCAACGGGCGTTCCGACCATTCAGGCCAAGCTGGCTGAGAATGGCTCGCCTCGTGCTATCTTTGAAACGACCGATGATCGCCTGACTTTCTTAGTAACAATTCCTGTTCATGAAGGATGCGACCAAAGTTCGGGAACAAGTTCGGGAACAAACCCAAAAAGTTCGGAGAAAGGTTTGCTTGGTTCGGAGAAAAGTTCGGAGAAAGACTCAAAAAGTTCGGAGAAAAGCACATCTGGTTCGGAGAAAAGTTCGGAGAAGATCCTTGATTTAATCAAGAACAAGCCGACAATATCAGCTGCAGAAATAGCCATGGAAATAGATATGTCAGCACGAGGTGTCGAGAAACAAATCCGCAAACTTCGAGAGGCCGGTATCATTAAGCGCATCGGTGCTGACCGTGGTGGCTATTGGGAAATAATTGAGCGATGACATTATGCTTACATTACTATCCATGTCAACTACTATGCCAGCTATGAAGCAGCTGTTCTTATTTGTTATGCTTTGCGTGATTGCTGGTTGTACGGGCAATCAGGATAAGGTGGAGAGCATGGCTGTGGCAGTGAGGAACGACAGTATTATGCTAGCTAACGGGTATGATGTGGTTCCGATGTTTAAGACAAAGACCGGGCACATTACGGTTACGCTGCATGTGAACGGGAAGCCTTGCGTGTTCCTTATCGATACAGGAGGTGGGGCTACTTTGATTGACTTATCCAAGAAAGACAAATATGATCTTAAGGTGTTCGGGACGAAGGATTATGCGGCAGGCATCGGCTCCGTGAGTCGACTTGTAAGGACATCGGCTATGCTGCAGGTGAATGATCATGAAGAGAAAACCGACAGTCTTTACCTGATGGACATTTCCTATACGAACACCGAGTTCAAAAGGAACCGTTCGCGCACGGTTGATGGGATATTAGGTAGTGACTTCCTTGACAGCCACCATGCTATTATTGATTATACAAATTCAAAGATCTATCTTAGATTTGAGTGAGGATGGGAGCCGTGGATAGAATAGGGCGGATGATGGTGGAAGCGAAAGAGATCTTCTCTATTTTCCCTCAAAAGAGCGACGGTAGGCCACGGGGGTCATCCCCGAGCGCGTCTTGAAGAAATTGGTGAGGGCCGACTGGTCGTTGAAGAAGAGTATGTCGGATATCTCGCTGATATTATATGAAGAAGAGCGGAGCAGCTTGCAGATCTCGTTATATAAGAAAGTGTTGAGGTAAGCGTTGACCGTTTGTCCCGACATTTCCTTCACCGTGCGTGAAAGATAAGTGGTGGTGATGTTCAGGTTATCGGCATAGAACTTGATCTGTCGTTCCTTTTTGAAGTTCCGTGAAGCCAGATGGATGAAGATCTTGAAGATGCTCTGCTTGTTCGTCAAGTCGTGAGAAGGTTGGATTTCGCCTCCATAGAGCAGTTCGCTGAAGAGCAGCTGCACCACATGAACCAGATGATCAACCATTTCCTCACGATAAAGATGAGGGATGCGGATGGTGTTCTGGATCTGCTTGCTCAGATTCAGGAACATTTCCTTTTTGTTCTTATCCAGATGAAACACGGGCAGCAGATCATAGGCATAGCTATATTCCATGTCCATCAGGTTCGTATCAAACTGCAGCACCTTATGGTAGTAGTTCTCCTCTATCATCAGGTTGAGAGCCAGTAGATCGTCTGTATAAGTATCATAGCTCACAGGATAGTTGGGCGGCACCAGCACGAGGTCGTTCTCTTCCAGTTCTATCAGGTTTCCTTTCAGGGCATAACTCATCCCTCCCTTCTGGATGAGCACCAGTGTATAGAAATTCACGCAGATCTGCTCCTTCTCAATCCTTTCCAAAGCGGATGCGTCAATCCTTGCCACCGTTACACTGGCACCAGAGGGATAATCATGCTGTAGCATGCTGGAAACCTCTGCCAAAGTATAGATTCTTGACATCAAAAGGCTATTGTAGTCTGTTAGGTTTTGCAAAAATAATGAATAGTTTCGTATTTTGCAAATATTCTTTCGTTTTTTGCAAAGACGGGGCGAAAAATAATCTCTAATTTTGCCCCCGAAATCATAACTAAAGCAATCTTACTAATTACCTTTATGGCTACAACAATCATTCTTATCCAACTACTCATCGTATTGGCGCTTATCTTTATCGGAGCTCGCGTGGGAGGAATAGGACTTGGTATCTACGGTATGGTCGGCGTGTTCATTCTCGTCTTCCTTTTCGGACTGAAACCAGGTAACATTCCTCTCGACGTGATGCTTATCATTGTGAGTGTCATTACGGCTACAGCGGCGTTGCAGGCTGCCGGCGGACTTGACTATCTGGTTGGTCTTGCTGCGAGATTCCTTCGTAAGCACCCCGACCATATTACGTATTACGGTCCGCTTACCACTTGGCTCTTCTGTCTTGTGGCCGGTACAGCCCACACTTCGTATTCGCTGTTGCCTATCATTTCCGAGATTGCCACCAAGAGTAAGATCCGTCCCGAGCGCCCCATGACCGTGGCTACCATTGCCGCTTCATTGGGAATCACGGGTAGTCCTATGTCGGCAGCAACGGCAGCGGTAATCAGTACCGACCTACTGGGCGGTCAGGGCATTGAGTTGAAAGACATTCTGCTCGTCTGCATCCCCGCATCGCTGATTGCCATTCTCGTTTCCTCATTCGTTCAGAACCGCGTTGGAAAAGAACTGGTTGACGATCCCGAATACCAGCGCCGCGTGAAGGAAGGTCTGATCGACCCGAACGAGACTTTGGATGTAACGGAAGAAACCGGCCTCGCAGCCACCAACCCACAGCACAAATACGCCAAACGTGCCGTATGGGCATTCCTTTTTGGTGTGTTCCTTGTGGTGCTGTTCGGCAGTGTTCCTTCTCTGCGCCCCTCATTCACGGTAGATGGAGAGTTGCAGCGCTTGTCAATGCCGCAGACCATTGAAATCCTGATGATGTCGATTGCCGCCCTGATCCTTATCGTGGGCAAGGCCCATGTGGGCGATGCCGTGAAGGGAAACATCTTCGGTGCAGGTATGAACGCCATGGTCAGCATCTTCGGTATTGCCTGGATGGGCGACACCTTCTTCAACGGAAACATTGAGTTCTTCAAGAACGGCATTGCCGACATCGTTACTCAGTATCCGTTCCTGTTTGCCATCGCCCTGTTCTTCATGAGCATCATGCTATTCTCTCAGGCAGCCACCGTGCGCACCCTCTACCCGCTGGGTATGGCCTTAGGCATCAACCCACTGGCACTGGTAGCTATGTTCCCTGCTGTGAACGGCTATTTCTTCATCCCCAACTACCCCACCGAGGTGGCCGCCATCAACTTCGACCGCACGGGCACCACAAGAATCGGAAAGTATGTATTGAACCACTCTTTCCAGCTCTCCGGTTTCATCACCACCTTCGTGTCGATCGGTGTCGCATATCTCATCATTACCTTCTTGTATTAATCAAACAATAAATAACAATTCTATTATCTAATCATTAAAACAATAGTATTATGAAACAGTTACGTGGTATTTTCGTGCTTTTGGCACTCTTGGTTTCTGTCAACATCGTTGCTAAGCCAAAGATTCGTATTATTGCTACCGGCGGTACCATTGCAGGTGTCAGCCAGTCATCAACCTCTTCAAGCTACAGCGCTGGACAGGTAGGTATCCAGACACTTATCGATGCCGTTCCCCAGATGCTCTATCTGGCCGACGTCAGTGGTGAGCAGCTCGTGAACATCGGTTCTCAGGACATGAACAACGAGGTGTGGCTCAAGCTTGCCAAACGCATCAATCAGTTACTCAATGAGGAAGGTTACGACGGTGTTGTGGTTACTCATGGAACAGACACCATGGAAGAGACAGCCTATTTCCTGAACCTCACCGTAAAGAGCGATAAGCCTGTGATATTGGCTGGCTCTATGCGTCCCTCAACAGCCATCAGCGCTGATGGTCCTGCCAACCTCTACAATGCCGTAGCTGCAGCCGTTTCACCTGCCGTTAAGGGCATGGGCGTGCTCTGCTGCATGAACAACCAGCTGCTTGATGCCAAGACGGTCATCAAGACCCACACCATTGATTGCGACACTTTCGAAGGCGGTCCTTCAGGCATCATCGGCTACATCTACAATGGTGAGGCCCACATGCTTCAGACTCCCAACAATGCGCATACGACGAAGTCGGAGTTCGATGTGACCAACCTGGAAAAGCTTCCTAACGTAGGTATCGTTTACGGCTATGCCAATGCTTCTCCGCTGCCCATGCAGGCTTTTGTTGATGCCAAGTTCGACGGTATCGTACTGGCAGGTGTAGGCGACGGTAACTTCTACAAAGACGTGTTCGACGTAGCTGTCAAGGCTCAGCAGAGCGGTATCCAGATTGTACGTTCTTCACGCTGCCCGACTGGTCCTACCTGTCTGAACAGTGAGGTTGACGATGCCAAGTATCATTTCGTGGCTTCTCTCGACCTGAATCCTCAGAAGGCCCGCGTGCTGCTGATGCTGGCTCTGACCAAGACACACGACTGGACTCAGATTCAGGAACTCTTCAAGAAATACTGATTGAGTTCATAGTTCACAATTTATAGTTCATATTATAGTTCTTAGTTATGAAGAAGAGTATATTATTTGGAACGATGTTGTGCGTTGCACTGACCGCTCAAGCACAGCAGAATAAGGACGCTTCGGCAGGTGAGGAATCACTGTTCGAGAAGGTAACGAATATAGAGAAGAAGCAGGACAATTTCCATTTCCTGCTTAACCTCAACAACAGTTTCGACGTCAACGAGAGCGACGGCGCTTTCCAGAACGCCAAGTTCAACATGCGCCAGATCCGCATCGAGGCAAAGGGAAACATCAACGACACCTTCTCTTTCCGTTGGCGTCAGCGTCTGAACCGCAACAACTCTCCTGCTCCTGACGGCATCGACAACATGCCTTCATCATCCATCGACGTAGCAGGAATCGGTGTAAAGGTAAACGACAAGTTCTCTATGTTCCTCGGTAAGCAATGCGCTGCCTATGGTGGTATGGAATTCGACCTGAACCCCATTGAGATCTACGAGTATTCCGACATGGTTGACTATATGAGTAACTTCCTCACTGGTGCCAACTTCCAGTTCCAGGTAACTCCCAACCATCAGTTGCAGCTGCAGGTGTTGGATAGCCGTAGCGCCAGCATGAGCGATATGTATGGCGAAGGCTATGAGCAGTCGAAGGTGCCTCTGGTTTACACAGCTAACTGGAACGGTAATTTCGGTGATGTGTTCAAGACACGCTGGAGCTACTCACTGATGAGTCAGGCACGTGGCAACCAGAGTCATTACATTGCCTTAGGTAATGAGGTTACTGTGAACAACTTCGACGCCTTCTTCGATGTGATGTACATGCGTGAAGGTATCGATCGTGAGGGTATCGTATCAAGCATTGTAGGTAACAACGCCCTGGGTGGCCACCGCAACGATGCCGAATACCTGTCGTTCGTTCTGAAGGCACAGTACCGTTTCTCTCCGAGTTGGAACTTCTTCGTGAAGGGTATGCTCGAGAACGAAGGTCTTTCCAAGGCTAACGGTAATGTAGAGAAGGGTAAATACCGCACCGCATTAGGCTACTTCGCCGGTCTGGAGTACTATCCGCTGAAGAACAGCAACCTCCACTTCTTCCTTACCTACGTAGGACGTCATTACAGCTACACCGACAAGGGAAAGGCCTTTGGTTTCGACGATTACAGCACCAACCGCATCTCACTCGGTTATATTTGGCAATTGCCGATGTTCTAAAATGGTCTAAGGTAATCATAAAAGTTCAAAGTTCAAAGATCAAAGTTCAAAAAATATTATTATGTCAGAAAAGAAATTCCGCGTTGAGTCGGACCTGTTAGGTGAACTCAAAATACCAGTTGAAGCATATTATGGTGTGCAGACACAGCGTGCCATCAACAACTACCACATTTCGCGCAAGCAGATGCGCAGTTACCACGATTTCATCATCGCCATTGCGTATGTGAAGCTCGCTGCCGTGCAGACCAACCACACCCTCGGTGTGATCAATGACGAGATTGCCGGAGCCATCTCACAGGCTTGCCGCGAGATTATCGACGGTAAGTTCCACGAGGACTTCCCCATCGACATGATGCAGGGCGGTGCAGGAACGTCTGTTAACATGAATGCCAACGAGGTGATTGCCAACCGTGCCCTCGAGATCATGGGTCATGAGAAAGGCGACTACCAGTATTGCTACCCCAACGACCACTGCAACTGCGGTCAGTCAACCAACGACGTCTATCCCACCACTATCCGTCTGGCTCTTATCCGTATGAACAAGAGTCTGGTGGCAGCCCTCACGGGTCTTATCAGTGCCCTTCGCTACAAAGGCGAGGAGTTCAAGGACGTCATCAAGATGGGTCGTACCCAGCTGCAGGATGCTGTGCCTATGACCAGCGGACAGGAGTTCAACGCCTATGCCAATAACCTCGAGGAAGAGATCCTCAACCTTGAGCGCAACGTGAAGCTCCTCCACGAGATCAACATGGGTGGTACCGCCATCGGTACCGGACTGAATGCTGTTCCCGGCTTTGCCAAGCTCTGTGCTGCCAACCTCAGTAAGCTCACGGGTGAGGCCTTCGTATCTGCCAGCGACCTTGTAGAGGCTACGCCCGATACAGGAGCCTACGTCAGCTACTCATCAGCCCTGAAGCGTCTGGCCATCAAGCTCTCCAAGATCTGTAACGACCTCCGTCTCATGGCTTCTGGTCCTCGTTGCGGTCTTAACGAGATCAACCTTCCCCCGAAGGCTCCCGGTTCCAGCATCATGCCAGGAAAGGTGAACCCTGTAATCCCCGAGGTGGTGAACCAGGTATGTTTCAAGGTCATTGGTAACGACACCACCGTCAGCTTTGCTGCCGAAGCCGGTCAGCTGCAGCTTAATGTGATGGAGCCCGTTATCACCGAGTCGCTCATCGAGAGTCTGCTGTGGCTGAAGAACGCCATTGAAACCCTCACCGAAGAGTGTGTCCTCGGTATTACCGTCAATAAAGAACGTTGTTATGAAATGGTGAAGAACTCCATCGGTATCGTAACCGCACTGAATCCCTACATCGGTTACAAGACGAGTACGAAGGTGGCCAAGGAAGCTTTGGAAACCAACCGCTCGATCTACGATATCGTTCTGGAGAAGGGTCTGATGACTCAAGAGAAGCTGGATGAGGCTCTTGATCCTCGGAACATGCTTATTTCGCACAAAATCGTGAAGTAAGTCTGAGGAAGATCTGACGACCGTTAAGATGTGTGGCCGCCGCTGTTTTACATTGCGTATCTCGGCGACGGCCATACTGTTTTCAAGAAAATGTGCCATTTCTCCCCAAAAAACAAGGCGCGATGATGACACATTATTCCTCTTTTTTTGTATATTTGTACGCAGAATCTATCCTTAATACTATCTCGCCTTGGTAGAAGATCCGAATTTTGAATACAAGTACGACCTCGCATACCAGAAGTCGTTTGCTGCAAGACTCAGTTTCAGAATCATGGGTATTGCGGCTGTGGTATTCTTGGTGGCAGTACTTTTGTTCTTCTATTTCACTGGCGACAACATGTCCTTACCCCTTACCCACCAAATCGTGAAATACGGTACGGTGGTATTTATCGTCGGACTGGCTTTGCTGTTTATTTTCTGTACCGTTGCCATCTATCGGATGGTAAAGCCGCTGCAGCTCTTCGCCGAGTCGGCGGTGAACATAGCCGAGGGGAATCTGGACACCCCTTTACCTGAAATCAAGTCGCAAGACGAACTGCTGCACCTGCGCAACTCCTTCGCTTATATGCAGACATCACTCAAGCAGTATATCGAGGAACTGAAAACCACTACCGACAGTAAGATGCGGCTCCAAAGCGAACTCACTATTGCCCACGACATTCAGATGGGCATGATTCCCACCATCTTCCCTGAACGAGACGACCTCGATCTCTTCGCTTCCATGACACCTGCCAAAGAAGTGGGGGGCGACCTATACGACTTCATCATCGAGGGGGATGAGCTCTTCTTTATTATCGGCGATGTGGCAGGAAAGGGCGTACCGGCTTCTCTTTACATGGCCGTTACACGAACGCTGTTCCGCAACCTGGCTGGCAACTATCAGAGTGCAGCCAATATCATGCGCGAGATGAATCATGCCATTGCATCCACCAACGACTCCCTGACGTTCGTCACTGCGTTTGTGGGGGTACTCGACTTCAAGACCCACCACCTCACCTATTGCAATGCTGCCCATAACGCACCCGTCATCCAACTGGCCGATGGCAGCTGTCATCTGCTGGAGGTGGACACTAATCTTCCCATAGGCATTCAGGATCATTTCAACTACGAGGAACAACAGATGCCGTTCCCCGAGAACACGTCGATGCTGCTATATACCGACGGTCTGACGGAAGCCATGTATATGGCCTCCGATGGCAGTAGGAAGCTGTTTGGTGAAGATCGCATCCTGCACGATGTGGAAAAGAACAAGAATGCTTCGGCCATAGAGGTTGTCGATTACCTGAAACAGCATGTCACGGTGTTTGCCGACGGAACAGAACAGGGCGACGACCTCACCCTGATGTTCCTTCGTCACGGCACCTCTCAGAAGCATGCTTCCCATGCACCGCGTCGCATCATCATGAAGAACGAGATGACCGAAGTGAGTCGTATGCGCGGCTTCCTCTTCTCGGTATGCCGCGAACACGAAGTTGATGAGGAAACGGTGAAGACACTTAATCTCGCTGCTGAGGAGTGGGTGGCCAATGTCATCAACTATGCCTATCCGAAGGGAACACGCGGACATGTGGAAATGACGGCTGAGATTGCCGACGGACTACTCACGCTAACAGTCAAGGATCATGGCATTCCATTCGACCCCACCAAGCATCAGGAAGCCGATGTGGAAGCCGATCTCGATGACCGCCCCATCGGAGGACTTGGCATCTATCTCGTGAAGAATATTATGGACACGATGACCTATCAGCGCACGCCCGATGGCTACAACGTAGTGACGCTAACGAAACAAATCAAGTAATACCTAATAAACGAAAACCTATGCTACCAACTGAATTTTTAGGATTTACCCTTCATGCCTGGATAACGATAGTCACCGTACTGTCGATGTTTACCGTACTGCTGTTCACCAAGCTGCGGGCCGACCTTGTGTTCCTGGGAGCTATAGCCATTCTCTTTGTCACTGGTGTCCTCGATGCCAAGGAGGCTTTCTCGGGATTCAGCAGTACCTCGGTGGTGATCATCGGTGTACTCTTTGTCGTTGTTGCCGGACTCACCCATACGGGTGTGCTGCAATGGATTGTAAAGCATCTGTTAGGACAGCCGAAGAGCTATTTCAAGGCTGTCATCCGATTGATGCTTCCCGTGGCTGCCCTCAGTTCGTTCCTCAGTAACACCACCGTGGTTGCCCTGTTTGTGGGCATAGTCAAGATGTGGTCGAAGAAACTGAACATCTCACCCTCCAAGCTGCTCATACCTTTGAGCTACGCCTCTGGCATGGGAGGCGTGTGTACGCTGATTGGTACACCTCCAAACCTGATCATATCCGGTCTTTATGCCGACAGCACCGGTACTGCCATGAATGTGCTGGCCACCACCATACCAGGCTTGTTCTGCCTCTGTATCGGTGTACTCTCCATCATCGCCCTGCGAAAGCTCTTGCCCGACCGCCAGGCACCTGAATCGGCCTTCGAAGCCACCTCCGACTATACGGTGGAACTGCTGGTGCCCTCTGATAATAAGCATATTGGTGAAACCATCGAAGAGGCGGGTCTGATGAATGTGCATGGGGGCACGCTAATAGAAATCATACACTTCGATAACCGCGAGATCGTATCACCGGTGCCTGCCGATGAGTTCCTGATGGGTGGAGACCGCCTGGTGTTTGCAGGACAGATCGACGAGATGCTCGACTTGAAGAAGAGTCATGGATTCGTCAATGCCGACCACCATATCTTCACGCTCGACGAAGTAGATAAGGACCGACAGCTGCGAACGGCCTATGTCACCTTTGGCAGCAGCCTCATCAACACATCAATAGGCAATTCCAACTTCGAGAAAGAGAACAATATGATTCTCGTTGCCGTGGCCCGTAGTGGCAAGCGCATCAACGAGTCACCTCGCGAGGTTGTGCTCCAGGCAGGCGACACCCTGCTCTTCGAGTGCCCGCCTCATGTCAACATCCACACCGAACGTTTCTCCTCGCAGCTGCAGTTCTTCGACAATGCACAGGTGCCTAACATCGGAAAGAAGACACTAGTATCTACCACCATCATGATAGCCATGGTAGTGCTGTCGGCCTTGAATGTGATTCCGCTCCTGCAATGTGCCTTCCTCGCGGCCATCGCCATGCTCCTGTTCCGCTGTTGCAATGTCGACCAGGCCATGAAGGCTATCAACTGGGAAATCCTGATGGTGTTTGCGGGCTCTGTGGTGCTAGGCTTGGCCATCCAGAAGACGGGCATAGCAGAGCGCTTGGCCTTCGGCATTCTCGATGTTTGTGGCACCAACCCCATCGTGGTCATGGCCGCCATCTGTTTCGTGGGGACATTCATCACTGAATTCATCTCCAACACCGCTGCCGGAGCGATGTTCTTCCCCATTATGTACCAGGCGGCAGAGAAGTTAGGTTACGAACCGTATCCGTTCCTCATCGCACTGATGGTAAGTGTCAGCTCCAGCTTTGCCACCCCCATCGGCTCCCCCACGCACATGCTGGTCTATGGCCCTGGCGGCTACCGGTTCAGCGACTTCATGCGCATCGGTCTGCTGATGAATCTCATTATCCTCGCCGCCAATATCCTGATTGTGAATCTCATTTATCCGCTCACTCCCCTGTAAGGGAACCATGAATAGTGAACAGATACTTAAAAATACTACAATATGAATATCGAGATTATTGAAAAGAACGGTTCCTATTTCGGAACACTCACCGGCTGGATCGACACTGCCGTAGCCACCCAATTCATCGAAGACCTGAAGCCTTTGATGAGCAAAGCCGACAAGTCTATAGAGCTGGATTGTGCCAAGTTGGACTATATCTGCAGTCTGGGACTCCGCGGACTGCTTCAGCTGAAGAAAGAGAGTGCCGCCAAAGGTGGGAAACTGGTACTAACCCACGTTGAGGGCGAAGTGCTCAAGATTCTCACCATGACGGGTTTCATTAAACTGTTTGATATTCGTCGGTAAAACTTACCTACCATTCTCCTTTATCCTGACGATGTTCAGCGAGTAAGGGGGAACATCAAGCCATACACTGCCTTTCTCGGGCGAGAGCAGTTGCTCTACAGGATGAATGGCGGTAGGTGCTTGGAGTGTATTCTCTTCCATACCGTCATTAGCTGCCAGACGTACAACGCGGGCACAGTTTGGCGTAAAATGCTTTAGGTTCAGACGGGCAGTAGTGGCAGCATCGCTGGTGTTGACCACCTTCACGATGAGCTCACCCGTAGCGTCGTCAATGGTGGCCGATGAGAAGATTCCCTTGGTTTCATCGTGCTTCAGTACCGTATTGAACACCAGTTCATTGTCGAGCCAAGCTTTCACACTGTCGCCTGCCACTTGTAGGGTGACATCATACCAACGCCCAGACTCTACACGTCCCCGCTTGCTGTCGGCAAGCAACTTACCACCATTGCTAATCTGCTCAATGGCATGCTGTGTATTCGTCCATCCACCGAAGTTCACCCAGCAGTAGTTCTTTTCATCCACATAGTTGAAGATGATGATGAAGCCCTCGGCGCCCTCGTCCTTACGGGCACGGAACTTACAGGTATAGTGATCGCTATCAATGATGTTCTTCTCTATGCAGAGTGTGGCATCCTGGCGACCCGTCTGACGAACATTGTTACCTTCCTTCTGCCAGTCGCCATGCACAAAATCCACCTCCTTATCGGTCTCAAATGTGGCGCGTGTGTTCCATGTTCCGAATCCTACACGGCTCTGCTTCGGCGTGAGCGGTTTGCGCACCTTATCCTTATAAGGATCGTTCTGCACCACTTCCACCACCTGCGTACCTAGATGCTGCGGCATGAGTTGCTGTACATAGTAGGAAGGTGTTCCCATGACGCGACTGCTACTGAAACGTATCATGTCAGGACGCCAGCGGGCATCGTTCTCGTTGACAAAGATGGGGGCATACGAAGCCAGCTCCACCACATCGGCGTTGTTCTCCATGCCCATCATATAGACAGCCTCGCCCAATGCTGCATTCATATTACCCAAGTTACCGTAGCCGTTGGTCACGGCATATTCGCCTACATACACCTTCGGACCTTGACGGTCGTAGCTGTCGTACTTGTGGAAGGCAGCGGCAAACCAGTCGGGTGAACGGTAGTAGTGTTCATCCAGCAGATCTACGGGCTGCTTACTGTTCCACTTGGGGTTATCGTCGCCCCACGCCACCACATTACCGATGATCTTCATCTCGGGATACTTGGCTTTGATTGCTTTGTAGAATTGCTCGTATCGCTCGTAGTAGTGGTCGCTCTGCTGACGGGGATCGGGTTGGTTGTTTTCGTTCCCCACTTCCAGGTATTCTATTCCGAACGGCTCTGGATGACCGTTCTTAGCACGCATGGCACCATACTTCGATGTGACGGGACCGTTAGCATACTCCAAGGCATTCATGCACTCATCAATCCACGGCTGAATACTGTCGTAGGGAGTCATACCCCCGTGCCATAATCCCACGTTGACCACATAGAGCGGCTTGGCACCCAAGTCCTCTGCCAGCTGCAGATACTCATGATAGCCCAGTCCGTCGGTAGTACGGTAGCCCCAGTTCACGTTCCAATGACCTTCACGCTCCTCAATCGGTCCGATGGTACGTTCCCAGCGGAAGGCGTTGTCAGGGCTCTCCTGCCCCTCTACAAAACAGCCGCCAGGGAAACGCATGAATTTCGGGTGCATCTGCCACAGCATATTGACCAAATCCGGACGCATACCGTTCTCACGGTTCTTGAACGTAGGCGGAAAGAGGCTCACCATGTCTATCTGTACCTGTCCTACCCCATCGAATACCAAGGCAAACTGCGCCTGCGGGTCATTGTCGTTGGCGGTAAAGGTTGCCTCATATTTCTTCCATCCCTTATTCTTACCGCTGGCGAAACCGTTGATGGCAGCCTCAGCATAGAGTTGTGAGCCATCTTTCGAGCAGAGGGTAGCCTTTACCGTACCCTGGTATTTGAGGGTCTTTGCCCAGAATGTCAGTCGGTAGCTACGCCCTTGCACGGCGTTGATGCCCCAATAGCCTTCGTTTACCAGACAAACGGGCATGGAGGGCGAGGCCTTGACGTTGAGTTCAAGGGCATTGTGCTGCACAGCGTTCAGCAACGGGGTCTTTTTCGAAGGCTGTATGAGTCTTGCCGTGAGTTGCGAAGGTGCGGCGGTATAGGTTGACCACCCCTGCATGTCGGCAGGTGCGCCATAGCGCGGACCATCCTCAAACGAACGGTTACGAATGAGTTCGGCATAGATACCACCATCGGCCGCGTGGTTAATGTCTTCGTAGAAGATACCGTAGAGCATCTGACTCACCTTCGGTCCGCGTTGCTGTGTATCAATGTCTATAGTCACTTGTGCATGAACAGCTATTGCAAGAACTGCACATCCAGCCATGAGAAGCATGTTTTTGTAGGTCATATTATCTTTATGTTTTGATTATAGCGCCTATACCTGAGGAGGTTGGTACTATTCCTTTTCTGCCACCACCTCTATTTCAACCAATGCGTTTTTGGGAAG
Source organism: Prevotella sp. (assembly GCA_017651265.1). Taxonomy (GTDB): domain Bacteria; phylum Bacteroidota; class Bacteroidia; order Bacteroidales; family Bacteroidaceae; genus Prevotella. The sequence goes on along the minus strand of JAGCDO010000008.1, from coordinate 42,515 downwards.
TGTCTTCACGGCAACAGCCGAACGGGCAGGATACGGCTCGGTGAAGAATTCTGCATATACGCTGTTCATTTCGGCAAAGTCGGCCATGTCGGCCATAAACACCGTGGTCTTTACCACACTGGCCATGGTCAAACCAGCTTCCTGCAGGATGGCCTGAATGTTACTCAACGACTGGCGTGTCTGCTCCTTGATACCACCTTCTACAAACTGTCCTGTGGCAGGATCAATGGGTATCTGACCAGAGGTGTAGATGAGGTTTCCTACTTGTATAGCCTGACTATACGGACCGATAGCTGCGGGAGCGTTGGGGGTACTAATCACTTTCTTCATATCATGTAAACTATAATAATTCGTAATAATGTGGGCAAAGTTATGAAAAATTGCGAACAATTTACTACTTTTGTACAAAATTATCAACAAGCGTGGTGCATTTGATGACAGCCAAGGAAATCATAAGCTATATGGAGTCGTTGCAGAACGAGAATCAGCGACAGGTGTTGATGGGGTTCTTCAAGACCGGACCAGGTGAGTATGGAGAGGGTGATGCGTTCTTAGGACTGAAGGTACCGCAGACAAGGGAGGTGGTGAAGGCAGCTAAGGGCACACCGCTGGAGGAGATACCGGAGCTACTGATGTCGCACTGGCACGAGGTAAGGCTTTGTGGATTACTGCTGTTGGTTGCACAGTTTGAGAAGTTAGGAACAAAGCGTTTGGCAAAGGATGCGAAGGCCATAGAGAAACGGGATGAAATTCTGACACTCTACCTGAAATATGCTGAACAGGCAAACAACTGGGACTTGGTGGACCTGTCGGCGCCGAAGATCTTAGGTTCCTGGCTGTTGCTACCCACCCATTTAGGGGATGGCACGGATAACTACAAGCGACAGGTGCTGGACGAACTGGCTATGAGTGATAACCTTTGGCGGAAACGCATGAGCATGGTATGCACCTGGAAGACATCGCAACAGGGCGACCCTTCGTGGTGCCTGCGTTATGCCGAGATGCACCTGCACCACCCGCACGACCTGATGCACAAGGCCGTGGGTTGGATGTTGCGCGAAGTGGGCAAGCGTGTGTCGATGGATCTGCTGCGCGAATTCCTCCGTCAGCATGCTCACGAGATGCCTCGTACAGCCTTGCGCTATGCCATTGAGAAGATGTCGGAAACGGAACGCAAACAGTGGCTGGACTATTCTGCTGATGGCGGGGAGGAGTAATCAAAGATACCTATAAAAACAAATAAAACCAATGATCATGAAAAAAACGATTTTGACCATCTGTGCAATACTCGTAGGGAGTATGGGTACCATGAATGCGCAGAAACTGCAAACAAACAATGTGGATGAGATTCTAAAGGCCATGACGCTGGAGGAGAAGGCCATGCTGGTGGTAGGCGGCAACCGACAGATTGCAACTACTGGCGACAATGGAATGATTGGCGGTCATGCTCAGCGGGTGCCTGGTGCAGCCGGTGCCACACAGGCCATTCCCCGACTCGGTATTCCTTCGACGGTGCTCACCGACGGTCCTGCGGGCGTAAGAATCAACCCCAGACGCGAGAACGACCAGAACACGTATTTCTGCACGGGCTTCCCTGTGGGAACTGCTCTTGCCTGCACTTGGAACACACAACTGGTAGAGGAAGTGGGAAAGTGCATCGGTAATGAGGTACTGGAATACGGCTGTGACGTACTGCTCGCCCCGGGTATGAATATACACCGTTCACCGCTTTGCGGCAGAAACTTCGAGTATTATTCAGAAGATCCCATAGTAACGGGTAAAATTGCTGCTGCCTATGTGCGTGGCGTACAGAGTCAAGGTGTGGGTACATCAGTGAAGCACTTCGCTGGTAACTCTCAGGAGACCAACCGAATGGGGGTTGACGAGGTGATGTCGCAACGTGCCCTCCGTGAGATCTACCTAAAGGGTTTCGAGATTACCGTACGTGAGGCTGCCCCCTGGACTGTGATGTCATCGTACAATCGCCTAAACGGTCCTTTCACACAAGAGAACGGTGAACTGCTCACCACCATCTTGCGCGATGAATGGGGCTTCAACGGTATCGTGATGACCGACTGGACGGGTTTGCGCAATACGGCAGCACAGATTCAGGCGGGTAACGACTTAATGGAGCCGGGCAACGATGCACAGATCAAAGATATCGTAGATAAGGTGAAGAGCGGCGTACTGAAAGAGGCCGACCTTGATATCTGCGTGAAGCGCATCCTGCAGTATTTGGTGAAGACACCTGCCTTCCGCAACTACAAATACACGAATAAGCCAGACCTGCAAGCACATGCAGAAGTAACACGCCGCAGTGCCACCGAGGGTATGGTATTGTTGAAAAACGAAGGTCAGGCACTGCCGATTGACGGAACGAAAACCATCTCGGTGTTTGGAGTTACCTCTTATGATTTCATTGCTGGCGGAACAGGCTCGGGTGATGTGAACAAGGCACATACCATCGACCTGATGCAAGGTCTCACCGAGGGCGGACTAAAGGTCAACGAGAAACTCGCCAATTTATATAAGAGTTATCAGGACTATCAGAACAGCATCACTGCAGCCGGTCCTTCTCGTGGCGGGTGGTTCTGGGGCAAAGCTCTTCTCCCGGAGATGGCTGTGAGCCGAACCATCATCAACGTACAAGCACAAGAGTCAGATCTGGCTATTATCACCTTAGGTCGTCAAGCAGGTGAAGGCTCCGACCGTCAGGAGGAGGGTGACTTCACCCTTACGGATGTGGAGCGCCAGCTCATCACCGATGTATGCAATGCCTTCCATCTGGCAGGTAAGTCGGTAGTGGTAGTGCTCAATATGGGTAATGTGATTGAGACTGCATCGTGGAAAGCCATGCCCGATGCCATTCTCCTTGCCTGGCAACCCGGACAAGAGGGTGGTTATTCCGTGGCCGATGTGCTGACCGGTAAAGCCTATCCTTCAGGTAAGCTCACCATGACGTGGCCTAACAACCTCATCGACCTGCCATCAAGTGCCAGCTTCCCCAATGTCCGTCCTGCTGCCGCTTCGTTCGGAAGAAGAAGAGGAAACGACAAGGTGGAGTTCCAGGATTACACCAAGCATCTGGAGGGCATCAACGTGGGCTATCGTCACTTCACCACTGCCAAGGAATCGGTATCATTCCCCTTCGGTTTCGGTTTAGGCTACACCACCTTCGCATACAGCAAACCTGTTGTCAAAGCCACAAAGGACGGTCTGACGGCTTCTATCACCATTACCAATATAGGTAAGAGAGCCGGTAAGGAGGTGGTAGAACTGTATGTCAGCGCCCCATCTGGTGGACTGGAGAAACCTGCACGCGAACTCAAGGCCTTTGCCAAGACGCGCGAGCTCAAGCCCAACCAGAGTGAGACGCTTACCATGAAACTATCGTTGTATGACTTGGCTTCGTATAACGAGGCTACACAGGCATGGGAGACTGCTGCGGGCAAATACACCATCGGCTTTGGAGCCAGTGTAGAGGATATCCGTGCTACAGCTCCTTATAACCTCTCGAAAAAGCAATCGGTGAAGTGTCATGATGTAATGAAACCCAGCATGCCCTTGTAACTACTTGCCCATTCGTTCAATGGTGTCTTGTCCGGCACCACTACCCTTATACTTGCTCTTGGTGGCATTGAAGTTATAGCGGAGGGAGATGTTCAGACGATGGTTGTTTGAACGTGTCCACTGGTTGAGTGTGTAGTAACCACAATCCAAACCTACATCCTGGTTCGTGCTCTGCAACAGGTTGTACACGGAGACACGCAGACAGAGGGCATCGTTCTTCAGCCAGCACTTCTGGACAGTGGCAGACACATCGCATGAAGTATTGTTGACATGCATGTTCACATAGTCGCCACGTGTTTGGTAATCGCATCCGAGCTCAAACTGCCAGCTGTGCTTCAGACGGATGGTGTTGTTGAACTGCATAATGCCTATCGGTTTCTTGTAGCTTACCTGACGGGTGCCAGTGGCCTCGCGGGGATCAGCCAGATCGAGCTTGGTATCGAAACCGATGATTCCCATGGTAAGACTGGGTGACCATACACCAAAGGTAGGAGAGGCATTGGCAAAGGCGCTGTACCTGTTGATGGGCTTGTCGAGATTGATGTGTTTGATCATGATCACACCATCATTGTTGTAGAGGAACGACCATTGGGTGAGCTGCTTCTCCATGCGCTGCCAGCTTGTGGATAAGGTTACCCACTTCCAGCGTACGTTCAGGTTCAGCTCGTGATTCTTCTGGTTCTCCAAAGTAGGATCGCCCGACTGTATGGTAAAAGCGTTGGCATAGGTAATGGCGCTGCTGAGTTGCCAATATCGGGGACGAACTGTTTTCTTACTGTAGCTCAAGGAGGTCTGCACGTTGCCGAACATCCGTGAGAAAGCAATACTGGGGAAGAGATCGTCGGTGTATCTCTTCAGATTACTCTCAGCATTGAGACGATCCCTGTAGTCGAAGCCCACATGCTCGTAGCGCAAGCCGATATTACCCTGTCCGATTTTTCCTAAGCTAAACCCATAATCGATGAAGGCAGCGATATTCTGCTCTTTGGTCTTTGAATCGGTAGCGGGAATGGCCGTACCCGTAATGAAATAGCTTGAGTTGCGGTTCACAAACGACATCTCGTTACCCACGCCAAGCACACCTATCCATAAGGGATATGTGAGCACCAACTTCTCAGCAACCATACGGTCGGAAGTGATTGAAGTGCTGCTGATATGGTTCATTCGACCTGTGCCATAAGTCTCGTCCGACCTATCATTCGTTTCCGACTTATCGGCATAGAAATCCATGTTGAGGTCGATGTTCAGCTTACCCACCTGACCATTATAATAGGTGTTGCCTTGCCAGGAATAGGGCTCTGTGCCTTTTTCCGACTCCTTACCATCGATATGATCCTCGTACGCTCCGTTGCGATAATAGTCGGTCTTGATGTCAGCATGGTTCCTGTCGTACAGCTTATCGTTATACTGCACGCGGAAACCCACTGAGTGATTATTGCTGATCTGCCAGTTGGTACCGAAGATGTAGTTCAGACCATAGCCGTGCCAATCGGAACGGAAAAAGTTATCCTGCTCCAGCTGAACAAGCTCGCTCTTGTCTTTATAGAAGCTCTGTTGTGAGGCATACGAAAAGGACGTGTTGTGGCGCTCCCAGAAGTTTACTTGTCCGAAGAAATCCCACGAACGATAGCGGTAGTTGGCCTTGAAATTCGCATTGGGGTCGCTCTGTCCGTAGCGTAACTGCTGATTATTACTGGCCATGGCGGTGAAACCGAAACCCTCGCCCTGATGCTTGATGGTGCGGATGCGTACCACAGAGGTGACCGTAGCATCGTAGCGGGCACCGGGGTTCATATCCACCTCTACAGAAACGATCTCTTGTGAACTCAGGCGCTTCAGTTCGTCCTGATCCTGAAGTTTACGACCGTTGATATAGATGAGCGGACTGCCCTTGCCGATTACCTCAATACCTTCCTTACCCTTCATCAAGCCGGGTACCTTGGAAAGCATCTCATCTAAGGTGCCCGACTTCTCCAATACGGAGCCCTGTACCTGGGTAACCAATGCAGAGCCCTGCAGCTTGGTCTTAGGGAGCTGACCTTTTACCACTACTTCGTTGAGCATGGTGTTGTCTTCCTTCATCTTAATGACCGAACCGCCAGCAATGTTACCATCAGAAGAGACGGCAACATACATTGTTTCATAACCGATGCTTGAGATTTTCAATATACCCTGATTCTCCGGAGTAACGAGTTTGAATTCACCATTGTCGTCAGATACTGATCCCTGTATGAAGACAGAGTCGGGCATAGACAATAAAACAACACTGACAAACGACATCGGGTTCCCGTTCTCATCAACAATCTTTCCACCAACATCGGGTGAGGTGCGTTTGGCAAATGCTCCTGTGGCAAGCATTGCTGCAACCATCATCATGGCAAAACGCCTAAAATTCATTCTGTTCATAATAAGCTGTTAATTATCCTAAAACTAACCTATAGACGGAGAGCGCGACAAAAAAGTTGCAGGAAAGGAATAATAAAGGGAAGTTAAAGGGAAGTTAAAGGGAGGTTAAAAGGAGGTTGTATAAAATAAGGTGATGATTTCTTGGCTTTTTCCTGATTGTTTATTATTTTTGCAGAAGAAAAAGATCAAGAGATTCTGATCATAATCGCGACTTGTGAATGGCTTGGAAACGGAAATATCGCTGCAAGACTTGTGGATATGAGACTGAGGTGTATGAGGGGCGCGGACTGTTCCGTCAGCAGATAACTGCCATGTCGTGTCCCGACTGCCATACCATCCAGAATATCGTGGTGGGTGGTATCATTGCTGATGTGGCCCCATCGTATCGGAGCGAGGTGGGACGACTCTGTCTTCAGTGCGGCAGCGACAATATCCGGATATGGGACAAGAAGACCTGTCCGAAGTGTCAGGGCTATATGGAAGAGACTGGTGAGAAAGAATTTTGGACTTAGAATAGATATGTGGAAGAGATCATTACTGATCATAACAACTATGATGATGATGAATTGTAACGGACAGACAACGGCGCCTGTGGTGAGACCAGCTACCCAGGCGGGACGTTTCTATGAGAGTGATCCCAAGGTGCTGGGACAAGAAGTGGACAGTTTGTTGGCTCGTCATGCTTCCAACAAACCCTACGAGAATGTGGCAGCACTGATTGTGCCTCATGCGGGTTATTATTTTTCGGGTAATGTGGCGGCCTCAGCATACATGACCCTTCATCCTGAAAGGAGGTATAAGAGAATCTTTTTGTTGGGTCCCAGTCATCAGGAATGGCTCGATGGGGCTTCGGTGAATACGGAAGCCGACTATTATTCCACACCGTTGGGACAGATAAGGGTTGACCGCCAGACTTGTTTTGAGCTGACCCATACAGACAGTCTGTTCAAGTACCGTCCAGAGGCGCACGACCGTGAGCACTGTCTGGAGGTGCAGCTACCTTTCCTCCAACGATTCTTCACTGTTCACTCTTCACTAGAACCTAAAGAAGTGCCGCCCATCGTACCGATTATCATCTCCACCAACGACTATACCAAGCTGAAGAGGATGGCCGAGGTACTGAAGCCGTGGTTCAACGATGAGAACCTTTTCATCATCAGTAGCGACTTTTCTCATTATCCTTCTTATGCCGATGCGTGCAAGGTGGATGCGAAGACGGGAGAGGCAGTGACCAGCGGCGATGTAAAGAAGTTCATCACCACCATCGAAGCCAATGCCCGTAGTGGCATACGGAACCTGGCTACAAGTGCCTGCGGTGGGTTCCCTATCATCACGCTGATGCTCATGCTCGACAATCAGTATCAGGTGAAGCACCTCCTGTATCAGAACTCAGGAGATATAGACGACCATGATCCGAACCGCGTGGTGGGTTACCATTCGTTTGCCATACTGCGAAGAGAAGGAGAAAAAGACTTCACCTTGTCTGACGAGGAGAAACGCGCCCTGAAAGAGATTGCCTATAAGAGCATCAAGGACTCTTTGGATGGGAAACGCATTGAAAAGTTCAATGTTCAAAGATCAAAGTTCAATGAAAAATGTGGTGCTTTCGTTTCCCTCCATAAAAAGGGCCGGTTGCGTGGCTGCATCGGTCATTTCGGTGAGGATATTCCCTTGCATGAGGTAGTGGCCGAGATGGCTCGTTCTGCAGCCTTTGGCGATCCCCGTTTCGAACCCGTCACTCGGGATGAGCTGGATGATCTTGATATAGAGATCTCTGTGCTTACTCCCATGCGCCGCATCCAGAGTCTTGATGAGTTCCAACTGCACAAGCATGGTATCTATATCCGCAAAGGTTATCGCAGCGGAACCTTCCTGCCCCAGGTGGCTGATGAGGTGAACTGGACGAAGGAGGAATTTGTGGGACATTGCGCACAGGACAAGGCTGGAATAGGTTGGGATGGCTGGCGCGATGCAGAACTATATGTATATGAAGCAATCGTGTTTTAAGTGGATATAGCATGTAGGTATTATCAGCAAAGGGAGGATGGGACAGTGGAGTGTCTGCTCTGTCCGCATCACTGTCGTATTGCCCAAGGTAAGACGGGAAGATGCCGCAGTCGTAGGAACCACGACGGGGTACTCTTCAGTGAGGTTTACGGAAAGCCTTGTTCACTGGCCGTTGACCCCATCGAGAAGAAACCGCTCTACCATTTTCACCCTGGCACCACTTGTTTGTCGATGGCTTGCACAGGTTGTAACTTCCGTTGCCTGAACTGTCAGAACCACGATATCTCGCAGGCTGCTCCCGATGAGGTGGAGCATTACAACTTGACACCGGAGCAAATGGTTGGGCTTTGCGAGAAATACCATTGTCCGGGCATTGCTTACACCTACACGGAGCCGCTTACCTATATAGAGTATGTGACGGATATAGCCCTCCTGGCGCACGAGAAAGGATTGTGGAATATTCTCGTTACGGCAGGCTATGTGAACCAAGAACCATTAGCCGATCTCCTACCCTATCTGGATGCGGCCAATATCGACTTGAAATCATTCAGCGATGCTATCTATCAACGCATCAGTGGCGGTCGTCTATCGGTGGTGCTCGATACGATTCTCGCCATGAAGAAGGCTGGCGTATGGATAGAGCTGACCAACCTCGTGATTCCTGGCATCAATGACGATATGGAGATGATTCGTAGGATGTGCCGATGGATAGTGGATAACGGTATGGAAGAAACACCCCTTCACTTCAGTCGTTTCTTCCCTCGCTACCGTCTGCACGACATTCCCCCTACACCTGTTCATACTTTGCACACGGCCCGGGAGATAGCTCTTGACGAAGGACTGAAGTATGTTTATTTAGGGAATGTTTGAGGAGACATGAAGAAAAATGACAATAGTTGTCGTGTTTCTCGTTTTATTTCATTATATTTGCAACGTCTTTGATATATCGGAATCAGAAAGATAACTATATAACTCTTTACAAATATGAAGGATTTTCTTTACTACACACCTACCGAAGTGGTATTCGGAGAAAAATCAGAGGAGCAGGTTGCTCAGCTGGTGAAGAAGTATGGTGGCACAAAGGTGCTGGTACATTACGGTGGACAGAGTGCCGTGCGCTCAGGACTGCTTGACAAGATTTGCGGACTGCTCAAAGAAGGCGGTGTTGAATATGTAACACTGGGAGGTGTCGTGCCTAACCCCCGACTGTCGTTGGCTCAGAAGGGTATTGACATCTGTCGCAAGGAGGGTATAGATTTCATCCTCGCTGTAGGCGGCGGTAGTGTTATCGACTCGGCCAAGTGTATTGCCTATGGCGTATGCTACGATGGGGATGTGTGGGATTTCTATTTAGGAAAGGCTGAGCCAACAGGAATGCTGCCGGTGGCTTCGGTGCTGACCATTCCTGCTGCAGGAAGTGAGATGAGCGAGGCTAGTGTGATTACCAATGAGGATGGTGACGTGAAGCTCGGCTACTCGAACGACATGTCACGTCCCAAGTTTGCCATCATGAACCCACGTCGCACCTTTACCTTGCCTCCCTATCAGACGGCAGCAGGTGTGACAGATATGATGATGCACACCATGGAGCGCTACTTTACGAAGGATGATGATATGGACTTGACCACCGATCTGGCCGAAGCTGTGCTGCGCCGTATGAAAACGGCGGTGTTCGAGGTGCTGAAGAACCCCGAGGACTATCGTCATCGTGCCCAGATTATGTGGGGCGGCAGTGTGGCACACAACGGACTGACTGGTTGTGGTATCAGCGACGACTGGGCTACACATCAGCTGGAGCATGAACTGAGTGGTATGTTCGATGTGACACATGGTGCCGGTCTGGCTGCCATCTGGCCGAGCTGGGCTCGCTATGTGATGCACGAGAACCTGAGTCGTTTCGTGCGCTTTGCAGTAAACGTGATGGATGTGCCGAACGACTTCACCGACCCGGAGGGTACGGCCAACAAGGGTATCGAAGCCATGGAGTGTTTCTACCATGCCATCGGTATGCCTATCAACATCAAGGAACTCATTGGACGTGACATTACCGATGAGGAGATCCGCGAGATGACCCGCAAGTGCAGTCGCGACTTTACCGCCACCTGTGGCTGTCTGAAGGTGCTCCACGCTCCCGACATGGAAGCGATCTACATGATGGCAAGAGGATAAAAACACAGAGGTAGTAGTTTGTGGTAATTATTCACAGACTACTACCTTTTTACCGTTATGAATATAGATTCCTTTGGGCAGATTTGCCATCAAGGAATTTCCATGCCCGATGATTTGTCCGGTGGAAGAATAGATACAAGAGAGTAACCTACTGGCCATTGTTCCCTTGGGGTTACTGACAGCAGTGGTAACTGCGAGTTCTCCTACTTGTAAGTACAACCGACCGCTTCGATGGATGAGTTTCAGCTTATTGACATCCATGTTTCGGCACTCGATGACGATCTTGGAAAGGTCGCCTGTTACTGTTTCCACATTCCCTATCGGGTACAGACCATCTGAAAGGGGTGAGCGGAACCGCAGCTCAAATACCGGCGATTTGTACTTCGGACCGAAGTTCTCCCATGACTCATTGCCCACCTTGTCGGTATCAAGATTCAAGATGGTGGCATGAAGCTGATCATGTTCGTCGTTTCCTTTCCCATTGATGTCGAGTACCACCCTTGCCCCATACTGCATGGTAAGTTCCGCAGTAGAAACGCTACCGATACCTCCTTCTGCAACACCTCCCACATTCAAGGTGGCCCCATACTCCATGGTGATATTGTTGCCAAAACGGCCACCGTTGGTATTCAGCGTGGTGAAACGCTTCAGGGTTACAGGACTTGCCGGCATGTTTCCACTGAACTGCAAGGTGCCCGCCCATACTGTGGTTGAACCTGTATATGACTGCTCCACATCGGGCAGAATCAAAGTACCGCTACCTTGCTTACAGAGATGCATAGAACCTGTGAATCCACTACCCGTCACAGTATGGGTATAGTAGGTACGGTTGATGGCGGGCTGGTTGGTTACGGTGATCTGTTGCTCGTTCTTAACCTTTATAGCACTGTTTCCATTCTGATCTGTTCCCTCCACCCACGACGGGGCATTGTCGGTAAACACCCATGGTGCTGCATTCACCTCCACATTCACGGTGATATTGTCAGTAGAACAAGTCATAACATGCTTGCCATTCAGCTCGGTACCGATGGTTCCTCCGTTGAACACCTCCGTTCGTCCTTCATGGGTGAGCGGTGGCGGTGCCTGGATGTAGCCTTCCATCTGACCAAGGAAATAGCTCAGATGAGGCGGCTGATTGTAGGCCATCATCTGCCACACCATAGCTTGCCGGTATTGATGGTCGAACCAAAGACAAGGCAAGGAGTATGGGGTGTCCATACCCGAGGTATAGACACGCACGTTGGTACCGCAACGAAGGATGATCTCCTCACGCCAGTCGCCAATGATATCACCCTGGAAGCAGGCATTGTTCTTCGTATCGTTGTTCATGTTACAACCGGTTGAGGTGAACAACCTACCCACACTGGGCTTTTCAATTTTCGCATGACCTTCTTTACTCGTACTATTCAGAATCTCCGAGCAGAGGTCACCATCCCAATAAATACGGAAATTCAAGTCGCTCCAAGGAATGAACCCATCTCCGGAAAGTGCATCAACCACCCCATCCGTAACAGCACTCATCATAGGTGTTCCTGCCGATCTGCCCAATGAACCGGGATAGCTGTCGGAGAAATTGGCCATCAATGCCCGTCCGTCGTCCTTCCCTGCCTTACATTGGTAATATATCTCACTGGTAGTGGCATTACGGTAGTTGCAACCATGAACAGGAGCATTCTCCAGACAGCCGAAGAACTCGAGGCCTGGGCGCCAAGGGTCGAAATCGCTTACATGCATGGCGTCACCATGTTCATAGCCCAAGGTTGACAGACCGCAGCCGTTATCATCAATCACCATGGAACCATACACAATCTCGTCACGCCCATCCTCATCTACATCAGCAATGGAGAAGTTATGATAGCCATTGCCATACCATGCACTGTTGCTGTTGTTGCAGTTCCATGACCACCGCTTTTTCCACTGATGACTGCTTCGGTCAAGGTCGAGCGCCATCATCTTCTCACGGGTATAGATACCACGCGCCAGGAACAGCGAGGCCTTCCGTCCATCCAGGAAAGGAGCACCGAAGAAATACTTCGAGGAGCGGTGTCCATAATCGTCACCCCAAGCCTTCTTCAAGTCCCACTCCCCGTTTTCGAAACGTTTCAGCGGGAAGTCAGTCTGCTGATACAATTCGCCTGTCTTTCCACTGATATATATAAGGTACTCAGCCTCTGTGTGTGTCCATGCATACTGACCGCCGTTACTGGGGTTGAAGGTGTTGCGGGTGTTTACCCACGAATTACCGATTGTATAGAGCCGTTGCCTACCATCGGGTCCATAGACAATCATATTGTCGGCACCTCTCAGCACCACCTCGGCCTCCCCGTTCTCATCCCAGTCGTAGGCAATGATATTGATCTCTGTAGAGTTCAAGCTCACCATGTTCGGACCGCAGTCGATGCGCCACATCAGCTTAGCCTCTCCTGTTTGCCAATTGATGTCGTAAGCATCGAGCACGACAAACTCTGTGGAATTCTGTGGATACACATTTGCCGCATCCACCGTGTTCAATCGTTTGATGATCATCTCCAGTTTGCCATCGCCGTCTAAGTCGGCCATCTCTGCATCGTTCGGACTATAATGCTCGGTTACGTCATTGCCGTTTCGGTCGTACACCTTGGCCAGAGGAATATCCAGATAACCTGTAGGGCAGTAAATCGAATACTCATACACATACTGGGGCCACGCCTTCATACCACAGCTTCTGGGTTGCTCCTGCCCATTGACAACCGCGCTTACGGCATACTCATTCTCTGCCGTGGCATTCTTAACGTCGTTATATGTAGTGGTAGTAAGACCGCTTGCCAGGAGCTGCCCGTCTTTATACAAATTGTATGTCACGTCATAGTACTCATTGGCCAATCGTCGCCAACCAATCATATTTGATTGCCTGTCGTTTGTGCTTCCTGTTTGTACAATGACCATACCACGTTCCAGCTTGTCCGTCTTCCGTTGCGCCATCAAACAGGAACTCATGGTCATCATCAAAAAGAACAATATAACTTTTCTCATCGTTTGTTGTCTCCTTAGGTTTGTTGTTAAAGTACGCTGTTGCAAAGGTAGTAAAAAATGGCATACGACATATCAGAAACATCAAAAAGTTTTCCTGTTGTTACAAAAGTTGGTCTTACAGGAAAAAAAGCAAGGGGAAGCGATGGTGGTTTGAAAGAAAAGTGATACATTTGGGGAATGAAATCAATCATTCATTATCATTAATAAAATCTATGAAAAGAAAACTATTGTCATTGTTCATGATGATGTGCCTTGGTGTTGCCAGCTGGGCACAGTCATCCGCAACTCAGCCATCGACCATTTTCAACAATGATGGCACAGTAACCTTCCAGTTCAAGAACGACAAAGCAAAGAGCGTTCAGGTAGATGTACAGTTTGCCGGCAGGCACGACATGAAGAAAGACACCAAGACGGGCTTGTGGACCGTTACCTTGGGTCCTGCTGCCCCCGACATGTACCCCTATTGTTTCGTTGTTGACGGTGTGAGCGTGATGGATCCCCAGTGCGACCAGTACTTCCCCAACGAAGGCTTCAAGAACAGTCTGCTGGACATTCCCGCCAAGACGGGTTCTCTGGCACACGACATCAAGGATGTGCCCCACGGCTCTGTGAACTATATCCATTACTACTCCAAGAGCTTAGGAGCCACTAACCAGGCCATCGTCTATCTGCCGCCAGGCTATATGCGTAACCGCGACCAGCAGTACCCCGTGTTCTACCTGATCAGTGGTACCACCGATACCGAAGAGGTGTACTACAAGGTGGGAAGAATGAACTATATCCTCGATAACCTGTTGGCTGAAGGCAAGGCTAAGGAGATGATTATCGTGCTGCCTTATGGCAACCCGTCGAAGCTGCTGAGTACAGTGCCTGCAGAGGCTGGTGTTCCCCAGATGCGTTTTGGTGGAGATGTGTTCACCAAGGATGTCATTAACGACCTGATGCCCTATGTGGAGCAGCACTACCGTACCATTAACGACCGCGACCATCGGGCTATTGGTGGTTTCTCACGTGGTGGTAACCAGGGTTTGATGATCGGTCTGACCAATCTCGACAAGTTCTCTTATCTGTGCAGCTATAGCTCATTCACCTCGACAACACTGCCCGGTGGCGTATATGACAATGCCGACGACACGAACAGTAAGATTCATTTGTTCTGGTTAGGTGTGGGTACAGACGACTTCCTCTTCGGTACTGCACGCGACTACATGGAACACCTCGACAAGAAGGGAATCCGTTCGGTGAAGGAGTTCACGCACGACAAATTCGGTCATACCTGGATGAACGCCAAGTATTTCCTGACCAAGACCATGCCGTTACTGTTCAACCCCGAGGCTTCCAAGGCAGCTTTGAAGGACAGTCAGCCCACTCCTGTTGTCACAGGTAACGAGCAGCAGCTGACACCTGCTGTAATGGGTAGATTATTCCCTCGTCCTATCACCTCTCCTGATTACCAGAAAGACGGTATCATCTTCCGTTTCAAGGCCGAGAATGCCCAGCAGGTAACCTTCTGTGCCGAGATCTTCGACAAGCCCCTGCCGATGACGAAAGACGCTGACGGTGTATGGTCGATAGAACTCAAGAAGGAGCAGTCGGCCAACCTCTTCGAGCCGTTCACCTATTATTTCTCTGTGGATGGCATGGCCGTTGCCGACCCCAACGATATGTATCTGGCACCCGTAAAGGGCTTCAAGCCCAGCATTGCCAACCACCCCTCTAACGAGTATAACTTTGCCGCAATGGGCGACATTCCTCACGGAACGGTAAGCTACAGTCGCAACAGGGCTACCTACATGCCTGCTACAGCCGACCGCAGTGAGCGCCCCGCCTTCATCCGTTTAGTACCCGGTAAGGACGACACCGTGGAGAGCTGGTTCAAGATTGGTGGTGCTGATGCCGTGGTTGACAAGCTCGTGGCCGACAAGAAGATCAAGCCCGTTATGATCATGATTGGTGAGATGCGACAGGGCGGTCAGCAGGGCATGGGTGAAGTGCCCACACTCAAGGCAGATGACTTCAAGACATGGCCTGAGCGCAGAAAAGCATTGATCAAACTGTTGGAAAGTCTGTAGGTTTTTAGAAAAAAGAAGCAAGAAGTAAGAGGCAAGAAGCAGGAAATAAGAAGCAAGAAGCAGGAAGCAAGAAGCAAGAGAATAGATTTAGAGATACAGGCTCTATATCATAGTACATTTCTCTTGCCTCTTGCTTCTTGCCTCTTGCCTCTTGCCTCTTGCTTCTTGCTTCTATCTCACTCCTCCCCCGAAACCGCCGCCGGAGAAGCCGCCACCGCCGCCCCATGAAACATGACCGCCTCTACCGGAGACTCTTGCTTCACGTTCGGCCCTGCTCACGGCTGCCCGTGTCGTACTGGAATGCAGGGTGGAATAGATGGTGGGCAGGGTAAGGTTATCAGCCATCTGTTCTGCCACATGATCCATATTGAAGTAATCGGGGTTGATGGCCTTCATATCCTTGATTACCTGATCGGCAATACCGAAGAGCGTGGCATAGATCATATAGTCTTTCCACAGGGCCACCTCGTGAACATGTCGTTCATCCAGCAACGAGAACTCCTTGAGGAACTTCTTCAGTCCGAACAGTTTCCTCACCTCCTCGCGTTCGTTCTTATAGTGATAGATACTCGTCTTGGTATGAAGGGTCTGGATGAAGGAATCCACCACACTTTGATTATAGGTCTTACGCATCCACGTCTTCAACTCCTTCGGTTCCAGAACGGTATCATTACCTGCCGCATTCTTGAAGATGTTATGCACCATCTGCATCAGCTTCGGCTGCGTGTCGGCATCTTTCAGATCATGAATCACGAAGTTCTGCACGGTCCTCCCCTTATTGTCCATCGTCTTGTCGATGGTAATGGACCCCTGGTTAATCAGTTTCAGGATACAGGCCGAAAGGAGGTTGTTGTAATCAGTACCTATATATTTATAGGCATTCTGCACATCGTTTGCCCACTGAAGGTTTCCGTTGTTGGGAATGTCACGATACCAGAGCAGATCCTTCATCACCTTCTTCCTTGCCCGCCACACATAATAGAAATAGCCTGCAATCAGCAGGATGGGCATCAGGAAGAGGAATGCCACGAGGGCGAATAAGATGAGGAGATCCTTGCGCGAGAGTTCATCAGAACCAGTCTCGATATAATCGCTGCCCTCGAAAGCCCGCTCACGCACCTCGTTGAAAGCACCGTTGCTCACCATGGTGGGTTTAAACAATCCCTTTTCGAACTGTGCCATCACGATCATCGCACTGCTTCTGGAGAACGGTTCGCTGCTCTCTGCCACGATATTACCACCCACAAGGTTCACATCGCCACGATAGCGGAAGCCCCATATCTTGGTGTTCTGCTCGGTAAGCAAATCAGGCAGGTGGTATGTGGCAGTATCTGTGTCAAGCGTGTCCTCCTCGAGCATGATGGTCGTCTTGACATGATCAGGGCACGGACTGACTCCTTCTGCCACGAACATGTAGTTGAAGCCGTCGGAATCCGCATAGCCGCGCACCAAATTCGTCACCACATAGCTTGTGGTATAGACACGACTGCCGCTCTGACCGAGACCCCAGCAGAGTTCATAGCCGTCGTGTGTGGTCACGATACCACATTTGTGCTCTTTCCAGCTACGACTCCTTTCTATATCCCACCTGCCCACATTCTCGAAGGGCGTGCCATTCTCATCGGTTACCTGCAAGTCGCGCAACTCACTCCCGTTCAGGTTACCGATCACGATATAGCACTCCGTCCCCTCCGAATCAATCTCCATTCTTCGCGTCTCAGTAATGAAAGCATCACCGTTCTTTCTCAGTACCACGCGGATATCCAAATCGTTGAGCTTGGGCCGCGCTGCTACTGTGGAGAATGGTATCAAAGAGAGGAGGAGCAGTAGGACGAGGAAAACGTTTCTGACTTTTCCCATGTTTCAGTCTGCTTCGGCTGTTCCTTATTTCTTGAATGCCTCGTCGAGGTTAGGATAGCTCTTCTTCTGCTCTTCGTCAGCCTTCAGATAATCTTTCTGACCGAAGTGAAGGATAGAAGCAACGATAGACGACGGCCACTGGCGCACCATACGGTTCATCTTGGTGGCGGTGTCGTTATAGATCATACGCGACATGCGCACATTCTCCTCATACTTCTGCACACCATCCATTACATCCTTGTAAAGATTGGCGGCCTTCAGATCGGGATAGGCTTCACCGATGGCAATCAAACGACCCAATACCGACTGCAATGCACTCTGCTGATCAGCCACGTCGGCAGCGGAATTCACATCCTCGCCACGACGCTGACGGATCACCTCGATCAGCGTTTCCGACTCGTGCTTGGCATACTGGGCAGCACTCTTGGCCAAGGCCAACAATGCATCCCAACGGGAATTCAACTGAACCTCAATCTGACTCAAGGCGTTCTTACACATCTCATCAAGGTTCACCAACGACCTCTGGGTTGAGATAAAATAGCCAAATACCACGATGGCTAAGATAATGATAACAATTAATACTGACATAATTTTAATAATAGTTTAATAGTAATATTTCCGCAAAGATACAAAATAATTCCAAATCATTACTTTTTGTCATCAAAAAATTGTACTTTTGCAAGCAATTATTCAAATTCTCATAAAGACAATCATGAAAAGAAAAACAATTATCGCTATTCTTGCGCTGTTGTTGACAGCGCCTGTTTGGGCTCAGAGTAAGAAGAGTCCTGTATCCTTCAACGCATACGAATGGGACTTTGGCACCATCAATGCGGCTGCAGGTGCCGTGTGCCATACCTTCACACTGCAGAACACTTCCAAGGCTCCTGTTACCATCGGAAAGTTCGTGAGTACATGCGACTGCATCCAGGCCGTTTATCCCACCGAGGCCATCATGCCGGGTGAAAAGGCAGAGGTGCTGGTAACGCTGAATCCGACCAAGTCGACGGGTGTAAAGAGCGGTAGCGTCAATCTGCGCGACGTGAACGGTATCTCTCTCGGTGCCCTCTCGGTGAAAGCCATTGCCAACGATGGTGGTGCCGTGAGCAAGTATCCGTATCAGGATACCAGTCTGTCATACGCAGAGCGTGTGGAGAACCTCATCTCGCTGCTCACCCCTGAGGAGAAGGTAGGACTGATGATGAACAAGTCCATTTCCATCGACCGTTTGGGTATTCCTTCGTATAACTGGTGGAGCGAGGCTTGTCATGGTGTGCGCCAGAGCGACTACACCGTGTTCCCCCAGCCCATCGGTATGGCTGCAGCCTTCAATCCGCAGCAGGTTCGTGAGGTGTTCTCAGCCGTTTCTGATGAGGCACGTGCCAACTGGAACCGTTCCGACCATAATGTGTTCAACGTACAGATGGGTGCCACCTATTATCCTGGCAACCCTGAGCTCACCTTTTGGTGTCCGAACGTGAACATCTTCCGTGATCCCCGTTGGGGTCGTGGTCAGGAGACCTGTGGTGAGGATCCTTACCTGAATGCCGTTCTCGGTGTGGAAACCGTTCTCGGTATGCAGGGCGACAACGATAAGTATTTCAAGACTCATGCTTGTGCCAAGCACTATGCCGTACATAGCGGTCCGGAGCCCTTGCGCCACTCTTACAACGCCGTTGTTTCCATGCGCGACCTTTGGGAAACCTACCTCCCCGCCTTCAAGGCATTGGTAAAGAAAGGTAATGTACGTGAGGTGATGTGCGCCTATAACCGTTACGAGGGCGTGCCTTGCTGTACAAGCGACCGTCTGCTGGTGGATATCCTCCGCAACAAATGGGGCTACGACGGTATTGTGCTTACCGACTGTGATGCTATCAACAACTTCTACAATAGAGGTCAGCATGAGACACACAAGGATCCGCTGTCAGCTTCAGTTGATGCCGTTCTCAACGGTACCGACCTGGAATGCGGTAAGGTGTTCATGGTGCTCACCGAGGCTTTGCAGAAGGGTCTGATTCAGGAGAGCACCCTGGATGGCCATCTTCGTAAGACATTGTTCGGACGTTTCGAGCTGGGAATGTTCGATCCTGCCGACATGATTCCATGGGCAAACCTCAAGCCCGAGGTAATCAGCAGTGAGAAGAACGATGAACTGGCTACTCAGGCTGCCCGCGAATCCATGGTGCTGTTGGAGAACAAGGGTAACGTACTGCCCCTCTCAAAGAATATCAAGACACTGGCCGTATTAGGTCCGAACGCTGAAGACGTGGAGTTGCTGAACGGTAACTACGGCGGCACACCTACCAAGGCACACCAGCACTCACTGCTCGAAGGTATCCGTCAGGCTGTGCCCAATGCAAAGATCATCTACGAGAAGGCATGTGAGCTGAACGACGAATACACTACCGTGCATCATCTGCAGGACTTCAACGACGGCAAGGGTGTGAAGGTAGAGTTCTGGAACAACAAGGACCTGTCTGGCGAGCCTGTCAAGACCGACTACTATAACGAGCTGAACTTCTCAACCTTCGGTGCTTGGGGCTTTGCTGAGGGTGTTGACAACGATAACCTCTCTGTACGCATCAGCGGTAAATATACTGCCACCTTCACCGGTGAGATGAAGTACACGCTCTCTACCGATAACGGCTATGTGCTGAAGGTGAACGACGAGGTGGTGGAAGAGAACAAGGGCGGCGGTCGCCGTGGCTTTGGCGGTTTCGGTGGCTTCGGACGCCGTGGCGCTGATTACAAATCATTCCCCGTAGAGAAAGGCAAGGACTATAACGTAGTGATTGAATATGGTCGTGGCAACGGCAATTTCGCCATGCTGCGCGGTGATATCTGCGAGCGTAAGTTAGCTGACTTCACTGATCTGGCCAACGAGGTGAAGGTGGCCGACGCCATCATCATCATCGGTGGTATCTCTGCCCGCATGGAAGGTGAGGGTGGTGACAAGCAGGACATCGAGCTGCCTGTAGTACAGCAGCTGCTTGTCAAGGCTATGCACAAGACTGGCAAGCCCGTCATCTTCGTGAACTGCTCTGGTTCTGCCATCGCCTTCGGTAGTGTTGACGGTCAGTACGACGCCCTCCTCCAGGCTTGGTATGCTGGTCAGGGCGGTGCCAAGGCACTGGCTGATGTGATCTTCGGCGACTACAACCCGAGTGGTAAGCTGCCGGTAACCTTCTATCGCTCCAACAACGATCTGCCCGACTTCCTCGACTATAGCATGGAGAACCGTACCTACCGCTACTTCCGCGGTGAGCCGCAGTATGCTTTTGGTTACGGTATGTCATACACTTCTTTCGCTTATGGAAAGGGTAAGCTGTCGAAGAAGAACATGAAGGAAGACGGAACAGTGACACTGACCGTTCCGGTTACCAATACCGGTAAGCGTGCTGGTGATGAAATCGTACAGGTATATGTCAAGGCTCTTGACTATCCCGAGGCACCGATCAAGTCGCTCAAGGGCTTCCAGAAGGTGAGCATCGAACCGGGTCAGACCGCCAAGGCTGTCATCACCCTCGACGGAGAGTCGTTCGAGTACTACGACCCGTCAATCGATGAACTCTCTACCCGTCCTGGACGCTATCAGATTCTCTATGGTTCTTCTTCACTCGACAAGGACCTGCAGAGTCTTGACTTCGTGGTGAAGTAATCGTCCACGACACAGACTGTTTTACAATGGCATCAGGTCCTTCGCAACAGAGGGTATCCTCCCCCATTCTCGCTCTCCAGCAGCAACGTATGCTGCTGGAGATTGAGTATAATTGCGAGAAGGAGATATTCCGCAAGCAGACCGAGATCATGGGTCTGCAGCGAAGAATCAAGCGGGGTGATGCATGGTTCCCCCTGAAACCTGGCAAGAGCTATTACAACAGTCTGAACCAACTATGTATTGAGGTATTCCGCACAGGAGACGAGGAGATTGAACACAACTTCGAGTTCGGTCGCCCCGTCTCCTTTTTTCGTATATCGGGCCACCCCCAACCCCTCCATAAGGAGGGGAGTACTGGCGCATCTCTCCCTTTGGAGAAGTCGAAAGTGACCCATCTTAGCTTCACCGGTACGGTGAGTTTTGTGGATGGCAACCGCATGGTGATAACCGTCCCCGATTCTGCTCCTATCGCTGATGTCCTGGCCAGCACCGATCCTGTAGGTGTACAGTTGTCGTTCGACGAGACCAGCTATAAGATGATGTTCGAGGCGCTCGACCGGGTGATCAAGGCCAAGGGTAACCGGTTGTCATATCTGCGCGATTTGTTCTACACACCTTCGATGAAGGCCCAGCGCTTCACGTTCAGTCCGCTGCGCTTCCCTTATCTGAACAAGATGCAGGAACATGCGGTCAACGAGGTGCTCTGCGCCAAGGATGTGAGCATTGTTCACGGTCCGCCGGGAACGGGTAAGACCACCACCCTCGTGGAGGCCATCTATGAGACGCTGATGCGCGAGAACCAGGTATTGGTATGTGCGCAGAGTAATATGGCTGTCGACTGGATTAGTGAACGATTGGTCGACCGTGGTATCAACGTCTTGCGTATCGGTAATCCGAGCAAGGTGAACGACAAAATGCTCTCCTTTACTTACGAACGGCGCTTTGAGGCGCATCCCGACTACCCTGCCCTATGGGCTATCCGCAAGACGATTCGTGAGATCAGACAGCATCGTAAACGAGGTGACGAGAAATACCACCAGAAGATTGAACGGTTGAAAAGTCGGGCCACAGAATTAGAGATACGCATCAATGCGGAGTTGTTCGGTGAGGCTCGCGTCATTGCCTGCACCTTGGTGGGCAGTGCCAACCGACTCCTGCAAGGTCAGAAATACGGAACCTTGTTCATCGACGAGGCCGCACAGGCCTTGGAGGCGGCCTGCTGGATTCCCATCCGGAAGGCCACCCGTGTGATTCTGGCCGGCGACCACTGTCAGCTGCCGCCCACCATCAAGAGTCTGGCGGCCATGCATGGCGGTCTTGACAAGACTTTGATGGAGCGTATCGTGGAGAACAAGCCCGATGTGGTGACACTGCTGCGGATACAATACCGCATGAACGATGAAATCATGCGCTTCTCCAGTGACTATTTCTACCACGGACAGGTGGAGAGTGCCCCTGAGGTGAAGCACCGCGGCATACTCGACTATGACGAACCCATAGAATGGATAGACACATCGGATATCGATGCGAAAGAGGAATTCATCGGTGAGACCTTCGGACGTGTGAACAAGACGGAGGCCGAACTGACCATGGCTGTCTTGGAGCGATACTTCGAAAAGATCGGTAAGCAACGCATCTTGGACGAGCATATCGATGTGGGCATCATCTCACCCTATCGGGCACAGGTGCAATACCTGCGGCAACAAGTAAAGAAACGTCCGTTTTTCAAGCCGTACAAGAGTCATATCAGCATCAACACCGTGGATGGCTTCCAAGGACAAGAACGGGATATTATCCTCATCTCACTGGTTCGTGCCAACGCCGAAGGACAGATTGGTTTCCTGCGCGATCTGCGCCGAATGAATGTGGCCATTACCAGGGCTCGCATGAAACTGATCATCTTAGGAGATACCAGTACGCTGACACAACATCCATTCTACAGGAAACTTTATCGTTTCATCGAAAAAGAGGAATAATTGTTTCAAATTGAAGAAATATTGTACGATTTTGTTTGAATCTGAAAAAATTCTTTCCTTTTTATTTGGTCGTTTCAAAGAAAAGCCATACCTTTGCAGCGATTTTAGTTAGCTTATCATCGTTTCATAATATAATTATACTTTTTTCGTTTGGCCTGACGAGATGTCACGCCAAACTTTTTTTTTGAATTATTTGGTAGTCCGCCTAAATTGTCGTAACTTCGCAGCCAAATTCAAAAGCGCATATCGATATGAACATTGAGAATAAGCTGTCAGCCTCTGTGATGGAGGCGATTAAAGCATTGTATGGACAGGATGTACCAGAGAAGATGGTACAGTTGCAAAAGACCAGAGCAGAATTCGAAGGGAACCTCACACTGGTGGTATTTCCCTTCTTGAAACTCTCAAGAAAGAGTCCGGAAGCAACGGCACAGGAAATCGGCGAATGGCTGAAAGCAAATATCGCTGAGGTAGCCGACTTCAACGTGGTTAAGGGATTCCTTAACCTCATCATTTCGCAAACAGCATGGCTGGATCTGCTGAACACCATTGATGCCGATCCGCATTATGGAGAGAAAGCGGCCACGGACGATTCTCCGTTGGTCATGATTGAATACTCTTCTCCCAACACCAATAAACCCCTTCACTTAGGACATGTACGCAACAACCTCCTTGGGTGGTCGCTGGCACAGATCATGGCTGCCAACGGTAACAAGGTGGTGAAGACCAACATCGTGAACGACCGCGGTATTCATATCTGCAAGTCGATGCTGGCTTGGCTGAAATGGGGCAACGGTGAGACTCCCGAGAGCAGTGGAAAGAAAGGCGATCACCTGATTGGCGACTACTATGTGCTCTTCGACAAGCACTACCGTGAGGAGGTTAAGGAACTCATGGCACAGGGCATGGATGAGGAGAAAGCAAAGGCAGAGGCTCCGCTTATCAAGGAAGCTCATGAGATGCTCGTGAAGTGGGAGCAGAACGACCCCGAGGTGCGTGCCTTGTGGGAGAAGATGAACAACTGGGTGTATGCAGGTTTCGACGAGACTTACAAGAAACTCGGTGTGAGCTTCGATAAGATCTATTACGAGAGTCAGACTTATCTGAAAGGAAAGGCTAAGGTGGAGGAAGGACTGTCCAAAGGTCTTTTCGAGCGCCATGAAGATAATAGTGTGTGGGCCGACCTCACCAACGAGGGGCTCGATAAGAAGCTGCTGCTCCGTTCCGACGGTACCAGCGTGTATATGACACAGGATATCGGTACGGCTGAGATGCGTTTCAACGACTACCCCATCGACAAGATGATCTATGTAGTGGGTAACGAGCAGAACTACCACTTCCAGGTGCTTTCCATCCTGCTCGACCGCTTAGGATTCAAGTGGGGCAAGGAGCTTGTACACTTCTCTTACGGTATGGTGGAACTGCCCAACGGTAAGATGAAGAGTCGTGAGGGCACCGTGGTAGATGCCGACGACCTGATGCAGTTGATGGTGGACGATGCCCTGAAGACATCTATCGAGCTGGGTAAGTTCGCCGATATGAGCGAGGAGGAGCGCAACGAGATTGCCAACATCGTGGGTATGGGCGCCCTGAAATACTTCATCCTGAAGGTGGATGCCCGTAAGAACATGCTCTTCAACCCTGAAGAGAGTATCGACTTCAACGGCAACACCGGACCTTTCATCCAATATACTCATGCCCGCATCCGCAGCATCCTGCGGAAAGCCGCCACCCCCGACCCCTCCATAAGGAGGGGTGAAGGAGAGGCGCTTGGTGTTCCCCTCCTTATGGAGGGGCTAGGGGTGGCCCCCAAGGAGATCGAGCTTATCCAGAAGATGAGCGAATACGGTGCAGCCGTTGAACAGGCTGGCAAGGACTATTCGCCCAGTGGCATTGCCAACTACTGCTACGAGCTGACGAAGGTGTTCAACCAGTTCTACCACGACTACAGCATCCTCAATGAGCCGGATGAGCAGAAGAAACAAGTCCGCCTCATCCTTGCAAGAAACGTGGCTAAGATCATCAAGAACGGTATGGCCCTGCTGGGCATTGAGGTACCGGAGAGGATGTAAGGGCCTTTGAACTTTGAACTTTGAGCTTTGAACTTTATGATTTGACCTCAGACCGAGTCCCTTTAAACTATGGCAACAGAACCCGTGAATCCACCGGAGAACCGTCATGATACGGTACTGCCCTTACCTTTAGAGGTAAGTGCTTCAGCCTGGGCTGTTGATGCTGCCTGCAGCGGCAATCCAGGCATGATGGAATACCAGGGCATAGACCTTGCCACGGGTCAGCAGGTATTCCATTACGGTCCGGTATTCGGCACCAACAACATCGGGGAGTTCCTGGCCATCGTTCATGCACTGGCCTTACAACAGCAGATGGGTATCTGCAAAACCATCTACAGCGACAGCTACAATGCCATTCTGTGGGTAAACAAGAAGCGTTGTAAGACCACCCTTCCCCGCAATCCCGAAACAGAGCAGCTACACCAGATCATCGCCCGTGCCGAGAACTGGCTCCGCACCCACACCTTCCACAACCCCATCATCAAATGGGAAACCGCCCAATGGGGCGAGATTCCCGCTGACTTCGGAAGGAAATAACAACAATACGATTTACTCGATTTCTGCATGAAAAGAATTACAACCATCTTGATGAGTCTGCTTTTGGCTCTCTGCGCCCATGCTCAGCTAAAAGACTTTGTGATTCTTGGTGGTGAGTTGAGTAATTCGGCTGCTACATCAGTCGGTGATATCGACGAGGTACTGCCGCGCATGAAACAGTTAGGCCTGAACACCGTGCTCGTACCTGTTTATTGGGAACTGATGGAGCCTGTGGAAGGTCAGATGGATTTCACGCTTATCGACCGGACAATCGATGTGGCTCGCCAACAAGGACTGAAGATCGTTCCTCTCTGGTTCGGAGCATGGAAGAACTCCATGTCGTGCTATGCTCCACAGTGGTTCAAGCGCGACGCAAAACGGTTTCCAAGGGCGATGACAGCTGAAGGAAAGCCACTGGAGATTGCCTCATGTTTCAGCGACAATGTACTGCAGGCCGACCAGAAGGCATTCTCTGCACTGATGCAGCATATCGCCCAAAAAGACCCTCAGCGCGAGGTGGTGATCATGATTCAGATAGAGAACGAGATTGGCATGCTGGAGTCGGCACGCGATCACTCGCCATTGGCAGAGAAAGCTTACCGGCAGTCGGTTCCCAAAGCCTTACTCAAAGCACTAAACATCAAGAAGCAAGGATCATGGAGTGAAGTGTTCGGCACAGATAACTATGCCGATGAGAAGTTCATGGCCTGGCACTATGCCTGCTATGTGGAACAGCTGGCGCAGACTGTCAGACGCATCCACGACATCCCCATCTATGTGAATGCCGCGATGAACAGTCGGGGGCGCAAACCGGGCGAATACCCGTCAGCCGGTCCGCTGGCTCACCTAGCAGACATCTGGAAAGCAGGTGCTCCGAGTATAGACATCCTCGCCCCGGATATCTACGATACAGGTTTCAAGTCATGGGCTTCACAATACGCCTTGCCCTCACGCCCACAAGAAGGAGGAAGTATCAAGAACCGACTCTTCATTCCAGAGAGTCGATGCTGTGAGAACAGCGGTGTGCGTGCCCTTTATGTCTTCGGTGAACACCAGGCATTGGGCTTCAGTCCTTTCGCTATCGACCAAGCCTCTGATCACGAAACCGAAACGGTAACAAAAGCCTACGACCTGCTTTCGCAAGTATTCCATCTCCCTTCCTATAAACAAATTGGCGATGGCTCCTGGGGATTACTCTTCGACCAAGACGATCAAGAACGAATCATCGACGACAAGGGAGTCGTAATGACTTGCCGCCACTATTTCACGCTACCATGGGATTCACGCGCCACCGATGGTTCCACTTGGCCAGAAGGCGGTGCCATGCTTATCCGTCTTGGCAAGTATGAATACCTATTGGCTGGCAGTGGAGTGGTTATTGATTTTAAGACATCCACAGAGAAGCAGCAAGAAGTATCGAAACAATTAGGCGAGGACGGTTTTGCCAAAGCAGGAGAAGAACGCACACAATCCAATGCTTCAAGCACAAAGTTTAGAGGATCCCGTCTCGGTCTGCTGTCAGTCGATGAGGTCTCTATTTCCTCTGACGGCACCATGCACTATCTCCGCCGTCATAATGGTGACCAGACCCACCAAGGTCGTCATGCCCGCATCAGCGTGGGTGAGTGGAAAATTCTCCACATCAAGCTCTATACCTATTAAGTCTTCCCAACACGCAGTTCCTTCACGCTTATGAGCTCTGCCTAATGTCAAGAAGCACCCATCATGTCACAACTGGCAGATGGGTGGTTCTCGTTTTCTATCTTTCCCCTGAATAAAACCGATACGGCAGCGAGGTTTAGTGTCGGCAGGCCTCGGACAATCGTTTTCATGCTTTACATATCATTACAAATAGTTTGTCATTCGTTTCCATGCATTCTTTCGTGTACTATTTCTTTTGGTAGTTTGCGTAAAATTGTTTATCTTTACACTCATAAACAAAAAGAATGGAAATGAAAAGAATTTTGTTCTTCGCTTTGACCCTTTCCCTCCTTGTTTCTTGCGGAACGAGGAGGGAGTATAAAGATGCCCTGCTGCGGGCAGAGGCGGTCATGGACGAGCACCCTGACTCTGCCCTGCAGATCCTCGACAGTTTGGGACAGTACGAGAGTGAGTTCAACCGTCATTTCCGCATGCAATATCAGTTGCATCGGCAGAACGCAGTGAACAAGACCAGCGATAAGTTCACTTCCGACTCCCTTTGTCAGGTGCTTGCCAACTACTTCGACCGCCACGGAACCGTTAACGAACGCGTACTCGCCCACTATCTCTTAGGCCGTGCCTACACGGATATGGGGGACGCGCCACAAGCTATCAACACCTATCAGGATGCCATCGATGCAGCAGACACAACGGCTACTGATTTCAACTTCTACACATTGGAGTGTGTCTATGCACAAATGGCAGATCTTTATCGTGAACAATTACTCCTGACAAATGAGATTAAAGCTAGGAAAAAGGCCAGCCATTATGCCTTCCGTGCTGACAAGCCCAAATGGGGTATCTACAATCAGGCAATATCTGCTGGTGCCTATATACTGCTAAACAAAAAAGACAGTGCTGAAATCATCCTGAAGTCAGCACTTGAACAGTATCGAAAACATGGTTATACCCAACATGCTTTACGGTTTTCAAGAACACTAATGCACCTCTATACAGATTCTTTCCAGCGATTGGAAGAGGCAAAGGCTTTGATGGATCAGTTTGAATCTGAATCGGAACTGTTCGATGAAAACCATGAACTACCACCCTCACAACACCAATACTATGATTATAAAGGAAAGTATTATGAGGGTATCAACAGACTTGATTCGGCAGAATACTACTATCGAAAGATATATCGTCCTGGGATGACACCTGTAGAGCAGGATCCAATGTACAAAGGCCTTTTGAGTGTCTTTACCAAGCAACACAAGACCGACTCCATGGCTAAGTATGCTTTGCTTTACGGCATTGCCAACGACTCTTCTATCGCCCTTAAAGATCAAGAACTCGTTTCTAAGATGGTTGCAACTTACAACTACAGCAGACAGCAAAAGGAGGCGTATAAGAATGAGGTCAAGGCCTACAAAACACTGATGGGGCTTATTATCTCTATTGTACTAATAGCCATTGGTTGCGCTACATCTTTCCTGTTATGGAGAAGAAACCGGCAGAAGATAAACCAATTAAAGATGGAACTGGCTGATGCCAACGTTGAATACGAAGAGAACCTGAACAAACTGCAACAGTTGGAGTTTAACCAGCGAGAATTAATTACCGCTTTCCACCAGAGACTCTCGGAATCGCAAGGTGAGATCGCTCAGATTAATCAGGAATACGAGGACGAGAAAGTAAGTCTGTTAGAAGAGAACAAAGCGTTACAAAAACGAATAGAGCAACTCCAGCAGGAAAAGTCCATCTCCAAATATTTGGAAGTTGCCACCTCATTTGCCGAGGAACCCATTGTAAAGCGAATCCGCGAAATCTCAAGGAAACCACTATCTCCTGTAACAGAAGATGAATGGAAGGAACTGACAAACGTTTTTGCCAATAGCTACCCAGAGTTGTACCGCGATCTACGACTGTATAGCAACACCCCTCAAAGCATCCGTGTCTGCATCTTGACAATCTTAGGCGTCGGTAACAATGAGCAAGCAAATATGCTGGATATCACAAACCCGAGGGTATCCAATACCAAATCAGCTCTTAACAAAACCCTCTTTAACGAGACTTCCTCTCGAACACTTAACAAGAATCTGACCATTAAGTATAATACAATGCCTAGTTTGTAATTCAGAATTATTGTCTTTATGCTAAAAAAGTTTTTTTTGGTTTTTCCATTTCAAATGTCTAAAAAACACCGATGGAATCGGCATTTTACCCCCCGTTAACATATAGTAACATTTCGATATGAACTTTGATGAATTAATTGGCCTTCATTAATTTGCATAATAATCTTTATTGTTATAGTTTTGCGGCAATAACTCAAAACAATAAAGCTATGACAAAAAAGAGTATTATTATTTCGTTGTTGGCAGCGATGCTGTCATTTGGCAATGTAAGCGTTTATGCCGATCCTGAAAGTATTGATTTGGAATATGAAGATCCAGATGATGGTAACGAAGGACTAAACAAATCTCCGATCTCGATTCCAGAAATCAGTCTTGAAGACCACACCTTGTATTTCTATACTCCATGCGACGGTTGTACTTTGCGCTTGTTGGATGAGAACGACAACGTGGTGTACTCCACAGTTATCCCGACAAACACAACCAGCTTGGTTTTACCCTCTACTCTTTCTGGAGAATATGAAATCCAGATTATCCAAGGCAACATCTGTTTCTACGGATATATAAATCTGTAAAGCTGCATTATTCATTACGGAATGGGAAGCATGGAGTTTCCCATTCCTACTTATTTAATCGTTACTACCTATGAAAAGAAGTATAATTATAATCAACCTTTGCACCCTTGCCCTTTCTGCAAGTGCACAGTTTAAGGTTCAGAGTAGTGGAACGTACTTTGTCAGTTGCAACACTGGCGGGAAAAGCGGAATAACCGTATCTGCAATAAGTAATAACAATAACTCAACAGTTACAGGAGGTCAGTTCACTGCCGTTGCATCAACTAAGGCTGTAGGTATACAGGGTATTGGCAACAGTGCTACTACCAGTATCGGTGTATTGGGGACAGCCAGTTCAGATTCTGGAACCAAATCTATAGGCATCTTGGGTGGTATCTATCAGAGTATTATCTCCACAGGTGCAGCTGTCTACGGCACGGTTTATAACGACATGGGCACTGGCTTATCCACGGGTGATAAATACGCAGGTTTCTTCCGTGGCAATGTAAAGGCTACGGGCAGCATCGTTGCAGGCTCCACTATTCAGGGAGCCCTCCTTGGTGAGTCGGCCAGTTCATCAAACTCATCAGAGGGCGGTCAATCGCTAAGGGGTATATCTATGGCCAACAATCTGTCAGGTCTCAATGTCACCACCTATCAGAAGGAACGTCCAGCTATCCCTGTGGTAGAGGATATCATCGACGACCTCAGCGGTGACACCATCAGCAGGGGGGTGATACCCGAGCCTGATGTCATGGACGAGCAGTTCTACGCAAAGAGTCACTATGCACTTGATGCAGATAAACTTGAAGAGGTCTTCCCCGACCTTGTCTATGTGAACAAGGACGGCAGCAAGGTGATCAATTATGTAGAGATGATTCCGCTGCTGGTACAGAGCATAAACGAGTTGAATGAGAAGATTGAGGTTCTGCAAGGGCAGTCATCAGGAAGAGCCAAGGCTGCAGTCCGCGGCACAACTGGCGTTGATGGTTCATCCATCAGCCAGAACAAGCTCTACCAGAACACTCCGAACCCGTTCAAGGAAACAACCACCATCCACTTCACCTTGGCCGACGACGCCAGGAATGCCTACATCTACATCTTCGACATGACGGGCAAGCCTGTCAAGAAACTGCCCATTTCATCGGGTATGGACAGCGTCTCCTTTGGAGGTTATGAGATCGGCGAAGGTATGTTCCTCTACTCACTGGTTGTCAACGGACAGGAGATTGATACGAAGAGGATGATAATAACGAAGTAACTATATACCTATACAATGATTAACAAGAAGTTATTTTTGACGATAATAATAGTCATCTCGTGTTCAATACATGCGATAGCACAAACAGACTATTATTATTACAAAGGGAAGAAGATTCCTCTAATCGTAAATGAAAATAAAATCTGTGTTAGTATACCTAAAGATAATAAGGATGTAAGCGATAGAATTTGTGCAAATGTCCATGTTCTGAGTAAGATAAAAGATGACGATCTTGACATCTTTGTTATTAGTCGGTCAGATTATGAGAAGTTAACCACACAAGATTTCTGGAAAAAAGATGCGAAGTCTGCAATAGTTACTTCAAATTATCTTACTACGGAGAAAAAGGAAGTGTTTTCATTTCCATATTTAAACGTTCGACTGAAAAGCGAACAGGATTTCAATCTTTTATCATCATATGCTGAAAGGTACAGACTTAGAATTATCAAGCAAGAACTGTTAATGCCTTTATGGTATATACTAGCTGTCACGCCAGAAAGCGAAAAAAATTCTTTGGAATGTGCGAATGAATTATTTGAAAGTGGAGATTTTGCATCGTCAGTACCAGACTTTTGGTCTGATGATCTAGAATGTTCTAATGATCCTTTGTTTGATCAGCAATGGGGACTATACAATAGTAATAACCCAGATATTGACATATCTGTGTGCTCAGCATGGAATTATGCCACTGGTAAAAATGTTAATATTGCAATTTTGGATACTGGTATAGAAATGACTCATATGGATTTGGCATCTAACATCAGTAGTTTAAGCTATGATACTGAAACAATGACTTCTCCAAGTCATGTCTATGACGATGATGGTCATGGCACGAAATGTGCAGGAATAGCAGCAGCAATTAAAGATAATGGTTTACAGATTACTGGTGTTGCTCCAGAAGCCACAATCATCTCGATAAGTAACAAAATGGATACCACAACTTGTAGTCGCATAAAAAGAGCACATGGTATTACTTGGGCTTATCTAAACGGTGCTGACGTTATCTCGAATTCATGGGGATCTTCAACTCATCATGATGTAATAGACGAAGCCATATATAATGCCTTCATATATGGTCGACATGGGAAAGGTTGCGTAATAGTCTTTTCAGCAGGGAATGATAACAGTAATCATATAAACTATCCCGCTAATTGCAATGACACGATTCTTGTTGTTGGCGCTATTGACAGTACTGGAGTGAGAGCGCCTTTCTCAAATTACGGAACGGAACTTGACTTAGTCGCTCCAGGTGTTGATGTCTTTACTACTTTTCCTAATAACCAAACATGGAAAGATAGCGGCACATCTATGGCATGTCCTCATGTCGCAGGTGTGGCTGCATTAGTATTACAACGGAATTCGGAGTTGACGGTCAGTCAGGTAAACAGTATTATCTGCAGCAATGCCAAGAAAATACCAGATGGATATTTTGTTGTTACAAAGCCTGATGGATCATGGAATAACCAATATGGATACGGCCTTGTTGATGCATACAACGCGGTAATCAACACCCCAGGAGATGCTTATATCCAGAATGAAACCATCGAAGGGACAAGAATCATTACCGCAGACAGCATTTATGTGGGAACGGATGTTACAGATACAAAGCCATACGGAGATGTTATTCTTGGTCAGGGTGATATTACAATAAAGGCAGGATATATAGAGATTAATGGCTCCACTACAGTACCTTTGGGAACTACACTTACAATAGGAGAATAAATGAGATTTAAACAAATACATAATAGAATTTGCATAATAACAAAACAATTGTTACATTTGCAGAAGTTAATCATCAAACGATAATGAAAATACAAAGATTAGTAATCTTCTCCCTTGCTGCTTTAGTGTCAGTGGTCACATATGGGCAACTGACCCGCCCTCTCGGATTGGGCATTGTAAAGAGTGATATAAATGGTGCCGGCTTATTCCAACCACAAATGCATGTTGAGGGCGACATCCTCTACGTTTGCACACATCAAGGTCTTTACTCCAAGGATCTATCCAGTGACGAGAGCACGTGGCAATTGGTCGGGTTCAAAGGTATTCCTCTTCAAAACTATGTTCGCAAAGGTGATGACATACTCGCATTGCGCTATAACATCAATAGCTCCTTCCTGCTATTATTGCTTGATGGCGGAAACACCTACGAAGACGTTACACCTGAAACATTTAGAGGAAATAGCAACAAGTGGTCACACGAGATGATAAGCATTGCACAAAAGCCTGATGAACCAAACTCTTTGCTCATCTCATCTTTCCCAGAGGGTATTTTCCGTTCTACTGACTTTGGACAAACCTGGGACCTACTGCTAAATACTGTCTCTAAATATGTGGGATACCATCCCTTAAATCCTGAGGTTATTTACGAAAGCTACGGCGAGGATTCTCATCCCATATTAAGGATAAGCCATGACGCTGGACAGACATGGCAAGATCATTCTCTCCATGACCATGAAATCTACAATGCCGTTTATCGTATGGCATTTCATCCTACCGATCCTGACAGATGGATAGTTGGAGGTGGGGGGTGTGTATACACATCTACTGATAACGGATATACATGGAATACACAAGTGTTTCCTGCAAGTGATGACCGATGTTTGACCCCATGGTATTACGCTTTATATGACAATGAGAATAGCGAGATCGTATATTTGTTAGGATTCGTTTCTGGCAAAACCAATGTTATTTACTCAATGGATGGCGGAAATTCGTGGAGTTCTCAGATTGAACTAATAAACAAAACGACAACGGAACTAGTGTATGACTTGAAGCAATATGAAAACAAGCTACTTGTATTCACCGAATCAGATGTGTATGAAATTTCAAAATCCGAATTGCTTGCACAAACGACTACAATCCGTTCTATTTCCACAACAACGACAGAAAAGCCCTCGAAAACCTACGACCTCTGCGGTCGCAGAGTACAAGGAACGCCAAAGAAGGGAGTGTATATCCAAAACGGGAAGAAGGTCGTGATTAAGTAAAGCTTGCTCGTACTCTGCCGAGTGTTTGGAACAGCGAGAGCCAACACTCTTGTGTGATTGGCCGAGTCGTGACAAACGAAGACATAGTCAACGTGAACGAGTTCGAACGTAGTTCAAGATGGTTAAATAAAAAATATAGCTATATGAAACACAGCATCAAGGAGGACGCAACTTACAACAGGGAGGTACCACCACAGGTGAAGTATGCCAAGGCTCACGAAGACTGGAACTGCCTGCTGTTTACTTATGATAAGGAGGGCACTGGAGAGGGTATTCCAGTGGTGCCA
Organism: Prevotella sp.; assembly: GCA_017651265.1. GTDB lineage: Bacteria > Bacteroidota > Bacteroidia > Bacteroidales > Bacteroidaceae > Prevotella. The sequence continues at coordinate 8,314 of JAGCDO010000008.1, read as the reverse complement.
GTGTGGAAGTGGTTGATGGAGGTGTGATTTAAGAGCGAGAGTATGCTCTTGGCGACAAGGTGCGTAAATCTGCTACGTCGATAACGGCTAATCTTGCGGAAGGTAGTGGCAGGAAGTCTGAGAAAGAGAAGATCCATTTCATAGAGATAGCCTTTGGTTCCATGGCCGTATTTTTCTGCGAACTTCAAACAACATACAACCTGCACTATATTGAGGATGAGTATTGGGATGCTCTCCGTCCTCAATTTGCTGAAGTGGTAAAAATGCTGTCATGACTGAAGAAATCGTTTGATTCAACAAATTAATCCCTTAGACTTATGGTGAACGTAGAAAATGGTGGTAAAGTTTTTGGCTATAAAACCATGTCTGACAAGGGATACAAAATATGATCTAGAAACTATTTGTAATAAGGAAATGTATGACTAAACTACTCCCATTTAACATACAGCAATATAGGGAGATTCTCAACAGACAGCCAGTCAGACGAGAAAATGCTGTTCGAGTAGTAATGAGGTGCTCCTCGTATCAGGAATTTACTCGTTACTACAGGCAAACGCCCCATCTATTTCTGGGCATGTTCAAGAAAAATTGTAGCTATCTAAAAAGGAAAAGCTATAGTGAAATATATCGAAGCGGTGAATTCGGTATTATGTCGCCACTGGACTATGTAGGAATGTTGTCATTTGTTTTGCCGTTGTTCCAAAAAGAGATCAACGTTTTTGTCGGCTTAAGAAATCAATATGAAGTTTTTTATCTTGAAGGCAAATATATTGAGGCCGAAGATATTCTTAATAGGATGAATGGGACGATATCCTATTCTGTTTGGGCTGCGACTAATCTAATAAAGCTAAGTGAATTGACAGGTGGCTTAGACAAAAGACTGGAGACGTATAACAAGCTTAACAGTTTAGGCATACAACCGATGACTAGTTATATTTGTGACCAAGCCCAAGAAACAGCATCTATCAATGCTTCCGCGCTGTTGTTTAGCGAGAAACGTAAGGCAGAGATTGACAGTTTTAACTTTGAGTCGAAATGGCAGACTGATTATCTGTTGATGCATTTTTTTCCGTATGAGGAGATAGACTTGAATGAATGTCTTTCATATGATTTTAAATCCTCACTTATTGACTTATATGCTAATTTCATTATTTTCCTTCCTCAGCTTTTAGTTTCATATAAAGACAACCCGAACTTTTTGGAATACTTAGGTACCATTGTCAGAACCATTAATGATGAAAGGTTACGTAAGTATGGTTTTTTTGCTGGAGTGGTAAAAGATGATTATAATACCATCACAAGGAATAGTGGTGACATTGATTCCATCTTTGAAGAATGTGTGGAGGCAGTGAAACAAGGGAAAGATATTGGAACCACTGACGGCTCGCTTAAGGAAAGAATCAAGTACCATTTGCGCTATTATCTTGAAAACAAGGACAAAATGTTGCATGGTAACAAACTTGCCATGATAGGGCTTTCAAATCCTGGCCTGCACCCACTGAGAAGACTTTGTGAGTTGATGAAGGACTTGGAAGAGTCAAACTTAGCAAACTTTGGCAACGATTCATGGATGTACTCGGAAGGATGGAGAGTATTGGATAGCATGTATTACAATTCACCTTTACAGCGAGGTTCCTTTTTAAGTGAACATTCATGGAAAGAGTTACCTCCCGGACAGTTACCTGCCACACTTTCGCTAGAGGATGTGATGCTGATTATGGTTGCAGGAGACAAGACTGTTTATGCTACAGAGTTGGAAGAACGATTGCTGGCAGATGCCGTTCCTGAGTTTACTAAAGGACTGATTTTAGGATTCCTATTTGAAAACTACCTCAAGAAGAAAGAATACAAAAATGCTATTCTGCTCTATGTACACTATAGGTTGGAACATCCCAATGTGATACCAAGTATAAATAAGGAGATGGTTGAGCATGAAATGGTTCGTTCTGTGGACACATCCTTGGACTGCCATAAGGAACTTGCCGTATTTTACAGAATGATAAACGGTAAGGCGGCAAAAATCTCTGCTAATGCGACAAGACACATTATGGAGAGTGGATTGGACACACCTGGAGATATAGAATGCGACGGCAGTGTTTTGAACGTGTATTTTATGGACAAGGTCTTGGATATCAACACTCTCGACTTAAGTCCTGTTTTCTACGAGAATTCTGAAGAGGTGATGCGCGACAGAATCAGAATCTGCAAAAAATTAAAAGTTGCAACAAATGACAGGAAGTATAGCCACGAGATAAATCATCTCATCACGGAACTTGGAATACAGGGATTTTTGGAACAAGTAGGGAATAGCAAAATTGACGTGGATGAACTCTTGCTGAAACGATACGAATTGGATGATGCGCGTGAGTTTTTTAATGTGTATTTAGGAATAGATCCGAAGTTACAGATCATGGCTGATGAAAACATCTTGAAGGGACTTTTCCCTAAAGAAATGAATGCCATAACGGATAACAACCGGGATAGCAATGGAAAGAATATTGTACCGATACCCTACAAACAACTACTGTTTACGACCTTTATTCTGATATTACGTGAGTCTTTTCTTTTAAACGACAATGCCGGGCTGGACTACTATTTGAGCAGTAGAGTAAGGCATGGCACCATCAAGAACCAATTAAGACATCATTTGCAGCAAGAAGGTCTGACAACCCGGAAGAATGCTGCTGGGCAATACGACATGAATATCGAGTGGGTGGAACATCGGCTTGGGTTCGAAGGGGAGGCTACTACAAAAGCATTAGATTCCTTTTTACATTTCTCACAAAAAGTAGATGAGATTCTTCAAGTTCTAAAAGACAATAAAATACAGGTTAAGACGGAGTCTTATAATAAAGATATAGATGCCTGTTTCGATTTGTCCCTGGAACATTTACAAGAAGGTATATATAAGCTTTATCAACAAGATAACAAAGTATTCTCGACAGTTGTTGATGATGCTTTTAAGTTGTTCTGGAATAGAGTTGAAGAATGTTTCGTTGATGTAAAACAATCTATCAAAGATACAGAAAATCTTCTTTGTGAAGAGTTGGATAAATTGTATGATGATATATTAGAATTAGCAAATGGCGAAATTCCTACCCTCTCTAAGTTTAAAGACACCATAACAACGTGCAAGACACATCTTCAACAAGACTGCAAGATTGTCTGTGACTGGTTTCAGAGAAGTCAGATTTCAAACAAACCCTTTACCATGGAGGAATTGGCAAACGCATCTCTGAGAGGAATCAACCAGTATTGTAATATAAAAATCCAGGAGCAACGGGAAATCAATGCACCAACGTTGCTAGCAGGAAGGAACATCGGACATTTCTATACGATGTTTCATGACATACTCAATAATGTAGCAGACTATTATGAAGGTAAGGGAAGAACAGTTGCGCCTTGCAAAACCAAAATAATGGAGTCCCAAGGTTTCCTGATAATAGATGTTTCTAATACTATTGAGAAAGAAGATGAGAACTTTATTCTCAATAAGATTAACGAGTTTGAGGTTTCAAGGGCCAAGGTGTTACTGGGGCATCAGACTCGGATGGAAGGTAATACAGGATTCTATAAAATAAATAATGTCGTGAACTACTTTCTGCTGGACAAAGGCAATTCATATGAAATCAAATTGTCAAACGGCGTGTTCGAAACCAAAATAACGATAAACATGAATAGCATTAGGTATGAAGAAAATTCTGCTAATAGAAGATGATGAAAACAAGAGGAACGACATCGTTGAGTTCCTAAAAGAATCTTATCCTGACAAGGAAACTGATCTCGCCCTGTCTTTTAATGCCGGAGTAAGAAAGGCCATGAAAGGAGGCTATGACCTAATGTTAGTGGACATGACCCTTCCAAAATTTGACAAAGACAAGGGTAGCAATGAACGTACATTGCATAACGGTGGTGAATTGCTGATTGGCTATCTTATGGATCTGGGGATTTCAATCAAAAGTATCGTTATCACTCAATATGATAATTTTGGGGAAGAAACACTTGAAACAATAGATGATAGGCTGAAAGCTGACTGTCATGAAACTTATATGGGGGCAGTGAAGTATAATTCTTCGGAAGACGGTTGGAAATATGAACTTACTAAATATATAGACAATGTTATCTATTCTTATCATTGATGATACTCAGAAGAAGGTTGATACTCTGAGAAACTTTATCTGCAGGAAGTTTGACAGCATCAGGGAGTCTGATATAGAGCATAGGAGGAATACCAGCGATGCTTTTAAACTCATGAGAACAAGGTATTTCGACTTGGTAATGCTCGACCTGAATATTCCTAAGAAAGACAAAGGAAAGGTATCGCCCAAAAATGCCGTTGATTTTCTAGAACAGATAAACGAATTTGGTGAATTAATAAAACAACCTGCTCACATATTGGGTATCACACAAATGCAAGGTGTTCCAGCAGAATTTAGGGAAAGTTTTGAGAATAGTCTGTGGAGTCTGTTTTGCTATGGACCTGAATATAATGAATGGGAAGACAAACTGGAAAGAAAGATTCAATACCTGCAGGACAGCAAGCAACGCCTGCGTCAAAACCCTGACTATGATTATGACGTGGCTATTATCAATGCTTTGTCCGAACCTGAACATACTGTGATGATGGATGTCTTTGGTGGTGATTGGGTCGCAGAAGAATTCGATGGTGACAAGTGTGAGACCTACTATACAAAGACGTTGGAAAAAGACAATGGTGAGAGAATAAGAATTGTTTCAGTAGCGCAGCCACAAATGGCAAGTACTGCTTCTTCGGCACTTACAGCAAAAATGCTTTACCATTACAGACCACGCTATCTGTTTATGACAGGAATTGCTGCTGCAGTTGACCCTAAGGAATGTTCATTAGGCGATATTATGGTGGCAGCAGAATGTTGGGACGGAGCCAGTGGTAAGTACAAAGATGGCAAATTCCATCCAGATCCAAGACATTTGAATGTAGATCCTGTGATGATAAACATTCTTACGAAAGCCAAGAAAAACAAAAAATTGCTTCATGAAATTACGTTGGCCTCAGAGTTCGCAATGAAAAAGAAGCTTAAAGACGTGAGAGTCCATATAGGACAGATGGCTTCTGTACCCGCAGTTATAGCAATGGAAAAGAAAATCAAGGAGATTTCTGAACATGCCAGAAAACTAATGGGTATAGAGATGGAAACATACGGAGTGTATTATGCGGCAGCTCACTCAGTCGAGCCAAGACCAAAATTCTTTGCATCAATAAAGTCTGTATCGGACTACGCAACAGTGAAGAAGAAAGATAACTTCCAAGATTATGCTTCTTATACATCGGCTGCATTTCTGAAATATGTGATTATGAATGGTTTGGATTACACATAAAATTTGTCTAATATACCCCAAAGGACTCATGATATACCTATTAGGGCTTTTCAAAAGAAAGTAGTTACATAATCCTCCGCCATATTAGTGTAATTATATGATTACCAGAAGATTCGTGGCGGAGGATTATAATGGAGATTGCTCCGCCAACAACCTGCTGATCATAAGTTGATTAGGCATAATAGCGGAGCATTCTTTCATATTCTTCCGTTTCGATAATATGGCTTATAAGGCTTTTCAACAAGGCTAGTTACCCATAGAAACTAGGCTGGTTGGAGGCACTAACTAGGCTGGTTGGAGGCACTAACTAGGCTGGTTAGAGAGCGTTAGAAGCCTTGTAGGATTTTGCAGGTAAACAGGTTGGGAACTTCAACTAAACTTGCGTGTTAGTAGCAAGTTCCTTAAGAATTTCATGTTATTCTTATCTCTTGAACACCTCATACACATACGAGTACGACTGTTTCTCAAGTTCTCCTGCTTTCACTGCTGCCTTGATATTTTTCTCTGCTCGTTCTATGGCCAAAGCAAGTTTCCCATCGGTACAAAGATTCTCCACCCATGCTGAGTCTTTCAGATATTTCTCTTTCTTCAGTAATTTCTTCAAAGGCTTTGAAGAGTCTGTGAAACAAGCTTTAATACGCTCCCCCAACACAGCTGATACTTCTCTGTAGTTCTTCAGTAGCTTAGTATAGTCAACGAAATGAAGCAGGAACCAATACTCAATACAGGGCATACTTGGACATAAAGTAACAATCCCATTTGATATTTCTTCCTGGAATTGCTTCTCAAAGTCTTCATGTTTCTTTAGATTTGTTTCATTACCATATATTGTATCCCAGTCGTATACACAGAATATCTTTGCATCATTATTGGTGCTTAACACATCATTTATTCTTTTGGGGAAAGCCTCTGTATAGTTCGACTCATCACCAAAGTATCTTGGTCTGATGTTGAACTTGTAATCTGTCGTATCGTTGATGTGAGTGAAATAAAAGCGCTCTGTATTCGTGCCGCCACAAATTAGGAAAGGATACAGCTCACCCATTTCCCTCGTCCCATCATCCTGCTCAGACGAAGAAGTGGCAACATCTTCAAAATATTTCTGCCGCTCTATGCTCTCTGCTAATTCTTTTTCCATCATGATCCCATCGTTGCACCAAAGCGCTTGTTTCGGTAAGCTTCCCTGATGGACGAGAGACGATTAATGCCTCTAAAATCGGTAAGCTTATACAATTCAGTAACACCTGACTTCTTTTTCTCCGTGAACCATACTGAGTCTTTCCTTATTAAGTCATCAAGCAGATCCAGCAAGCCGTCATTGTGTGTAGTGACAATCAACTGTGATCTTGAATGTGTCTTCAGATAGTCGAAAAGAATTTTCTCCAGCAGTTTGGGGTGCAGTGATGTTTCTAACTCATCAATAGGCAGTACGGCTTCACTCATAAGCGCTTCAAACAAGACCGTTTCGATTCCAAACGTTCTCATCGTACCAGTAGATTCGTACTTCTTGTCCATCTGGTAGATTTCTGTTCCGTTTTCGTTCTCTACAGTATGCTCAAAAACCGTCTGTATCTGTTTGATGGTCCGTTCTTTCTTGATTCGTTCTACTTCCCTTGCAGAATCCACATCACTGCTATCACTGTCTTCTGTCAGGTACTTGATAGCCTCATCTGTAAGCTGCTTACTAATAACATTGGTAGAAATGTCTGTTACGTTGAAATCAGCCTCGTGTAGAAACTTTACGATGTAGTTTATCAGATCTTTGTTTTCAGAAGCCTTCTTTTGCGCGTATGACGTTAAGCCTGTTGAAGGGAAAACCACAGGCATCAACCGGCTTCTCATCCAGTCTTTTGCCGCGTCAATTATTGGAAGACTCACGTTAACCTGATTACGCGCCACAAAGAAAGAGGTGTTCTTCAAGCAGTTCACACTGATCATCTCTTTTGCTGCGGCACTAATCTTTTCTGCCTTGGGATTGAACTGAATATCCGACTGGCCATCCTTCAGTGTCCTTTCAAACAGCATAATAGGCTGAGTGGTTTTATAATATGACAACTTCTCCAAATACACCTGGTGCTGATCCAATTCCAATTGATACCAATACTTGGTGTCTTTTACAAAAAACACTACCTCAAAACTTGAAGGTGCATCATTCGAGACACTGTCAAGTTTAAAAGGTATTATTCCTGTTGTAGCATCCAAATCTTTGGGCTTTACAGACCAGAAAAATGACAAGAAGTCCAAAACACTCAGCAGATTAGACTTTCCAGAGGCGTTATAGCCATAAATGATAGCAAAACGTAGAAGTCTTGTATTCTCATTGATCGTAACAACCTGAGAATCCTCTGCAAACTTATCGTTAGTAGCCTCAAAGCTAAATCTTACTTCATCTCTAAACGACAGAAAGTTCTTAATCTTAATCTCTTGTATCATACTGTTAGCTTTTATGCCACAAAGATATAAATAAAATTCTAATATTTGTGCTTTTATATTGAAAATCCGCATGATTTTTGCAATTTTTATATTTAGATGACTGACAAAAGAAAGATTTCTCACTTTTTTCAGAGCAACCTCCATCAAACATATGTGTTCTTTCTTCGAACGTGACAGGTATGCTACCAGTTTCGTTGATTCTGCAGACTCGTAGTTTTTTATGAACATTCGTAAAATTGGCCAACATCTAACCCAAAATGCTTGAAACGCCCTGCTGCAAAGGGCTTCTCGAGGGTTAGATGTTGCTCAAACATCTAACCCACATCTAACCCAGATCTAACCTACATATCCCGTTCAACCAATTTCTCTCATACCCAAATTACCACGAACTGTATTTTAGCGGTAATCTCTTGCTTCTTGCTTCTTGCCTCTTGCTTCTTAAATTCCATCCCTTGTGGGTGGAAGTAAACTATGGCAGTTTGCGTTGGAAACTATGGCAGTTTCTGGTAAAAAGTGCCTCAAA
>JAGCDO010000007.1 GCA_017651265.1 Prevotella sp. | reverse complement strand
GACTCTCATTACAAAAGCTTTTGTTGTGGGACAGTTAGTAAGTTTGTTCGCTGTGCTGTTCGAGGAAGCCCTATACAGTCCGATATTTGTAAGTGTGTTCAGATCTGAATTGTTACTAATTTCTGTTACAGCTCCGCCCAGAACTGATGCAAGGTCGGCCAATGAGATCTTACCGTTGGGGTTTCCGTTGGCGTCATGGAGCTGTACCATGTCGGCTGTTGAAGCTGTACTGCTGGTCTTGGCAGTGAGTGAGTTGATGAGGTTCTTGACCGCGTTCAAAAATGTTCCCATAATTGTAATATTTAATTAGTTAATGATTATCTTTAATTTATTTAATCGCCCCTTAAGGATTGACCAGCACCCAGTCGTTAGACAGTACATCCGTCTGTGAAGCCAGCCAACCCGTCAGAATCTTATTGTCGGCGGTCTTCATGCAGATGGTTCCCAACGCATGAATCTCTCCGCCATTCTTATCGGCAATCTCCTTCAATGCCGGGTCGTGGCACCACTCGCTCTTGACCATTGTCTCTTGTTTCAGCCAGAGCCACATACCCTTACCGTTCCATCCCTCTCGCGCTACCTTAAAGCCGCGCTTCAGTGCAGCAATGGCCTGTCCGAACGTGCCTGTCTCTCCCACGCGCAGCACCTCTGAATCCATCGCGCCACACACATAACAGGTCTCCATGTCGCCGCGTGTGAACGATGTACCGTCCCATTTGGGGTTATCAACTCTCTTCTGTTTTTCTCTGGCCTGGATGTACTCCTCAGCCATTTCATCATGGTTCATCATAATTGTTATTGATTGATTTTTTTTTCATTTAATTGTCATATTCTTCATTTTATTTCCTTAATCCGGTACCATCGTATTGAGCAGGTACGGCTTGACGTTGTTGTCGCGGGCATAGCCGGCCTCTATCTTCAGAACCACCCATTCATAATCGCTGCCGTATGCGTTCGTGCATACCAGCTTGATGTATGTGATTCCCTTCAGGTCTGCAGATCTTGCCCCGGCACCAGCCTTGCTCCCGTTCCATGAGTAATACTGCGTGCCGGAAACCGTCAGCGAATACCCGTTGGTGTCGAACGGGTTGCGGAACCGCTGGCCACCGGTATAGCTGGTGAAGCCGACGAACGACAGGTACCACTCGAAGTTGAGCTTCATGCCGTTGAATATCTCGATCACGTGCCCTGCGTTGTCCTCTGAGGGAGCCGGCAGCACTACGGTACCGTAGCGGAAGGTGTTATACAGTGTGACGACCGACTGGTCGGTGACCATGAATATCTCGTAGTTGCTGTGGCAGCGCAGTACGTTGTGGCTGATGCTTCCCCCGTGCAGCTGGCCGCGAGCGATGATGTTGTTCGCCACCATCATTCCCTTCTTCATGTCGAGGCAGAACTGCGGTACGAACTTCACCCTGCGGATGCGTATGTTCCTCACCTCAGCGTATTCCCCGTTGCCGGAGCTCGACAGTCTGAAGTACAGTGCGAAGGATGACGACGTATCGATGTTCGGTGTGGCGAAGAAGTAGTGCGAGTAGAAGGTGTTGTCGTCACGGTACTCCTGCGGTATCGTGCCGACGGTCCATGACGGGTAGGACGGATTGTTTCCGAAACCGCTCATGGCTAGTACGACCTCCAGATCCGCTCCGTTGCTGAAGCACTCCAGCTCGATGCTGTACATCTTGCCTCCCCATGTAAGGTTGCACTGGTTCGACTTGACCGACTCGCTGAAATCACCGTTCTCCACCTCTATCAGTCCGGTGTGCACAAGCGGGAAGATGCTGCGGTCGGAGATATCCTCGTACATGTCACCTTCCCCGAACATGTCGTCCGGATCGCAGTACTGGTACTTGGTGGCGTTGTTTACCACCTGCTTGGTGTTGCCTAGTCCAAGCGCAATGACGTACTGTGACATCAGGAAGTCACCGTTGATGATCGATGCCCCGAACTTCGCGAAGCTGCCGAAGATGGCCTCTGTGATCAGGTACTTGAAGTCGTTCACCATGATCTCCCAGTTCTCGTTGTATACGATCTGCTGCGAGCCTCCTATGCTCTCGTAGTGGAATGGAGCTCCCATCTGAGCCATGGTGTAGCGCCCTGGTGTCGTTGGGTTGAACACGTAGTAGTTTTCGTAGTACGAGAAGAACGGTGCCATGGCATCGGTAACGTCGTAGCTGACCAGTGATGAGTTCTGCCATTCCTGCGCGTAGTAGTAGAAGCGTCCGGGACGTCCGTTCGTTCCCCCCGGCCCTGTATCACCGTCCTTGACAACCGGTATCTCCAGCTTTGCAAGGTATGTCGACGGTGCTGCAGAAGCCGTACCCGTCGATGTGGCCGTCATGAACACCACCACTGCATCGGCGTAGTTGCTGTTGTTCGGATCCGAGGACACGGCTGCAGACGATATCGCCATGCTGGTGCCCTTGGATGTGCGGCGGGTGATACGGGTGTATGTCGTTCCTTGCCGCCGGTATGCAGATGCATAGCAGCTGTATGCCGAGAGCGTACCATCCTGCAGCTGGTAGAAGTAGACAGTAACCGTCAGCGTTCCCGTTGTCGAGTCTGACGCGATCTTGATGACCCCTATGGCAGAGCGTATCTCATAGGTCACACCGCCGTCGCCCTGCTCACCCTTCACGTTGTTCCAGGTGTAGTCGGTAGCGGTGGTGGAGTCTGCAGTGTTCTCATCGACGAGCACGCCCATCCACGGCATCTGGGATGTGGGCGCGATGGTGAATCCGGTGACTGCTGTGGCATTGGGGCGTGTCTGCTGTCCCTCCGGAATGTCGATCTGTGACGAGCTGAGCGTGACGCCCGTTGCCCAGGCTATATGGGTGTAGTATGTCTTGCCCGGTTCCCCCTGGAACACACCGAGGTCGATCCATCGTCCGCCACCTTCCGTCACCCACTGGTAGAGGTGTCCGTTGTCCTGCTGTGTCACGCAGTCACCGTTGGCCATGGTGATCACCGTGCCGTCGACGAGCGTGGCAGACCCGGAACTCCTCTTGCTGGCGTCGGCTACCAGTCCTCGCGGGTTGATGGAGGTACCGTTCGTGCCGCTCAGGCGCTGGTACGACCAAGTCCCTGCAGTGTAGGTCCTGGTACTCGTGTTCAGTGTCATAGTCCTGGATCTACGCCACAGGTACGCGCGGTTGCTGGAGTTGGCTGGTGTGTACGCCTTCCAGCTCGATTCCGTGCAGTCAGACGGCATCGTTGATGCACTGGCCGTAGTGGCCTGGTTGCTCCATGCCTCCTGCACCTCGATGTAGGACGGCTGGCTTACGCCGTCCTCTACCGTGGAGACCGAGATGGTCCTTGATATCGTCTTCTGTCTTGGCATCTTACTTGATTGCTTTCAGGTAGCCGGTCAGATACTTGTCGAAGGTGTCCTTGACCATATCATAGGGGAGTGTGAGCACTGCCCAGTTGTTGGCCGACAGCCAGTCGAGCTTGCGGTATCCGTACATCTCGTTGGTGGTTACGGTGCTCTGCACGTTGTTGAGTCCGGCGATGTTCGCGGTGACGACGCTTCCGTCGCTCTTGTGCAGCCTGACGTAGAAGTCCGTCCATGTCGGATCCGGGGTGGAGTCGTCCATGGTTCCCATCCACACGCGGAACGTCACGCTCTGTCCCTTGTGCAGGGTCATGCCGCCTCCGTCCTGTCCGGCACCGCCGTTGGATACGACTGCCTGGATATACATCTGCTCCGGGTCGGTCTGGTCATCTATACTCTCATAGGCGGTATCGTTGAGCGTGGCGCTCTGGCCGCTGGAGGTGGTGTTGTAGGTGAACACGCACTTGATGATGGCGTTGTCCGTGATCTCCTTGGCAGCACCGAGGCTGTCGTCCTCGGCCACCTGCATGGCCTGGTTGTATGTGGTTCCTCCGTCGGTGACGTTGGCTCCGGCACCCAGCAGCACATCGTTCATATACCACTGGGTGGTGAACTGCGATGCGGATATCTCCTGCCCGTCCGCACCGTAGAGCCGTGCCCGCATGGTCTTCTTCTGACCCTTCGTGGTGATCACGTTGGATCCGTTGACGAACTCGATGAGTCCGAGGATACCGTTCGACATGACGCCTGTGATGCGCACGAACGTGGTGATGCTGAACGGCACTGCGCTGCCTCCCAGCGTATATGATCCGCTGTATCCGATGGTGTCGGTGTTCACGTTGGTGTTGCTGGCCAGGTTCGCCTTGATCCTGATGGCAGGTACGTAGACACCGCTCGGATATCCCAGCGGGGTGTAGTTGTTCACCAGCTCGAACCGTGTGTCGTTGGCGAAGTCGATGGGTGTGCCGTTGTACGTCCATGTACCGCCGCTGTTGGCCGGCACGCGGTCGGATCCGCTGATGAGATCGACGTAGACCACCGGTCGGTTGGCTGCAGTGTTCCAGTTGGGAACGCAACCGTTGGATGTGTAGCCCTGCGACAGCGGTTTGTCTGAAAGGAGCTGCGCATGCAGCGTGGAGCCGTCATCGATGGCCTCCACGAAGATCTTGTTGGATATTGTACTCATGGTCGTTGTGATTTATTCGGTTTCTTCGGTATTTTCCTCAACTGGAGCTTCCTCAGCTGGAGTCTCCGTAGCGGTCTCCGTCTCTTCCTCCGGTTCCTCCGTTGCTGGGCCTATCTGGAAGTTGTTTCCGGCGATGAGCGTGTGAGCCTCTTCGCTGGTTGTCTTCTCCACACCTGGCAGACCGCTGATGTACTCGTCTGTGGTGAATCTAATGCGTGAAAGGTCCCGGTCGTTCAGTACGTAACGTCCGTCCCGGATGCGGTAGCGGCTGTCGATCAGTCCGCTTCTGCGTGCGATATCCTCTGAAACGAGGTAGGTAGCTGCGTCCATCATAATCTTATGCATTGTTTAAGTTAGAATCTTGCGAATACGGTCTCTCCGTTGTCCGTGACAGGCTCTCCTCCGTCGGTCACCACCTCGAGGGCACCGAGCATGTACACCTCGCTGTGAACGGGCGTGGAGTACGATGTGGTCTGCTTTACGGTGCTGCTCTTGACAGTCACCGTCTGTCCCCAGCCCATGTTGGTGTAGCTTGACGAAGTGGACACGCGGCGGAGGTAGTTGATCAGCAGGTTATCCTGCTTCTGCTGCTCCGTAAGGGTGGCACCCTTGACGTTGACGATCGTCTCGAATGTAAGGTCGCGGTTGTTGTCGTCGACGGCTGCACCGTTTCGGCACACCGTTACTGAGTCCGTCTTCGGCCAGTCCCATACCACCGATGCAACGGCCTTCTCCTTCATCAGTGCCGATGAAGCCGATGTGGTCTTGCGGGCACGGCACACGATGGAGATGTTCTCCGCGTACATGGCATCGATCCTCACGGTATCCTTGCCCTGGCCTTTCCCTGTCGGCTGTGTACAGTTGGTATAGCATGGCAGGGTGTTCAGCAGCACCTCCGTCGTACTGTCGCCCACGATGCCGTACCACTCGATGTAGTGGCTGGCCGTCACGTCCTGGTTGTTCGCTCCGAGAAGCTTCGCCTGGAACTCGTAGACGGAGGATTCTGCCTTCAGTGCGTTGAACTTCTGAGACGGCGGGCACTGCAGCTCCACCTTCAGGCTTTCAACGGATGCGTCCTGGTTCGTGGCCAGCGACACCACCTTGTGCACCATGTAGGTCACGCCGCTGTCGCGCGGGTCTATATAGGTGGCCACGCAGCACAGCGTCACGCCTCCGGTGCTGCCTGCAGGCGGCGGCACGTTCTTCTTCACCACCAGCCTTCCCGGTGTTCCCGAGGTGGGGCAGTAGTATTCAACGTTGTCTCCGTCGGCCACTGCCGTGATGCGGACGAAGCCTTTGCCCGGCCACAGTGCATCTGATCCCGAGTAGTCCGTGGAGTTACCTGGTGTCAGCAGGTACCATGCCACGTTCAGGAAGGACGGGGTATACATGCTGCCGGATGATTCGTCCACCGCCTTGATGGTCGGTGTGAGGATCAACGGTGTGTCGTTGCGGTTAGGCGAGTACTCCCCGCTGTTCACGTAGTACCACTGCTCCAGACTGTCCGACGGGGTGATGTCGAAGATGTCTGACAGCGGCTGCAGGTCGGTGAAGATGACCGCCGGTTGCGATATGTTGAGTCTTTTTCCCATATTAGCTTATAATCTGGTTTTCCACTATTCTCGTTGATTTCCCGTCGTTGACGGTGGCCACGCAGGTGAAGATGGCCTTGTTGGCCGATGACCACGTGGCGGGCATGTCGTTGAGCGTGAGGTGCAGCGCCTTCTGTCCCACGTGCTGGGCGTCCCATGTCTCATCGGCTGCAGTCTTTCCGCTTTCGGATGATCGCGTCCAGCTGAAGTATTCGTTGTCGAGGTCGTCCGTGATGTCGATGCCGCCGTAGAACACATGTGGGGTGATTACGGTGTCGACCTCATGGCGCCGGAAGGCGAATCCCCTGCTCGAGGCGAACTCCATGGTGAGGTTGCTGATACCCTCCACCATGAGCCAGTACGGACTGTTCCATTTCGGCTCGTAGTAGGTGGCCACACCGCCCGATATCACGGGTTGGTGCTGCAGGCATCTCCACTTCATCCCCCTCCAGCTCACCTCGTGCGTCTCCCACTGCAGGTGGTCGGGGTTGTATTCGTTGTACAGGTAGATGCCGTGTCCGATGCTCGGTACGCTGATCGTCTCCTCGTTCTCCGTTCCCGGGTTTATTACCACCATTCTCGGTGTCGTTCCGTCCATCCACGTCCCGCAGTCGAAGATGTTGTTCATCGGGAGCCCGGCTGCATCGATCTTGACGAAGTTCCCGACAACAATGCCCTGTGCGTAGAGCCAGTCGGTGTGTTCGCCTACGATGTTCAGGATCTCCCTCACCTTGGGGTGCGACTTCACGAACTCGGGCAGCTCACCGATGGTCACGCCGTAGTTACCGCTCTTGAGGATGGGAGAGTCCACGCCCGTATGCTTGATCACCCGTCCGTCGGATGTCGATATCATGAACAGGCGCTGTCGGCGTACGATGCTTGCCTTGACGGCCTCATAGTCGGCTGCTGTCGGGTCTGAGTAGTCGATGCATCCCCAGCGGGCAATGGTCATTAGCTTGCACGGCGGGTAGTTCTTCCCTGCAGGGATGACGTGTACGCGCTCGCCTGTGACGGGATCGTCGTAGTCATCACCGTAGAGTACCACCTGTATCTGGTTCACGCCGAGCGTTCCCGACGTGTTGTGCGTGGCGATGACGCGCATCCAGCTGGTGTAGTATTTGTTGGATCCGTCCACCTCGACGGACATGGCCTCCGTGACGTCCGACACTCCTGCCTGTCTGGCGGCAAGGGTGTTGATGATACCCTTGATGATGTTTCCGTACATCTGTCCGGTGATGTATCCGTCCCACTTCTCCTTCAGGGTGAGGATGTACGACACGCTCTGGTCGGTGTCGTCGATGACCTGCTCCACGTCCTCGATCTGGTCGTTATCGGAGAAGAGTGTGTCCCCTTCCTGGGCCTGCAGGCGGTTGATGATCATCTCGAGGACCTCGAGGGTGCTGCGCACGCGGAGACTCTCGAGCTCACCGTTGCCGTATGCGTCTATCCTTCCTCCAGTACCACCGTACATACCTTCGAGGAAGTTCCCGAAGGTGGCTCCCTCGTTGGCCGATATCAGGCCGTTGGCCACCAGCCCCTGCACGAAGGTGGCCAGTGCCTGCGAGGTGAGTCCAGCGGCGAAGGTGATCAGGCCGAGAGCGGTGTCCGCATGCTCCTTGGAGAGGAATTTCCTGCTACCGATCTCTGCGATGAGTGTCGGGGCGATGGAGTTGATCAGCTGCCTTACCTCCTCCTCGCTGATTCCCGGAGGCGTGAATCCTCCCCCTTCCGTATCGTATCCGAGACTCCTGGCGATGAACGTCAGGATCGCAGCCATCGTAGTGGAGCCCCATGTTTCTGAGTAAGGACTCTGGACTGGAAACAAAGCCCCGCCACTCAGCTGTGTTCTGGGGAACTCAGCTAAGCGCGGGGCGATCGAAAAAGATCCCTGGTCGGGTAGGGTGATGTCGATGGCACCGCTTGGGGTGTCCGCCCTGGGTATGTTCAGATACGGCCGTGCCGTCGCGAACTTGTACGTGAATGTGTAGCTGCTCGGCAGTTCCTTCGCCTGGTATGATACGTCGCTGTCGGTCACCACGATCTTCCTGATGAACGATCCCGCGTAGATGTATTTCCCGAGAGACGGGAAGAAGTCCAGCAGCCACAGCCGCTCACGCTTCCCGAGGTGCCCGGTGTTCTTCTTGAACTTCCTTTGCGTGTCCACCCTGTATTCCTCGGTGTCTTCCTCGATCTCCGCGATGTTGTGGGTATGCTCAGCCGTGTTCTCGCTGTCTCCGTAAGCCCTGAAACAGTCGATTCCGCCCAGTGAGTTCTCGAACAGCACCCACTGTTCCTCCTCGCTTTTCATGTCGGATGCGTAGTAGCGCTGGATGTAGGTCGCTCGTGATCCTCCGACCTCGGCCCATACGTCGTAGTACAGCGGATATCCTCCTACCTTCCCGGCAATGATCCCGTACTGTACGGGAACGGTCCAGCACTGCCCGGCTGGAATGGTGGCCAGTGTGACTGTCACGTCACCTGTCTCCTTGTGTGCCGTGCATTTGATGGTGGCCGCACTCACGGCGTAGTAGGTGAGGAATTCCGGTGTGTAGTATGTCACGGGCTTGCAGTTGGGCTGCCAGGTGAGGAAGTTTCCGGTAAGGAAATTGCCCACGCTGTCGGCCAGATTTTCGATGCCTGCCCGCAGCACGTCGAAGGTGAGCGTGTCGGTCTCATCGTCCATGGTGGCCGTCAGGGTGAACTGCTTGACGATGTCCGTCTGGCGGTAGGGCGTGTCGCTGTCCTGCAGGTGGAACGTGAGCCGTGGTATGACTATGTCCCTCAGGTTGATCTCGATCCGCCCGTTCCCGTCCGGCTGGTACCGGTGGACCATGAACGGTTCCCCTCCTGCCTCTTGTAAGGTCACGGTGGTCTCTTCCGTGGCATGGATCACCACGTTGGGCATGTTGCCCGCCAGCTGAAGTGAAGCGATGGTATCTATGGTCATGGCTGATATTTTTTGCAAAAATAGCTTTTTTCTTCCTCGCGGGAAAGGACATGTACTATCTCAGCCCTCCCCATCGTCCGCCTTGGGCTCTTGCATCGTCCGCCGACACACATTCCATCCATGTGGTCAGGCGCGTGTATCTCCATCTTGAGTGTCTCCAGAAGGATCCGTGCCGTACCTTCTCCGCATAGACCGACGTCTGTTCCCCGTACCTGCTCCCGGCCATCTCCTCGGTAGGAATGGGAGGGTAGATGGTGGCGAATACGCGGTCCTTGTCGGCACCTGCGTTGTTGTAGTCGCTTTCGCTGACCTGTGCGGAGGTCTTCTTTCCCACCCACACATATCCGGTATTGAGGTCAGGCATCATCTCCTGCAGGGACGGTGTCCGGCTTACCGGCTCCATCAGCGTGACGGTACGAAGCGTCGACTCCATGGGTGCCGTGCCGCCGCCCAGGACGAACTTCAGCTTGTCGATGAGGAACGGCACTCCCCGGATGATGTACTTTCCGACAGCCGGCATGTTCATCTTCTGGCTCTGTGAAAGGAGCAGCTTCACCTTCACCTCGTGCAGTGAGTTCCTCAGCAGGAGGTCGAATTCGCGGTAGAACCTCTCGAATATACCGTCTGCGCCGTTGAAGAACAGGGAATAGTCCCACATCCTTGGCAGGTTCCCGTCGTAGATATCGTAGTTGGACAGCGTCCCCTCTGGCTTCCCTCCGGACTGGTAGGCAAAGGCGAGCATCGGCTTCATCTTCCTGCTGTCGTCACTGGTGTCGACATCGTCATCGTCGTTGGCCGTCACCAGCTTGGAGTTCAGCGTCTGGTACCCTCCTATGTACAGGTACCGTCCGAATCCTACCGTGGCCGTATCCTCCTCGATGGCCTCAACGTACCTGAGCTGCCGGAGTTCAGGCATGCAGTCTGCCGTCTTCACTTCCTGTATCTCGTTCTCCTCGCCGGTGTTGAACGGCTGCGAGCATTCGCCGATCTTCGTATGCACCATGGTGTTGCCGGAGAAGCCGTCTGCATAGAAGCAGCCGTCTGCAGGGTCGAAATATGCCTGCGGATGGTCGGCCACCATGGAGCGGAGGTCGTCATAGCTGTCGGTGACCTCCTGGTCGACCTTCTCCTCGCATTCCAGCACGATCCGCTTGTAGTCCTTCCCCGATTTGTACTGGAACGTAGGCTCTGCGGTCATGCAGCGGGTGAGGTCCGACACAGGTGCGGCCGACACCATGTCGCGGAGGAACACGACGCTCGATGTCCCGCGGATCTCGTCTGTCGTGAACTCGCAGCAGAACTTCTTCCTCCACAACGTGAGGAAATCCAGCACGGTGATGTCAGGCAGCAGGTCGGCCACCTTGAGACGGCCGTTGACCAGCGCGTCGATGACGTTGTTCACGATTACCATGTCCGTGAACGGGGCATCCTGCGTGAAGATGCAGTCCTGCAGCTCGTATCCGAAATGCGCGAAGACCCTCTGCAGTACATACGTGGCCCGCACGAACGGCGACAGGTAGTATCCTGTGCCTGCTGTTATTGGCAGCGTATCGATGTACTCCGTGCGCTCCGTGGCAGCATAGTAGTCACAGCCGGATCCTGACCCGTCTGGATTGAACACCTGTATGGTGGGGGGCTCTTCGCCGAATCCGGGCTTGGCGCGGTACGACTCCTCCTTCCCGTACGCATTCAGGATCTTGTAGTTGAATCCGGTGTCCAGCCCAGAGTCGTCGTCAAGCAGCACGGGGAAGATCCGGAACCTCTCGTCGGTACCGCTTCTCAGCGTTCTGCAGAACTGTACGGCTGCCAGTACGCGGTCGGCCATGGTGTTCCCCGGGAACTCAATGGTGTCTTCCTGACTGCTGAAGACCTCCTTCAGTTTGACGTTGGCCACCTTCGAGTAGAACGATCCGTCGTTCAGGTAGAACGATGTGCTGATCATACCGTGCCGGGTGGCACTGAGCAGTGCCTGGCGGCACTGGGCGAAGAACTCTCCGTCCTGGATGCTGACGTCGGCAAGTGTGGTCTTCTTCACGCGGCCGAACACGTCCGGATACTCCAGCAGCCGTCGGTTATGGTCGTCTGCAGGGATATCGAGCGGGATACTCTGCTCGGTGTATTCGTTCAGGAACGGGTTCGTGCGTTCCACTTCGATCTTGGTGTCCGGATGCAGGTGCAGTGCCAGTCCGGACAGGAGGTGGGTTATCTTCATCCTGCTTCCTTTCTTGCTATGTTACGTGACTGTTGGCGTATTTTCTGCTGGGCGTCGAACTGGTCAAGCCCCACGGTGGCGGGGATACCGTTCCTCTCCAGTCGGTCGAGGATGATGACAAGTCTGGCGAGCTCGTCCCTGTATGCCACGTCGGCGGTGCGCCCGTCCCGGGAAGGATACCGGGTGCCGTCTCCTGGCTGCTGTGAAAGCGATCCTCCGGACTCGAGACCCGGGAACTTGGTCACCACCCACTTCTTCAGGTCGAAGGTGCGGATGGTACCGGCCTTCTGTGCGCGGTCGAGGTCGTAGAGCAGGGGAGCGACGGTGGGATTCTCCACGGCGCTGTTGCTGGCCACCCACTCCTTGCTCCTCGGACCCTCACCGACGATGACGGTAGGACGGTCGACGAACCCGCGTTTGTCCGGCTTGAACTCCGCATGGAACTTCTTGCCGTCCTGGCGGCGCTCCACGTCGAGGAACCCTCCGTCTTCCAGACCGGTGGCCACGCGGGCTCCGGCACCCGTGTTGGATGAAGATCCGTTGAGTGTCATCTTCTTGATCTTCTCACGCTCGGAGTTGGCTGCGGCCAGCTGTGCCGCTCCGGTGATACCCATCAGGGCTGCTGCCACGGATCCCGCTATAGGTCCGAGGTCGGCGTAGGACTTCATGATGGATACGGCGGTGTCGGCAATGATCTGTGAGGCCTTGACGGCGAAGTTCACGTCGGCATACTTCTTCTGTATCTTCAGCTGGTCCTGTGCCTTCTTGTTCTCGAGTGCGGAAGTATCCTTCCCAGCCTTCCTGGCCGCCTCGATCTCGGCATCGTACTTGGCCTCAACGTTGGCCAGCTCCGCATCCTGCAGGGCGTTGACCGCATCGCCGAACAGCCTGTTGTAGTAGTCGAACGACTCCTTCCACTTGTCGCGCCGCATCGAAGACACGGCATCCTCGTACTCTTCCTGCGTGATCTTCTTCTCTTCCAGGTGCCGCTTCAGCTGCTCCAGTTCCGCATCGAAGAGTTCCTGCTGGGACACCAGCCCGTAGCGCTGACGTATCTGCAGGTTCTGCTGCTCAGCCCGCTCGACGGCCCGCTGCTCCAGGATTCTGTACTTGTTGTTGAGGGATGCGATGGCATCCTGGTATGATTTGTTGACATCCTCAAGGTCAAGCCCGTTCTCCTCGGCGTATTCAAGCGACGCCTGGTAGTAGCCCTCCAGAACCTTCAGCTGGGCATCCCTTTCCACGGCCAGCTTCTCCAGCTCGGTCAGTCCGGTGGTATCCTTGGCCATGGATCGGATCTTCACCATGTTGTCGTTGAACGCCTTATGTGCGGCCAGCTGGGTATCGAACGACTTCTGCTGTGCCTGCTCGACGCGCTTGTTCTGTGCGTCCAGGATCTCCTCCTTCTTCTCCCCGTTGTGGAGGGTGAGCGATTCGGCCTTCTTGGCATACTCCGTCTCTATGGCGAGCAGCTTCGCAGCATGGCCTACATTGGCTGTCTGCTCCTGCAGTGCATACTGCTCCTTGGTGAGCTGCTGCGCGACGAGCATCTGCTTCAGGTTGTTGATGCGCTGCTGGTAGCTGCTGTTCTCCGCATCCACTTCCGCCTGCCTGGCCTTATTGAACTGCTTCAGCGCCTTGCTGTCCTCCTCGGCCTGCTGCTTGGCCGTATTGTCGTGGGAGGAACCTCCCTTTTTCTTCTTGTCTTCCTGCTTACCCTTCTTCCCCGTCACCGTCACTTCAGGCAGCGTGTTCTCCGGCTTGGGTGCGGTGATCTTCCTTCCTTTCACCACCCGGTCTATACTGTTGATGAAGTTGTTGCCCCAGCGGGTACCGACGTCGGTGGCATCGTCGACTACTTTCGTGGCGTTCTTCACGATATGGTTCCCCAGGTCGGCCCATGCTTTTTTCAAACCGTCATAGTCTAAGGTGAAGACACCCTCTACGAGCTTCGCCAGGTCGACGATGGCTCTGCCCACACCCTTCACGATGTCAATGACGAGGTCGAATCCGAGTTCGATGGCCTTGAAGGCGGTGTCGAAGGCCACGCGCACCGTCTCAACCACAATGCGCACCGTGGCCAGCTCGTCGTAGAGCTTGGTGCAGTATGAAATAATGTTCAGGACTAAATTAATAGCACCCACCTTTAATTTGGTGAACATTTCCTGTCCCTTCTCCGCGATGGGAAGGAATGCCTCTCCGATTTCACGTTGCTTGTTCGTGAGCTCCGTAGTGGCACGGGTGGCACGTTCGGCCGCCGTCTCGTAGTGCTCGCCCTGTTCGTCGAGCTGCTTGTCGATGATCTGTCCGACAGCCTCAGCCATGGTGGCACCGCCCTCCATCTTCTCGGTGAGCTCTGCAGCACTGATACCGAGGTTGTCGAGGATCATCTTGGACTGGCGGCCGAGGCCCGTCACTATGGAGTTGGTGAGGTAGTCGACGCTCTGGCCGGTCTGGGACGCCTTCAGCTGGGCGAACTCCAGATATTTGCCGAGGTTCTCCAGAGGGATCCTGAAATCGTTGGCCTGTACAGCAGCCTTCATCAGCTCAAGGTCGGTCACGGTGCCGTGGGTCGCTTCTCGCAGGCCCTTCAGCAGGTCGGTGCGGTCGAGGTTGTCGAAGGCATGCTTGATACCGTCCGCACTTCTGGCCATCTCCACTCCCTCTGCAACGAAATCCTTTATTCTCGATATGGCAGCGGAGGCCATATCCGTGAGCTTCGAGAACGCGGCGGTGGCCAGTCCGATGATACCGCCTGCAGCGAACATTGACTTCAGGTTGCCGAGCTTGCCGCCCGTCAGCGTGTCGAGGATTCCTCCGCCGCCGGACTTCCCGCCGGCATCGCTCAGGTCGAGTCCGCTGGCAGTCTGCTTCAGCTCTGCCATGCGCTGCTGCACCTCACGAAGCTTCTCGGCATATTTCTGCCATGCCTCCGGTTCCAGTTCCTTGGAGGTGCTGTCAAGTTCATGCCGCAGGTACTTCGCCTCCTTCCGCAGCTGCTGCATGGACATGCTGTTCACACCGAGCTGCTTGCTCATCTCCTGGAGCTTCTGTTTCTCCTTGTCAATGGCCTGAGTAGTGTCCTTGATTGCCTTGGTGGCCGCCTTGTACTCCTTGCTCGATTCGCCGAGCGCGGCCTTCACTGCAGCCTGCTGCTTGCGTAGTTCCTTCTCCCGCTCCTCGAGATCCTTGATGACCTTGGAACTCTTCTGGATCTCCTGCTGGAGCTGGGATGATTCTGCCGTGAGGATGAAATTGATGGTATCCTCGTCAAGTCTTCCTTTTGCCATGTCTATCGTTTTTTAGTTATTTCAGCGGCCTGTCGCAGACGGTCACCGATTTGCTTCCTGACCTCGTCGGTGAACCCACGGTGAAGCTCGGGGTACATCTGCTGGTATACCACAGGCCATACGATCTTGTTGTACAGGTTCCTGCCTCCGTCGCCACGTCTGCCCTTCTTCTTCCGGTACTGGATATCGAGGAACCTCATGTGGAGGGGAATGAAATAGTGTACGCTGAACTTCTTGTCGGCGATCTGCATGATCGGCATCGGGTGGTCGGCGAAGCTCCTCAGCTCACCGCTCCGGACGTTGAACGCGCCGACAGCAGGCTTCCATTTCGACTGGATTTCCTGCATCGCATTCTTGATGGTCTGATGAACAAAGACCTTCCTTATCAAGTTTTCCGTGATCATACCGCAAAGATACGCGATATCGGGACAAAAAGAAAGGACGCCCGTCGCAATGAGGGCATCCTTCCAAAAAGATGACAAAAAAGAAACACTAACTCTTCTCCCGGAACATCCACCTTAACAGCAGTCCGTGGCTACCGGGACGGTTGCAGAAATCATAGCCGGCATCCCTCAGGGCGGAGAACACCTGTTCCCTGGATATCTTTGCAGAGGGATCTATGTCCCTGATGGCGGCCAGTACCTCATCCGTGGAGAACCAGTGGGTGGTTTCAGCCGGATTGGCTGCAGGCCGGAAGTTGACGCTGAGCGCAGCAATGTAGATGCTGACATCGGTCGGCGCCTGTTCCTGATCCTGCTCCTGTTTTTTCTTACCCTTGTTGCTCATTTCCAAAAGATATTTTATTCAACGATTTGGCTATCATACGGCAGTCCTTGATGGATGTCCGGACTTCCGCCACAAGCCTCAGATATTCACTCTTGTCTGAGAGTACCAACCCCTGGGATGTCTCCAGGAGCACATCCATTACCTGCTCCAGCACTTCGGCCCTGTCCTCGAGGTACTCTACGGATATGATTTCCTGCAGAGGATCCAGAGGGACATTGTCAATATTCAGATTATCCATATACTTGTAAATTATTAATTAGAATGATTCCGCAACCTTGAAAACATCAAAGGTAGCCTGGTTCTCGAAGCCGTACGTCTTGATCTTCTTAATCCGATGAACGTGCAGCCTTGCGATATCCGTATTGCCCTTACCGCTTACCAAGCATATCTGGATATTACCTGAATCTCCAAAAGCAGTACGACACAAGTATGCGGTATGATCTTTCGGGCGATCCTTTTCAAGACGCTTGACGAGTCTGTGGTAGAAGGTATCGAAATCCTCTTCACTCAGGAATGCCTGTCCGTCCATGCTTTTCATCATAGCCACTGTATTGGCATAGAAATAGGGATGCTGGTTGCGCTCCCAGAAATCACAGCAGAAAATCATACCTCACCTCCTTCCTCATTCATGTCCTGAAGGTCGATCCGGACAGACGCCGTGTCGAGGCAGAACACATGGTTGTCGTTGTGTATGTTCTGCGGTGTCACGTAGATGTTCTCGTGGGCGTGGCCGTACTTGTCAGTAAAACTGATGGTCTCCAGTTTGAAAGGTTTCGAGCGGGGGTATTTCGCCTCCAGCTCCTTCATCTTCGCCTTGATGTCCGCGGTGACGGCGGGGAAGGCGATCGTGGGTACCAGTGCCTGGTCGTAAGCGTTCTCGACGTACGCGCCAAGCTCCTTCCCCATGTTGTTCACGGAGGAATATGTCCTTACCGTGATGAACAAAAGAGCCGTCATACCTCACCTCCTTCCTCTTCCTGGTTCAGTCGGTATACGATCCAGCCGGAGCATGCAAGGCTGGTACCGGCGATGAGAGGTGCATGAGCCACGCATACGGCAGCGGCCACGAAGAGCAGCGGCAGCACCACGCCGATGCGCAGCGCCTTGCGCCATGAGATGTCCTGACCGAGCATGCGGCTGTAGAACTCAGACCGGGAGTCGAGCCCTCGGTTGATTGCCTGCACCGCTTTTCGTAGGGGTGCCACCACGTCGACGCGCTGCTGCTCCTGCAGCACATGGTCGAATCTGATTGTTGTCTGTTGCATATTGCTATACGTTTAGCTGTACAGGGATCCGCCCTGTGCGGTTGTTCCCATGTCGGGAATATGTTGTTCCCATGTTGGGAACCTTTCGTTCCCGTGTTGGGAATGTCTTTCGGGAAAGGGAAAGGCCTCTCACGTTTCAGACACATCCTTTCGGACCTTGGCTAACACCGATGCCTCACGGCCATCGGGACCTTTCCCCTATGGACAGGGAAAGCGGCAGCCTTCCCTGTCGCTAAACGTATAGACTTCGCTCAAGGGCTTATTCTACTGGGTGGCCACCGCTATTGGTGTAGTGAGACCTCTGGCAGGTCTCGGAAAGTAAGAGCATAAAAAATGCCCGATCGGATGTTCGGACGTCTTTCACCGCCCCTGGAGCGTAACCGCTCTATACGTTTAGCGATGGCAAAGGTATGAAAAAATCCCGTAACCTCCAAGAGATTTCGGGATTATTTTATAAAACGGTATCAAAAAAGCAAAAGAGACGTGCTGTGCATCACATATATGCGTTGTATTTGTGGCGTTTCAACCTCGCCGATGCTTCTCGCGGAGTGTCACCCTTACGGGACAGCACGCTTTATCAAAGATCCTAAATATTGCTGAGGAACTCGCTTTCGGACATGATTTCTATGTCCTGTCCCTTATCCTTCAGCTTCATGGCCTTCTCCTGCTTGGAACTCATGCCGTCATCACCGACTTTCCTGTAGTCCTGTTGTCCGACGACCAGCACGTCAGTGTGTGACGTCACCGAATCGGCAGGAATACCACCGATATCGGCCACCATCTGCAGGAGGTTCTTCCTTACACCGAACTGGCATTTTCCCGTGAAGCATACCTCCTTACCATAGAAATAGTTCCCTTCGTCGATCTTCGAAGGGTCGCCGACGATATCCTTCAGGCAGATCTTCCTGCCACCTCCACCTCCACCTCTGTGGTTTGCCAACTGTGGCCTGAAATAGCTACTGGAGAACCTTCCGCACCTGAAGTCAAACTTCTCCTGCAGATCCTCAAAGGATGCTGCGCCGGAGTTCTTCAGGCACTCCAGGAACACCTTTGCGCATCCTTCGGCATCGGCTCCGGCCTTATGATGGTTGGTGAACTCTATACCGAGCTCTCTGCAGACATGAGGAAGCGAATAGCTGTAGCACCCTGTGACGGTCTTTCGTGACAGTCGGTATGAGCAAAAGAACGCGAAAAGGGGGAACGCCATGGAGTTCTCCATGAACGAGTCCCTAAGCACATACATATCGAAAGCCGTATTATGAGCCACAACGACCTTCCCGTCCAGGTAGGGAAGAACCGTAGGCCATATCTCGCAGAACGTCGGACTGTTTGCCGTGTCTTCCGCAGAGATGCCGTGAATGTATGTGTTGAACGGATCATAGAAATTGTGGGGAGGTTTGACCAGCCACGATTTCGTTTCCTTCACCAGGCCGTTTTCCACTACACAGATTCCGATCTCGCAGATGGAGTTCCTGAGCTGTGTGGCCGTTTCAAGGTCGATGGCAACAAAACTGATGCCGTCAGCAAACTGTCGGTCCAGATGGAATGCCTGGATGTCATCAGGCTTGCTGTAAGTAGATTTAGGTAATAGGATATCCATGTTTGCAGAATTATTTATGTCTGTGGCAAAGGTATGAAAAAATCCCGTAACCTCCAAGAGATTTCGGGAAAAACGAATGCAAAGAAAAAGGGACGCCCGGCTGGCATCCCTCAAGGAACAATAACGATACATGTCGAACAATAACGATACATGTCGAACAATAACAATACATGTCAGGTCTCGACGAATCCGTGCTCGATCAGATCGCCCAGGAACGTTTCCGGAGTGTCCGTTCGTATCCTGTAGCCCTCGAGCTGCTCCAGCCGGATGGCGAAGCGTTCCATGTATTCAGTGTCGGTACCGCCGAAGTCGAAGCGCGACCCCTCATGCAGTTCCCGGACAAACTCCTGTGGAGTGGCGGCGACTATGGTGTCACCGCCCTTGATTCTGTAGGTTCTTTTCATGCTGTCAGCTTTCTTGTTCTTATCTTGAAATACAGTTTTTCGCTGTCCGTAAGGAAGGGGATGCCCGAAAGCGTCGTGCGCTGGTGCACCAGCCCCTGCTGTGCAAAGGTAATCATTTTTTCGAGAAAATGAACCCAAGCGGACATTTTTGTGAAGTTCGTCGTTCCTCCGTGCTGGCGGAACTCCACCGTCTGGTGCCTTACGTATGACTCGAGGTTCACCTTGTGGTAGCGGTCGTTGCGGAAGACCCTGCGCAGGTCTGTAATCGTCCGTGCCCTGCGGATGGAGTCCTCGCTGATGCCTGAAAGCGTCTTGCAGTAGCGGTTGTTGCGGCGTGAGCGCGGCATGAACCCGTCGATGATACCCTCCAGCCTCTTGTAAGTGATGGCCAGGTTGCGCCAAGTCTGGATATCGAAGTCAGCAGCATCCATGTGGATGTGGAGCCCGCAGCTCTCGTTCACCTTTACGTTGCAGAGGTCAAGCACCCAGCACACCTTCTCCAGTTCCTCAAGTCCCTGCTCCCCGTGGAGGATGGGGCTCACCAGTTCGAAGGTCTGTGTTCCCGTGAGGCTTCCGTCGGTGACCAGCTTCCAGTGGTCGCGGTAGTCGTTGTGGTTGTAGCCCTCTACCGCCACGCTGATTCCAGCCTGTCGGAGCTCCGAGGCCAGCTTCTCCCTCGTGCAGTTGTAGGCCTCGATCTCGATGCCGAAGTTGCGGTTGAAGGTATAGTCCAGTTCGGGAATGACTGTCTCTGCAGCGGCAACGGCCTCGCGCATCATCCTCGCGTAGACGTTCTGTACGAAACCGTAGTTTCCGTTTGTTACAAGGTCGGCCACCTGGCGGCGTGTAAGGCCGAGGCTGAGAAGCTGCTGGATCTTTGCCGTCTTGGTGCCGGCTGAGTTCAGAATCTGTTGAATTTGCTCGTTCATAACTGCTTGTTTTTAATTGTTATTGTTCCTTTTTACAGAAGCAAAGATAACACAATAATACAAGACACGCAAGTTATAAAGGGTTTATTATCAGCGGTTTAGAATAGTTTAGCTAGTGATTAAAAAACTAAATTGCAGATCTACACACACCGGCAATACGGTACGTTGGCTGCAGTGGCAAGGCCGAAGACGAGCAAGTCGGCCAGGAACTCACCGGCATTGGTGCTCCGCAGGACCACGCCCTTGGATGACTCCATCTTCTCAGCAAACAGGGAGATGAAGGTTGCATCGGTGATCCTGCTGTACTTGCTGGCCACCCTGAGTTTGTGAGCGAATTCCCCGGCACTGGAGGCGTATATGGTGATGCCGTTGATGAGCGTGTATCGAATCATGACGCTTCAGTTCTTTCTTTGTCTATAGAAGGAGAACGCGACAACTGCAGCGAAGACAGCCAGGATGGCCAGTACGATTTCTCCGAACTTCACCTTCGCCCGCTGCCATGCGGTGAGTTTCGCAGGTACCACCTTGATGACAGGTACAGAGTCGTGAACCAGTACCGTGTCGGATCTCGACCGCTGAAGGCTGCTCATCTCCTGGCGCAGCCTGTCGATCTCCACCAGGTATGCTGATTTCATCCCGCTTATCTGGATACCAAGCTTCGCCAGTGCCGCACTGTCAACCTCCCTGATGGTGGTGGTCGTGTTGCTGATGAACGAATCGCGCTGATGCACGGTGTCGTGTGAATGCACCAGCCGTTCGTGGTATTCCGGAACGGTGATGTACTCGGTTGGCTTGCAGCCCGTCATGAGGAGCACCGCCAACAAAGCTAATGACAAGATGGATCTCTTCATATCATGAATATTCTTTTGGCGCGGCGGAGGTAGTATTGCCGGTCGGCAAAACCGTTCATCCCGCCGTTGATTCTCTTGGTTATCGTGCGGATATCGTCTGCATCGGCCAGTTTGTTGCAGCCATGGCTCCACCAGTACCACATGGCACTCTTCATCCTGCCTGGAGAGTTAGACAGCCATTCGGGATGGGCTACCACATCTCCGTTGCAGAACCCGCTGTCGCGGTATGCCTTGTAGTTGGCCTTGCCTGTGATCTGGATATACCCACGCCCCTTGTATTTCTGCCCGTCACCGTCCTTCTCTGGAGTGTTGCCGAGCTTGGCAGCCAGTTTCCCGGTATCGTAGGCGGCACCGGAGGCAATCTCCGCAACATACTGGAAACCACCGCTCTCATGTGCGCACTGGGCAATGAAGTGCGCCATCCTGAGAGAGGTGTTTATCTCGAATCGCGGCGCCCACTCGTTAAGCACGCGCACGTCTTCATCTATCCTTCTCTGCGGATAGCCCGGACAGATCCTCAACAGTTCCTGACGTGTCACCCTCATGACGGTTCCTCCTCATCCAGTTTGTATTCCCCCTTGTCGTTGAAGTCTTTCAGGCGCTTCACGAACGAGGCGGGGAAGATCGGGTACACTGCCTGTATGTTCTCGACGCAGGAGAAGGCTTCCCTGACCAGCATGAAGACGCAGATGTAGGTGCCTATCCACTGGGTGGGTCCGACAGCCGACCCGTTGACCGTTACATGCTGCAGTACGTTGGTGAGGATGAGCAGCAGGATGTAGATCACGATCTTCTTGCAGAACTTACTGAAGAACGTCTCGCTCGAGGCATCCTTGTGCACCATGTGCTTCCACACACCGAGGAACGTGTCGACGGCAACGGCAACACCTATCCACTTGGCAAACTCCCAGTCCTGGTAGAAATAGCGCCCGATGTCTGCCAAGACCGACAGGGGCACAGATACGACAGATACAAGTAACTTTCTCTTCATAGCTGCAAAATTACGTCAATAGTTCTCCCTGACAAAGGACCGGAAACGCTCATGCGTTCCGAGTACATCAGGTGATGTGGCATTGAACATCAGGGTCCACCCTATGCTCCTCAGCTCGCTGGCCACGAACGGGACGATCTCCACCATGTCAAGGCTGTCGCGGTCTGCCCAGTCGATCAGCCCGTTCTCCACGTCGGCCATCAACCACGCATGGATCTCCGCAAGCATGGCCAAGGTCCTGTCGCTTGCTATCATGCGCTCGATGGCATCCACGTTGTTGCCGAGCTTCATGGCCACGGTGACGGCCATCCGCTCCACATACTCCAGGGACTTCCTGCCATCGGTCTGCACCTGGAACTCCCCGTAGTCTGCGTACAGGAACGACCCGACGCACTTGTCGATGCGTGCCTGGAGTTCCTCGAACGACTGGCCGTAGGCATAGTTGTCGAGGCCGTCTATGCGCCGTTCGTCAGTCTGCAACTCGATATCGGCCAGCACCTCATCATACTCAGGCATGGGACTGGTGCCGTTGACGGCCATTGTCAGGATACCCTCCCTGGAGGGAAACTGAGCGAAATAGGTGAACAGTTTCTTTATCATAGGATTTTCGTTATTGTAGTGATATCGAGACCGGTTGTGTTCGCGATCTTTCCCGGATCCTCCCCGGCAGCACTGAGCCTGCGTACGCTCTCGATCGTCTTCTTTCTGAGGATACGGAGATATGTGAGCAGATTGAGGCGCTCCACGTGCTGGGCGTCGCCGAGGCCGTCTGAAGACAGGTCGTAGAGGGCATCGGCGGCATCGGTACTGATCTCCCTTGCACGCTGGGACGTGAATTCCGTGAGTATGCTGTACTCGGTCTTCGTCATCAGGAAGTTGTTGAAGGCGGTGAAGTTGTAGGCAATGGCGGCGAGGACGTTCTGCGGGACGTCGCTGAACAGGTCAGCCTTCCGGTGTGCATCCTCACTGTCGTACGGCCCGGGATAGTAGAGTATGGAGGCGAGCAGAGGAAGGGTGTCCGCACCGTTGCCGAGCAGTGCCCTCGCCTCAATGTACTGCAGTGCCGTCAGGCTGGTGGTAAGCATACCGAAACCCGTATTGATCTCGTATCCGGTGAAGACGCGCTTCCCAACACTCACCTCCGGTACCAGCTGCTTGCAGAAGCACCAGTCCACCTCGTACCTGTAGTCTTCCTTCCTCAGATCCTCGGCATGTGGGAAGCTGAGATGGAAGGGATCGGTACGGCGGGCCTCGCGGTACTCTTCATCGGTAAGCCTGGCAACAGCCTCGCTGTCCTTGGGATATGTTATGAGAAAGATGAACGACACCATCTGAGACAGTACCACCAGGTTCTCCAGCTGGTCCTCGGTCCTGAACTTGCCGATATTCCATCCCATCACGTCGCAGACATACCGCATGCGCACTTCACCCGGTGACAGTTTCCCCTGACTGGCCAGCAGGATATTGTCCACCAGGTGCTGGTATTGCTCCGGTGTGAGCTGCTCCCATCCGTTGGGGATGTCGAAGGCCGTGTTCCTGTATGTCAGCGAAATCGGTTTCATGTCACGGCATCATGATGATGATATCGTCGGGTCGGTTGTAGGACGTCTCCGTGGAGAAGTCTGTATTCTCATCCCCGGCCAGCAGCATGTCGACATTGCCGATCAGGTCGTCGGCCTCACCGTCGAGTCTGTCTGCGAGGGCATGTGCCCGTCCGTACTCGTCGTTGCCGTTGCGGGTGGCCGTGTTCTCCTCGAACAGGTTGCGGATAGTCGGCGGGAACTCAAGGATATCGAACCTGCGAAGGGACTTGGCTATCGTCTTCTTGGCAAGAGCCAGCTTCAGCATCGTCAAGGCGACATCGTTCCCGTCCGCCTTGTCGAAATAGATTCCCAGACGCTCATCGACACACTCCTTCTGCAGCGGGGCTATGCGGAAGAAGAACAGGAACGAGAGATCGATGGGGAATATGGAGTCGAATTCCTCGCAGGTCGGCACCTTGCAGCTGCTGAGCAGGGAGAAGTAGCGCGAGGATCGCCACAGTGCCTGAGGAGAAGTGCTGTCACCGTCTTGAGGTGTAACGGAAGAGAGGGACTGGATGATGGAGTCCATGGCATTGAAGTAGTTGTCCATATACGTCCTCTGCATCTTCTCGAGTTCATAGCGGTACACATCGGTGTTGTCCTTGCGCCTGTTCACGGCATCGAACACGAGCTGGTGGCAGCACGTCAGGTTGGCCACGGCAGTACGGAGCAGGTCCATGCGGTCACTGTTGTTCTCCGTAATGATGGCATCCGTTACGCCGGGCGTAAGGATGACATCCACCCTTTTCTTTGCCGCCGTTCCTGCTGGGATGAGGTCGGTGAGGCTGTTGTTCGTCTCCACGCCCGGGGCATACTCCTTGAAGTCTGCCATTCCGGAGAATAGGGTTGTCAGAATATTGCTCATGATTGTTGCTGATTTAGTCGGTCTTTGGGTGCGATATCCTCCTGTCGTTGCGGGACCTCACGGTAGAACCCGATGCGGTATCCCTTATCCCAGTATTCCGGGAAGTTCACGCGCAGCGCAAGGTTGAGCGGCTGTGCGCACACCTCATCCTCCGGAGTGAGCGACATGATGTATATGAGATAGTTGTAGTACGCATCGGATCCGGATTTCGATATCACTCCGTCCTTGCTTACGGCACTGATGGCGGCATCAAGTCCGACACTGCTGAGAAGTGCTTCCTCCGTTCGTTTGTCATAGGCGATGAGGGCATCGACGTATTCCTTGTATTTCAGGTCTACCGGCTCGATCCTCCATTGCTGTTCGTGTCCGGATGCATCCATGAAGGAGGTGCTGCTGTATGCCTTTCCCTGGTTGTCGGCACCGCTGAGGTACTGGCTCACCTTGCGCAGCTCCTCACGCATGTACTGGAGAAGAACCGACTCCTGGTATTCCGTGCCGATATCGATACCGTTGTACTTCAGCAGCTCCTTGCTGGCTGCCTGGCGTTTCTTGTTCTCGTTGCACAGAAGCGTTATCTGCTTTCTCTTCGCGTCGACCCACGCATTGGGTATGATGATGTGGATCTTCGCAGCAAGCGAGTTCTTCAGGAAGGAGTTGATGTAGTTGGCATTCTCGTTGCTTCCCTTGATATACGGCTTGGCACCTTCGTGGGTCTCGTTGACACCATAGAACTCATCCACCGACCGTTCCCGGTGATGGCTGATGGCCGCGAACCTGTAGCTGTCGAGATCCTGGAGCGAGAACCTCGGGTATATCTTGAACGCCGTTGCCCCGTGGTTCCACTTCCCGACGGCGATGTGCCGGAAGTCCGAATAGTAGACGACATCGGTGGCCACGTCCTGTCTGGTCGTAGCCAGACGGCAGTAGCGGTTGTCCATGCACTCCAGGCCAGCAACGGGAAGGAACCCGAGGCGCTTGCCGCGCGAGAACCGCCATTTGACGAAGAAGTCGCGGAAATAGTAGTAATTCTTGATGCATGCCTTGCAGAACTCTTCCAGGGACTGCATCCCGTTCTCTTCCCAGCTGGAGAGCCAGTCCTGTAGATCCGGAAGGGTGGTGAACTCCCTGTGCAGCTTGCCGTCCTTGATCGTCTCCACGAAGGCGGCGGGTCCGTGGCCGTACAGCATCTTGATCTCCTTGTCGTACAGACGGGGGAGGAGACGGTTGTTCCTGATGTCCTGCGTCACCTCCTCGACGAGCGCGTTGTTGGATCCACGGCAGCACACCTGATATCCGTTCAGCCCGAGGAATATGTGCTCATTCTGCGGCAGCGAGTTGACAGGTACGAAAGCAGGCTGCTGGAACAGCTGATGTCCGGTGCCGATCTGGAACGAGAACACATTGCCGTCGTTGACGTACAGCCCTGCATTGCCGTGCAATTCTAAATGATCGTTCTTCATAACCAATCTATCTTATGTAATTTGTATCCATCCTGTGGGAACCCCATATACCGGATGAGGATGCGCCAGCACATGCGAGGGTTCCCGTCTCCGTCAGTAAAGAGGAAGTAGTTCTCTGCAGCAGCCTGGAAGCGTTCGTCGGGCAGCTGCTTGCGATACTTGCAGCCTTCCTTCACCACGAGCTCCGATCCTGCATATCCCTTTGAGCGGGAGTACGGGAAGTAGGCAACAGTGAAGCACCCGTCAGGCAGCTTGCTGATCTCCCGTGCCCATTGCATGGCATTGATGCCGGTCATAACGATATCCCCATCCATGACGCGAAGATACTGTTTTCAGACTGCCCGGCAAAGGACGGAAGACGGGGATGGCCGCCCATCAGGCGGCTTCCCTCATATTTTCCGTCAGGCCGAGACCCCTGCACCTAAAACCGAAAACTCAGCGGGGCGTGGAGACGACTCCCGCACGTTTTTGTTCGGTACCGGACAAAAAACCGCCAAAATATTAAGTATCAAGCGGTTGCAAATCCGATTTTTGCAGAAATAGCCCCATATTAGCACATAAAACGGGAATATTCACGGGAATTCTGTGATTTTTGCACATTTTACGGGCGGAAACGCATTTATTATGCCAGTTATACACCGTATTATTGCTAAACAGTGAAGTTGTCAGGCAGGTCGTCGGGCAGTGAGGTGAGGTCGTTCTTCGCAATGTCGCCGTACAGGCCATAAAGGAGGTATATCATGGCCGAAGGGAGCTGCGTAGTGAGTCCGGCCTGTCGCTTGAGGGCCTCCTTCTTCTCGCTTGACTTGTCGAGCTCTATCTTCCCGTCGGTTTTCTTGAGCGGGGAGATGAGAATAGCGCTGCAGAGGTTCGGACACTCGTTTTCGTCGATGCGGACGCGCGGAAGGTAGCCCGTGCGCTCCGAGAAGAGCAGGAGGCAGAGCTTGAACTGCTGCCAGTGGTAGATTGTCCCCTGGTTCTCGTTGTAGAGTACGACGGTGAATCCATAGTTCTCCAGTGCAT
The DNA here is from genome assembly GCA_017651265.1 of Prevotella sp. Lineage (GTDB taxonomy): Bacteria > Bacteroidota > Bacteroidia > Bacteroidales > Bacteroidaceae > Prevotella. The sequence goes on along the minus strand of JAGCDO010000007.1, from coordinate 54,231 downwards.
GCTGCATGATCTTCGAATCCGTCGTTATCTGCTCCATCTGTTCCTTCGTCTTGTTGCCGGCACGGTCCGGATAGAGGTGTATGACCTTGTTGACGCTGTCCGCACCGAAGAACTCATAGAACTGCTTTGCCAGTTCCTGCTGGTCCTCAGGCACGTAGGCATAGAACTCCTTGATGATGTCAAGGCGCTGGCCGAAATCCTTCTGCTGTGCGACGATAAGTGACTGGAAGTGTCCGGGATCGTACCCCACATACAGGGGGTCGTTCTTCGAGTAGTGCTGGAGGAACCTGGCGGACAGCGTGAAGTGGTCCTTCAGGCTGTAGCGCATGATCTGGTTGTAGATATACGAGTCCTTGAACTGGTGCCGTTCCCTGTTGTACGCGGCGAAGAACTTGTTGGTCACCTCCTTGTGCCTGACGGAGCAGATGGACGTCAGGAACTCATCGATGTCGAGGGTCTCTATCTGTGTCTTGAAGAACTTCGGACCGAGGATATCCTTGTTGGCGAATGAGGAGGCACGCATATAGAACACCGCATTGCGACGCATGTCGGCAAGTCTCGGCTTCCATCGTGCGATGAAGTGCTGCAGCCGCTGGTTCTCCAGCCTGATCTTCTCCATCACGGCTGGATTCTTCGTTTCACGCAGCTCCTTCTGCAGAGCGTACTGTCTGTAGACGCTCTTGTTCAATGACAGGGCGACGGTGGCTATCTCATCGATGAGCTGCTTATCCATGTTCTGCTCGTATTCCTCGAACCAGCTGTCCTCGCCGAGGTCGACCCTGGCCGTATCGCTGACTCCCGTTATCCCCGCATAGTATGCAGAGCGGCGGACTTCCGATCCGCCACCGCGAAGGGTAGGGAACAGGCGGCTCTTGAGCTTCTCGCCGCTGTTGTGCTTCATCTCCTCTATGAATGCGTGCACGGCGCTACGTCCTGCCACGCTCTCGGGCTGGTCGCTGCTCACCAGCTGCAGATGTGCTCCGTTGCGGAACACGATGGAATGCTTTGCCATGGACAGCGGGAACCGGGGACGCAGGAAGTGTGACGGCAGCTTCGTCTCACCGGCCACATAGTCTATGCCGTACTCCAGCAGGGGACGCTGGTGGCCGTTTACCGTCACCATCTTCGAGAACGAAGCCTGGATGGACGGCCACACATTGGTGAGAAGTGCCACGTAGGTCTTGTGCACGAGGAACATCAGTTCCCTCGGCAGGTCATTGCATACCCTGATGATCCGTGGAGTCATCACCATCTCAGTCTTACCGGTACCACGGCCCAGCTCGGCGTACATCTGGTTCGCATCGATCAGATTGCACACAATCTGCACATGATTCATGTACAGAGACTCGAAATCCGAGAATCCTTTGTCAATATCCATCTTCCTGTATATCCTTTATCAGTTCCGCATCCTCGATATCAGCATCACGGAGAAGCCTCTTCTTCTCTTCCTTCTCGATGGGAAGGCCGTTGATGAGCGTGACGTAGAACCCGTTATTGCACTTGGAGGCGATCTCCTTCAGGCTCTTCTTCTCGAAGCCCAGCATCTCCGGAGTCATCTCCGGCGTAATGAGGTAGACTACTCCCATGTCCCTGTCCGCCTCTGCGATCTCGGAAGCCCTCCTCCTGCACTCCAGTGCGGCATCATAGCAGAGCTTCATGTTCTTATAGTCGCGACGCTCCGCGCAGAGCTTGGCGAGGTCCTCGTACTTGTTGGCGAAGTTGCTCTCCCATACCTTTATCGACACGTTGCAGTCGACGTTGAAATAGTTGATCGCCTCATAGATGCGTGCCATGCAGGTACGCACCTCCACGGACACACCCTGCTGCGCATTGATCCTCAGCTTCAGCTTACGAGCAGCGCGTGTGATGTTGCGCTCGGTCTCGAAGATCTCGACCGCCCACTGCAGCTGCTTGAGGAACATCTTCATCTCCTCCGGGATCCTGGAGCATTGCCCTGTGGCCAGGAACTCGGATATCAGGTCAGGATGCAGGTTTTCTAGTTTCTCAAGATTTGTCATATTCCGAACAGTTCATAACGCAAATCACGCTCACGACGCTCGTTCTTGCGCTCCTCAAGCAGCGTGATGGCATCCACGTCGCCCGTCTCGGCCTTCTTCGCAAGTTCCGCATCGATATTGTATTCACCAAGTGCATGCCCCTGTCGGTAGGCGTCATGGTAGACATCCCCGGGGATCTCGAGCCGGAGCATCAGCTGTACGCTGGCCGTCTTTGACAGCCCCAGCAGCCGACAGATGCGCTGGGGCGTGTAATCCAGCGCCCCGAACGTCCGCACCTGCTGAACGTACTCATCCCCTATCATATCCTTCGATGTCATAGGCTGCAGAGTTTCGTCGTCTCATCAGCGGACATCAGCACACCGTCCCTGATCAGCCTTACCGGCTGCTCTGGGAACATGGTTCTGAACCTCAGTACCGATGCCGACACGTATTTCGGATCAATCTCCATCGCATAGCACAGACGGTCGACCTGCTGGCAGGCCATGATGGTGGATCCGGACCCTGAGAAGAAATCCGCTACGACCTCACCTGTCTTCGTCGAGTTGCAGACGGGGTACGCCATCAGCGCAACGGGCTTCATCGTGGGATGGATCCTGTTGGCTCGCGGTTTGTCGAAGTTCCATACTGTAGTCTGTTTCCTGTCGGAATTCCAGAAGTGTGCGGCTCCCGGCTTCCATCCGTACAGGCATGGCTCATGCTGCCACTGGTAGTCCTGGCGGCCCATGACCAGCGAGTCTTTCACCCAGATGCAGCATTGTGCGATCTTGAATCCGGAAGAACGGAGCGACTTGCGGAAATTCTCCCCTTCCGAATCAGCATGGAACACATAGAAGGAACCTCCCGGCTTGATAATGGAAAACATGATAGAAAACACCTGCTTCAGGAAGAGCGCGAAGGTGTCGTTCTCCATGGAGTCGTTCTCTATCTTGAGCTGGTCCTGCGACCCTCCCTGATAGTCGACGTTGTATGGAGGGTCCGTAAGGATCATGTCCGCATACCTGCCATCCATCAGCACGGAGACATCCGACCGTGAGCGGCAGTCACCGCACATCAGCCTGTTGCTTCCGAGCAGGAACACGTCCCCGGGACGTGCGAATACCTTCCCCTCTTCCTGAGGAAGCGAGAAAACGGCTTCATCCTCCTTGACGTCCGCCGACTCCTGTCCATGGAACAGGCATGTGGTGTCAGCCCCGAAGTCCGTCTTCACAGGCTCAAACCCGAGACTGAAACGTTCCAGCACCTCCGAGTCGATGTTGTACTTCCTGAACAGGATCGTGTCAGGGTTCTTCGAGGCGAACTCGGAGTTGTAGGCGGCGATTTCCTCAACTGCCTCCTGTTTGTCCTTGGCCTCGATCTCCTCGTATGGTATCGGCGGAATGGTGAACCCGGCCTTTCGCAACGCGGTGAGGGCCTTCTTTCTCTGATGGGCGTCTATGATCCACAGAACGCCGTCAGGATCCTTCCAGACCTTGAATGAATACTTGAAGCCGCGTGTGATGATCAGCATCTGCAGCTTCGCTAACTTGTCAGGATCAGACTTCTTGAAGTCCTCCTGAAGCTCATGGAAGGAATCCAGCGGGGCGGTAGGAAGTCCGCCCAAATTAAATACTTCTATCAGCTTTTCCATTATTACATTGATTATTTATTGTTCTGCTCCAGGACCATCCTGAAGACTTTCTCCCTGTTGATATGGCGATCGAGGTTCTCGCGGTCACTGCTTCTCCTGGCGGCACGATCCTCCCTCTTGAGGTAGGACCTGTATCTCTTGATGCTATCAAGTTCGTTGCGGTGCTGGCGAAGGAATTCAGAAGGATCCCTTGAGAGCAGGTCAAGCAGCTGTGAGAACTCGGAGCGATCACTTAGCAGCGGGTGTTGGCACAGGAACTTCCCCGTGTCATTATAAGACTGCAGCTCGTCGAACGCCTGAAGGTTGCGAACCCTGAGCTCCGCCATGCTTTTGACGGCAGACTCTGTCGGGTGCTTGTCAAGCTGTTCGTCGAGCTGCTTCATCTTACGCCATGTGTTGATGCGGTCATTATACAGAACGGTCGCCATCTGCACATCCGGGTCGGAGAGGTCATCCCAGTCTATCCTGGGATATTCCTCCTCCTTACTCACTTTTTTTTTGCCTCTTTCTTGGAAGGTGCTTTCTTGGAAGGTGCTTTCTTGGAAGGTGCTTCCTCAGCGGGTGCCTCCTCTGCGGGTGCTTCCTCAGCGGGTGCCTCTTTCTTGGAAGGTGCTTTCTTGGAAGGTGCTTCCTCAGCGGGTGCCTTACGGTTGGATACTATTTCCTCCTCGTTTGCAAACAAGGTAAGTGCAAACAGTATGTCATCGGCATGGAGGAGCGGGTTCCATCCGAACTTCTCCGCCGCTGCCTTGTCGTGTTTTCTGAGCAGTTCCAAGTCCCGAACCGCCTGAGCATGATTGCTCAAGCGGTGGGTTAGTCTCAGTCGATCAATCTCATTCATAGACGAATCTGTTAGGTTGCTGCGACGGGTAGGGTAGTAGGAGTGTACTTAAGAGGAAGATACACGCTGTTGCGCGTGAACGTCAGAGTGGTGTAACGTCCGTCGGCGTCATCCTTGGTCTCCGTACTGTTGAGGATCATCGGGCGCTCAGGCTCGCCGATCACATACCATACGGAATCCTTGATGTGCTTGTACATGATGACGAACTTGCAGCCTGCGAACTCCTCCACGAAGGTGTGCAGGACGTCGCGGTCTCCACCCATGATCATTGTGAACGTATTCGTGCCGTTTGTCGTGACGTCGCCCTTTTCCGATGTACTGACCAGCGTCGGTATAGTATGTGCTTCGAACACCGGACACGTTTCCCCTGTCTTCAGCTGGAACGCCGCAATGGCACGGCTTCCTGCCTCCGGCTGCGGGAAGTTCATCGGGTCGTTGATCATGGCAACCGGGATGAGCGCCACGAAATAGCCGATCTCGTTACCGTGTGTCTCCTTGTCACTGACATCGGAGATGCTGGCGATACCGGTCATGGCAGCGAGGCCGAGGGCTGATCCGTAGCCTGCGGCGCTGGCTGGCTCGCACCATCCCAAGAGGAAGGCGATAATGGCAAACAATCCCAATACAACCATGAGCAGCTGACGCCCACGATGGTTCTCGTATTGCAAGATGCGGCGTGTCGCCGACTTACTCATAATGTTTTGTTTCATGATTTCTCTTTTTAAGACGAAGAGGATGCGCCTGCCCAGGTGCACCCTCTCCTGGAATTTTACTATTATCTAATAAAAAAGAAAGCGCTTAGCGTCCACCTGGCACGTTGGGCTGGAGTGTCTGGTTGATGGTTCGTACACCGCCTACGCAGCGCTCGAGCTCAGAGAACTTACCATCCGAATTGAGGATGACCATGATGTAGTCACCGACAGCGGTCGGAGTATACGCAGCAGTGATGCCGGAGAAGTTGCCGGACTTGGCAATGGTCGTCTTGTTCGTGGTGGAACCGCACTCGATGCAGTAGGCCACGCCTGCCTTGGCATTGGTGATGCCTGTAAGTGCTGTGGCCGACTCGTTGGCTGCAGTGATGAACCAGCGTCCTGCAGTACCGTCGATGGTGGTGGCACCGGCGTCCAGCAGCTTAGCCGGCTTGTTCAGGAAGATCTGCTGGAACTTATAGTCGTTGGCGTCCATGAGTGCCTTGGTGGCGAACACGCGGCCTGTGAAGGGAGCACCGCATCCCTCCTTCCATGTAGACCATGCGCGAACCATCTCCATCTGCTGTTCCATCTTCACGGCGAGCATCTCGCCGGGAACGTACTCCAGGAACTGGATGTTACCTGGCTCTGCCATGAACATCAGGGTGCTCTGTCCCATGTACGGCAGCCAGATGATGTTCACATCGGTGTCGGGAACACGGTTGAGCCACTGGCTCGTACCTGTGAAGTCCGTGTCCACATGGTATGTGGAGCGGATGTTCTTGATCCACCAGTCCTGATGGTTCTTGTTCAGGTAGAGAACGTGGTTGTCGATGTCCATATCCTCCGTGATCTTGGACTTGATGGCAGACACGAATGCCTGTACGGCGGCAAGGAACGTAGCGTTGGTGTAGCTGTTGTAGCTGACGTCGTCGAAGGTCTTCAGCTTGTTCTCGTGAACGTAGCGGAGGAGGGTGTACATGATACCCGTACCTGCATTGAGATACGAACCTGCAACGCCTTCCTCAGGCTTCACGTAGATACCGCGCATACGGCGCTTGTTCTGCTCAATCTGTGCAGTCAGGAGGCTGTTCAGCAGCTGGAACTCGATCATGGTCCACTTGATTGGATCTGATCCCTCACGGTTGAGGTAGCCGATATACATGCGCTCGATCTCCTTCATCGGACCCCACTTGATCTTGATCATGGCGTCGTCAACATAGCCGACGTTAGGTTCGATCTCCATACCGCCCTTGTATACCTCACCGGGCTGGTATCCCTGTGAAACCTCTCCGAAGAAGGCATTAATGAGGACTGCACGGTCCTGGATGCCATACACAACCGGGAAGTACTGGGTAAGGTCACGCTTTGCGAGGATACGTGCGATGAGCGCATCCTGACGGCGGATGATGAACTGGTCACCGAGGTTGGCAGAAGCGAGTCCGCTGTAGTTGTTGGAGAACTCTCCTGTGGCGAGTGCCTTCAGGTCGCCGATGAGCTTGTTCTCGACGAGGTACGACATACGCTGCTGGAGGCTGCGGCCATAGGCGCGCAGTTCCTGGTTGAATGCACGTCCGTCGACCTCCTCGTCGGCTGCGATCATAGACGGGTAGTTGCGGGGAGCTGCAGCGATCTGGTTCCAGCGCTTCTTCATGTCGAACATAGGATGCTCGATACCGAAGAGGTACTCCGGAGTGTTACCGAAGCCGTTGATGCTGACCGGAGATACCGTGAAGGTCTGCTCAGCAACATCTTCAGCCGGTGACTTTGCCATTTTCTTCAGCTCCTGTCCGAGGTTGTTGATGGATGCGATAACGCCTTCCATCGTCGCATCGTGATTCTCACCACCTGCGTTCTCTTCACTTTCGACGACCTCAGGGGCCACGGAAGCGATCACGCCATGGATGGTGTTCAATGTCTCCTGGAGCTTGGTCTGCTCCAGCACAGCCTGCTCGGCCTGAAGGTCCTGCTCAATGGTGGTCTGGTATTCCTTTTGGTACTCTGCCACCAGTGTGTTGAACTCCTCCTGCGTCAGGCTCTTGTCTTCGAACTTCTGCTTCAGTCCGAGACGCTCAAGAATTGCATAAAGTTTCTTTTTCATACATCTAAGAGATTAAATTATCGTACAATATTGTAGATACTTTCCTTCAACTTTCCCGAATCGTTAGTCTTCTTCCCGAGGGAATAGGCTTCCTGCACCGCCTCCAGGAATGTGTGCATTCCGTCGATGAGTCCGTTTTCAACGGCTTCCTCCGTGTAGTAGATCTCACCTCTCAGCACGGGATTGTCGTCGTCCATCTCGGCGATCTTCCCTCTCTGGGACCTGACGGCGGCAAGGAACTGCTCATTGATAGGGTCGAGGATCCTTTCAATAAACTCCTTCGGTTTTCCGTCGACCAGGTCCTCAAACGTTTTGTTCTTCAGATCGCTCTTCGTGGCCTTCGCCTCGACGAGATTGATACCCATCTTCTTGTAAAAGCCGTCGAAGTCATAGAAGCTGGTCATCGTACCTATGCAACCGACCAGGTCATTCCGGGTCATGGCATACAGAACCGTTGAGTGGCAGGCGATATAGTAGGCAGCACTTGCGCAGTGGCTCTCGTATATTCCGACGATTGGTTTTTTGCATGAGCGCATGGTCTCTCCGAGGCGGTCGAGGTACCATGCTTCACCGCCAGATGAGTTGACATGCAGCAGGTGCGCGCAGATCTGCGGGTTCGCCTCTGCAGCGAGAAGGTCTTCCTCGAGCTGCTTGCTGGAGAACCCCCAGCTGCAGCCTCCGGTTATGAATCCCCATACACGGTGATATGCGATACAGTTGTCGGGGAGATCCGGGTCGGAGTAGTCGTTGGTGATTTGTATATTGTCATCGGACTCCGATATCAGCTTCTTCAGGATGGAAAGGGCTTCGGTTGTCTTATCCCTATATGTCTTCTCGAGGCCTAGCATACTGCTGGTCTTCGGTAGGAATGCAATAGAGGCCACCTGCCGATATCCGTCCTTGGATATAAGCAGCGGGCGTTCGCCAAGTAGAATACTCTGTATCTCTTTCATAATCATATTTTTCGCAAAATTATCAATTAATAATGTGAAGCGAAAAGACCTCAGAACAACGGGTTGGATAGCATTTTGCAAGATACAACGAGCTGGCAGCGGTACAGATGCGACGTGATATTCACGCGGGCAGGTATGTCAGACGTGCCGATATGGTAGCTGGAGCCAGCTGAGTCCCGAAGCGTCAGTATGCAGCTTCTCGGAATGCAGAAGAAGCGGATGACTTCATCATCCGGGCGCTCTATAACAAACACATGGTCGCAGTTCCAGGAAATGCCCGGATCCTCATCAGATGATTCCGGCTGGTAATCGAAGTGGTCTGCGATGAACTGGAACGGTTCCTGTGAGGAACCCTCGACTGGTGTCACCAGTAGCAGATTGGAAAACTCTTTCATATTACTGTATATAAAGGACAAAACGATACGTTTGGAGGTAGTTAAAGAATATTAAAAGCGCAATTTTTTCGTGTATTTCCTCTTCTGGTGCGGAGAGATACGCTGTCGGTAGCGCTGCCAGTTCTTGATAAGTGCGTCCGAGCTGATGGATACGAGATGGTACCTGGAGATGAATTCATCCACCAGATCGATGATGTTCTTCCTGGATCCGCGGCGGTCATGGTCGAGAAGGAAGTGATGGTATTCGAAGTTGAAGATGATCCTCAGCGTATGGTCGAACGCCTTGACTGACTGTGACGACATCTTGTTGTAGTAGGCAGGGTTCTTCCCCTCACGTCGTTTCGGGAGGAGGATCTGAAGGTTCCCCTCTTCCGGTATTTCTCCACGCCGAGGCTTCGTCATCCCGTTCCAGACAACGTGGTAGAGATCCGATGTGTCCGGAATGCAGATGGCTCCGGTACGTTCATCGACGTGGAACTTCCTGACAGCATATTCCGCCAGGTAAGGAGTAATCCGAATGCATGCAATGCTTTTCCTTCTTTCACTCATGTCGCAAAGATACTGATTTTTAAATAAATAGACAAATATATCGTTCAAAAGTTTCTTCAATTCGTCTGAAAATTTTTCGCGCACATGAATACGTTTTTGGCTGCACACACTGCACACAACTGCACACATTTTTTTAAGTTATTGAAAATCAAATATTTATCTCTAAATATAATTGTGTGCAAAATGAAAAATGCGTGTGCAAAATGCTGTTTTTGTGTGCAAATGCATTCCTTGTGTGCAGATTGTGTGCAGTTGTGTGCAAAATGTGTGCAGTTTTTTCGGCAGTGATATTTTGTGTAAGTATTTGAAAATGTGTTATTTATAAATTTGTGTGCAGTTGTGTGCAGTTGTGTGCAGTACATTTCTCGCGCGCGCACGCGCGTAATGTGAATTATGGCCGCTGCAGGTGGCCGGCATGAAAAATCCCGATGCTCACGCACCGGGATCCCATTCATATTAGTGTTAGTTAAGCATCAGAAAGCTTCGTCCGTATCTTCGTCTGTCTGTCCGAACAGCTGCGGGTATTTCTTGCTCCTTATTTCATTCTCTTCCTTCTCGTTCTGCTCGGATTCCCTCACGTCTGCCATCTCTGCAGACACAGACTCCAGGTTAAGGTCGAACTTCTCGTGCAGCGTCTGGTAGTCGAAGCACATACATCTGTCGAACTTGCATACTGCACTGGCCTTGCCTCCGTCTTCCGATCCATGGACGGCTGTCACAGGGTGGCCGTCCTGGTACACCGTGAACCGTTCAGATGCTTTCATGCCCAGATAGGCGGATGAGGTAGTCAGGTAGTAGCGGATGCTGTCCTTGCTCATCACGGTGTCACCCTGCTGACGGGCCATCCTCTTGTACTGGCCGATGAAGTGATTCAGGCGCAGCATGAGGATCGGACGCTGTGTCTTGAACTCCCTCTCTACCCTGTCGGTCTTGAGGGTCTTCATGTACTTGACCTTGAAGTCGCTCTCTCCGAAGATCATTCCTTCCTCATAGAGATATGTCATGGCGTTCCATAGGTTGCCGAGCTCGTTGTTGCTGATCACCTCAGCGTTCTGTCTCTTGATGCCGGCTATTACAAGGCTCTTCATCTCCTCGTATTCCCATGGCAGGTTGAGCGGCTTGCTTAGGGCCTTGTATGCCGCCAGAAGCATCACCCAGTTCCTCCACAGACGGTCTTCTATCTGCTGGCCGTCGATGACGTCGTACACTTCGTTGGTCACGTCGTTGTACACGTCATAGAACGAGTTCTCGAACATGTGGCGGTGGGAGAGGATCTGCTTGGTGAGGTGCTGGAGCCCGAGCTTACGGATATCGGCCAGATGGTTGAACTTGTCCTTAGCATCCCGGTCATGCACCGTCGTGTCGTGGGTGAGGTAGATCATTCGGCTGAACATGGCGATATCGAGCGTAGGCATCTCCTGGCCGCTTACGATCACCCCGCAGTCGACGGGTGTCTTCTCTATCTGCTTACCCCTGTCCATGTCCATCCTCGCACGGCCTACACCGTCGTATGCTCCCTTGATGATCTCAATGATCCTCATGTCGAGCGTGTTCTTGTATTCGTCCAGGTGAACCATTCCGTTCGCACTCATGGCCAGTGCCTGGGACAGCGACGGTGCCGTTGTGTTCCTGAGGTTCAGCGGGCGGTCGCCGACGGTGAAGAACCTCATCAGCGTTATTCCAAGCTCAGACTTTCCGGATCCTTTCGGTCCGAACAGGTTAAGGAGTGGGAAATTGGTTGTATATGACGTGATCACGTCCCGGAATATGGATGCCAGGAGATAGCATACCGCTATCTTCGCGTTGTCGCCGAAGACCTCCTCCATCATCCTGGCGAAGTCGTGGAGGCTGATGGCGGAATGTGTCTGGGGCATTACGAACTGTCTCTCGAACCCGAAGTAGCTGGTGTCTTCAGCGTAGATGTCGCTTGCTCCCTGCAGGTAGTAGTTGTCCATCTGTTTCTCCTTGTCCCTCATGTGTACTATTCCCATGTGGTCTGCAGGGAACCACTCATCATCATATATGCATCCGTTGCCGAACGCCCAGAATCCCTTCTTCTGCCACCCGTACTGACGGATCTTCACGGCTGTCTCCGTGGTGTCGTACAGGTATTTCTTGAGTTTCTTAAGCTCTTCGACGTTGGCCAGCCAGAGGAAGTTGCCGGCGCTCTCGACGCGCATCATAAACTTTGGCAAGGACACGAGTTCCTCTGCGTTCAGCTCCAGCGTCCTTGTCACGCCGTCGATGTTGGTGATCTCGTAGAGCCTCTTTGAGTCGTCCACTCCCATGATGTGGAAGAGTGGCCGCATTTTGAAGTTGCTCCACTGCTTCTCACCGCCATCGTTGCACCAGTAGCTGTTGTGTTCCTCGTAGAACCCGTATTTCCTGAGGTCGATTCCCGTTTTCTTGGATGTGCGCTTCGCCCGTTCCTCGTTTCTCCTTCTCTTGGCGTCGTTGACAGCATTCTTCCACAGGGACTTGTGGCCGTATTTCTCAGCAAGGGCATCAAGCAGTCCGTTCTGCGTGTACTGGTCGTTCTCTAGTATGAGCGTGTCGCATATCTCTCGTATGCGGTCGCTCTTGGCCGTGTCGTTCTGGCTCTCGTCGTAGATGTGCCTGGCAAGCCATATCACGAAATCCTCGTTCTTCAGCTCATCCACCTGGTTCTTGGTCTTGAAGTAGCTGTCCGCATCCTGCTTCTTTCCGTCCTCAGCCGGCGGGATCTCTTTCACGACGACCCGGAAGCCCTCCTCCATGGCGAGCCGTCCGTTCTTCTGTACGGCTGCTATGCCTGCAGCATCTGCATCTGGGATGAAGCACAGCGTTGCCCTGAATCTCTTCAGGATCTTCAGGTGTTCGCTTGTCAGTCCGGTACCGAGCGGTGCTATGGTGTTGGTCACACCTAGAGACTGCATCTTCACCACGTCCGGTCCTCCCTCGACAAGGTAGAAGAACTCCTGCTTCGCGCCTTCCTTCTGTGCAGTGTCCAGTCCGAAGAGGATCGCACGCTTGTTGAAGATGAACGATTCCGCTCCGTTGAGGTACTTCTGTCCCTTCTCCTTGTGCTCGTCGAGTGTCCTGGCCGTATAGCTGACGATCCTTCCGAACCTGTCCCGGACTGGAATCATGAGCCTCTCATGGTAGAACCCGTAGTCGTTACCCTTTTCGGACGTGCAGACAAGGTGCATCTCCTTCATCAGCGGGATGCTCAGACCTTCCTTCATGGCGAACTCTATGATACCCTGCCAGTCACCGTCGGCATAACCCATGCCGAGTTCTTTGACGGTTTCCTTTCCCCATCGATTGACCGCATATCCGAGTGCGGCCTTTGCCTCAGGAGTGTTTTTGTAGAGGTTGGATACGAAGTATTTCTGTACGTGCTCGAATATGATGAAACCGCTCTCGCGCTTCATCTCGAGCTCTCTTTCCTCAGATGATTTCTCACGTACCTCTTCCTCGACCTGGATGTTGTACGCGGCTCCAAGCTTCTTGCATGCCTCAGTAAAGCTGCAGTGCTCGACCTCCATGATGAAGTTGATGGTGTTCCCGCCTTTCCCGCATCCGAAGCAGTGGCAAATGTTCTTTGATGGGGATACGACGAACGAAGGAGTCTTCTCGTTGTGGAATGGGCAGCACGCCTTGTAATTGATGCCTGATTTTTTCAGCTGGACGTAATCGGATACGACATTGACGATATCCAATCCGAGAAGTCTTTCTATTATGTTCTCTTTTATCATAAGCAGTCTTCAAACGTTCCAATTTTATGAGTGTTCCTATATGTATAGGACAGCACTATTCTCCGGTGAAAATCGCGATATGGTGCACAGGCTGTTCATAGCGGATCTTCACGTTCGGTATGTACTCCTGGCATACGTCATTCTTCCTCTTGACCTTCCTGAACTTCATGCACCACCCTGAATAGCACTTCTTCTGAGGTTCGGAGAAGCGCTTGCATCTGCCGCAGCAGGCATCTCCATCTGTGATATCGGCTTTCCTGTCACTGTACTTCGCCTTTTGATACGCCTTGAGCCGGTCGGCGTTCTTCCGGTAGTATTCGCGCATGTACTTCAATTTTTCTTCATGGTTCATAGTCGCTTACTTTCTTGAATTATCAACTTAATCTATGTTTTCCTGATTTTTGCTGGCCATGCACTGTCGCACTCGAAGTAGAACCGGATGCCCAGGTACCTGTGGTCGGTGTTGACGAGCGATCCTTCTTCCTTACCGACACCTTTGATTCCGTGTCCGCAGGAGTGCCAAGTGATCGTCTTGACCTTGCGCTCGGCATTCAGTCTGCAGCATCGGCAGATGTTTTCCCTTCTTACTGGCTTTCCTGTCCTTTCTTCCAGCCACATGGCTGCTGCACCTACGTATGGCAGCCACAACCAGGTACCGTCGTCCATCACGGCAATGACGGGCTTCTTCGGCCTGCCGGCATTCTCTGATCTGTGGCGATGGATGTCAAGGTTCTTCCATCCTCTGGCAGCCTTACGCTGATTACGCTTGCTCATGTACTCATCCCATTTCTTACCCTTGTTGGCTGGATGGTGCCCCTTGACGAAACGTCCAGTCTTCGGGTTTCTCCCTGAAAAAACAGGCTCAACACATAGTTCTCCGTAGCTCATATTTCTATAACTTTAGTTCCATAAAGTCGCATAATTCTCTGACCGTCCATCCGGCTCCGATCATCTCGTCTTTGTTGAATTGGATGGCGAACTCTCTCTCAAGGTGTATCTCGATCTCCAGGCGATCAATAGAATCACAACCAATGTCATCCATCATTGTATCACCCAAATGTATGTCTTCTGTCTCCAACCCACACACTTTTGAGATGATCTCAATGACTTTCTTCTCAATTTCTTCTCTGCTGTACTTTTTCATTATTTCATTTTTTTAGTTGATCAATTTTTTATTCGTGGATCCGGGCGGAGTCGAACCGCCGATTTACACCTTTCGGTAGATGTAGCTTCATCCGTCGAAGTTCAGATCCGGTTTGCCCCACCGCTGCGGGGCTTTGTTTAACAAAAACTATTTTCTAAAATTATGACTAGATTGTAACGTAGACCCTCACGGGTTAGACATAAACCTTAAATAATATGAGTAAATAAAACATATATTAAAAAGTACGCCCTCACGGGTTATTTATCAGTGTAACTGAATATAAATCCGCAGCACGGGCAATGGAAAACCTCACCCTCCTCGTCGATCGCCTTGGCGATGTCGATTTCAACATCGTTGTTACAGTTTATACACTTCATCGTTTTTTTTTGTCATAATGTATGGTGAATTTCACAACCAGTTGATTGTGTACTATCGATATCATGAACTCATCAGCACAAAACTTTTCCTTCCATTCTTTTAAAAAGGATCCTGTGTATTCATACACATTGACAAGTTTCAGTATCACGGCAAATCCAACATCTTCCCCAGTCTGCATGTTTACCAGTGGTGGAATCTCGTAGTCTTTGATCACACCATACTGTTCTTTCAATGTGCAGATTACACTATACGCATGGTTTATTGTTTTCTCGTTCATAGTTTTCCTTTTTAGTATTATAAACCTGATACTTCTTCAATGGGCAACCATTCCCCGATATACCTTCCGCTTTCGTCGCGGTAGATCTTCGTATCTTCCTCTACTTCCCATAACAGCTTCTTTCCGGTGGCAAATGCAAAGTGCAACTCGACATGACAGCCATGTGAGTACTCCCAGTCGGCCAGCATGTATATGGCGTCGCATAACGCGAGTTCTCTGAGATCCTTCAGAAGGATGTATGAGTACCAATCATTGACCGTTGTAAACAAGATATTTTCCTTTTCCCTTTTAAAACAACGGGATTGGATACATTGCCAGTCTGGATTCGTCGGATTGAAAACGTCAAAGCCTTTCGCCTTCAGCATCTTTTCCGCCCTGGCAAACTTCTGGCGAGTGGCATCACTGATGACCTCCTCGCCGATCTTACCGCTGATATATACTTTCATATATGATTTACTTTTACTATTAAACTTCAAATCTTTCGTTAGTGAATGAAAATCCCTGCTCAATTAAGGTAGACATCACATGGATGATGGTTGTTGGCGAGCCGAGGGAATTAAGACATGTGCAATCGGGGTCATTCCAATCCACATGTGAGGACATCATCCTGTCGGCATATACCGTCCATTCCATTCTTCCTTCCCATACGGCAAGCACACCTACACGTTCGTCCTTGCTAAAGAACATTGTTTTCAGGTATCTACCTTCTGGTTGTGTTATCTTCGCGTCGGCTGCTTCCAGCCGTTTGTGCTTATTGATGTATCCTATCCCTGTAAATGCCATATTATATTATTTTTTCACGTTTTCAAACCCCAACCTTTTATATAATGTGCCATACCAGCCTCGGCGTTCGAGCTCATCGCGCAGCTCTTCGTCTGAGAAAGGGGAGAGGTCGGCGCGTATGGCCGATGAAGGATTGCAAGAGTCCTTCTGCGCACCTCCCTTCTCCCCTGGCGACGACTTATCAGTCTCGGGCATGCGAGAATCTGTCAGGGCCTCTCTCACGGTTTTTGTATTCTTCTTTCTCATTCTTGGTTTTTTTGCTGGGCGGAATTCCTCTTCCTGCCCCTGTAAACACCAGTAGAAACCATGACGGCAGAAGTTGTTTTTGATAGCCTTGCTGATATCGCCGGTGTTTGCTCCCGTACTTGCGGAAGCCTCGGTTAAACTGTTGAAGGTGGCCACCACCTTGCAGGTGAATGGATCCAGCTGTGAAACTTTCACTTGCTGCCTTCCGCTTCCCCGTGGCTTGGGGTTGGAGGAACGCTGCGGACTGGTTTCCGCAGGTTCCTCTTCGCCAAGCACCTGAGGAGTGGATTCCGTTTCCTGGGCATCCTTGTCTGGGTTATTATTGGAGGCGATAGCGGCCATCACGGATTGCGGGGTAAAACTTGGTTCCTGACACATCCCTTCCTTGTAAGCAAATTTAAGGGTATATACAAGAGCAGCTAAAGCCCGGGTCTGTACTCGTGGTGTCGACTTGTTCTTTCCCATCAGTTTGCGCACATAGAAATCCGTAAACTGGCGCACGTCATCTTTCCCGTGTTCTGACAGGAACACATGCGTAAACTCGGGTCTGTAGCCAGCCCACAGCTTCGGGGCTGTTCTACCCCATTCTTTGAAAGCCTCTTTCAGTGTCATGGTGTTCTCTTTTATTGGAATAACAGATCGTAATCTGGGTTCCGGGTCCATTCGTCGACCTCACACCTTGGGTCTGGTTCCTCGTCCCCTTCCTCCCGTAATGCTGTGAAACCACGCCCGAACTCGTCCCACTTGACATAGATCTTTTCTCCGTGGCCATATACTGCCTTAACTTGCGTACCTTTTAAAATTATGCACTCATCGATCTTTATATCTGTAGATAATTCGTCGATGGCCTTCTCGTAGTCAAACATCTTCATAAGCTATTTATTTTGGTTAGTCTTTTTTCACGTGTTCATAATACCATGACACCAGCTGTGCTATCGAGCGGGCGTTCAGTTTCGCCTTGATGTTCTCACGATGCCTGTTCACGGTGAGAGGCGAGATGCAGAGCTCGTCCGCTATCTCCTGACTCTGCAGACCACGGGCGATATAGCCAAGAATCTCCTCTTCCCTGGATGTAAGTTTTGTCTCCAGCTTCGGCTTGCAGATCACTCCTTCGTACCTGCACTCTCCACGTAGCGGGCATCCGACCTCTTCAAAGTGGAAGAATCCGTCTGCATCGATATCCATGTGCATGCTGTCATATTCTCCTACATTACACCGGATGAATCTCGACACGATCTTGAATTCGAACAGGAACCTGTTCGGCTCGCTTACCGTGTATAGTTCAGAAAGACCTTTGAAGGCTTTCGGATAGCGGGTCCTCACGAGGTCGATCAGCGCCGATATCATATCTCTGTCCTGCTGTACCAGTTCCTTTACCGGATCACCGGCATGCTTGTACATCACGTCTCCTTCAGGAGTCTTGTAAAACTCAATGCATTCCATTGTTGTTTAGTTTTGGGAAAAGTTCTTTTTCATCTTTGTTCAACACACCGGCAATAGTCTTGCGCTTAAGCGCATCCGGGATGATCTCTCCGCTTATCCAGCGGTAGACTGTCGTAGTTGTCACACAGCATTCCTTGGACAACTTTTCAATCGCTTCCTTTTTCAGATCCGGCAGCGTGTTCATGTACTCACTAAATGTCATTTTTATAAATTTTACGATTAATATTTCGTCTCTTTCGAGAAGTTTTTTGTATTTTCGCAACGTAATTAGTTGTTACGCGGTGCAAATATAAAACAAATAGACGATATAACCAAACATTTGAAAGAAATAATTATATATTTAGACTAAATTTAAATAAATGTATGGAAACAATGAATTCAATCAACGAACGCTTGGCGTACATAATTAAAAGGGAGGGACATACAGTTAGCTCTTTTGCCAAGAAATGTGGCTTGCCGGATCCAACAATTAGGAATCTGCTACCGAGTGCCAAAACAAATCGCCGTCCATCTTATGATATCATCGTAGCGATAATTGCTGCCGTAGACCAACCATGGTGTGACGCGAACTGGTTCGTTCTTGGAGAGCAGCCCGCGTCGGAGTCTACCGATGCGAAGAAGTTGCTTAAGATCATAGACGACCAGCAGAAAACCATCAACGAACTTCAGCGCAAGAATGGTGAATTGACAGACCGTTTGCTTTCTCTTCTCCAGCCGGATAATCGTTAATTCGGTATTCTAGTTGTTGCAAAAAACGCAATAAGTAGATGATTTTTAACCATTTGCAGCTATGCAAAGTCGGCGAAAAGTCGGTGTCTAACAAGTGTTTTTCTAAAAATGGCCTATTGATTATCAATGATTTACGGGTATGTTTTCTAGGATCTCAATTCCAGTAATCCCGACCAAAAGAAAACCCAAACCGCTGTTTAACAGTAGTTTGGGTTTCTTGTTTTTTTCTTGAGAGGGAAATATCGTCCGTAAGTCATCATGCGCCATAGCCATTCTAAAGGCCCAAAGTGGAAATAGTGAAGCCAAAGCTGACTCAACAACACTTGTATGACAAACACAACCAAAGCTGTCAACTCGATATGAACGAGCCCGAAGGTGGTGCCCAGACCAAATCCAAGACCATAGAACAGAATGATGCCAACAACAGATTGTGAAATGTAGTTGCTAAGGGCCATACGACCAGGTGCTGCAATACTTCGGAAGAGCGTGCTCTCTTGTTTTCGAAGATACAGCTTGCAGATGCCTGTTATATATACAATAGCCAGCGGGATGACGCTAAAGGCATAGAGCAGTGAATGGATGGTTCGTCCCCAAGGATGATCATTGACCGCACTCCAAGCATATAGCGCAGACAATGGAAGAGCAAAGGCGGCAGTACAAAGGAAGATTCTCCATAAAGGCAACTCTTGAAGACGGGTATATAGCCGATGCTTACCTATGAGATAACCCAGGATAAACAGTCCAATTACCTTAGGTAATCGATGTCCTTCGACAAATTCCCATATTCTTTCGTAGGCGCCCTGTGTTAAGAAAGCAAACACCTGATCGTAGCTGTGCGCGTCCCGAAGCCACGTGGCAAAATTACCTTCGTTGATGCCCTGCGCCTCGGCCTGATTCCACCAAGCCTGATAGAACGGACTGGCAAAGTCAATACCCCCAAACTCCGTGAGGGCATCCAATCCTATGGGAATCAGTATCAGTGCCAAAGCAAGAACAAGAAGAGTCTTGTCTTTCAGTCGTATGAAGAGTGTCAGTAACAAGCCTCCGATGGCATACAGCAATAAGATGTCTCCACTCCAGATAAACATCAGATGGAGAAAACCGATTACCATTAAAATGAAGACTCGTCTTACGAATAGTTTGCGTCCGTGCCGAGCAAGAATCAAAGAGAAACCGATGCCGAAAAGAAGGGAAAAGATGGTATAGAACTTCCCATCTACGAGCATATACTGAAAGAATCGCACCACGCGATCGATGACTGCGGTTGGCATGACAGCCTGTTCCTCGCCTCTGAGAAACGTCCACAGTGCAAACTCAGGGAAATTGGCCAAAGCAATACCCATCAGTGCCAAGCCACGCAAGGCATCAAGAATAATGTATCGCTGCCGTTCCGTTGTGGGTCCTATACCTGTTTCATGACTCATGTTGCAAAGATAATGCAAAACCATCGAAACACCAAAAGCCTGATGAAAATAATCAATTAGGTTTCCTTTTTATATAAAAGGAAAGGCGATAATCGTGTTTTTTTGATACAAAATGAATAAAATGCCGATTTCCCTATTGTTTTTCACGGATTTATCTTTATATTTGCAGACAAATAGCACTATGCTATCTCTGATATAACGGAGATGAACTTGAGGAAAAAGATATATGATATTATCGGACCAGGCTACCTCGAGAACGATGGGGTATGGTCGCAGCTTTACCACATGAGCATGTCGGCGGTGATTGCTGTGAGCATTGTGCCCTTGATGTTCCGTGAACATTCAACATTGTTCTGGTATTGTGATATCATTCCAGCTCTTATCTTTGTAATCGACTATATCCTGCGATGGATCACGGCTGACTATGAACTGAAGAAGGGGTGGGTGTCGTTCGTGATATATCCGTTCACGTTCATGGCTATCATTGATATGCTGAGTATCCTGCCGACCATCCACCTGTTGAGTCCTACTTTCAAGGCGGCGCGAATTACCCGACTGCTCCGCATCCTTCGCGTGGTGAAGTTCATTCGCTATTATGAGCCTTTGGAGATTATCATGGCAGTGATCAAGCGGCAGGGACGAATCCTTTGGACCGTTTTCTCCCTGGCAGCTTTCTATATATTCATTACGGCACTGATCATGTTCAATGCCGAGGAGGATATCAATCCCAGCACGGGAGAGTATCTGTTCCATTCTTTCTTCGATGCCATCTACTGGTCGGCTTGTACGCTGACAACAGTGGGCTATGGCGACATTTACCCTGTTTCCCAAATCGGTAGGTTCATCAGTATGATCTCCGCTTTCGTGGGTGTGGCCATCGTTGCCTTACCCTCAGGTATCATCACAGCGGGTTATCTGGATGAGCTGAAGGCCAAGAGGGAGCAGAAGAAGGCAAGGAAAATAACCAAGAAACAAAAACAAGACCAGATAGAAGAACCATATGAAGAAATGGATTAGTCATATCAAACAGTTCATCAAGGACCATCTCCATGAGATTTTCCATCACGATCATGTCTTCGTGGTTGTGCTGGCTTGGGTGATTGCGGGCTTCTGGGCCATCCTGTTTGTGAATTTCACGATCTTCGACCCCGTGAGTCGTGCCTTGAGTGAGTTCAAGATGACCGATATCTATTTCACCATCCAGCGCATGGGAAACTCTGTGAAATGGAGTAACGACATCGTGCTGATAGACATCACGGAGCAAACAGCCCGAGGAGATATAGCCCATACGTTGGAGCAGTTGGCCGCCTGTGAGCCCAAGACCGTGATGATGGATATTATCTACGAGAAGGAGGGAGATGATATGATTGGTAACGGAGAACTGATCATGGCCATCGACCAGTTGCCGCAGCCCATCCTCTCGTGTAAGCTTATCGCCTCTTCTGAGGAGCAAGGGAAGTTCGTGAACGTGCTGAAATCGTTCTTCGAGCCCTTCGGCGATTATACCTGGGCGTATAGTAACGTCTTGAAGAGTAACGGTCCTAATGGTACGCTCCGCGACTATACCATCTGTCAGAAGGTGGATTCCACCACATATTATTCCTTGGCTTATCTGGCCGCATGTAAGTACATGGACAAAGAGCCTACGGCAGAAAAGAATAACAAACGCGCTATCCTCTATTCGAACGTGGAGTTTCCAATTGTCAAGTACGACGAAATCATGGAGAACAAGGCACTCATCAAGGGTAAGCTGGCCATGGTGGGAACCATCACAGAGGAGGCCGATATGCATTTCACCCCTGTGGGGAAGATGCCAGGAATGAAGACTGTGGCGTATGCCGCCGAGACCTATATTGATCATCATGAGATCTCATCCATGTCGAGTCTTGTCTCGTGGATATTAACCATTTTCGTTTGTTTGATAGCCGCCTATGCAGGCTACCTGACCCGAAAGCACTCGCCGCGTTTCTTCATCTATTGGAACAAGTTGGTGTATCTGGTCATCAGTGTAGTGTTTGCTTGGATCGGCTTTATCTGTTTCGTGAAACACGATTACGACATCTCGCTCTTATTGCCGTTGTTGGGCGTGGCCTTTATCGAGCGTGCCCGTATCCACTATATGTGGTTCATCGACTACTGCACCATCCATCCCCAATGGAAACGGCTTTATGCTTTTGCTTCCAAATCTCTCTACTTTAAACCACCGAAGAAATGATGAAACGATTCAGTATATTGATAGTTGCTGTACTGGTAGTAACCGCTGTGTTCGGACAGTCGGCCGACCAATGGCTCAAGCAGGGCAACGATTATTACGAGAAGCAGCAGTTCAGCAAGGCTGTGGAATGCTATCAGCAGGCAGCCGAGGCTGGCAGTCAGGAAGGACAGTTCAACCTGGGCTATGCCCTCTATAACGGTGAGGGAATAGACAAGGACTATGCCACGGCGGCCATGTGGTTCAAAAGGGCTGCACGCAAGGGGTTTGCCAAGGCACAGTATAACCTGGCCTATTGCTATATGTACGGTCGAGGTGTGCCTATCGACTACGACAAGGCGTTGCGCAACCTGACCGATGCAGCGAACAATGGGAACAAGAATGCACAGCTTACCCTGGCCGAGTGTTACGAGAAAGGGGTATTGGTGATGCAAGACAAGAAGATGAGTCAGCTGTGGAAGGACAAAGCTGCAGGTAAGCATGCAGCTGCCATTCCTATGCAGGAAGTGGAAGACGTGAAACCTGCAGTGGCCGCCACAACGCCTCCACCTGCACCCAAACCTACTCCAACCCCTGTGGAGAAACCTGTTGAGCAGCCCGTTGTTGCTCAGCAACCGCCGACACCTGCGCCGCAACCGGCCGTTGGTGGACGCCCCGTACCACCCGAGGTACGAATCCTGTTCCCCGAAGACCAGAGTCCTTTCCATACGGATGTGATCAAGCTGCGCTATCAGTTGCTGGCACAAGGATTGGAAGCCAGTACGCGTATCACGGTGATGGTGGATGGTCAGAAGCAGCCAGCCGATCGTGCTGTGCGGGCTGCGAACACCGTAGAGGTGGATCTGCCCAATCGCGACTGCACCGTCACCATCTATGCACAGAACGAGAACGGTAACAGTGAACCCGCCAGCATCCGTCTGATCCGCGAAAAGCAGGTGGCTGAACTGCCACGACTCTTTGCCGTGGCTATCGGCGTGGGGGATTACAATGACCCTGAACTGCCGAAGCTGAAATACACCACGAAGGATGCACGCGACTTCTCCAAGGTGCTCAGTACTAAGAAGGATTATCCCTATCAGGATGTGCAGGTGAAGACCATTTGCGACGAGGAGGCTACACGTGAGGATTTCTATGAGGCTATGGAATGGCTCAAGCAGGAGTCGTCACCCACCGATGTGTGCATCTTCTTCTATGCTGGTCATGGCTATCGCGACGAGAAAGACCGCTTCTACTTCATGAACTACGGCAGCAGTACTTCGAAACTGTACAACTGTTTCTCAAGTAATGACTTCCGTCAGGCAGTGGAGGATATCAACGGCAAACTCATCGTGTTCGTCGATGCCTGCTATTCTGGTGCATTGATGGGCGGTAACCGCTCGGCAGCCAGTAACCATTTCGTGGAACAGCTGCGGCGCACCAAGAACGGTATGGTGATGTATGCCTCGAGTGCCAGTGATACCAAGTCGAAGGAGAACGAGGACTGGAAGAACGGTGCGTTCACCAAGGCCTTGGTGGATGCCTTCAATGGGGCTGCACGTACCGATGGTGATATCGGACTATCCACCCAACAGCTGGATCAGTATCTGTATAAGGCAGTACGCCAGATGACCGATTTCAAGCAGACACCTATCTTTATGAACCCCAACGGTATGGAGCCGTTCGAGTTGTTTACTTACGAGAAATAATCAACAAATCTATAGAAAAATAAACGTATGACAATGAAAAAGAAGACATACGGCGCCAAGCGCCTTTTGATGTTGGTAACTGCGTTGCTGATGGCCGCAACGATCAGCGCAGCTGATTACCTGGTGTATTCCGTGGTAGGTACGGCTAAGATCTATGAGGGATCGAAGACAGTAGCCCTGAATGCGCGCAAGACTCTTACGACAGCCAGTAAGCTGGTCATCGGTAAAGAGAGTGCAGTGACGGTAATCGACGAGGTGAACAGTAAGATGTATTCCTTCACCACAGAGGGAACAAACACCGTGAGTGCCCTGCTGAAGGCAGCCAAGGCTCCCAAAAACCTGTCGAAGCAGTATCTGAGCTATATGGTGAAGCAACTGTTCTCGAAGGAGAGCAAGAACCTCTCGCACCCCAGTGCGTATATGCAGGCCACGGCCACCTCGTATCGTGCCACAGCCCGCGACTCGTTCCTGCTGAACCGCCTGGCCAGCATGGCAGAGATGACGGCCTCGGTAGAGAGCAGTCTGATACAACCCAAGAACCTCTTGTCAACGGATCTGGACGTACGCTTCGACCTTGTTTCCTGCGAGACCGGCGAGCCCATCAATCCCGAGGTGGATGTGTTTACCAATTGCTATGTAAGGGTAACGAACAGAACGGAAGAACCACTATATGTGAACGTGTTGGATATCGATGAGCGCGGCAACAAATACCTGGTGCTGCCCGTGGATGAGGCTGCTACCTGTGCCCACTTGCTGGTTCCTGCCGGCTGTACGGTGGCCTTCAAGTCGGAGCCTTTCGAGTTCTCAGAGGCCAACTCCCGTGAGACCTTCCTGCTCGTGGCTACCGAGGAACCGGTTGACTTCAGTATCCTGATGAGTCCTATCCGCGGTAATGGCGGCGACCAGATGAAGTCGGGTATCTATCGCGTTTCTTATCTGACGAAATAAAAGAAAGGACCGGAGATGTTCATAAGGAAATCATTACGCATAGGATTCTTCCTGACAGCCGTCCTGATATCGGTTACGGCAAGTGCCCAGGACCGCGACAAGGTGAGTGCCGACACACTGCTCTATGAGCAGTTATGCGCCAAGCATGTCACAGAGAACTATCATGCTCCCTATACGGTCAACAAGCGCGACCTGCAGTCAACTGCCGAACGGGGCATCTATATCGTCAAGGGGAAGTCGTTCCAGGTGAAATCGCTTACCTCCGACTTCTACGTCCGTGAGAACCGCGGCAGCTACGAGCCGATCTTTGACAAGCGCTATCCGGTGGAGTCGTTCACGAATATCCTGCTGAACCGCGTGAAAGAGAACAAGCTGAAGATCGAGATTACTCAGCATATGTACGGAAACACCAAGAAGGTGCCTGTGCAGAACATGCAGAATATCTACGACCTGCTGGCACGGAACATGGATATCTACTGTAGCGTGACATCCATCAACAAAGAGAAGATGGAGGCTACCTTGGTGTTCCACCACCGCAAACTGAACTTCATTCACATGTTTATCGTTTCTGTGCCTACAGACGATCTGTTTGAAGAGGGTGGGGTGGTAACGGCCAAGCTATACGGGAATATTCCCCAAAGCAATATCCGTACGCTATTTGGAAAATATAAGGAATAATAAATATAGATAAAGAATATGATAAAGAATATGATGATAAGGTCGTTCATGACCGTTGTGCTGCTCATGATGACCACCGTGGCCATGGCCGACGGGGCCACATTCAAGATCAGCGAGGGGGTGGTGGATGCCGCTACCAAGGCGAAGATGGAGAGCAATGTCACGCTGATGATGTCGCTATTCAAGTCGGCTGCCGATGAGGAGCAGAAGAAACTCAAGCTGTCGAAGGACAATTTCACACCCGAGGCCATCAAGGATGTGGAGCTGATGTGGAAGACCAGTGCGATGAGCTGTCCGCCTGTGAGTATCATGAGTCGTTGTCTGAAAACGGCCACTGGCTATCAGGTGCGCGGTATTCCCGTGGATATGATCGAGGCCGACCAGGAGGAGTCGCGTCAGGAGCTGACGGTTGACTTCACTCCCAGCGGACTCATATCGGGTGTAAGCATCTCTATCGACTTGCAGCGCTATGAGGAAATCATGGGACAGAAGGAGAGTGACCTCGATTATGCCCGCCGACAGATCATCGTGGACTTTGTGGAGAACTTCCGAACAGCGTATAACCGCAAGGATATCGACCTTCTGAACAGCGTGTTCTCTGATAAAGCACTGATCATTACAGGTAAGGTGGTGAAGGAGAAACCCAACAGCGACCTCACCCGCATGACGCTCAATAATAATAAGGTGGTATATATCAAGCAGTCGAAGCAGGAGTATATCACGAACCTCACCCGTGTCTTCAAGAACACGAAGTACATCAATGTGAAGTTCGACGAGATTGAGGTGGTGCAGCATCCGAAGTACGATGATGTGTACGGCGTCACCCTGAAGCAGTATTGGCACACCTCGGGCTACAGCGATGAAGGTTACTTGTTCCTGATGATCGACTTCCGTGATGCGGATAACCCGCTCATTCAGGTGCGTACCTGGCAGCCTTACAAGAATGCCGAGGGTCAGGTGGTCACCAAACGCGAGGATGTATTCCACTTGGGATCGTTCAGAATCGTGAGATAAATCCTGGGATTTAAGAGATAAAATAAAGGGGCGTGTTCATCAACACGTCCCTTTGTTTTTGTACTCGTGATCGTTTGTGAAAGCTGCAAGTCTGCTAAGTTTTTCCTACAAGCCTGGTTAGAGGCACTTATCAGCCTGGTTAGAGGTACTTATCAGCCTTCCAACTTTTTCCAAGCATGATGCTTGGTGATGTACTCCCTGTTAGAAGGCGAAACCGATGCCCAGACTGAAGCAGTGTTGACCGAGGAAATCCTTCAGTACATTGTTCAGGGCGAAGCGGTAGCTGTAGCCAACGCGGGCAGCGAAGAAGCTGTATTTCACGCAAACACCGATCTCTGGATTCACGGATACGGCAGCGTTGAACTTCTGTCCGTCCTCTAAATCGATATCCTCCACATCTGCCTCCTTGTTAGGATAGCCGTGCTTGTCGGGGTGTGAGTTCTTGTCGATGGTGGCATACTTGCCGTAGAAACCCTTCATGGTGACACCAGGACCGAAGGTGAGCCAAATAGGCACCTTCTCCGACTTGATGAGATGCTTGGTCCAACCCACACCGAAGTTTACCTCTGGATGGTCGGGAATGGCATTGCCCGAGTTGCTCTGAATGGCACTGAATCCCTTGCTATTCACGTTCAGGTGCAGGTAAATGCCCGCCTTGGTCTGGTTATAGCGACCGTAGTGAATACCGATAGGTGCTCCATCCATCCATTCGTAGGTAACCACGCTGGCATGCTCTTCCTTGGCGGTGAGGTAGTTGCTGATGCTGTTCAGACGCTCTGTGGAGGTCTTGGATTCAGGACAGCCGTTCTCAACCACACGCTGATAAAGGGCGCGGGCCTTCTCAAACAGACGGTTGTCGAAATAGGCCTCTGCCTGTTTGAAGGTGACAGCACACTCTGACTCGTAGCGCTCGTTACACTCCTTGAACTTCTGCACGGCATAGGCATCGTAGGAGTTGATCTGCACGATATTGTTATAGATCTCTGCCGCCGCACTGTAGTCGAGCATACGATACAGGATGTCGGCATCGCTGCGCAACTTGATCAGCGAATCCACCTTGGCGATGTTGGCATTGTTCTCCTCTTCGTCGCAGTCGGAACACTGCTTAGCCACATTGAACTGGTTGAGTGCCTCCTCGTAGTTAGCGTTCTGGATCTCACGCACACCCATGTTACGGTGACCGCGGTAGCAGCCCGCATCCACCATCGAGTTGGGGTCGTAGATCTTAAACGTGCGCAACTGCTTCGGTTCCAGGTCGAGGGGAATGTCGAGGGGATTGAAGCCAGGAGCCACTACAGTGAGTACACGACCGCGATAGCGTGCACCTGCGGGGAATTCGATGAAATACACTGAATCCGTTCCCTGGATCTCTGTACTGAAGAGGTCAACCGACTTATCCATCGTGGATGAGAACTGCAAGGGAATGGTGTGGTTACACCTGATTTCCACAGCAGCCTTCTCGCCCTCGCTGGAATACACCGCATTGGCCTGCGAGAGATCATCTACTTCGAGTACCCCTTGTGCCCTGACTGCAACTGCCGTTACAACAAGCAGGAGTAATAGGAATGTTTTCTTTATCATAACGATATCTTGTATTTGAATTTACGACATGCTCATGGCTTAAAATGATGGTGAAACTTCGGTAGTGGTAATGAACCCTTTGTCCTCATCTACATTAATTGTAGAAGGCCTTGGACCGGTCATGGTATCCATATACCAAAATTCTATCGGGACGCCAGGCTTGGCAATATAATAAAAGTAGTGATTTCCAGTATTATACGGAACGGGACAATTATTTACATCTTTGTTGTAAAAGTAAGTCTTGCTATCCAAACCGGAAATATCTTCAACGTATTGTTGTACTCGTCCGTCATAGTAGGCTATCCTTACCAATCCCATCTGATGATTAAGGGTAAACGCAACAGAAGCAGTCTCACTATTGTCCGTTCCCTCACCAACCATCAAGTCGCTGGCGTTGAAGTTTTCCAATGTGCTCTGGTCATATTCCGGTACCCATTCTGAAATAAAGTATTCGAAAAAATCATTCGGATTGTCCATATAGTAAACTATGGTGTTATCCCAATAATTATTGTCTCTCTCCACATAGGGATAATAGGCATAATAGGAGCAGTTGGGCGAATAGTAAACTTTCTCCGATGGATCATCCAGCACCCAGTTCGTGCCATTGTATCGATAGGCGACATTTATTTTCATCGGATCCCCTATCTCATCTATGACGAAGACACCAATTTTGTCACCGCTTTCAAAAGTAGTAGCAAGACCGTTGACAGACGCACGCGTAGAAATGGAGGAGGGGTGGTTTACCATCACTCGCAGTTCTGGCAGTGTTTCCTCTTTCTGTTCCATTTCGTCTTGGGAACAAGCTGCAAGTAGGATAACTGTCATGCTCATGACGAGATAATATATCTTATTCATTATTCTCATATCTTCCTTTTATTGATGTATGCTCCAGTCGTTAACAGAAACAGGATCCAATGGTAGTCCTGATGCATCAACAAACCCATCCACTGTGAGTTCCTTATTTCTGATGGTAATATTGAAGGTGTTCACTGTCCCAGGATCGAAGGGATATATATTATCATTGGGACTTTCATATATTCCTCCTATATAGGAATACTTTGATCCGTCTGATAGCGTGATACTGATTCCGAAAGATTCAATGGGAAAGGGTATGAGGATCACTGCATAGGAAGCATCAAAATTGCTTACCGTGCTGACTTGGCAGGGAATAACAGGTTCACGCTCTTCTTCTTCGTCCCCTTCTCCGTCATCGAAAACAATATCGAAAACACCATGATTAGGGTCAGATTCTTCATCTGTAGAAGCAGTAGGCTCTGTGAAGGTTGCCTCAAGAAAACATGGAGATGCCATTTCTAAGGTTCCTAATTCCACACTACTGATTTCAGCCTCCTCATCACATTTGATGTTGATGTTCACGCGAGCCATCTGGTGGTAGAAAGTCAGTTGGGATACATCAGCCTTTTTGATTGTGGCGCTTGGGGCATACAGGAAATCGCAGTTGTAGAAATCCTCTTCATTGCTTTGGTCTCTCTCAAGAGTAATTGTGCCTTTCAAGGAATCAACATATTTCTTGCCAAAGCTCCAAGCGGTAACGGTTACAGATGATCCTGCCAGATCTTCCCAGAAGAACGTGTTGTCCGCATCTACGCCTTCAGCTATTGGAATGCTATTCTCGTCAAAAGTGATCTTATATTGCTTGACATCCTCTCCCACCTTCACAAAGATAAAGTCGCCCTCAGACCATGAATTGTCTGTGATGGCACGCGTCTCGTTATTACCCATACAAACTTGGAATACCAGTTCGTGACGGGTAAAAGAACCATCTTCCTCTGTTGTACAGGCAGAGAAGAATAACGCTGCTATGGCTATGATGAGAAGTTTGCTCAGCTTCATATCTGTTTACTTATTACGACTGGAATGCATCTCCATCGACTGAACCACCATCATCCCAATCTGTAATATTGGTGCTGTCAAGGGTAAGTCCAGACT
The DNA here is from genome assembly GCA_017651265.1 of Prevotella sp. Taxonomy (GTDB): domain Bacteria; phylum Bacteroidota; class Bacteroidia; order Bacteroidales; family Bacteroidaceae; genus Prevotella. The sequence continues at coordinate 24,829 of JAGCDO010000007.1, read as the reverse complement.
TCCTAACCGTTAAGTTATAAGTATAAGCCTTTCCTGATTCAAATGAAATGAGATTCACGGTATTTGGCAAAGAATAGCGATAAGTGGTCTGATTGTTAGTGTCAATCGTGATAAATTGAGAGCCTGCCGAGATGTCCTGCGGTATAATGATGGCACTCATACCCTCAAATCCATTTCCTGATGCAGTCAGGTTTCCTGCTCTAACGAAGGGCGTAGATGCTTGTGCTTGGCTGTTGACAGCGGTGATAACACCTGACTGAACATCGAAGGTGGCTTCATTAGTTCTCGTGTATATAGTGACTATTGCATCATTAAGATCATTTGCATCGACTCCATCGCCCACTTTGATGTTGATGTTAATCTTCGACAGACAGTGCTTGAACTGCAGTGTAACGTTATCAGTGGTACGATATACAGGTTTACTAGTGGTTTCACCGACCATCAAATCACTGGCTTTGTAATTGTCTTTTGAACTCTGATCAAATTGTACTGAGAAAGGTGCAGTTGTCTCTGTAACCTCTAAGTTTTGACCCGCTTCATAAGGATAGACGGCGTAAATATTGACACCGTTACCGTTCTGGGGAAAATACTGAGGATTCGTAGTGGTAAGAGACCCATCATCTTCCACATCATATTGCAACGGCTGGTCGTAATGAGTAGAGGGTGATGAGGAGTCCTCATTGATAAACACAGCCATACTCTCTCCGCTCTCGAAGGCTTCTGACTGGATGTTCTGAGCAGCACGGGTTTGTACCAATAGGGTGGAACTCAGTTTGATCTCGCAGTTCCCAATCTGCTCAAATTCTTCATTACTGCTGCATGCTGCCAATGCTACGACAGCGGATGCAAGAAATATGTATTTCTTCATAATCAAAGCTTTTTAATGGTTATTAGATAGCGTTACCGTTCTCGCCTCCGTCGTTACCGTCGGCCCAGTCTTCTATACTGGGCTTGACATCCAATTTGGTCTTGTTGATGGTAATATTGTACTTGTACTTGTTTCCGGCATCGAACGATTGTGACTTAGCGGCGTTCTTCACTTCCCACTTATACTCACCTGCATTGGGAATATTAAAGGTCAAGACCATACCCTCTGTCGTGGCAGCAGGAAGGAGGATGGCCTCGCTGCTAGTTCCGTCGGCGGATGTCTGTAAGGTAATGACATTAGTCGCGTTGCCTGTACCAACAACTGCGCCATTGTTGATGATGTCACAAGTTCCGGTGGTCTGCTGACCGCTAATGGTCACTGTCATATAAGCCAGCTGCTCAGCAGTGATACCATCTCCATGCTGCATGGTAAGGGCGATCTTAACCAGTTTGTGGTAGAAGTCGAGGGCGGCCTCAGGACTAACCTTACTGACGTTACTTACTGGAGCAGCTACAAGCAGGTCGATAGCTTCCTGGTTGTCCTGGTTGCTGACATCAATAGAGTAGGTCCCAGATGCGGCTGAAGCCGTGTAGGGATAGTAGGCAGCAATGGTGTAACTGTTACCATCGTAAGGTAGCATGATGGTCTGATCTTCAGCGGCAGGTAGGAATGTACCACTTCCATTTTCTGTTACGTACTTCATGTTACTGTAATCCTGTGTGGTTCCCTTCAAAGCGAAAACGCCAATCTGGTCACCTGCTGTCCATGAGGCATTCACAGCACGTGTGTTGATGGAAGTAACAATCTGAAGTTCCACAGGTTGTTGGTTCTCCGGGGTCTGTTCTTCTTCGCTACTGCAAGAAGAGAACAATGCGGCGGTCATCATGGCACATGTAAGGGTGGCCATGGAGATGCTTGACAAAAGGATTTTTTTCATATTCATATTGTTTTTGTTATTATTCTCTATACCTTATTATATATATTATAGGATTATTTGATGTCATGATGTCCCTCATCAATCACGTGCCAGTCGATGATAGACGTGGTGATTCCCGATTCCGTCTTGATGAAGTAGTCGAGTTCAACCTTTGTCACATCTTCCTTCATACTGATATTGTCCAGAATATTCTCCAGATCAATGGTCATAGTAGCCTCCGTGCCATTGCTATAAGTTACATGGAGTTCCATGGGTTGGGTGGAGGAGTGAACGATGTCGATGATGCGGATGGTGCAGGTGTAGGTGGGAACATCCTGTCCTTGCAGTTCTTCATCCGTACCATTATAAGGGGTATAGGTAAGCGTGAGGGGGAGGGTGATGACACTGTTGTAGTCGGATACCACCTCACCCGTGGTGATATCAACAGACTGTGCAATACCGTCTATAGAGCCTGTAATGTTTGATATGTACTGCTCGTCACCCGGCCACATATAGATGTTTATTGTTACTTCGTGTACCAACTGGCGCATGATGAGGTTGACATAGGTGGTATCGCTACGCATCACCTTGGCTTCTTCGAAGTCGGAAACCATCAGGGTTCCCGGGTTGCGAAGCAAAGTTCCGTCAATCTCATTGTCAACCGTGGCCACATTGTCTTCTATATGAATACCCTGTGGGTCATAGAAAGCAAAGACACGATAGGTCTCTGGGTGTAGGTGACGGATGATATTGTTCACATCTCCCACTATATAAGTGTTGTCATTCAGCATGAGATAGTAGTCGTCGGCAGGGGGAACACCTTGGTCCGTACGACTCCAGTCGGTCTTGACAATCATGGTTCCCAGCTTCCATTCGTCGGGATTGAAGTATTCAGGATCATCGTCCGGCAGGAAATGAAGCCTATCTTTCACGCACGATGTCAACAGGAGCACGGCGGTCAAGCTAATGAATATGGTAAAGATATGCTTTTTCATTGCCCGTCCTTTCTTAAGAAGTTCCATACGAGAGCCACCGACAGTTTGTTGATGCCGATGTAGTTTGTATTGCCATCACCAGTGTAGTAGCGTACGCCATCGATGGTTTTGTACTTTTCAATCGTAGCATGGGTGAAACCAAGACCGCCACCAAAGTCAATGAAGAACCGTTTGTTGTGCAGACGGAGTCGGTATCCTGCAGTGATGCCACCTCCCATGTAGTCGCCCTGGCGACCCCTTTCGGTGAGTCCGAAGTTGTACTGACCGCCATGTATCATCATTCCTACATACCAAGGACGTTGGGTAGACATATATCCCATGTAATGACGGATCTCACCAGCAAACTCCTTCTGGGCAAAGCGTCGGTTATTGTCGCTCCAGCTCCAACGGGTGTAGGTGGCATTGGCCAATACACTCCATTCCTTGTTGAGCTGCCATTCCACACCGATATCAGGTGTGAGGGTGGCCCAACGTAGCATGTTGGCACGTAAGAGAATAGTTTCTTCTTGTTTCTGGGCATATATGTTAAGGACCGACAGCATCAGGAATGCCGCCAGCACAAGAGTCCTGCATAGATGCCTATTCGCTATTTTTTTCACCCAGTAAAGTTCGAATCGTTAGTTGTTTAACATTAGAAGCAAATTGCGTATTCGATGCAAAGATAATATAAAATAATTAAACAACGAAGAAAATAAGCATTTTTTTCGTTATTCAAAGGGAAAAGTAATAGATTAGTAGTGATCTGTATCAGATCCGTTTGCTCTCCCCACGGAGCAGATTCATGAATTCCTCACGTGTCTTTGCTTGGTTGAAGGCCCCACTGAAATCACTGGTAGTAGTGATGGCATTTTGTTTTTCCACGCCCCGCATCTGCATACACATGTGTTTGGCTTCAATCACTACCATAACACCGAGCGGACGGAGTGTCTGTTGGATACAGTCCTTGATTTGTTGGGTGAGTCGTTCCTGTACTTGCAGGCGATGACTGAAGATATCTACTACACGGGCGATTTTCGAAAGTCCGGTAATATATCCGTTAGGAATATATGCTACATGCACTTTTCCGTAGAACGGCAGCATGTGGTGTTCGCAAAGTGAGAAGAAGTCGATGTCCTTGACAATCACCATCTGGTTGTATTTCTCCTCGAACAACGCATCGGTGAGTACCTTGTTGGCATCCTGCTCATAGCCTCGTGTTAGGATCTGCATGGCCTTAGCCACGCGTAAGGGAGTCTTTTGCAGTCCTTCGCGTTCCGTATCCTCTCCCAATAATTCCAGGATGCTCTTGTAATGAGAGGCGAGTTGGTCGAGTCCTTCTCTGAATTCTGTTTCCGGATTCATGATTAGTTTTGTACGGTAATCTTGCCCTTGACGACACAAGCCTGCTTGTATCCCATGGCTTTTACTTTCTTGCAATAGCTGTTGGCTTCGTTGAAGGTGCGGTAGTTACCCATACGGCAGATCCATCGCGGAGAATAGAAATGCGTATAGATGGGCTGATCGGGGAAGGCGGCTTTCAGCTTATCGCGTATCTGCTCAGCCTTCATGCGGTCGCTACGCGTGTTACCTCCAGAGAATACCTGAACACGATAGCCATCCACCTTATAGGAGTTCTTCATCACCTTCTTGCGAGTGTCGATGACGGGAATCTCCAGTTCGCTCTCCTCCTTTTCCTTCTTTTCCTTTTCTGCCAGCAATCGGGCCTTTTCGCGTTCCTTCTCAGCAGCCAGTCTAGCAGCTTCTTCCTTTTCCTTGGCTGCAGCAGCTGCGGCGGCAGCGGCCTTTTCTTCCTCCAGTTTCTTCGCAGCGAGGGCAGCGGTACCGTTAACCAGGTCGGAAATCTCCTTACTCTCGGTGACGGTAACTGTTCCTTGTCCTTGCTGTTTCTTCTGCAGTTCGTCAAGGAAATTCTGTGCGCTGGCTGTAGTAGCAGCGCACAGAATGAGTAGTATGGTTATAAGTTTCTTCATTTTAGTTTATTTCCAAGCGTCGATGATTCCCTTGAAATCAGCCGCCTTCAATGATGCACCGCCGATGAGGCCGCCATCGATGTCGGGCTTGGCGAACAGTTCGGGAGCGTTGCTTGCCTTGCAGCTACCGCCATAGAGGATGGTAGTGTCGTCAGCTACAGCCTGTCCATATTTCTCAGCAATGATGCTGCGGATATAGGCGTGGATCTCTTCGGCCTGATCGCTGGTGGCAGTCTTACCTGTACCAATGGCCCAGATGGGTTCGTAAGCGATGACGATCTTACGGAAGTCTTCCTCAGAGAGGTTGAATACGCTTCCTTCGAGTTCAGCCTTTACGACCTCGTTCTGCTTGCCAGCTTCGCGCTCTTCCAGACTCTCACCAATGCAGAAGATCACCTTCAAACCGTTCTTCTGTGCCAGAAGCACCTTCTCCTTCAGGATCTCCGGTGTTTCGTTGTAGTATTCGCGACGTTCAGAGTGACCGAGGATCACATACTGGGCTCCAGTGCTCTTGACCATCTCTGCTGAAACCTCCCCGGTGAAAGCACCCTTCTCCTTATCTGCGCAGTTCTCAGCACCCAGACCGATGATGTCCTGATCGAGGAACTGTGCGATGGAAGCCAGATGAATGAACGGTGTACAGATGACTACACCGCAGTTTGGTTTATCAGCTTTCAGTGTCTCATTCAGCTCTTTTGCCAGAGCGATACCCTCTTGCAGGTTCATGTTCATTTTCCAGTTACCTGCTACGATTTTCTTTCTCATTTTTCTTTTATTTGTTTGTAATGGGTTGTTCTTGATTTCCTTTTGATTTTCTCTTAATCCATTTCGTCCAAGCCCACAGCCTGTCTGCCAGTGTCAGCAGGAAGAGCGGCAACGCGAACCACAGCAAGATGCTTAGGATCTTCTTAGGTGCAGAGTCCTTCGGCATGTGTCCGATGTCGAGTTTCTCCAGCGGTTGTGTGGCGAGAGCCGCTTCAATGACCGGCAGACTGTTATGGCTCCATTTGCGAATGATGGTCCCATCTTTGATGAGCATCAGTCCGGGATTACTGCGAATCATGGTCTTGAGCGTGATCTCATCCATGGTGCAGAAGGGGTATTCAGCCCCTGTCAGCTCCCTCCAACGGGCCACGGCCTTCTCGTTACTGGCGGTAAGTCCATAGAACGGGTATCCGTTTGCCTGTGCATATTCATACAACTGGTCTATCTCACCGAAGTTGGTGTCGCTGGCATCTTCCAGATGAGGCGAGATGAGCAGGAAGGTATAGTCTTTATAACTCAGCACCTCCTCCGTGATATCATCCCCGGATTCCATCGAGATGATGGAGAAATCGTGTATGGGCGGCACATATCCTTCTTTTGTCTGTACGCTATTGCTGTCGATGAACGTCCATGTGGAGTCAGGATAGTTCTCGAGTGTGAACGTTTCCCTCTTGCCATCTTTCTCCATAATGAAAGTTGTCTCGAACTCCGGCTGTTCTGCATCATCAGGGATCCTCATGCCTTCTGGGATGTTAGCTCCCACATGGTAGGGCCGGAAGTCAAAGAGCGGCAGATCGTAGAGGCACCAGATGCTTGACAGGATGATGAAAATAGCCGTATAGTTCTTCACGATCCATTGGTTGCTCTTGCTGATGAACCTCACCATCGAAAGTGGTTTCCATGCAATCACTAACGCACAAGCCAGTAGCACTACGTTCTTCAACAATGTCTGTCCGTTGGTCAGATGCACTGCATCGCCGAAACAGCCGCAGTCGGTGATCGGGTTAGCTACCCACAACCAGAAAGTAATAATGGTCATGATAACCATGAATACTACTGCTACGCGACTCATTACACGTCTGTTGATGGCGAAGAGTAACATCATTCCCGTGTAGAACTCCACAGCCGACAGCAATACCGAAATGCCCAGCGTCACGATGGGCGGGACGATACCTTCACAGCCGAGGGCCTGGAGGTAGTCGTTGATCTTGTACTGCGTGCCCAGCGGATCGATAGCTTTCACGAATCCTGAGAAGATGAAGGTCAGTGCCACGATGAAGCGGCAGACGTTCACTCCTATCGAAATCCATTTAGCCTTCATTCCTCACCTTTTAGTTTGATGGCTCCGAACACGGCATAGTTGATGATATCCATATAATTGGCATCAATGCCCTCGCTCACTAGCGTGGCACCTGCGATGTCCTCAATTTCCTTTACGCGTTGTATCTTTGTCAGGATGAAGTCGGTATAGCTGCTTACCCGCATTGAACGCCATGCCTCATCATAGTCGTGGTTCTTCTTGAGCATCAGTTCCAGCGCCTCGTTTGCATAACGGTCGTACAGCGCCATGGCCTCTTCCGGATCCATGTCAACCGTATCAACATAGCTGCGGTCCAGCTGGATCAGTCCTACAATACCGTAGTTGATGAGTGCAATGAACTCTGGTCGGATACCTTCACCCACCAACGACTCCTTCTTGATCTCCAGCGACCGAATACGCTTAGCTTTGATGAACAGCTGGTCGGTCAACGACGACGGACGTAGAATGCGCCACGATGCTCCGTAGTCGTGCAACTTCTTCTCAAAAAGTGAACGGCATTCCGCCATCACGTTTTTGAACTGTTCCTCAGTCTTATTTGTATTCTTTGACATGACTCATCTTGTAAAGATGGTGCAAAGTTACGAATTAAAATTGAAACAGCAAAGACAATTACCTATTTTATCTCTTTCCTGCGGCGGTACTGTCTTTAGCAGACGTGTTTTTCTCATTCCATAAAGCCATTTCCGACTGTCGTCTGCGGATATATTTGATCTTGGCACAGAGCATGTCAAACCGCGTCTTCAGCGAGTCACGGTGCATCCGCATACGGGTTACGGAACGCAACTGTTCTGCTGTGGCTGTTCCTGCATCATGAGCCGCCTGTGCCTCGTGTTTCATCTGATTGTATTTCCTGTTCACTATTTGTATCTCTTTATCGAGCGCTTCCACTTCCTTTTGGGATGCTTTAAGAACGGAGTCCTGTTTGTGAATCAGTGCTTCTTTGCGCAGACGTATTTCTTCCTGCAGCTTGTCGTGTTTCGACTCACAGCCGCACAGAAGCAGACTTATCGTAATACTTAGAAATAATAGTCTTTTCATGAAAAATACTCTTTCGAAGTGCAAAGGTACAAATAAGTAAGGATAATTGCAAATAAATTTGCATTTTCGCTCACTAAATCGTACCTTTGCACATCAAAAACAGGGCAAGCAATGAAACTGTATAGCGACGACGAGCTGGCACAGATCCTTGATCAGGAAATTTTCCACCAGATTTCCACCATAGCCGATAGGCTTGGCGTGGAATGTTATGTTGTGGGCGGATATGTTCGTGACATCTTCCTCGAACGGCCATCAAACGATATTGATGTCGTGGTTGTAGGAAGCGGAATCGCCGTGGCACAGGCCTTAAAGAAAGAACTTGGAAAGAAAGCACATCTGAGTGTCTTCAAGAATTTCGGCACCGCGCAGGTAAAGTTCATGAGGACGGAGGACGGAGGAACGAGGAAGGAATATGAAGTGGAGTTCGTAGGTGCACGTAAGGAAAGCTATAGCCACGACTCTCGCAAGCCGGTGGTGGAAGATGGTACTTTGGAAGATGATCAGTGCCGCCGCGATTTCACCATCAATGCCCTGGCCATCTGCCTGAATCACGATCGTTTCGGTGAACTGGTGGACGCTTTTGATGGTATATACGACCTGGAAGATGGACTGATTCGTACACCGCTGGATCCTGATATCACCTTCTCTGATGATCCGTTGCGTATGCTTCGTTGTGTGCGTTTCGCCACGCAATTGCGCTTTGATATTGAGCAGGAGACAAAAGATGCCCTTTGCCGCAATGCTCAACGACTGAAGATTATCAGCGGAGAACGCATTGCTGAAGAACTGAACAAGATTCTCTTGGCCGCACATCCCAGTATAGGACTGCTGGAGCTGCATGATAGCGGACTCCTTCAGCTGATTCTACCGGAACTGTCAGCACTCGATATTGTAGAGACTCGCAACGGCAGGGCACATAAAAACAACTTTTATCATACCCTGGAAGTGCTGGAGAATGTTTGTAAGACTGACCAATCACAGCTTTGGCTGCGTTGGGCAGCTTTGTTACACGATATCGGCAAGACCAAAAGCAAACGATGGGATAACCAGCAGGGTTGGACCTTCCATAACCATAACTTTATCGGAGCGAAGATGGTGCCTGAGATATTCAGACGTCTGAAACTGCCGCTCGATGCGAAGATGAAATATGTGCAGAAACTGGTTGATTTGCACATGCGTCCCATCGTGATTGCCGACGAAGAGGTGACCGACAGTGCCGTGCGCCGACTGATGAACGATGCAGGCGAAGATATAGACGACCTGATGCTGCTCTGTGAAGCGGATATTACCAGTAAGAACGAGGTGCGCAAGAAACGTTTTTTGGAGAACTTCAGAATCGTTAGGGAAAAACTAGCCGACCTTAAAGAAAAGGATTACAAACGGTTGCTACAGCCTGTAATCGACGGGAATGAGATTATGGAAATCTTCCACCTTAAGCCGTCTCCTGTTGTAGGAACACTGAAGCAATATTTGAAAGATGCTGTGCTCGACAATCAGGTGGCTAACGAACGGGAACCGCTGATGGAACTGCTGATGGCAAAGGCTAAAGAATTAGGTATGCAGACTTAATGTTTGTTGCAAATATTCGTTAATATTTGCCAATAATGTCATATCTTTTACGTATACGTAATGATTAATGTGTATCTTTGCAATTTGAAAAAACCCAAAGAAGGGTGTTAGTTTTCTGGAAACGTAGTTTTGAAAGTATTAATAAATAATAAATAGGTATGAAAAGAAACAAGATTTTAATGGTTGTGGCTATGGCTGTCATCCTGGTCTCTTGTGGAGGCAAGGGAGGCGGTATGCCAAACTTTGGTGACAATGAGTTCCCAGTGCAGTCGGCACAGACAAAGGATGCATCGATGCAGACCACTTATCCTGCTACCATCAAGGGCGTGCAGGATGTGGAGATTCGTCCGAAGGCGTCAGGATTCATTACACGTGTCTGTGTTAAAGAAGGTCAGTCAGTTGGCGTAGGTCAGTTGCTGTTTGTGATCGACAACGAGACCTATCAGGCTGCAGTTCGTCAGGCTCAGGCTTCTGTGAATACAGCTACAGCCCAGTGCAATACCGCAAAGCTCACTTACGAGAATAACCAGAAACTGTTTGAGCAGAACGTGATCGGACAATATGAGCTGGAGTCGGCAAAGAATGCATATTCCAGTGCGCAAGCACAGCTGTCGTTGGCAAAGGCAACTTTGGCATCTGCCAAAGAGCAGCTTAGCTTCTGCTTTGTGAAGAGTCCTGCAGCTGGCGTCATTGCCAGTCTGCCCTATAAGGTGGGTGCTATGGTCAGTGCTTCCAGCGTACCAGCCCTCACAACAGTGTCAAACATCAGTAGCATGGAGGTTTATTTCTCAATGACTGAGAAAGATATGCTTGAACTGAGTAAGACAGCCGGCGGTACACAGGCTGCCATCAATGCTATTCCTCCTGTAAAACTTCAGTTGGCTGATGGTACAGTGTATGGTCATGAAGGTAAGGTTACCAAGGCCAGCGGTGTAATTGATGCTTCCACAGGTTCCGTGCAGCTCATTGCACACTTCCCGAATCCCGAGCGCTTGTTGAAGAGCGGTGGTAGCGGATCGATTGTCATTTCCAAGAACGATAATTCTGCCATCATCATTCCTCAGTCTTGTGTATCCGAGGTGCAGGATAAGAAGTTCGTCTATGTTTTAGGCAAGGATAATAAGGTGAAATATACCGAGATTACTGTGGATCCCCAGACAGACGGTCTGAACTTCATCGTTCGCAGCGGTCTGAAACCTGGTGACAAGTATGTTACCAACGGTATTACCAAGTTGTCTGACGGTATGGAGATTGTTCCCATTACGCCTGAGCAGTATCAGAAGAAGATCGAGGATGCTACCCAGATTAACGCTGACGGTTCTGCCAAGGGCTTCGTGGATGCAATGACAGGTAAGAAGTAAGTCACAAGTTATCAGTTATAAGTAACAGGTTCTAAGAATTTATGACTTTTACAACATTTATCAAACGCCCAGTACTCTCTACGGTGATTTCCGTGGTGATTGTGTTGCTGGGTATCATCGGATTGACCACACTGCCTATCGAGCAGTATCCGGACATTGCTCCGCCTACCGTTGTGGTCTTCACCAGTTATCCTGGTGCCGATGCAGAGACAGTAAAGAATTCAGTGCTCGTTCCATTGGAAGAGAGTATCAATGGTGTGGAGGGTATGGACTACCTCTCCTCATCAGCTGGCTCGGGTTCTGCCAGCATACAGGTGTTGTTCCGCCAGGGAATGAATGCCGATATGTGTGCAGTGAACGTTCAAAACCGTGTTCAGCAGGCACAGGCCTTGCTGCCGGCTGAGGTTACCCGTATCGGTGTGACGGTAATGAAACGTCAGACCTCCCAGGTGATGATGTTCACGCTGACCTCCGACGGTCGCTATGACGATAAGTTCCTGACGAACTACTCCAACATTAACATTGTTCCTGCCATCAAGCGTATCCAAGGTGTGGGTGACGTTCAGTCGCCAGGTGTGAAGACCTACTCTATGCGTATCTGGCTGAAGCCCGAGGTGATGAAGCAGTATAACCTGATGCCAAGCGACATCAGTGGTGTATTGGCTGAACAGAATATTGAGGCTGCGCCTGGTACCTTCGGTGAGCAGTCGAATGTGGCTTACGAGTATGCCATGCGCTATACTGGTCGTCTGAAGACAGAAGAGGAGTTTGGCAACATCGTCATCTCCAGTGATGCCAACGGAAATACGCTGAAACTGAAGGATGTGGCAAAGATCGAGCTGGGTGGCTTACAGTACAGTGTGGCCATGAAGAACAACAACATCCCTTCTGTGATGGGTATGGTGCAGCAGATTGCTGGTTCAAATGCCAATGAGATTGCCAAGCAAGTGAAGGCCGAACTGGAGGAACAGGCTAAGCTGTTCCCTCCGGGTATGATCTACAAGATCAATTACGACGTGACAGAATTCCTCTATGCTTCTATCGAGGAGGTGGTGTTCACGCTGATCATGACGCTGATTCTGGTGTTCCTTGTGGTGTATGTGTTCTTGCAGGACTTCCGTTCTACGCTCATCCCGCTGATTGCCGTGCCGGTATCGTTGATAGGTACGTTCTTCTTCCTGAAGATCTTCGGTTTTTCCATCAACCTACTCACGCTCTCAGCCTTGCTTTTGGCTATTGCCATCGTGGTGGATGATGCCATTGTGGTGGTGGAGGCTGTGCATGCTAAGCTGGATCAGGGATACAAGAGTTCACTCACCGCATCTATAGATGCTATGAATGAAATTTCTGGCGCCATCATCTCCATTACGCTTGTGATGGCTTCGGTGTTCATTCCTGTATCGTTCATTGGTGGTACGAGCGGAACATTCTATAGGGAGTTCGGTGTAACCATGGCGGTTTCAATCTTTATCTCGGCTTTGAACGCCTTGACGTTGTCTCCTGCCCTTTGTGCCATCTTCCTGAAACCGCACGATGAGAACGGCAACGAGGTGAAGATGTCGCGCATTGACCGTTTCCATGCTTCGTTCAATACAGCATACGATAAGGTGCTGGGCAAATATAAGAATGGTGTACAGAAACTGGTGCGCAAGCCCTTGGCTATTGGTATTGCCGTGATTATCGGTATAGCTGTACTGGCTACCACGATGTTCACTACCAAGACAGGTCTGGTGCCGAGCGAGGATACAGGTACGCTGTTCTGTACGGTTTCTATGCCGCCGGCAACCTCTGTGGCAAGAACCCGTCAGATTATCGATCAGGTTGACTCGATGCTGGCTACGAACCCAGCCATCCAGAGTCGTGAGCAGATACAAGGATATAACTTCATCGCAGGTTCCGGTTCCGATCAGGCCACATTTATCCTCAAGCTGAAACCGTTCTCTGAACGACAGAAGGGATTCTGGTGGAAACTGTCTGGTTTATGGCAGGGTGATGGTATCTACCGCTTCCTCGTGAATCCGTATGATGCTAACTCTGTCTTAGGACTGATTTATAAGCAGACAGCTGCTATCAAGGACGCACAGGTGCTGGCATTTGCTCCGCCGATGATTCCTGGTTTCTCTGCCAACAGTGGTGTGTCGTTGGTGATGCAGGACCGTACTGGCGGTAATCTGAACCGTTTCTTTGAAGTGACCAAAGAGTATCTGGCTGAGCTGAACAAGCGTCCTGAGATCCAGGCTGCACAAACCAGCTACAACCCGAATTATCCGCAATATATGATTCATGTGGATGTGCCTAAGTGTAAGCAGGCAGGCATCTCACCGCAAACCATCCTCAGTACGCTGCAAGGTTATTACGGCGGTCTGTATGCATCAAACTTCAATGCTTACGGTAAACTCTATCGTGTAATGGTGCAAGGTGATCCTTCCACACGAATGACACCAGAGAGTTTGGGTGGTGTGTATGTGCGTACACCGCATGGTATGTCGCCAATCCTGGAGTATTGTAATTTGGAGCGTGTCTATGGTCCTTCGAACATCAACCGTTTCAACCTCTTCACTTCTATCAACGTGACGGCAACTGTAGCCGACGGCTATTCTTCTGGTGAAGCCATCAAGGCTTGTGAGGAGGTGGCTGCGCAATATCTGCCTGCTGGTTACACCTACGACTACTCCGGTCTGACTCGTTCAGAGGCTGCTTCCAGCAACTCTACTGCATTGATCTTCGTACTCTGCTTCATCTTCATCTACTTGATTCTGAGTGCGCAGTACGAGAGTTATATTCTGCCGCTGGCTGTGGTTCTCTCTGTGCCTTTCGGTCTGGCAGGTGCTTTCCTCTTCACGCAGTTGTTCGGTCATTCGAACGATATCTACATGCAGATCTCATTGATTATGTTGATCGGTCTGTTGGCTAAGAACGCCATCCTTATCGTACAGTTCGCTTTGGAGCGCCGCGAAACAGGTATGGCCATTTCATGGTCGGCTGTGCTGGGTGCTGCTGCCCGTCTGCGTCCTATCCTCATGACATCACTCGCCATGATCGTGGGTCTATTGCCAATGATGTTTGCTTCGGGTGTGGGTAAGAACGGTAACCAGACACTGGGTGCTGCAGCCGTGGGCGGTATGCTCATCGGTACGCTGCTCCAGATTTTCGTGGTGCCCACCTTATTTGTAATCTTCCAGAGTCTGCAGGAGAAGATCTCCCCGATGAAGTTCGACGACGAGGAGAATCCAGATGTGGCAGCCGAGTTGGCACAGTACGCACATTCTAAGCCTGTGGATTATGAATTGGAGAAATAGTAAAGATAAGCATATATGAAGAAGATATTATTCATGTCGTTTGCAGTCCTGTTACTGTCGGGCTGCGGACTCTATACAAAATATGAACGACCTGACGTGAATACCGAAGGACTGGTTCGTGACCCACTGAATCCTAACGATACCTTGTCGCTGGGAAAGGTGGTGGATGGACAATGGACGGCGGTGAACGGACAGGATGAGAACTTCGGTAACATGCCATGGCGTAGCGTGTTTACTGATCCGAAGCTGCAGGAGCTGATTCAGCAGGGTCTGGACAAGAATGCCAACCTGCTCAATGCCGCCCTCAACGTGAAGATGGTGGAGGAACAGCTCAAGGTGGCTAAACTCGCCTTCGTACCTGGCTTTACCTTTACTCCGCAGGGAACAATCTCCTCGTGGGATGGTGGGAAGGCCACCAAGGCCTATTCACTTCCTGTAAGTGCTTCGTGGAGTGTGGATCTCTTCGGTAATCTGCTGAACCAGAAGCGTAGTGCCCAGATGGCGCTGTTGGCCACTAAGGACTACCAGGTGGTGGTACAGACGAATCTCATCAGTAACATCGCAAATCTCTATTATACATTGCTGATGCTCGATCGTCAGGTGGAGATCGTCAATAACATGAGTGAGCTCACCAAAGACACCTGGGAGAAGATGAAGGTGATGAAGGAAACGAAGATTGGCTACCGTTCTACCGCTGTGCAGAGCGCTGAGGCGAACTACTATTCCGTGGAGGCACAGAAGACCGACCTGCTGCGCCAGATCCGCGAGATGGAGAACTCACTTTCTCTGCTCATCGGACAGCCGGCGCAGACCATCGCCCGTGGTACTTTGGAGGAGCAGTCGCTGCCTACCAGTTTCTCCACAGGTGTAGGTATCCAGATGCTGAACAACCGTGCTGATGTGCATGCTGCTGAGATGCAACTGGCAGGATGTTTCTATGACATCAATACGGCCCGCAGTCGGTTCTATCCCAATATCACTATCACAGGTACAGGAAGCTTCACAAACAATAATGGAGCGGTGAATCCTGGTAAGCTGCTGCTAAGTGCTGTGGGCAGTCTGGTACAGCCTATCTTCCAGCATGGACAGATTGTTGCCGGACTGAAAGTGGCAAAGATGCAGTACGAGCAGGCCTATAACACCTGGCAGCAGAATGTGCTCGCTGCAGGTAGTGAGGTGAGCAATGCCCTCGTTCTCTACAACTCCAGTGCTGAGAAGAGTGCCATCGAGGCCAAGCAGATTGAGGTGTTGCAGAAGAATGTGGAAGATACCAGAGCCCTGATGGCAAGCAGTAGCACCACTTATCTTGAAGTAATCCAGGCCCAGAGCAGTCTGCTCAGTGCCCAGCTCTCGAAAGTTGCCGACGACTTCCATAAGATGCAGGCCGTAGTGAACTTGTATCAGGCATTGGGAGGCGGAGCAAAATAGTTCAAAACTCAAAATTCAGAAATATGAGTGAAATTAGTCCAAAAGCCGAAATCAGCCCAAAGGCTCAAATCGGTGATAACTGTAAGATATTCCCTTTCGTGTATATCGAAGACGATGTGGTGATCGGTGATAACTGTATCATTTTCCCCTTTGTGAGCATCCTCAACGGTACACGCATGGGCAGTGGAAACAAGATTCATCAGGGATCCGTCATTGCTGCTCTCCCTCAGGATTTTGATTTCCGTGGAGAGAAAACCGAATGTGTGATTGGCAACAATAACATCATCCGTGAGAATGTGGTCATCAACCGTGCCACTCATACGGGTGGTCAGACAGTAATCGGTAGTGATAACGTATTGATGGAAGGTGCCCATATCAGTCATGATACGAAGGTGGCCGACCGTTGTGTGTTTGGCTATGGTACCAAGATTGCAGGCGACTGCGAGATTGGTAATGGTGTGATATTCTCATCCAGTGTTATTGAAAATGCAGCTACTCGAGTAGGAGATGGCGCTATGATCCAAGCTGGTACGACCTTTTCTAAGGATGTTCCTCCGTATATCATTGCTGGCGGCACTCCTGTAGGCTATGGTGGTGTGAATCAGACCATGTGCAAGAGCAACGGCATCAGTGATAAAGTGCTGAAGCATATTGCCAATGCCTATCGATTGGTGTTCCACGGGCAGACCAGTCTGTTCGATGCTCTCCTTCAGATTAAGGAACAGGTGCCCGACAGTCCTGAAATTCATAATGTCATCCAATTCTTGGAGAACTCTAAAAAGGGTATCATCACCAAGATTTGATGCCTCTGGTATAGAAACAGAAAACCTGACTTTCACATGGTGTGAGTCAGGTTTTCTTGTTTAATAACTAGCTGTACATGGGATGCCCGCTGCTATTACGCGGTCGCGAATGTGGTCAAGTTCCTCTTTCGTGGCCTTGCGCAGATTGTGGTCGGGTGTTTCGCGATCAATGGTGTATATCATCACCTGCTGCGGAGCAATAGCTTTGACGGTTTCCAGCCAAGGTGTGACATACTCGTCCCCTGTGTTATCTACCGGTATCAGTTTTGTGCCCTCAGGACCTAAATCCACAGTCTTCTCACCTTTCATAAACATGGTTTGGATGATGAGATGACCGTTGAACTGTTTCATTTGTTCGATGATTTGCTGTAAATCGTATATACCCGTAGGGCGATCAACAGTCTGAATATACTCTGGATCCACCGTATCCAGTTTCAAGATGTTATTGTCAACGCGCATAAGGGCGGCATGAACCTCAGGTTTGCAAATCATCGTACTGTTACTTAGTACCGAAACCTTCGCATCTGGAAAATACTTGTCGCGTAACTGCAAGGTATCATTGATGATTTTGGGGAACTGAGGATTGGCGGTAGGTTCTCCATTACCGGCAAAGGTGAACACATCAGGGGCAGGGCCATTTTCCTTCATGTCCTTCAAACGTCTCTCCAAGGCTGCTCTCACTTCCTTTCGTGTGGGCATTTTCCTTCGAGGACGGTGGTCGGCATTGAATCCGCACTCACAGTAGATGCAGTCGAAGGTGCACACCTTACCATCTGATGGCAACAGGTTGATACCAAGGGAAACGCCAAGTCGGCGACTTTGTACGGGACCAAAAATAGGTCCGGGATAGATAATCGTTGACATACCTTTGCAATTTTCACTGCAAAAGTACGGATAAGTGAGCACAAAACAAAAAATAAACCGATTTATTTTTGTTTGTCGAGCGAAAGTACTTTCGGCGAAGCCAAAATTACGGATAAAAAAGGGCAAAACAAAATAAACTGGTTTTTTTATTCTCATTTCTCATTTTATCTTTGTATCTTTGCAGGCAGTAAGTTGTATACAACCTTTCTACGATGGGAAAGAAACGAACGAAAGCCCGCAACCACAGAGGATTGCAGGCAATTACTCTATGTATAAGTACGGCGATGGTGCTCATCCTTCTGGGCATGGTCGTATTCTCCGTACTCACAGCTAAGAACCTTTCTGTTTATGTCAAGGAGAATCTGAAGGTAACAATGATGCTTGCTGAGGATATGACGAACCCTGAAGCCTTGCGTCTCTGCAGGGACTTGAGGACGCGCCCTTATGTAAGCGGACTCACCTTCGTGAGCAAAGAGCAGGTGCTCGAGGAGCAGAAACAGGAGTTAGGCGTTGATCCCAGTGAGTTTGCCGATGGAAACCCCTATACCAGCAGTATCGAACTGCGGTTGTCGGCCGACTATGCCAATCAGGACTCGCTGAAGTGGATTTCCCAAGAGCTGAAGAAGAATACGCAGGTACAAGAGCTGGAGTATCCGCTCGACTTGATTAACGATGTGAACCGTACGCTGAACAAGATAAACCTGGTATTGTTGGTTTTGGCTGTTCTGCTAAGCATCGTCTCCTTCTCGTTGATCAACAACTCTGTGAAGTTAGGAATCTATGCCCGTCGCTTCTCCATCCATACCATGAAACTGGTGGGAGCCTCATGGGGATTCATCCGTCGCCCGTTCATGAAGCATGCCTTCTTCATTGGGGTGTGTGCAGCTTTGATCGCCATCATCGTACTGGCTGTTGGTATCTATGTACTCTACACCTACGAGCCAGGTGTACTGGCTGTCATTACCCCCCAGGTGATGATCATTACGGCAGTAGCCGTTCTGGTGTTCGGTATTCTCATCACCCTCCTCTGCTCCTATTTCTCAGTGAACATGTTCCTGAAGATGAAGGCTGGAGAACTGTATAAAATATAATTGAAAATTGAGAATTGAAAATTGACAATTAGGCCCATCAAGCCTATCATGCCCATCAAGCCCATTAAAAAAACAAAATATGAACAAAACAAACTTTGCATTTGATCGCGTGAATTATATCCTGCTGGCAGTAGGAGTAGCCGTGGTAATCCTCGGCTTCATCCTCATGAGCGGCAGTGGTTCAACGGTAGAGTCGTTTAACCCGGAGATATTCAGTGCCATGCATATCAAGGTGGCACCCGTGGTAACCTTCCTCGGATTTGTGTCAATCGTATTTGCTATCATGCATAAGCCGAAAGATGGACTAAACAATGAGAATACTGAGAAATGACACTCATTGAAACTATTATCATCGCCATCGTGGAAGGACTCACTGAGTTCCTTCCCGTATCTTCTACTGGGCACATGATTATCACCCAGAATCTTCTGGGTGTTACCGATCGTATGCAGGATGACCCTACCATGGCCGCCTTTGTACATGCGTTCACGTTCATCATCCAGTTCGGAGCCATACTTTCTGTGGTTTGCCTCTATTGGAAACGTTTCTTCCGCATTGATCATTCACCAGCTCCAGAAGGAGCTTCCGCATTCGGACGACTGAAGCATAAGTTCCATTTCTATTGGCTGCTGGTTGTGGGTGTAATTCCCGCCATCGTAATCGGTCTGCTTGCCAAGAAATCGGGCTTGCTCGATTGGCTGCTCGACAGTGTGGTTGTGGTGGCTATCATGCTCGTCGTGGGTGGCATCTTCATGCTCTATTGCGACAAGATCTTCAACAAGCCCGACGAAAAGCGTGAGGTGACAGAGCGGAGTGCCTTTAACATAGGTCTCTTCCAGTGTATCTCCGTCATTCCCGGCGTGTCGCGTTCCATGGCCACCATCGTTGGTGGTATGGCTCAGGGTCTTACCCGCCGCCGTGCTGCAGAGTTCTCATTCTTCCTGGCTGTTCCAACGATGGCAGGAGCTACCGTGCTCGACCTCTTCGACCTGATGAAAGAGGGTGGGGCATGGGCAACAACCAATAATATCACCATGCTCATTGTAGGATGTGTCGTGGCCTTTATCGTTGCGTTGCTTGCCATGAAGTGGTTTGTGAACTTCGTTTCCAAATACGGATTCAAGGCCTTCGGTATCTATCGTATCGTTGTAGGTCTCATCATACTTATCCTCATCATGGCAGGATATTCACTTTCAATGGTTGACTGATGAATTTCAAAGAGGGTGTTATACTGAGCATCGACAAGCCCTATGCCATGTCAAGCTTCGGTGCGCTGGCTCATATACGCTATCTGCTGACGAAGAAGATGCGTTATAAGGTGAAGGTGGGACATGCTGGAACGCTGGATCCGCTGGCCACAGGCGTGCTGATTCTCTGTACTGGTAAGAAGACCAAGGAGATAGAAACGCTGATGGCACACATCAAGGAATATGTGGCCACCTTGCAGTTGGGCGCATCAACCGCCAGTCACGACATGGAGCATCCTGTGGATGAGGTGTTCCCCACGGAGCAGATCACTCGTGAGCGTATAGAGCAGGTGCTCACCTCATTCGTTGGAGACGTGCAGCAAGTACCACCCGTATATAGTGCTGTCTGTGTGAACGGCAAACGAGCCTACCAGCTCAGTCGAAAGGGAAAGGACTTTGAGATTAAAGCAAAAACGGTGCATATCGAAGAAATCGAACTGTTGCACTTTGATGAAGAGATGATGCAGATGAGCATTCGGGTGGTATGTGGCAAAGGCACGTATATCCGTTCGCTTGCCCGCGATATCGGTGAGGCCCTTGATTCGGCCGCCTATCTCACCTCGCTCTGCAGGACTCGGGTGGGCGACATATCTCTGTCGCAGTGCATTACCTTGGAGCAGTTTCCGAAGTGGCTCGAGCAGCAGGATCTTGAACTTTTGGAACAGTGAGTGCAGAACCAAGCTTGCTTAAGTTTTGCCGAGTCGTGACAAGAGTCAACGAAGTTAAGAGTTTAGAATAGAAAAATTGAAACAAAAACGATATGAAGTTATCACAGTTTAAGTTTAAGTTACCTGAGGAGCTGATTGCCCTCAACCCACCTTATCATCGGGACGAGTGCCGACTGATGGTCCTCCATCGTAAGTCGCAAACCATTGACATGTACAAAAAGGACGAGAACGGTGAGCCGTTGAAAGACGAGGAAGGTAATCCTGTCTTTCTGGATTTCCGTCATGTACTGGAGTATTTCGGTGAAGGAGATGTCTTTGTGTTCAACGACACCAAGGTATTCCCTGCTCGATTGTATGGAACCAAGGAGAAGACCGATGCAAAGATAGAGGTGTTCCTGTTGAGAGAACTCAACAAGGAGATGCGCCTTTGGGATGTGCTTGTGGAGCCAGCACGTAAGATTCGCATTGGTAATAAACTTTTCTTTGACGATAGTGGTACTATGGTGGCCGAGGTAATAGACAACACCACCAGCCGCGGTCGCACCCTGCGATTCCTCTACGACTGTCCTCACGATGAGTTCAAACGTGAGCTCTATGCTCTCGGTGAGGCTCCGCTGCCACACTATATAGTGGACCGTCGTCAGGCAACAGAAGAGGATCTGGAAGATTTCCAGTGCATCTATGCCAAGAACGAAGGTGCTGTGACGGCTCCGGCCAGCGGTCTGCACTTCTCGCGTGAGATGCTGAAACGCATGGAGATTAAAGGCATAGATTTTGCGTATATCACCCTTCACTGCGCATTGGGCAACTTCCACGATATTGAGGTGGAGGATCTGACCAAGCATAAGATGGATTCAGAGCAGATGTTTATTGATAAGGAGGCGTGCGACATTGTGAACAATGCCAAG
This sequence comes from Prevotella sp., assembly GCA_017651265.1. Taxonomy (GTDB): domain Bacteria; phylum Bacteroidota; class Bacteroidia; order Bacteroidales; family Bacteroidaceae; genus Prevotella. The sequence continues at coordinate 3,720 of JAGCDO010000007.1, read as the reverse complement.
CAGAAGGGATTCCATGTCTGCGCCGTAGGTACCAGCGTGGTGAAGGCCACTGAGACTGCTGTGGGTACAGATAAGATGCTGAAGGAATATGAGGGGTGGACTAATAAGTTCATTTTCCCGCCTTACGAGTTTGGGGTGGCCGACTGTATGATAGCCAACTTCTATCATCCGCTGTCAACCCTCCTCATGGAAACAGCAGCTTTTGGTGGCTACAACCTGGTGATGGAAGCATACAATAAGGCTGTGAAAAACGGCTACAGGTTCGGTTGCTATGGTGATGCGATGCTGATCTTGGACGATTAATGTCCTTAGCTCCTTTTAGTAGTAGAATATCGTTATTACGTTGTCACGTGATGACGATATTACGATTTAAGAGTGGGCGATTTCAACGATGCCAATATTGATAATTTGAAACATAAGGTGTATTTAGGCTTGGGCAGTAACCTGGGTGATTGCCAGGAGAACATTGAACGAGCCATTGAATTGATTAACGAGCGGGTGGGGGAGGTGATCCGTCGTTCGTCTTTTATCGAGACGGAGCCGTGGGGCTTTGAGTCAGAGAATAAGTTCCTCAATGGCGTTATCCTCTGCGAAAGCACCCTCACCCCAAGACAGGTGCTGCGCAAAACCCAGAAGATTGAACGTGACCTGGGGCGACAAAAGAAGACATCTAAGTCGCGCATCTACTCGGACCGTCTCATCGATATTGATATCCTACTCTACGACGACCTTACCGTGGATGAACCAGATTTGAAGATTCCTCATCCGTTGATGCAGGAACGTGATTTCGTGATGATACCGCTCAGTGAATTGCTGAAAAAGGAGGATTCATCCGTATAGGAAAATCCCCCTTCAAAGTTATCAGCCTTCTAACTCCCCGTTATCAGCCTTCTAACACGTCGTTATCAGCCTTCTAACTCCCCGTTATCAGGCTTCTAACTTTTTTCTGCATTCGCTCAATCGCTATTCAAGTGAACCGCCGTTGCCCATCTCACTTCAATACCATCTTCTTACCGTTGTGGATATAGAAGCCTTTCGTGGCTGGCTTGCCTGGCAGACGCACACCTTCTAGGGTGTACCACGCATCACTTGTCATTTGTGTCTTGTCGCTTGAAGCGCGATTGATGTCGGTGGCGATTCCTGCGGGTGTGTCATCAATCAGCAGGAGCAGTCCGGTCTTTGCATTCTGTTCAATAATGGTGTCGTAAGAGAGGTAGCAACGATAGGGCGGTACCACAGTACCGTTATACTTGAAGAAGCCAACCTCTTTGTCGGCATTATGACCGAGGGTGAGCACGCTACCAGTGATGGATGTCTCCTGGTTCACATTGATGCCCCATTTCACCTTACCGTTATCGGTCTGTCCGATATAGGTACCGATCAGACGGTTGTCGTACTTCATGAGATCAGGCACCGACCCCTCATACTTATACAGTGGATACAGTCCGGGTTCTTCTGCCTTGATTACCACCGGTGTGGCAGCAGGGATTTTCCTTCCGATACTCTTCAGCGTGGCAACGTTTTCATCTTGGTTGGTTTTGGATACGAAGTAAGCCATCATTCCTTCGGGCAATTGTGTGGGGAACCCGATATAGAGTGTAGCCCATCCGCCCTCTGTTACTTTCAGCGGATAATAGATATGCAGATGACCATTGTCTTCGTATTCCCCCCAAAAGTAATCATCTTGGTACAGTTTGAGGAGTCCTGAGATATACACACCAGTAGTCTGCGAACTCATATACGAGCCATCGTTGACATAGATATGCATCATTTCTTCTTCATTCTCATGGATGATGGGCTGTTCAGAGGATTCTGGCTCAACCATGTTACCTTCGGGCAGACAGTTGTCAATGTAGATATTCCTCAGGTTCGGAACCTTGTAGAAGGCATAGTCGTTGATGTAGTGGAACAGTGTGCTGATGGTAGCATCCTCCTCACCGCGTCCTGGAGGGTAAATCACCAGATGCTTCTTCCCTATGTTATCAGTCTCAAAGAGAGCGCCATCGATACTCTCCATGGTCTTATGCTTGGGGTTGACAAGGATATCCTTAATGCTTGACTTATAAAGAGCCCCCATATTCATGGTTGTGAAGGTGGCAGGCACTGTAATCTCTTCCAAACTTGCACAACCACTGAAGGCGTTCCCGGCAATGGTAGTAAGCTTTTTCGGCAGTTGCAGTTCGCTCAGTTTATCAAGACCAGAGAGCATGCCCTCTTCGATAGTTTTGGTATTTGTGAAATAGCGGAACTCAGGGAAGGCTACCAAATCATCTTCATTTGCTTTGGCACTGGTATTGAACACTGCGAAGTCCTCTTTATTAGCTTCCACCAGTTCACGAAGGGTAAGAATCTTATCTTGATTCTTGTCAAAGGAAGCCTCAGCAGCCTCCTGTGCTACATGATCCTTAAAGCGGAAATGAGTGAGCCCGCTACGTAGGTTCAGTGGCAGGGTACGCCTGGCTCGTGTACACTGACTCTCCACGTTCTGAGCCTCAGCCATCAGGATCTCCACATTATCATCTGTTTGCTGCACAATGGAAGCCGCACCACAATCGTTGATCACATCAATATAGGTTTGGCCATTGAGAGCACTCCAGAGTACATCCTCCGTGGGGAACTCGAAGATATACTGTACATCACCTGCACGGTCGGTGGTATAGCAAGAAGTGGAGGTTTCTGGTATGTCGAAGTATATGGGCATGGCAAGTAACTTACCGTAAGGGGTATCCGCAAAAGTACGCAGCATCGGGTAACGCTCCTCTTCCTGCTGCCATGCACTGTAATCGCTCATCAGATTACCGTTCACCAGTTCATTGGTAGTCCTTGCCGATTCCTGTACATATTGGGATTGGTTCCTTATACCAGCCTGCATCTGTATGTCGAAATAACATCCCTTAGTATCAAGTGCATTGAATGAAGATCCAAAGTCTTGTCCGAATTTCTCCACCCTTCCCGTAGAGATACATCTTTCAAGAGTGGCGGGAGTGTAGTAGCTCACATCACCTGCCCCCTGAGGATATTTGCCTTTTTCGGGCCATGTAAGATGCACACTGGTGAAGCAGTCGGTTATCGAAGTGTTGTTCTTCTCCACATAGCCAGCGATTCCTCCGCAATAGGAGTCAACACTAACCCTTCCGTGGAACAGACAGTTGGTTACCGATGCACCTTCCTTCATGGTTCCACACAGCAGTCCTGCGGAGGTGTCAGCGTAGGAGGCATCGTTCGTGGAAACCTCACTGTCAACGATGGCCAGGTTCTTCACTGTCCCATAGAGATTCTTGAAGATGCCAAAAGTCTCATTTTGTGACAAATTATCCTTATTCACATACAGGCCATAGATGGTCTTGCCGTTACCGTCGAGGTTGGCATTGAAATCGTGGTCATATAGATTCCATTTAATGGCATTCTCTCGTGGAGTTCCGTCTTCTTGCAGCAGGTGCGTGTTAAAGAAGATGTCGCAGACCAATTTAAAATAGACATCTTTCTTATTATAATTTTTCGAACCAACCGCAGAATAGAACTGATCAGCATTATGAATCAAATAGGGATTCTCCTGCGTGCCGTCACCGCCCTCAAACGCTTCGTTCCTACCACCTGTCCAATCCTTACCATACGTAATATCGAGATGCACCTTGCGTTGCAGTCCGTTCCATTTCACGGTTACCACCACCTCGCCAGGATCAAGCGGATAAATGTGTTTGTCAACCACCTTCACACAGG
>JAGCDO010000006.1 GCA_017651265.1 Prevotella sp. | reverse complement strand
CCCCATTTGGGTGCAAGACCATTCACTTCCTTGATCAGTGCCATATCTTTTTCTTTTATTTCTTTCTTGCAAAGGTAGTATTTTCCTTTCAGATAAAAGAAAGGAATGAAGAAAAAACAATGGATTCCTTATGAAACACTGTCTATGGGTTGTTCTTGACGATGGATACCTCCAAGGTCTGCTCAATCAAACTGATAATCTCATCCAGACTCTCCGTGGAGAAATCACCAGTCAGGTTTTTCTCCGATGAATTGACTGATAGTTTGACATGGTAAAAGGTCTCCAGATCGTTGATCACCTCTGTAAGCGGTGTGTTCTCGAAGTGGAAGTTACCTGTTGCCCATGCCACCTGATTAATGCTTCCTGCGGGAATCAGTTGCGGCTTATGCTCCCCTTGGACCAGCTGAGCCTTCATTCCTTGTGTAAGAACAACACCCTGTGCTTCGTCTGAAGGAGAAGAGAAAGCCACCTTTCCATGGGTGACATATACCTCAGTGAGCTTTTGGGATGAACGACTGCCTGACACCTGGAACCCCGTTCCTAATACGCGTACTTGTGCCATCTCGTTTCTGACAATGAAAGGATGCTGTTCATCATGTTGGACCTCGAAATAGGCATCACCCTTCAGTGTCATCGTTCTGACATCCTTCTTCTTGTAGGATAAGGTGGCATGCGAAGATAGTGTTACATGAGTCTGGTCAGGAAGGATGAACAGTTGTGGCTGTTCATGGGCAGTCAATACAACCTCGGGATTATATCCTATATAATAATAGGTGGCACCACCAATCAACAACAGTAGCAGAGAGGCGGCAATGGCAATCCAACGTTGCATGGGTATGGTACGGTTATCGGAGAGCATAGTCCGTTCCCTTACTTTTTGTATGGCTCGTTTTGTATCGAGTTTGCCTTCCCGATAGTATCTCAGCACAAATGACAGGTTCTTGTTATTCATCTCGTTCATAGTTTATTTATCGTTAGAATTTGAAAGGTTGTTCTGTGTGGTGGTCATTACATGTTCCGTCATGTTGAATCCGCCAACTACGCCCAGACCACCATCAACCTGGTTGAATGTGGGAGAAGTGGGAGCCAGTCCGTATTCCCCCAGCTCATAGTTGGTCTGGTCGTTGATCGACTTGATGAAACGGAAATAGGCAGGAGTGATCTTATACAGTTTAACATGTACCTTCCTTGTAGCGTCATCCGCATCCATGTTGGCATGGAAGATATCATGTTCGTTCACGTTTAGATGAAGCGTATATCGGTTATCATTGAAAGTGTCATCATTGAAGATATAGAACTGACCATAGAAGGTGTTTTCGTCATCAAGGAGATCGTCAATGCTACCTCCGGCTTTCAGCGCTGGCTCATCGTCTGTATTGATTGTGGCAGTTGTGATGGTGATGATGGAGTCGTTGCTACTCTCCATTTCCAATCTGATAGCGTAGAAGTCATCTGCATTCGGGTTATCGGCGATGGTTACCTGAAACTGTCTGAAGTTCTGATTGTCGCGATGTATCATAACCTGCTTCACCTCATGGATGAAAGGCATGTCAGGAATAACGGTCTCAGCTTGAACACTGGGTAGTCCTTCAACAGATGCTTCGATACGGACATGGTCGCCCACTTGATGATGCCCTATCACATAATAGCTTCTGGGTGGCATCAAGTCGGTTTTCTCCTCTGTAAAGAATACGGTTTGCTTCTCACCGTTCACGGTATAAGTGATATGAGCATCCCTGACACCGTACATGTCATTGGAAGAAACCATCTTACTGTTTTGGTACATGGGTCTGCTGGCAGTCAGACTGATGATGGTGGTGTCGTTATCCACATTGGGGAAACAATACAGCACCAGCTTGGGGGCTGCCTTCAGTTCATCCAATCCCACTTCGTTGCTGCATGCACAGCAAATCATGGTGGCTATCAGTGCGAGTATTTGTATGTGATTTCTTTTCATATACTGCTTTGTTTTAGAATTTGATGGTATAGCTTGCTGTGGGGATGATTGGAACGAATCCCTTTCCCTTCATACAAACTTTGTTGTGACTGTAGCTCATCTCTGCATACAAGGCATTGAAACGACAGTAGGCATTGTAGATGCTTATATTCCAAAAACGTTCATGTCCTGCCTTGGTGATGTGGTGCAGATTGAACCCTAAGTCCAGTCGGTGGTAGGCTGGCAAAGTGAGGTTGTTGGGCGTGTCGTAATTGGCACCGTAATTGATATAGAGCGGCATGTAACCCTCTTGTGTTGTGTACATTTGTTGCGAAACCTCAGCATGTCCGTCGGGCAGATTGGGCATTGCTGCAAATTGCGTGGCAACGGTCATGCGATAGCCAGTATGATAGGTCCAGGCTGCGCACATCTCAGCATTCTTTCCTATTCTCATCCTACCTGTGATGTTGAACTTATGTCGGTTGTCGAACTTATCGTAGAACCAATGTGGATAGAACTCGTTGAATTTCCGTTTGTTCCATGATAGGGTATAGGCAGCCTGAATGTCGTAACGACTGTCGTGATAGCGCACATCTGCCTCAATACCGTAGAAGCGTCCTTTCCCGTCAATGACGAAACTCTCCCAGTATTTGACGGGCGGTGTCAGACTCTTGTATTTGGTGTATTGCAGGATATGGTTGGTGACTTTGTAGTATCCCTCAAGGGAGGCGAACCAGTGACGATTGATCTGGGAATAGATTCCTGCTGCTGTCTGATAGGAGCGCATGGGCTTCAGGTTGGCAGTGGTGGGAACCCAATAGTCGGTGGGCATACTCAGATAGGTACTGCTGATACGGTGGATGGTTTGTGTCATTCCTGTAAACGACATCTTGAGCGAGGTCTTGTCATTCACTTGGTATTTTACGGCTGTACGGGGGTCGAGCAGGAAGAAGCTCTTGCCACTTACATAGAAGAGTGTGGCATGCACGCCGACGTTCATACTCCAGTGATTGTTCAGGATCATCTCGTCTTCAGCATAAAGGTTCATCTCCTGGGCCTTCAGATGATTCTTGCTGTTGATGGTTGTGGAATCAACGGATACGTTTTCCTGTCCGTAGATACCGAACAGACTCTGTGTCTGCGGACGGAAGTTGTGATAAGTCATATCGCCACCAAAGCGGATATGGTTTTTGCTGTTGGGACGGAAATCGAAGTCGGCACGCAGTGTACCATCATCAACGGTAGAGCGGTAAGTGTGATTGCTATGGTCAACCGACATGCTTCCTGCTTGTCCGTAACGCCATCCTTCCTTGTATTCATAGATGCTGCGGTTATGGGTATAGACGGCACTGAAGTTGGCAAAGAGGTTGGGACGCAACTGGTAGTTCCAGTTGAGTGCCATGTTCAGGTTCCCCCATGTCATGTAATTCTTTCCTTCTTCGATATTATGACGTTCCGCGGTAGTGCCATCCTCCACTTTCTCATCCCAATAGTAAGTGGAGTTCATCATGTCCTTACTGGAATAGATGCTGAAATAGGCTTTGCTGCGGTCATTGAACACATGGGTAATCTTTCCGTTCAAGTCATGCAGGAAGTAATGGAACTTCGTCTTGTCATCTTTCTTGTTCATGATGAAGAAGATAGGTTCCGTAATGACATCCAGCCATGAGCGTCGCAGACCGAAGTTGTAACTGGTGCTGTAGTGGGCTAACTGTCCGTTTGCCACCTTCTCCTTTTCTTTCTTGGTCTTGATAGGACCTTCAATCTGGAACCTTCCGTCGATGAGACCGATGCTGTAGCTACCGTGTGTGTGGCGCATGTCTCCGTCGTTGGTGCGCACATCGGTCACCGAAGAAAGTCTTCCGCCATAACGGGCAGGGAATCCACTCTTGTAGAAATCCACATTCTTTACCACATCGGTATTGAAGGCAGAGAAGAGTCCAAGGGTATGGTTGATGGTGTACATCGAGGTTCCGTCAAGTAAGAACAAGTTCTCATCATCGTTGCCACCATGTACATACATGCCAGAGGCCACTTCGATACCTTCGCTCACTCCTGATGTGCGCTGGAGTGTTTTAATGAGATCAGGGGAAGAGAGTAGGGCGAACTCTGTGTTCAAGTCGTTGCGGGAAAGTGTCTTCTTTCCTGTTTGTGTAGTGAGAACAGGCGAGTTCATGTTTCCCGTTACCACCACTTCCTGCAGTAGGTTATGCTCTTCGAGCAGGAAATCCTCATGACAGTCTTTTTTCAGCTTCACCGTCTTGCGTCCTTCTGAAAAGCCTAAGTAGGAAGCCTGCAGTTCATAGTCGCCTTCAGGAAGGGTTATACTGTAGAAGCCGTAGGCATTAGTGGTCGTAGCTGCATGACTCTTTTTCTGGTCGGATGACAAAGAACCTGAAACGGCAGTGCACAGAATGGTGGCACTAATGAGACTCTCGCCACTCTTGTCACGTACATAACCACTCAGCGTGTGTCTTTGAATGACCTTCTCCTTGGGAGTAGGTGCCGTGTGAGCAACCGACTTCTGCCGAAGTGTTACATAGTTTCCTTTTACACTCCATTCAATGCCTGTGTCATGAAAGAGTAGCTGTAGGGCTTCTTTCAACGACTTTCCTTCCAACGCCTGTCCTTGATAGACGCGATCCACGTTTAGTGAACTGTCATAGATAAAGTTCACCTTCTGTTCCTGTTTGAGTCGATCCATCTGTTGCTTCAGTGTAGTGCGCTGGGCATTCACACCAAGAGGCAGGAGAATCATCATTGTTACAAACAACAATCTTTTCATTCTTTTTTTCATCATAACATATCTATGACGAAAACAATTGGTTTTCCCCCTATTCCATTTCTCTTTTTTTTCAGGCGAACGAGAAGAGGAAATAGAAGAAGTCGCTTACTTTCTTGCGAAGAACTTTCAAAGCCTTGCTGATTTGATGCTCTACGGTCTTTTCTGAGATACCTAATTCATGAGCAATCTCATGGTATTTCATCCCGTCGCGCTTACTCATGAGGAATACCTCACGACAACGTTGTGGCAGGGCATCAATGGATGTCCACAGCATGGCTTCGTCAAAGGATCGTTCCTCAGCTTCCTCGTTACTGATGGTTCCGCTGAGGTCATGCGCTTCAACCTCGTTGGTTAAAGGAGACGCTTTCCGCAAACTGTCGATACATAGATGGCGTACGGTCTGGTACAGATAGGCTTTCTTGTTCTCGATGTCCACTCCCTGCTGTTCCTTTTCAATCATCCGCACGAAAGCATCCTGAACAATATCCTCAGCCATATCCACGTCCTGAAGGTAATGGATGGCATACAGACACAAAGGACGATAATAATACTTGAAAAGAATGTCGATGGACACAGGGAATAGATTTGTTATAATGAAAAAGGATATGTCAAAAGGCAGTTCTCAAAGTAACCCCCTTTTTGACATACCCTTGTTTAACCTTGAAGGTAATCAAACCTTTCCGTTGAATTAGAGGTTCGGATTGATCTTGTTCCACTCGCTGATTGGCGGAACAATGTTCAGTGTGACAAGCTCGTCACGCATCTTGCAGAGGTGCTCGTAAGAAGCGTCAAGCTTGGCATTCTCCTCAGCTGTACCCTGCGGAACCTCGAAGTGTGCGCCGTCCTTGTCCATGGTGGTCTTCATAGCCATCATGATATGGTCGTACTTGTCGGTCTTTACATAGGTACCAACGGGGAAGCGGAAGGGCTCACCACCCATAGCTGCGCGAATCATCTCTACAGAGAGATAAGCAGGGCTCTGGAAAGAGCTACGTCCGCGGAGCTCGATAATCTTCGCACCACCCTTGGTAACGTCAATCTTCATCTGCTCCCATTCCTCTGCGGGGAACTCATCGGTGCCGATGATGTCAGTCAGCTTACGACCAGCGATGGTTACATGAGAACCAAACACTGCCATCTGCTCACCATGTCCACCATAGGTAGCGCAACCGGTGATCTCATTCTGCATCACGTTGAACTTCTTAGCCAGGGCACTCTGCAAACGAGTGGTGTCAAGACCGGCGAGGGTAGTTACCTGACCGGGTTTCAAACCTGAGTAGAGAAGGGTTACCAGACCGGTGAGGTCGGCAGGGTTGAAGATGATCACTACATGCTTTACATCGGGGCAGTACTTCTGGATGTTCTGTCCTAACTCCTCAGCAATCTTGCAGTTGCCGGCCAACAGATCCTCACGGGTCATACCAGCTTTACGGGGTGCACCACCTGAAGAGATGATGTACTTAGCGTTCTTGAAAGCCTCTTCAGCTTCTGTTGTTGCGGTGATCTTCACATCATCGAAACCACTCTGACGCATCTCCTCAGCCACACCTTCGGGTGAGAAAACGTCGTACAGGCAGATGTCATTTGTCAGACCCATCATCAAAGCGGTCTGTGCCATGTTTGAACCAATCATTCCGGCTGCGCCGACGATTGTCAATTTCTCGTTCGTTAAAAATGCCATAATCGTGTGTATTATAATAAATGTATGTATATACTATAATTGTGCTACAAAGGTAGCAATTTTCTGCCGACTATCCGTCGTTGGGGCGTTAAAAGGCGTTAATAACTATGGTTTTCCAAAAGAACATTGTATCTTTGTAATCTCGATATGACAAAATGGCAATTGATAGTAATTTACTATCTTTGCATCATCAAATCAGCCTAATAACCTATGACGATATGAGCAAGACGGTGAATCAACGGCTTGAAGCCCTCAGAGAGGTGATGCAGCGTGAGAGTCTGGATGCTTTCATCTTCCCCAGTACCGACCCTCATCAGGGGGAGTATGTGCCCGACCACTGGAAAGGACGCGAGTGGATCAGCGGTTTCGACGGATCGGCAGGTACGGCCGTGGTGACGATGAATGAGGCAGCCCTGTGGACAGACAGTCGTTACTTCATTGCGGCGGCGGAGCAGTTGGCAGGGACGGAGTTCGTGCTGATGAAGGAGCGTATGCCTGGAACACCTACCGTCACCAAGTGGTTGGGCGAGGTGCTGCGCAATATTCGTTCGCCACAGGTTGGCATTGACGGCATGGTTAGCTCTACCGCTGCGGTGGAGGAACTGATTAGCGGACTGCGTCACGAGGGAGGTATCACACTCCGCACCAACTTTGATCCGTTGGCCATCATCTGGAAAGACCGTCCTGCTATTCCGCAGAACCCTGTGTTCATCCAGCCGTTGGAATATGCCGGGGAGGCTTGTCATGAGAAGATCTCCCGTATCCGTCGTGCTTTGCGCCAAAAGCATGCTGACGGTATGCTGGTGGCTTCGCTCGATGATATCGCGTGGATCTTGAACCTGAGGGGCAGTGATGTACACTGCAATCCCGTGTTTGTCTCCTATCTGCTTATCTCTTCCACCAAGGTTACTTTGTTTATCGACAAGAAGAAACTGTCATCCAGCGTTCTGGCCTACCTGAATGACGAGGGTGTGGATGTGGATGATTATGGTCGGGTT
>JAGCDO010000005.1 GCA_017651265.1 Prevotella sp. | reverse complement strand
TTCTCGCTTTTTGCGGTTGCAGATTGTCAAAATTGGAACGTCAAATTGAAGTGATTATAAATATCATTATTCTATATTAATATATAATGTTATTATATATATAATATAGGCCATTGATATCCGCACTTCAAAACCACCTTAATGTAAGATTGTTGGAAAGTTGGATTGTATGATTTTTGTTTTTCGAGGAAGGACGATGGACGATGGAGGAAGGAGAAATGATTTGCTGAGCACGGCTAAAAACTATGGCACTTTGCGATTGAAACTATGGCAGTTTCCAATTGAAAGTGCCTCAAACGCTGATAGCGGGAACGTCATTCTCTGGGAGCGTTTGCCTTGATCACTGGGAGCGTTTGCGGCGTTCAGTGTTTTTTAACGTTAGAATCTTATTTGTTAAAGGATTTTCACACGCTGTGAGGGGTCGAAATTTGGTGGTTCGGTAAAAAATTCGTATCTTTGCAGAGTAGAGATTAGAACGTTTTGAAGCAACATGAAAGTACTATTGATTAACGGAAGTCCGAAGGAAAACGGTAATACGTTTCGCGTTTTGAGCGAGGTGGCGGATACCTTGAACAGCGAGGGAATCGACACAGAAATAATTAGCATTGGTAAGAAAGCTGTACAAGGTTGCATTGCCTGCGGCATGTGCGGCAGGACCGGTAAGTGTACCTTTAACGACGACCTGTATTACAAGGTGCTGAGAGCCGTGAAAGACGGGATCGACGGACTCGTGATCGGATCGCCTGTCTATTACGGAGGTCCCAATGGTTCGCTGTGTGCTTTACTCGACCGGGTGTTCTATTCATTAGGACCCGACTTGCAGTATAAGCCTGGTGCCAGTGTGGTGGTATGCCGACGAGGTGGCGCTACAGCAGCCTTCGACCGTCTGAACAAGTATTTCACGATGATGAACATGCCACTAGTTACCTCCCAATACTGGAACATCGCCTACGGTCAGACACCTGGTCAGGTATCACAGGACGGAGAGGGATTGCAGACCATGAGAACACTTGCTCGCAACATGGCTTGGCTACTGAAGAAATTGAATACCGGCGAAGGGGAAATACCCGAGAAGGAACAACGGGTGTGGACAAACTTTATCAAATAAGAAAAATGTTTTCTTTGTGTAGTATTCGTTTATTGCATAAAATCTTCATGTTAGAGTAAACAAATACATTTGTTTCCTTCTCATTTAATCATATTTTTCGTAACTTTGCAGCATAAAAACAGAAAATCAAGGAAATGGCATCTGTAGAAATCAAAAGAGTTGAGACAAGAGCTGATCTGAAGGCATTCGTGGAGTTCCACTACGACCTCTACGAAGGCAACGAGTACGATGCGCCCAACTTGTTCAGCGACGATATGTTCGTGTTGGACAAGAAGAAAAATGCCGCCTTCGACTTCTGCGAGGCTGAGTATTTCCTGGCTTATCAAGAAGGAAAGGTGGTGGGTCGTGTAGCAGCTATCATCAATCATAAGGCCAATGAGCGTTGGCAAAGAAAGAGCGTGCGCTTCGGCTGGATCGACTTTGTGGATGACATCGAGGTGAGCGGCGCCTTGTTCAAGGCCGTAGAGGACTATGCCAGGGAGAAGGGAATGACTGAAATCATCGGTCCGCTGGGCTTTACGGATTTCGACCCGGAAGGAATGCTTACCGAAGGCTTCGACCAGCTGGGTACGATGGCCACCATCTATAACTACCCTTACTATCCGCAGCACATGGAGAAGTTGGGAGGATGGGAGAAAGACAACGACTACGTGGAGTTCAAGATCTATATCCCGGAACAGATTCCTGAGAAGTTCGCCAAGATTGCGCAGATGATCGAGAAACGCTATAACCTGCATGCCCGCTCACTGTCGATGAAGGAAGTACAGGGGGGCTACGGACTGAAAGTGTTCCACTTGATCAACGAGACCTTCAAGGATCTCTACGGCTTCTCTGAACTCTCTGACAAGCAGATTAAGCAGTATCTGGATATGTATCTGCGGTGGGCCGATTTGAACCTGATTGTGGTGATAGAAGACTGGACCACAGATGACCATAAGATGGTGGGAGTGGGCATCACACTGCCGTCGCTTTCACGGGCGGTGCAGAAATGCCGCAGAGGCCGACTCCTTCCGTTTGGCTGGTGGCACCTGATTCGTGCGCTGAAGTTCCACAAGACTGATTATGTGGATCTGGAGATGGTGGGAATTCTTCCCGAATACCGTATGAAAGGGGCTAACGCACTGCTCTTTGCATATCTCATTCCATGGTATCAGAAATACGGATTCATCTGGGGAGAGAGTCAGGTGGAAATGGAAACAAACGAGAAAGTACAGAGTCAGTGGCAGTATCTGGAAACAGAACAGCATAAGCGCCGCCGCTGCTATATCAAGAGATTACAATAATACGGACGTTTCATATAAAAGAAGAAAGGAAATAAGGAGCATAAAGTTCTTTAGCAAGACAAATGGAAATCAGAAAAGTACAAACGAAAAAAGACCTTGAAACTTTCATTCAGTTCAGGTACGACTTATATAGAAACGACCCGTATGACGTACCTTATCTGCATTTCGACGAAAAGAATACATTAAGTCGGGAACGCAATGCATCGTTCGACGACTGTGATGCTGCGTATTTCTTGGCATACGATGATAACAAGGTGGTGGGACGCATCGCGGCCATCATCAACTATAAAGCTAACGAACGTTGGCAGAAAAGTGTTGTGCGGTTCGGATGGTTCGATTTCATCGACGATCTTGAGGTGAGCAAGGCGCTGATCCAAGCTGTTGAGGAGTGGGGCCGACAGAAGGGGATGACACAGATTGTAGGACCTATGGGGTTTGCCGATACCGACCGTGAAGGAATGCTCGTGGAGGGCTTCGACACCATCGGTACGATGTATGCCCACTATAACTATTCCTACTACCCCGAGCACATCGAGCAGATGGGTGGATTCCGCAAAGACAACGACTATGTGCAGTGCATGGTAAAGGTACCAGAACAGGTGCCTGAAAAAATCAGTCGTATTGCCCGCATGGCCGAACAGCGCTTCCACCTGCATGTACATAAGCTCACGCGCCACGAACTGCTCAAGGAAGGCTATGGACGAGAGGTGTTCCGCTTACTGAACGCCACCTATAAGGATCTGTATGGCTTCGCACAGCTGTCTGACAAGAAGGTGGATCAGCTAGTGGATCAGTATATCAAGATTGCGGATATGAACTTGATCTGCACGGTGGTTGACGGCAATGATAACAATAAGATGGTGGGATTCGGCATTACGTTCCCTTCGCTTTCCGCCGCCATGAAGAAGACGCATAACGGTAGACTGTTCCCGCTGGGCTGGTGGCACTTGATTGATGCAATCAAATGGCATCATGCCGATACGGTGGATATGCTGCTGATTGGTGTATTACCCGAATACCGCACGCGTGGAGCCAATGCCATGATATTCAATTGTCTGGTGCAACAATACCAGCGCTATGGCTTCAAATGGGCGCAAGCCATGCCGCAGATGGAAACGAATACGCATGTGCTGAGCAACTGGCAGTATTTCGATTCGCATATCAACAAACGACTCCGTTGTTATAAAAAAGACCTATAACCCTTTAACGTGAACATGGAAGAGAACATCATCATAGAAAACGAACAGGTTCAATATACCGATGATAATATCCGCCACCTGTCGGATATGGAACACGTAAGAACACGACCGGGAATGTATATCGGTCGTCTGGGCGACGGCTCATTACCCGAAGATGGTATCTACGTGCTGCTGAAGGAGGTGATCGACAACTCTATCGACGAGTTCAAGATGAATGCGGGTAAGCGCATAGAGATCGATATCGAGGACAACCTGCGTGTTACCGTGCGCGACTATGGTCGTGGAATCCCTCAGGGAAAGTTGGTGGAGGCGGTAAGCGTACTCAATACAGGTGGTAAATACGACTCGAAGGCGTTCAAGAAGAGTGTGGGCTTGAACGGCGTGGGTGTGAAGGCGGTGAACGCGCTGAGCGCACACTTTGAGGTAAGAAGCTTCCGCGAAGGTCAGGTGCGCAGCGTCACCTTTGAAAGAGGTGTGATGAAAAGCGACAAGACCGAGAATACGCAGGATGAGAACGGAACATATATCTTCTTCGAGCCTGATAACACCTTGTTCAAGAACTACCAGTTCCATGATGATATAGTGGAGATCATGCTCCGCAACTATACGTATCTGAATACAGGGCTCACCATCATGTATAACGGACGGCGCATTCTCAGTCGTAATGGCTTGGAGGATCTGCTGAACGATAACATGACCACCGAGGGCATCTATCCCATCATCCATCTCAAAGGTGAGGACATAGAGATTGCCTTCACCCATACCAACCAGTATGGCGAGGAATACCACTCGTTCGTCAACGGTCAGCATACCACCCAGGGCGGTACGCACCAGAGTGCTTTCAAGGAGCATATTGCCCGTACCATCAAGGAGTTTTCGGGTAAGAACTTCGAATATACCGATATCCGTAATGGTATCGTGGCGGCCATCGCCGTGAATGTGGAGGAGCCGATGTTCGAGAGTCAGACGAAAATCAAGCTGGGTTCTCTGACCATGAGTCCTAATGGGGTGAGCGTGAACAAATATGTGGGCGACTTCATCAAAACCGAGGTGGATAACTACTTGCATAAGCATACGGATGTGGCTGAGGTGATGCTGCAGAAGGTGAGCGAGAGTGAAAAGGAACGTAAGGCTATGGCGGGTGTAACCAAGCTGGCTCGTGAAAGGGCCAAGAAGGCGAACCTGCACAATAGGAAACTGCGCGACTGCCGTATTCACTTCAGTGATGTGAAGAACGACCGTAAGGAGGAGAGTAGTATCTTCATCACCGAGGGTGACTCGGCCAGCGGATCCATCACCAAGAGTCGTGATGTGAATACACAGGCGGTGTTCTCGCTGCGCGGTAAGCCGCTGAACTCATTCGGTCTGACCAAAAAGGTGGTCTATGAGAACGAGGAGTTCAACCTGCTGCAGGCTGCTCTCGACATTGAGGATGGTCTTGATACACTGAGATATAATAAGGTGATTGTGGCCACCGATGCGGATGTGGACGGCATGCATATCCGATTACTGATCATCACCTTCTTCCTGCAGTTCTTCCCGGAACTCATCAAGAAAGGACATGTGTATGTGTTGCAGACACCACTGTTCCGCGTTCGTAACCGACGGACGAAGATCAAAAACAAGAAGGTGCTGGCCGAGGCTGATCAGGGAAAGGGCAAGAAAAGTGATTTCATCACACGTTATTGCTACAGCGAGGAGGAACGACTGAATGCTATCAGCGAGTTAGGACCTGAGCCTGAGATTACGCGATTCAAAGGTCTTGGTGAGATATCACCTGATGAGTTCGTGAACTTCATCGGTCCTGATATGCGCCTTGAGCAGGTTACCCTTCATAAGAACGATCAGGTGCAGAAGCTGCTGGAGTATTACATGGGCAAGAACACGGCCGAACGCCAGAACTTCATCATCGACAACCTCGTGGTTGAAGAGGACCGCCCCGAAGAAGACGAAGAGATATATTAACTAGTAACACTAGTATAACTAGTATAGCTAGTACAACTAGTATAGCTAGTACCACTAGCAAAAATAGAAAAGAAATCATTATGAAAAGAAACATCATAACCCTTGCAGCCTTGCTGCTTACCCTCTCTATGAGCGCTCAGTTCCGCATTAACATGGGAGCAGACAGTCCGTTGCGCAAGCTGCAAATCGCCGAGATGGCCATCAGTAACCTGTATGTGGATTCTGTGGATGAAACCAAACTTGTGGAAGATGCTATCCGAGGCATGCTCAAGGAACTGGATCCCCATTCTTCCTATGCTACGCCCAAGGAGGTGAAAGCGCTAAATGAACCGCTGCAGGGGAACTTCGACGGTATCGGTGTGCAGTTCAACATGGTGGAAGATACCTTACTGGTGATACAGACCGTGGTGAACGGACCTTCTGAAAAGGTAGGAATCCTTGCAGGCGACCGTATCGTTACAGTTAATGATACTGCCATTGCAGGGGTGAAGATGCCGAAGGAGGATATCATGAAACGACTGCGCGGTCCGCGGGGTACGAAGGTGAAGCTGGGCATTGTTCGTCGCAGCGTTCCCGATATGCTCTATTTCATCGTGACACGCGATAAGATTCCCGTGAAGAGCATCACTGCCTCTTATATGATTCGTCCTACCATCGGTTTTATCCGCATCGATAACTTCGGAGCAACCACTCATCAGGAACTCATCGAAGCGATGAACAACCTGAAGGGGCAGGGAATGAAGGACTTGATTCTGGATCTCCAGGATAATGGGGGCGGCTACTTGCAGGCAGCTGTGCAGATTGCCAATGAGTTCCTGCAGAAATCCGACCTGATAGTATATACCGAAGGACTGCGGCAGAATCGTATTGACTACTATGCTGAGGGTACAGGAAGGATGCTGACTGGTAAGGTGGTGGTATTGGTGAACGAGCTCACGGCTTCGGCTGCGGAGATTGTTTCTGGTGCCTTGCAAGACCATGATCGCGGATGGGTTGTAGGACGACGCACCTTTGGTAAAGGATTGGTTCAGCGCCCCATTGATCTACCCGACGGCTCTATGATCCGTTTAACCATTGCACATTACTATACGCCTTCGGGGCGCTGTATTCAGAAGCCGTATAAGAAAGGCGATCTGAAGGAATACGAGATGGACTTTGAGAACCGGTTGAAGCATGGGGAGCTGATGAACCCTGATAGTATCCACTTCGACGATTCACAGAAGTTCCAGACCCTGCGCCAGCATCGTACTGTATATGGTGGAGGAGGTATCATGCCTGATGCTTTCGTTCCCCTCGACACACTGCAATATACACGATTCCATCGACAGTTAGCGGCCAAGAGCATCGTGACGGACCATAGTCTGCGCTACATCGACAACAACCGTAACACACTCAAGAAGACCTACCCGTCGTTCCAGGAGTTTAACAGCAAGTATCAGGTACCGCAATCGCTCATCGACTCCATTCTCGCTGCTGCAGAGAAGCAGAACGTGAAAGCGAAGGATGAGGATGAGATGAAGCGCACACTACCCTACCTGCGCCTGCAGCTGAAGGCTTTGATTGCCCGCGACCTTTGGGACATGACTGAGTATTTCCAGGTGATGAACGAGGAAAACCATATTGTACAGAAAGGTTTGGAAGTTATACAGAATTGAAAAATTGATAATTGAAAAATAACTGTCAACTGTCAACTATCAACTGTCAACTGTTTTAAGGCTTTGTTTTCTGCCGCTTCCATGATCTCACGTTCTCCAGGACCTTTGTCATTAATACCACAAAGGTGGAGAATGCCGTGGATGATGACGCGGTGCAGTTCTTCATCATAATCCTTGCCGAACTTCTCGGCATTGGTGCGTATCGTATCGAGTGAGATCACCAAGTCACCATTCAGTGTATCACCTTCACAATAGTCGAAGGTAATGATATCTGTGTAGTAGTCGTGCCCCAGGTATTCATTATTCACCTCAAGGATCTTCTCGTCGTTGCAGAACAGATAGCCCACCTCGCCTACCTTCTTACCATAAGAGGCTGCCACAGCACGAATCCATGCTGTGGTCTCTCTCCTCTTGATCTTCGGCATCTTCACGCCTTCTACACTATATGTAATCATAAAGTTCAATGTTCAATGTTCAATGTTCAAAGGCTATGGAAGGAATTCACGTACATCCTTACCGAAGTGAACAAGTTCACGTACAAGCGTTGAACTGATGCTCTCCATGCCCGGTTCAGCCAAGAACAACAAGGTGTCGATGTTTCCCAGTCTGCGGTTCACATCTGCCTGCTCACGCTCGTATTCGAAGTCCTTCACCGACCGCACCCCTTTGATGATGTAATCAGCCATCTCACGGTGAGCGAAGTCAACGGTTAAATCAGAATAAGTCTTCACCGTGATCTTCTTCTCGTTCTTGTAGAGTTTCTGGATCTTCTGCTTGCGAATCTCCGCACTCTGCATATACTGCTTCCGCTCGTTCACGCCTACACCGATAATGATTCGGTCGAACAGCGGTAACGCACGTTTAACGATATGGTCATGCCCGATGGTAAAGGGGTCGAAGCTCCCCACGAATACTCCTGTCTTCATATCTTTACTTCGTTGACTTCAATTCTTCAATCTTTCAATTCTTCAATTCTAAAACAGTTCCGGTTCCATGATATTCCCTGTGTAGGGATTCCTTCCATAGTGCTTATATGCCAGCTCGGTAGCCATGCGTCCTCGAGGTGTGCGCTTGATGAATCCCTCCATAATCAGGAACGGCTCATACACCTCTTCCACGGTTCCGGCATCCTCACCAATGGCCGTGGCAATGGTGCCTACACCCACAGGACCGCCTTTGAACTTATCGATGATGGTGAGCAGGATCTTGTTGTCGATCTCATCCAAACCATACTGATCGATGTTCAGCGCTGTTAATGACATCTTGGTGATATTAGTGTCGATATTTCCATTACCCTTCACCTGAGCAAAGTCGCGAACACGTCGTAACAGGGCATTGGCAATACGGGGCGTTCCGCGTGAACGACGGGCAATCTCCATGGAAGCCTCATCGGTAATGGGCACCTTCAGGATATAAGCCGACCGCTTCACAATCTTCTGCAGCGTTTCGGGCTCATAGTATTCCAAGTGCATGTTGATACCGAAGCGGGCACGAAGTGGAGCGGTAAGTAATCCGCTTCGGGTTGTGGCTCCGACAAGGGTAAACGGATTCAAGTCTATTTGAATGCTTCGAGCCGACGGACCCTTATCAATCATGATATCGATACGGTAGTCTTCCATGGCCGAATACAGATACTCCTCCACCACAGGCGACAGTCGGTGTATCTCATCTATGAACAGCACATCGTTAGGTTCCAACGAAGTAAGAATACCAGCTAAGTCGCCCGGCTTATCCAACACCGGTCCGCTGGTAATCTTGAACCCCACGCCCAGTTCATTGGCGATGATGTTCGAGAGTGTTGTCTTTCCGAGTCCTGGCGGACCGTGCAGTAAGGTATGGTCGAGCGGTTCCCCACGATACTTCGCTGCCTCCACGAACACCTCCAGGTTCTCCACCACCTTTTTCTGTCCGCTGAAGTCATGGAACCGCAATGGGCGAAGGGCATTTTCAAAATCCTTCTCCGCCGACGACATTTCCCTTCTTATGTCAAAATCTTCGTTCATTGCTGCAAAGATACGATTAAGTGAGCGAAAAAACAAATTTTTGTTGCATAAGTTCTACAAAGTCAAAGTTCCTTTCTACGTCTCTGTTCAAAAAACCGTCTTGTAGCCAAGAAAAAGAGTGCCACACCAACAGCATTATCAAGGGCTACCATCCAGAACGTAGCTGAATAACCCATATATTCCGACACCACTCCTCCCAGTAAGATTCCAAAGCCCATACCCAGATCCCATGCTGTGAGAATACTTGAGTTAGCCGTTCCCCTTTCATCGTTTCTAGCCACGGCGATGAACATATTCAGAAAAGCAGGATACATGTGTCCGTTTCCCAAACCAATCAGGATGGCCGAGCCGTAATAAAAGATAGGAATCAGGGTGGTTGAAGAGATGTGGGCAGTCAGGGCAAAGAGGGTATAGCCCACCAAAGAGATCACGATTCCCCCAGCAGCATTCTGGGTAAGTCTACCCATTCGTAATTGGGGAGCACCTTGCAACCTACTGACGAACAAGCCCATCGACAGGAGCATGAAATAAGTACCCGTTCCCGTGGTGATATGTAGTATTTGTTTACTATAGATGGCCAGGTAGTTACTCAGTACACCGAAGCAGAAACTGAACAGGGCGATATTCACCGCCATCAGCCATGCACGGGTAAGGAAGAAGCGGTCGAACGACAGATGAGGCAAGCGTTTGTTCTTTCCAGCACCTCTCTCCCTCAGTGGTGCCTTCCTCAACCTCACCGAAGCATCTACCATCATGCCCAATCCCGCCACAAAAAAAGCTGTCCAGAACAAGACATCAAAGCTGTTACAGGCACGATAGAGCCAAATACCAATAGACGGAGCGATGGCCATGGCAAGATTGTTACTCAGTCCGTAGTAACCAATTCCCTCATTTCTTCTTGATGAAGGCAGCACATCAATGGCCACAGTACTGTTGGCCACGGTTAGAGCTCCAAAGGGAGCTCCATGCACCGTTCTAACAATGGCGAACATCAGCAATGTGCCTGCCGCTATATATCCCGCAAAGCATATAAAGAAAAAGAAGAAACAAGTTATCAACACCTTCTTCCTGTCGAAGGTATCCACGATGAAGCCGCTGAAAGGACGAATCAGAAGGGCAGCGATGATATAGCCGGAAAGGAGAATACCGATTGTATCCTTATTGGTGCCGAATTCCTCAGACAAATACAGCGGTAATAGGGGCGTAAGCAGATAAAAAGCGAAGAACAGCGAGAAGTTCGCTATCATTACCCTGATATAATTCCTATTCCACAATCGTTCCACTTTGTTCCCTTCCGAATGATCCTTTATCACTTCTGTTTCGCAGCACACTCAGGGCACAATCCTTTCAGTACATAATTAATACTGTTGAGTTTGAAACCATCGGGCAAGGGCACCACTGGTACTTGGATTTGCTTCAAACAGAATGTTCTCCGGCACTGCTCGCAGAAGAAGTGTGTATGCTCATCATCGATCTCCTCCGCACAGTCACAGTCATCTGAACATACATTATACTTCAGTGAGCCACTCCCATCATCCACCGCATGAATCAATCCGTGCAGCAGAAAGAGCGTCAATGACCGCGAGATCGTTGATTTATCCACCGTGGGCAGCAAACGTTCCAGTTCAGGCAATGATACCATCTCATCACCCCGGTACATCTGCTGCAGAATCAGCAGTCGGGTGGCCGTGGGCTTGATATGCCGATGCTCCAACTTATGAATGAAGAAATCCTCGTGTTCCATTGTTATAGAGGTGAGAGGTGAGTGATTAGAGGTGAGAGAATTGCACCAGTATTCTGAACACCTTTGCCGGTGCGGCCGCCCATTGCTCCATGGCCTCCAGTGCTGTTTCTGGAGTAGCAACGTTAGAAATCAGTTCCTCCTTAGGGTAGTCGCGGTTCTGCTGCATATAATGAATCACTGCACGGAAGTCGGCTGGCTTAGCATTGCGAGAGCCACGAATATCCAGTTCCTTCTGTACAAAGAGCTTGGTGATAAAGGAAGTCTCGGCCTTGGCATAACCGATGAAAACGATTCTTCCACAGAAAGCCACTTCGTTTACTGCCTGATTCTGGGTAAACGGACTCCCCACTGCTTCGATTACCACATCAGGTCCTAATCCGTCGGTAATCTCTAACAGTCGGGCATGAAGATCATCTGTCTTGGAATTGATCACGTAAGATGCACCCATCCTCTTGGCCAGTGCCAGCTTCTCATCATCCAGGTCAACAGCTATCACCGTGGCGCCTCGCAGACTGGCACGGACGATAGCACCAATACCTATCATACCGCAGCCAATGACCAATACATGGTCGATATCTGTCACCTCGGCGCGGTTCACTGCATGGAAGCCCACGCTCATCGGCTCTATCAGGGCAATCTCCTTTGAGGTCAGTCCTTCGGCAGGAATAATCTTCTGCCACGGCATGATCAGATACTCCCGCATGGCTCCGTTGCGCTGCACACCTAAGGTCTCGTTATGCTCACAAGCATTGGCCCGCTCGTGACGGCAAGAGGAGCAATGACCGCAGTTGCTGTAGGGATCAACCGTCACCTCCATGCCCACCTGCAGGGTTTCCGGCACGTCATCACCTATGGCAGCAATGGTGGCACTTACCTCATGACCGGGAATCACAGGCATCTCCACCATCGGGTTTCGTCCTAAGAATGTGTTCAGGTCGCTACCGCAGAACCCCACATAATCGATTTGCAAGAGCACTTCACCGCTCTTCACTTCCGGTTTCTCTAATTCCACTACCGCCATCTGTTTCTCGGCGGTTATCTGAATGGCTTTCATATTGTTTTATTATTCCTTATTCCGACATATTTTTAACGTACTTCGGTACCTTCAGTTCCCCGAATCCATAGAACCGTTGGGCATTCTCACCCAGGAACAATGACTTCTCCTGTTCCGACAGCTCCTTGCTTTTTATCACGAAGTCGTACGACATCTTATAGGTGATGGCTGTGATGGTACGTGGGTAATCAGACCCCCACATCAGCTTCTCTATGCCTGCAATGTCTATTGCCTCGCGAATCGCCTTGATGGCTGAGGGGAAGGGATAGAACTCACTGTTGAAAAGCCAGGTGATACCACCCGACTCGATCATCACGTTCTCGTTCCTTGCCAGCTTGATCTGCTCTTGCCAGTTCGGTGTGGTGGGCATTCCGAAATGACCGATGGCAATCTTCAGTCGGGGGCACTCTGCAATAATCTCCTTCATCTCTCCCACATTCGTATCACCGTCGGCAAGATCCACCGAGAAAATGATGCCCCGTTGCTCCATCATGTGGAACATCTGCATCATCTCGTCGGATGTCATCAGTATCCGTCGGTCATCGAGAATCAGTCGATGTGCGGGAATCTTAATGGCACGAAAGCCACGGTACACCAGCTCCTCTGCCTGCTTGGCAAAGCTCGGTCTGAAATAGTCGGCCATTCCACACACAAAGAAACGGTCGGGATATCGTGTCTGCACCTCCATGAGGTAGTCGTTCTGAATACCGTCGATGAACTCCTGTGTCACCACCGCTGCCGATACCTGAGCATAGTTCATGTTCGAGAGGAACACCTCAGCTGAGTTCTTCCCGTCGATCATAAACGGTGGCACCATCTGCACCTCTTCACCAAGGAACATTGCCCTGCCGTTCTCTAACGGGTAGATACGCTTACCGTTCCACTCCGTATCTTGTTTCAGCCACAAATGACTGTGTGCATCTATAATTTTCACTTCGTTCAAATTAGATTGAAAATTGAGAATTGAGAATTGAAAACTACGTGTTATGCCAGCGAACACGCATCTGGTCACCGATTATCTCCTGCACCTCCTTCACCAGCTGTTCGTCGATGGGTGCATTCACATAGTCGATGTTCTTCAGCACATTCTTGGGGTTGGCAGAACTGAACAATGTGGTAGCGATGCGGGGATTCAGACTGGTACTATACTGTATGGCCAGTTTTTCAATGGGATAGTTCTTCGAGGCGCAATATTCTGCAGCCTTTCGGCAAGCCTCCTTCAGTGCTTCAGGCGCCGGATGCCAGTCGGGTGTGCCCCTTTGCGACAACAATCCCATAGAGAACGGTGATGCGTTGATAATACCTATACCACGCTGTTCGAAGAAATCAAGGTAGTCGAGCAGCAGCTCGTCGTTCAGACTATAGTGACAGAAGCAGAGTATTGACTCCACGGTGCCCTCAGCACTATGTTCCACCACCCATTTCAGGTTCTCTGGCTGCAGGTCGGTAATACCCACGTGCTTCACCACTCCCTTCTCACGCAACTTTACCAGTGCAGGTAAAGTCTCGTCAACAATCTTCTGCAGACCGCCTTCCAGGTTCGACTGGAACTCCACATCGTGCACATTGATCAGGTCGATGTAGTCGATGTTCAGTCGCTCCATACTCTCATACACGCTGTCGGTAACGCGCTGTGCAGAGTAATCCCAGAGGTTTACCCCATCCTTGCCGTAGCGCCCCACCTTGGTGGAGAGGTAGTATTGGTTACGAGGAATATCCTTCAGGGCCTTGCCCAATACCGTTTCGGCTTTCAGATGACCGTAATACGGCGACACGTCAATGAAGTTGATTCCGTTTTCAACGGCAGTATGAACGGCTTGAATACCTTCCGCTTCGCGAATCTCGTGGAACACACCACCCAGCGAGGAAGCCCCGAATCCAAGATTCGACAGCTTCATCCCCGTTTTTCCCAATTCATTATATACCATATTCTTTGTTTTTACCTTTGACCGAGTCCCTTTGACTGTTTCCGTGCAAAAGTACTAAAAAGGAAGGACATAATAAAGAAATCATCCGACTTTTTCATCAGAACCGCCATTTCACTTGAAGATCAAGATCCGTTTGTGATGAGTGGTTTATCTGTTGAAGACCGCTACTGATAGATGACCTGTCGAAATAATCGGTGACACCTGCTTTAATGTTAACAAGAAGACGATAGGATAATTGTGCTTTGAACATAAGGGAATAGCGGATACCATGACCATAGCATACCGGATTGGAAAACTGGTAAAGCATGCCCCGCTCATAGAGGTATAGCCTGCTGCTATAATCATCAGTGTGGAAATAAGCTGCTCCGGCATGCAGTTCCATGTTCTTCGACAGCTGATAACCCATCTGCTGACTCACCGACCATCCGAAAGAATCCGTATGCTTACCGATGGAAGCGAGGTCTAATTGTGTTCTACTGCTTAGCTTTGTTCCATGATAGGTGGCAAGAAGTCGGGCACGTTGTTCTTGCTGTACCATCAGCGCCGTCTTCTCCTCATTGTCCTTCTCTTTCAACCGCAGTCGGTAACGAAGAGAGAACGACCAATCGTGCCACTGGTAAGTCATCATTGCTTGGTAATCCTGTGCCTTGGACGAACGCGAGACCTGATACCGTGCCCAAGGGAAGTAGGCCCAATCGCCATAGGCAGAGACCACCAGTCGGCGAAAGGGTTTCCACTCCATTCCTATATAGACTCCGCTTTCGTTCTGCACCCGTCCGCCCTCACTGAAACTCTGGGCGTGCAAGGCCTCGTATTTCATGCCATAAAACCGTTGCACTACCAGCATATTCAGTTCAGGCATCAATCGCCAGTTGACCGTATTCATGGTGGCTAATGCTCCTTTCCGGTCGAGGGCTGTTTCGCCGCTAAGGGCAAGTCTTCCGTTTTTCCATCCATAGTCCGCCCCGATGTTCATGAAGTCTTTCCCTCGGGGATAATAGTAGCGGTAGATAACATTCTTGTTGGGATTCAGCGAACGACTCATATGGGTATATATAGCACCTAATCCCACATGGAAATTACCCTGCTTATAGACCAGATGCGAGCCTGCAGTGGTCTGACCTGTATTGTCCTTTTTCGCCATTTCACCGACGGTTCGGTGATATCCGCCCGTTACAATACTCGAGATGGTTAAGGAGTCTTTGTTCACCGTTCCATCCAATAATCGGTAGGAGAAGAATGGGGTAAATGTCCATTTTGGGGATAGACGAAGGGTGGCAGCAATTCCTTGTAGGTAGTGATCAGATGATGTTGATGAATGAGGTTGTAATACTTGTCGTTGGCGCCCCATGACCGTCAGTGCCGTTGTCTTCCCCAGCATGAAATCATTGTTGAGAACCAGTCCCAGACCCATGTTCATCCTGTATTTCCCCACAATGGCCGACTTCACCATCTTCCAATCATTTACCATCAGGTAATACGAGTAGTAGTCGTACCCCATCTTGTTCTTGTTGGTCAGAAAGGGCTCACCTGCATCCTGCGCACCCACCAAACCCAGACGGAGGTGCTCTCCATGTTGATAACGATAGCGGAACTGATGACGATAGCGTTCTCCCAAGTAGCCACTCTTGTCGCCTTCGCGCTGGTAAAAGGGAATCTTCGCCGTGAAAATGACTTCATGGTGGTCGTAAACTTGATGATGGATTACTGCTGATTGCTGCTGATCCACCTCTCCTAAATAGACAAAGTACTGTAGCAGTCGGCGTTTGGCAGCATCCAATGATGCAACCATGGCCAGTTCTCCCATGCTTTTTAAGGGAGCATACCGATATACATAAGCGCAGATATCCTCTATTTCCTGGTCGGTAAGGAACGGAAGACACTCAAGTTGTTCGCGGGTAATGGCATTCAGGTTCATGGGGTGCTGCTCCAGTTCACTGAGCAGCTCACTGGTTTCCTCCCACGTCGATGATTCTATATCATCCATATTAATATACTGCTGATACTCGTTCTCCCATGATTGGGCTGAAACAAACTGAAGGGGAAGGAACAGGAACACGATGGTCCATAGCACTTTTCTTTTCATAGTTCTCAATTTAAGACGTTTTCTGACTGCAAAGGTACAATTAAGTGAGCGAAAAACCAAAAAAAATAGCGATTTTCCGAACCGATGGAGCAGCGAGAGCCATCATGCTTGCATGTTTGGCCGAGTCGTAACAAAGGAAAACAAAGTTAACGAAAGTACCTTCGGTGAAGGTCAAACGTTAATCATATTTATGATTACTCTGATTTGTTTGTTCAGCATTTTTTATTACCTTTGCCCCCGTGAAACACTGTATATCATTCATCGTGCTCATGATGCTACTGATGGGAAGTAGCGCTTGGGGACAGACAACGAAGAAGGGCCATGTCAACCCGGAGGACCGTCCGGTGGATATGGACAGTCCTACGTTTGTGCCGCTGATCAAGGTGAGTAAGGTGATGCACGAAGGGGACAGCATACAGTATATAGAGATGAATAATGTGTATGTGTATCCCCAACCGGTGTTTAAGAATGAGAAACAACGACAGGCGTATAACCGATTGGTGTATAATGTGAAAAAGGTGCTACCCATTGCCAAGGAGGTGAACCGCATCATCATCGAGACAGGTGATTACCTGCAAACATTGCCCGACAAGAAGGCACGGGATGCTCATATGAAACTGGTGGAGGAAGACATCAAGAAAACCTATACACCGCGCATGAAGAAACTGACCTACTCGCAAGGTAAGCTGCTCATCAAACTGGTATATCGTGAATGCAACAGCTCGGGCTATGAACTCATCAATGCGTTCTTAGGACCGGTAAGGGCAGGTGTATGGCAAACCTTCGCGTGGCTCTATGGAGCAAGTCTGACAAAAAAATACGAACCTGAGGGTATCGACCGACTCACGGAACGGGTGGTACTGCAGGTGGAAGCAGGGCAGTTGTAAGAAGTAGAAGGCGGGCAAACTCCCAGATGACGATACCTGCAGTAACAGAGACATTCATGGAGTGCTTGGTACCAAATTGCGGTATCTCGATACACCCGTCGCACTGATCAACCACCTCTTGGTGAACACCCTTTACTTCGTTGCCAAAGACTACGGCGTATTTCGAGGAACTTTGATCTTTGAACTTTGAACTTTGAACTTTATGATTACCTTGGAGCTCGGTAATTTTCAATTTTCCATTTTCAATTTTCAATTCTTGAAGAAGAGTGCTTCCTTCGCACTGTTCGATAGCATAGACTTGATAGTTGTTACGATGCAGTTCTTCCACAGCCTCTTGTGCCGTGGCGAAATAACGCCATTTCACACTGTCCTCTCCCCCCAAAGCCGTCTTGTGAATTTCAGGATGCGGCGGACGGGCAGTGATACCACAAAGATAGACGGCTTCCACACGGAAGGCATCACTGGTACGGAATACACTACCTATATTATACATCGAACGCACATCATCGAGCACTACGATCAAGGGCATCTTCGGTGCTTCCTTGAACGCATCCACCGACAAGCGGTTCATCTCTATGGTCCGTAGCTTTCGCATCTATATCTCAGTGCTTTTCTCCTTCCTCCTTCGTCCTTCGTCCTTCCTCGCTTTTCACACGAAAAGCCATGGCATACGCTCTCATCTGCTTCACCATGGCCAGCAGACCGTTGGAACGGGTGGGTGAAAGATGTTCGTGAAGACCGATGCGCTCAATGAAATAGAGGTCGGCATCCAGGATCTCCTGTGGGGTATGACCGCTGAGTACACGGATGAGCAACGACACGATACCTTTCACGATAAGTGCATCGCTCTCGGCCGTGAACCACAACTTACCGTCGCGGTAGTCGGCTTGCAACCATACCCTACTCTGACAGCCGTCGATGAGGTTGCTTTCGGTCTTGTATTTCTCATCCAGCGGCTCCTGCTCATTACCTAAGTCGATGAGCAACTGGTAGCGGTCCATCCAGTCATCGAGTTCTGAGAACTCCTCAATAATCTCGTCTTGTATCTCTTGAATTGTCATTATTCTAGAAGTTTAGAAAGTAAGAAAGTAAGAAGCAAGAGAATAGCATCATGCGCTAGTATTCTCCACTTTCAATATTTTGAATAACTTATCCGACGGTCGCACCTTGTCGGGCACGGCCACCGATACGCGGGTACCTTGTTGCGCCACCTGTACAGGACCGTTATCATCGTGTATCTCGTTGGCAGTGATGTACATTACGCCAGTAGTAGGACCTGTTATCAGCAGCTTGTCGCCCACCTCGAATGTAGTGGCCTCAACAGCGAACTCAGCCACGCCGAGCTTGGAGAAATACTTCGTGCCCTTGCCCACATACACCTTGCGCTCTGTGGCACATGAACCATATTCCTTGTTCCACTCGCCCATGAGCTGACCTTGATAGTAGCCATCCCAGAAGCCACGGTTGAAGACACGCGACAATCGCTCGTCCCACTCATCTTTCTTCTCCTTGGTAAAGGTACCGTCAAGCACGCTCTGGATAGCCTCCTTGTAGCACTTCACCACGGTATAGACATACTCAGGACCGCGAGCACGACCTTCAATCTTGAACACTCGCACACCGGCTTTCATCATACGGTCGATGAAACGGACGGTCTTGAGATCCTTCGGACTCATCAAGTATTTGTTGTCCACCTCTATCTGATGACCCGTTTCGGCATCGGTAAGGATATACGAACGACGGCAGATCTGCACGCATTCGCCACGATTGGCTGAACGGTTGGCAGCATCGAGACTCATGTAGCACTTGCCCGAGATGGCCATGCAGAGGGCACCATGACAGAACATCTCGATGCGGATAGGCTGACCCGACGGTCCACAGATGCCTTGCTCCACCGCCTGACGATGAATCTCTGTCACCTGGTCCATATTCAGCTCACGCGCCAGTACCACCACATCAGCAAACTGGGCATAGAAGCGCAGGGCTTCGATGTTGGAGATATTCAGCTGCGTACTCAGATGCACCTCCTGTCCTACCGTTCTACAATAGGTCATCACAGCCACATCAGAGGCAATGACAGCCGAGATGCCCGCCTTTTTGGCCGCATCCACAATCTCGTGCATCAGCGGGATATCCTCGTCGTAGATAATGGTATTCACCGTGAGGTACGACTTGATGCCATGCTGGTTGCACGTTTCGGCAATCTCCTGCAGATCGGTAATGGTGAAGGTGCTGGCAGAATGTGCCCGCATGTTCAGCTTCTCAATACCGAAATAGATCGAGTCGGCACCCGACTGAATGGCAGCCGCAAGACTCTCCCTGGAGCCTACCGGTGCCATGATCTCAAAATCACTCAGTTGCTGTTCCATCAAATGTTACGGTACAATACAGGTAACGGGGTTCTTATTGCCTTTCATGCTCGTGAGGAAGGCCTTGGCAGAGCCAAAACGCAGGAACATATCGAGGCGAACGGGGATATGGTTACTGTCGTCGGTGACATAGAAACGCACAATCTCCTTGTACTTGCCCTTCTCCAGTTCCATATACGAGAGTTCCAGACAGCGGTATTTCTTTCCGTTGTCGGCCTTGATGGTTGATTTACCACGATAGCGCAGCTGGGCGGGATCGATGCTATTACCATCGGCAATGGGAATCTTCACCACATGACCCTTGGTCCAGCCTTCGGGGTTGAAGCTACGCGCCCTAAGGAAGATGTTCAGCATATCATATACACAATCCTCCCTGCTGTTGTTAACGGTCTTGCTGGTACCGTCCTTGAACAAACGACGCTGGGTGAGATGGGTGTTACCACCTTTGTAGCTATACCATACCTCATCCACTGTATAGCGGTCACCTTCGCGAGCACCCTTACGGAAATAGAGGGGAGCCATGTCAAGACTGCTGTAGCAAAGCAGCGTGTCGCGCAGCACGAACATCTCATCCACCTTGTTGTTACCGCGGGTGGTAAGGCTGGCCCTATAGGCGGGCTTGCCCCTGTAGTTACTCTGCACGGTGTACATCGAGGCGGTGCCTGCTTTCACCCATACAAATTTCCAGTTATAATAGAGGTTGTACGACAGGAACTCTCCCCCTTTGAAGGCGGTGTTCTTGAACGTACATTGTGCGGATGCTGCCGAGAACACGAATATGCTCAAGAGCAACAGGGTTATTTTTCTCTTCATAATCTTCTTCGTTTTGATCTTTATGATGTTTTATGTATATGATGACCTGAGTTTCATTTCGTTTAATACGGCATATTCTCCTTCAGAAGCTCAATACCCAGCTTTTTGGCCCTTTCAAGGTTCCTGCTCTTCATGGTCTTGGCTTTCTCGCCCTTCTGCTTCACCAGCTCACCAGGCTTCAGCGCTGTTGCACTGCCTTGAAGCGGATTCCACGATTCGGTGATATCCCATCTCTCCTTACACTCAATCTTCGAGGGATAATAGTAAACAGCTTCCGCCTGACGACCCTCGTCGTAGTTGCCCGTATCCCACTTTCCGTTATCGTTCTCGTCAACGAAGATGCGTAGGTAGTAGGTGTTGGGATTCACATAGAAGAATTCGGCATTACCTGTTTGGGTGCGCACTTCCTTCATCACCACGTCGGTGGAACTCAACAGCTGCGCTACCACTCGCTTTCCTCTCATCCCATCGAGGGTCATGAAGATGGTGCCATAGGCATCGTTCGACTTCACCTTGAAGCCTTTCTTGGCTGTATTGCTCACACTGCCATAGATATCAACGAAGGCTGCAGAATCGATTTCCAAACTATACTCAATATCTGGGCGCCACTCACCGATTACCTCATAGGTACGCGGCACATTCACCTTCTCACGGAGAAGGAAGGGAGAACGATACCACAGCGTATCGTGCTTCGAATAGAGGTGTATCTTAGACGTATCGGCCACTTCGAGCGGAGTCTCAAAAGTCAGCACAGGATTCTTGTCGGGGTCTATATCACCAGCAAAGTTCATACCGATGTTCAGAGGGGGTACGGGCATCTCCTTCTGGAAGGGATCACCCCGTTTCTCGGCCTTCTCCTGTTTCTTTTTCCATTCGGCAAACTCCTTCTCCTTCTGTTTCAACCGCTTGGCATACGATTCCTTGGAGAGAAGCGACAGTGTATCGGTCTTCATATACAGCAATCCTGCCGAATCGGTGGCATGATACTGCACCTCCATCTGCAGCGTGTCCTGGTTCACCAACAAGGTGTCGCGCAACCAATAGGTAATGGAGTCGTTCTTCTCGGAGCTCTCCACTACGAAGGCATTCTCCGCATCGAAGTCCAATCCGCGGATGATCGGTAAATCAGCATCCCCATGACTGAATGTCAGGGTGAATCGGTTCGGCTCCTTACGCTCGCTCTTCAGCAAGAAGCGGTCGGTTTGCTCTTCGGTAAAAGCTCTCAGAACAATATCATCAGGGAAGAAATGCGTATAAGGCACCCGTAAGATATTATCGATATGCAGAGAGTCGCGCCAGATGGTGTCCTGACGGATATCAGGCTTGCAGCTGGGCACGATGATATCCCTACTGAACGCTATCTTCTCACTCTTCTGGTTATAGAGATAGTTACCGTCGGCATCCATCAATGCATAAACACGGAAATTACCGGGCTTGATACCTTTGATGACGAAACGACCACGACTGTCAGTGCGACTCACGCGCTGGAAGGGTTCCTTGCGGAATACCGAATCGGCAAGGTTATCATAGAGTCCTACCAGGATACCCTTGATGGGTTCCAGGTTCTCCGCCTCATACACATAGCCCGATACCTCCATGGTATCAATCTCGGTACCTGTAGAGAACGAGTAGGTGTAGTTACCTAATGGGTTCCCCTCGTTATTGTCGCTGATAGCATCACTGAAGTCGATGGTATATGTAGTGTTCGCTTTCAGCGAGTCCTTCAGGTCGATAATGATGCGCTTACCCGCGTCCTTGATGTCGGGCGCCTCCATCTGCGGCGGCGATACCACCACCTTTTGGGTAGCATCCGAGAGCTTAATGAACTCATTGAAGTAGATATACATCTTATGGTCGGTCACCTCTGTGGCCTTGTCGGAAGGACTAGCCCCGAGTATGCGCGGCGGGGTCTCATCGTACCAACCGCCGTCGGGCTGTCCCATCTTAGCACAAGAAGAGAGGAGACAGATAACCACTGTCAGGAGGATATAATATAATTGATTCCTTCCGGTCATATTCCACTTATTCGAGTAATTATTCCTTCAACATCTGCTCGATATACTCCCTGCTGTTACTCAGTCGGGGTATCTTATGCTGACCGCCCAGCTTTCCGTTCCGCTTCAGCCAGTCGTTGAACAAACCCTTGCGGGCTTTCACAATCTCCAGCGGCTGCAAAGTGATATCCTTGTAGCGTTTCGCCTCGTAGTCACTGTTGATCTCCTGCAGTTTCTTGTCGAGTATGGCGGCAAAGAGACTGAGGTCTGCAGGTTCCTTTGAGAACTCGATGAGCCACTGATGACGGCATTTTGCCTGATTGTCCATGAACACCGGTGCCGCAGTATATTCCAGCACCTCGGCCCCTGTTTCCTCACAGGCAGCCTTCAAGCCTTGCTCCGCGTTATCCACGATCAGTTCCTCTCCGAAGGCATTGATAAAATGCTTGGTTCTTCCGGAGATGATGAACTTATAAGGATCCTTCTGTGTGAACTTCACCGTGTCGCCAATCATATAGCGCCACAATCCGCACGACGTGGAGATCACCATAGCGTAGTTCTTCCCTATTTCCACACCCTCCAAGGGCACCACGGTAGGATGCTCCTTGTCAATCATGTCCATGGGAATGAACTCATAGAACACCCCATAGTCGAGCATCAGCATCAAGGCAGAATCGGCAGGGTCGTTCTGTATGCCGAAGAAACCCTCGCTGGCATTGTATGTCTCCATATAATGCATCTGCTCAGAGGGAATCAGCTGCTCGTACTGATGACGGTAGGGAGTAAAGGCTACGCCGCCGTGGAAGAACACCTCCAGGTTAGGCCATACCTCCAAGAGGTTCTCCTTTCCTGAAATCTCCATCACCCGTGTCAGCACCGACAGCATCCATGAGGGTACGCCACTGATGTTCGTCACGTTCTTATGAAGAGTCTCCTCGGCAATACGCTCACGCTTGATTTCAAAGTCGCTCAGCAAGGCCGTCTGCTTCTTCGGCACACGCACCATGTTTGCCAAGGGGTTGATATTCTCAATGAGGATGGCACTGAGGTCACCCACGAGCGAGTTACTTAAGTTATAGTTAGGGGAATGACTACCACCGAGAATCAACGACCGACCGTCGAAGAGTCGGCTCTTGGGGTTGTTCTTCAAATAAATGGCCACAGAGTCGAAGCCTCCGCGGTAATGGATATTCTTCAGACCAGCCTCACTCACGGGGATGAACTTACTCTTGTCGTTGGTGGTACCCGACGACTTAGCATACCATTTCACTCTTCCCGGCCACAGCACATCTTGTTCGCCATGGCGCATCCTATCGATGCTTCCCTTAAGGTCCTCGTAATTGCTTACCGGTACATGCTGTGCCCAGTCGTCATAGCTCTTGAAAGTAGAAAAGAGGTGCTTGCGCCCGAATTCCGTATCGCGCGCCTCTTTCACGAGATAGTGCCACACAGCATCCTGCAGCACCAATGGTTCCTGATCATGTCGTTCCAAGTCTTTCTGTCGCGACTGGAAGACATGCTTCACAATTCCTGTCAGACTCATTTCCCTAAATAATTCACGCCCTATGGGCGTAAAGATATACGAAGTTGAGTGCAAAGGTAAGAATAAACTCTGTTACTCACAAATTTGAGAACATTTTTTAAGTCAGTGGGTTAGTTTTTGTCTTTTGCCCGTTTACAATCTATGGCACTTTATTGTGCAAAATATGGTACTTTCCAGCGCAAACTATGGCAGTTTGTGTATTGAACACAACGGAAGAAGAATAAAACCTTAAAATGTGAAGAAAGAAAACAACAGTTTTAAAATGGACCATACTAAAACATAATAAAGATATGCATTTTTCGTTATTGTCGAAAGACATGACCATTATTTATCTATGTATTGGGTTTTTATTCATATTAGTTATTGTTTATGTAGTTATCACTATCTATAGGGATAAGGCAGAGAAAGAATCTCATGATTGGCATACTGAAGACTATCATGTTGAGGAACAAGTCATAAGAAAGATGCAAGAATTGGCTTGTTGTCACACCACCTTTTATGATTCCACCGATCCTGTCAGGATAGAAGAAGCATATAAAGAGGCTGTCGAACGAGGAGAAAGAGAGGGATTCTTTCCAGTGCTTCTCGTATTGGTAGATGATATTAAGGACATCATTTTACACCAGTTTGGAGTTAAGGATGGCAAGAATGGGATTGATATGGAAAAAGTTCAAATGCACCGTCAAGAACTGATGCATTCAACAGAAAGTGGTAAGGATTGGTTGGATGTACGACTCCGTGAGTTGCAGAAAGGTTTTAAGACTGAATCCCCCGACTTTTACCGAATGGATGTGCTGGGTGAATATACAAGTAATGGTATTGGCCAAACGTCCTTCAGCGGTATCATCAATTACCAGACGGAACGAACATATCCGCTGCTTCTAGCCGAAGTTCCGGTAAAACAACCTTGGCAGATATTGGCATGGTTTCCTAATGGAGGAGGGAGTAAACGTCCTAAAGCAGAACACCTCGTCAGTGTTGCCAAGTATTGGTATGAAAAATATGGAGCCGTCCCCGCAGTCATATGCGACGGCATCCTTGAGTTCGCTGTACCCCAACCTGTCAGTGAAGAAGATAGTCTTCCTTTGGCTGAAGAGCACTATGCTTTCTGTACCGATATCGTTGATGAAAATCTCGGAACAATCAATGCGTTGGCCGACGTGTTAAGAAAATCCACGGTATGGCTCTTTTGGACAGATTGAGATGAGACAACGGATTACGCAGACAGGAAGCGCATGAGGTCGCGGAAGAGGGGGTTGATGGCGAGGATGCGGGGGTTGCCTGTGATGATGAGTTGCTTGCGGGCACGGGTAAGCACCACGTTCAGCTTACGGTCGATGATACGGGTGCTGCCATCGTCATCAGTCTCCATAAAGCAGTTGGCCGTAAGGAACTCCAGCTGGTAGGGATTCTGTATGGTGAACGAGAAGATGATGACATCGCGCTGACTACCCTGATAACGCTCCACGGTGTCGATGGAAATATCCAAAAGGGCAGGAATGTGCAGTTTTTCTATCTCACGTCGGATGACGGCAATCTGGTTACGATAGGGAACAATCACTCCAACGGTGATGTTGGGATTGAAGGATTCACCATATTCTTCGTAGATCCGTTTCAGTTGTTCGGCCACAATGCGCGCCTCATCGGTGTTCACCTTGTCTGACAGTCCTGCATTCTTGCAGAATTGCGAGGGGATGAACAGGAGGTTGGAATGGGCAGGCTCCTGCTGGTGGGACAAGGGAACGGGTTCCAGATGCTCATTGGGGTAGAACATCTTACAGGGGAAATCGGCAATGGCAGGATGCATGCGCCCTTGTTTGTGGAGCACACCTTTGACGTTGGCAGGAGCGATGCGAAGTAAGCGTTCGAAAAGAGATTGCCGACAGTCGGTGAGTCCGATGGCATGTAACAGCGGATCATCCGTACGACTGTCGTTACCATCCTGCTGCACCACTGCTGGCAGCTGCTTATGGTCGCCTATGAGAATGAAACGGTCGATACCGTTTTGTCCGTTGACATGCGCAGCAAGGAGTCCGATGATGTCGGGCTCGAGTATCTGACTGGCCTCATCGATGACGGCCAGCGAGAAAGAACGCAAGTTGAAAAGCTCTGGATGACCCAACAATGTGGCCGTTGTTCCCACGATGATGGGTGTTTGAAGGATACGCCTACTGATGGCCTCCAAGCGAGGATTCTGCTCAATGATATTGGCGATGAGGTTGCCATGGAAACGCGGATCACAACGATGCGCACTACCGATGCGGATGAAGTCATGGTGACTATCTGCCAACATCGAACAGATCTCATCGACGGCACGGTTGGTATAGGCCATGAGAAGGATGGAGGCGCGCGGATCGGTTAGCTCCTCCTCCACCAGGAAGCGAAGGGCCATACTGGTCTTACCTGTTCCTGGAGGCCCCGTTATCAGGAAGTAGTCCTTGGCCTGCTTGGCACGAAGTAGCACATCATCATAATCAGGATGATAAGAATGCGACAAGGTACGTGAAGGATCAGTCTGAGGCTCCCGCTGACCCAATAGCAAATCGCGGCACGCCTGAGGGGCAGAGATAAAGGTATGTAGAGAACGGATGGCTGAGCCCGACATATCCGAGGAAGCATGCTCAATGGCGTAAAGTGTGGAGTGTGGAGTGTGGAATGTGGAATGAGGACGAAGGAGTGTGGACGAGAAGATGTCGGGGTTCTGCTGTCCGTCGGAAAGGATTACGGTGACGGCATCGCTCTGGATATGCTGTAATGTTCCTTTGAACAGAATGCTTTTGCGCACATCTGGTTCCGTTCCTTCAGGATAAGCATAAAGGTAAACCATGTCGCCAGGACGGAAATTGGGGAGGAAGTCGTCACCCTGATCAGGAACGCTGAGTGTAAGCGTGTCGAAACCATTGTATTCAGCACTCTTCTCCTTTTTCAGAAGCTGCAGACCCACAAAGATATCCCCCACTTCCCTCTTCTCATGAAGCGGCATATTCCAGAGGTCGGCACCGCACCTGCTGATACCCTCCTGCGCACCCAGCTTACTGACTCGCTGCTCCCGATATACGAAGGTCATCATGGTGCAATAATAGGCTCGTTCAAGAGGGGACAGACCATGAAGCGGCGCACAGATGCGCTGTAACGTAGGCAGTTTCCAACGCTTATAGAATTCGTTGTTGAGTTGTTTGACATTCACCGTTTCGGGACGAATCAGATCAATGACCGACTCGAAACCGTAACGGGCGATATATAAATCCCATGTCACGATGAGGTTGCGCAACTGGATGGCCTCGTGGAACAGTTTCTGAAAAAAGTTCACCACCACCAAGCCATGACGGGCAGGATATTTGGAATAAAGCAGTCGGATATCAGTCTGATCGGTACCCAGATGGAAGTTCTGTCGCAACACGCCAAAATACAACAACAGCTGTACATAGTTGGGTTCCAGCATCATGCTACCATGCTCGTCAGGATGTCCTGTCTCGATGAAGAAGTTCTTACCCGACTTCTGCTCCACCAACAGCTTCCCATCAGTAGTCATCAAGTCAACACGACCTGTGATACCTAATCGTTCGCACACAAACGAAGGTTCCAAGATGGCCTTATCCCTGTTGTTCTCCTCGAAGAGCGTTTGCACCGCCTCCTGGATATTGGCGGTCTGCCGCTTGGCATCTTCCAGAAACTGATCGGAATTGAAGTCGGGACAGGTGCAGAAATCCAAGGCTTTCTGTTTGAAGCACTTCATGATGGTAGTGTTCAAAGTGCTACTCTCATCGTTAATGGTATCGTCGAGCGACTTACTGGCGAAGTGTCCCAACAAGATGGCCTGAGAGACTGCCGAGGGCGCCATGCGGTTCAGTGTGTACATCAGCGGGTGATGCCCGAATTTCTCAAAGCAACGTGCAATGCTGCTGATATCGATGAGGAAGTCGGGCTCGACAACGATGAGAGAAGGAATCAACCGCTCTCCTTCTTTCCTCACCTCCAGCAGATTCAGCTGCATCCCTTCCTGCAGCACATCCTTCAGGTAGTGCAGGTGTTCAGCGGTGTAGTCGATGAGTACGACATCAGTGGTTTCCTCCTCTCCGATGGTGGCCGTAATCAACTCTTCGTTCCATTCCTGAACAATACAGCGAAGATAATCGTAACGTTTCTCGCTCTTCGTATCGGGAATCCTGTTCGTAGCAGGAATGCGGGTGACGATTTCGTGGGGAATGGCGACCTGGAAGACAGTGGAGATAAAAAGACTGAGGGCACGGATGTCGTACATCAGGTCGTCATACGACAAGGGTTCATGGCGGTTACTATGCCGGCGCATCGTTTGAATGGCTTTTCTGTCACTGATGGACACATGATGCTTTTTGCATAGATAGTCAACCTGCGAGAACAGGTTTCCATAGGCTTGGTTGGTATCACGTATGGCCTCATGACAGGCAAGGACGAGGAGACGGTGAATAGTTGTTTCGAGGAGTGTGGAGGGAGGAGTGCGGAGGGAGACTTGCTCCGCAAAGAACTTTGAACTTTGGTCCAACATTTCCTTGATCTGCGCAAACAAATCGTTGGCAGATACCCTGTATGACTGACTCTCCATGTGGTTCATCCTGTTTCTCTACGGATTTGACGAATTAGACGAATTATTACTCACTCCTCATTCCACATTCCTCATTCCACACTCCACATTCCACAATCAACCCGCATTCCCCAATCGCTCAAAGAACGTGATGATTTCCTCCCACGTCTTGAAGGTATCACTGCCGAAGGCAATGCGTGTTCCCAGGAAATCATCCGACCGGTTGTTCGAGGTGTTGTCAATGAGGTAATCGCCATAGAGCAAATCCTTCCGGTGAGTAAAGATCAGATGTTTGTAGGCAGGAACATTCACGTTTTCCTGTACCCACTGACAGATATCCTGCATGGAGGAAAGATCACGGTAGGGCGCCTCTGCTACGATGAATACATTATACGTCTCTATGAGATAGCGGAACGCCTTCATGGCTGAAGAGCGCTGCATGCCCCTGTTGTCACGCAGTGTATCAATGGTAGTGTAGATGATCTGACGTTCCCGTCCCTCCTGCTTATCGTCTATCCAGCGTATCAACGGCATCACACTGTCGTGGAACACCTTGTCGTTGGTGCGGTGCTCCCCATGGAACGAGATACCTTGGTTGTAGTGCTGCATATAGAGGTCGTAGGTGTCCACCAGCTCGTCTTTGTCGCCAAAGAGCGCCCACACACGGTTACGTTCGGCTGTTCGCTCCTCGTCAGAAAGATGCTCAAGATGCTTGAAACACTGCTCCTGCATCTCATGGTATTCCTTGACCATGGCTTTCGTGACGATGAATTCCTGAATACCATCCTTACGTGGATTCTGGAACACCTGCTTACCCGTCATACCGTGGGCGCCCATGGTATCGGCAATCTCAAAGGCCGGATTGATCAAGATACGGTCGTAGCCATAGAGCATCTCTGTGTACATACCTCCCATCGACGTGCCGATAATCAGGTCGGGCTTCTCCCTTTCAGTCATAGCCTTCAGCATGGCCATTCCTTCAGCAGGATGTATAGGGATATCCTCTGCCACTACGGTGGCATTGGGTAGCATCTCTTGAATGCGTTTCACCGTACCTGTCTGACCCGATGAGCCGAAACCATGCACATACATTATCTTCTTCCCTTTCATGATGTCAGGGAACTGTTTGATATAACTGTTTGTTTCCATATTGCACTACAAAGATACGTTTTTTTTGCTACTTCGTTCCCTTTCTATACATAAAAATTACAAAAACATTGACAAAACATACTATGATTCAAAAATTTTGTGTACATTTGCGAACAGAATATTACTAACCATTAGCAATTCATGAGGAGGATGAGTATGAGGTTTTGGGTATATATCATATTAGGATTCATCGGAATTTCTCCCGCCATGGGTCAAACGATGCTGACTGCCAAGGAAGATCCTACAGCAGTCTTGGAAGTACGTGAAGAAGAGAAAGACACGGCCAAGCTAACGTATGTGATTACTGGTGAGGTGCGTGATGCCTCAACAGGCAAGCCACTGCAGTATGCAACGGTAATGGTTACCGGTAAACGGTATGGAACGGTAACGAATACCGATGGTGGTTTCATCATCAAAGCACCGAAACGTCCCCGTTCCCTGACGTTCTCACTGATTGGCTACGACACGCAGCAGGTATTGGTAACAGATGACAATACCGCGAACATGCAGGTGAAGCTGGTGCCGAATACGATCATGCTGGATGAAGTGATTGTGCGTACAGGCAATCCTGAGGATATTGTCAACGAGGCCATCAGCAGGATTCCCGAAAACTACAGTCGTGATCCTTCTCTCTACCAGTGTTTCTATCGTGAGGTGGCCCAGAAACGGAAGAACTACATTTACATCGCCGAAGCCGTTACGGACATGTACAAATCGTCTTACCGCAACGGAGTGGGGGCCGACCGTGTCTCTATCATCAAGGGGCGCCGACTGGTGAGTCCTCGCAAGAGTGATACGCTGACAGTGAAGGTGATTGGCGGTCCGGTGCAGGCTGTCATGCTCGACTTGGTGAAGAACCTCGAATTCCTGCTCAACAAGGAAGATCTGGATATGTATGAGATGAAGATGGAGGAGCCGGTGATGATAGCCGACCGTCCGCAATATGCCATCAGCATCAAACCTCGGACCGTGGCAAACTATGCCTTGTTCCATGGGACTTTCTATATCGACCGAGTGAGGTTAGCTTTCACCAGAATAGAGCTGTCGCTGGATATGAGCGACCGTGAAAAAGCCACTCGTGTGATGCTGGTGAACAAACCTGCAGGCGTACGTTTCCGTCCGCGCGAACTCACCTTCCTTGTTAACTACAACTACGATGGTAAGCTT
This sequence comes from Prevotella sp., assembly GCA_017651265.1. GTDB lineage: Bacteria > Bacteroidota > Bacteroidia > Bacteroidales > Bacteroidaceae > Prevotella. The sequence continues at coordinate 114,551 of JAGCDO010000005.1, read as the reverse complement.
TCGCACATCAGTTATGTGCGCTCGGTGTTCCGCTTCAACTGCGACTGGAAGAAACGACTGCTGGCTACTAACTTCACGGCCATCAACGAGATGGTGATAACCGACCGTACCGACCAGGATGTTCGTCCCATTCCCCGTCGTGATTCCTTTGGAGAAAGGGAGTCGTTATACGATCAGGCACAGTTCTTTGAGGAGTCTGATTTCTGGAAAGGCTACAACATCATCAAGCCCACCGAGAGCTTGGAAGATGCAGTGGATAAGTTGAAGAAGAGGACGAGATAAGAGAAGCAAGAAATAAGAAGCAAGAGGCAAGAGATATGTAATAAGATATAGGTGAATAAATCTAATGCCTATATAATAATTCTATTCTCTTGCTTCTTGCCTCTTGCTTCCTGCCTCTTGCCTCTTGCTTCTAATTATCTAATAAACAGCAGCTCGCGGTATTTCGGCAATGTCCAGAGTTCATCGGCCACGGTGAGCTCCAGTTTGTCGATGTGGTAGCGTATCTCGTCCATCTTAGGCTCCACCGTATCGTGGTAGGCAATGGCCTTCTCACGTTCACACTCAATGCGGTTGGCAATCTTCCTGGCATTCACCAGTTCCTCCACCATGGTCTCGATGGTTTGTGTACGCTCTGCAATCTCTTTGATGATCTTGATATTGCGTGCACACAGCTTTTCAGCCTCTTCGGTAGAGAAGATTTCGCGCATGCAACCCACGTTCTTGGCCAGACGGGTCTGATAATGCGTAACAACAGGGATGATATGGTTCATGGTCAGATCACCCAATACACGGGCCTCAATCTGAATCTTCTTTGTATAGGTTTCCCATTTCACCTCGTTGCGAGCCCTCAGCTCCTTTCGGTTCATGATGTTCAGACTCTCGAACATGTCGATGCTCTCCTTGTCGAGATAGCGGTCGAAGATAATCGGACAGCTCTTCTCAACATCCAGACCGCGCTTGGTTGCTTCCACCACCCACTCGTCGCTGTAGCCGTTTCCATCGAAATGAATCGGCTTACAGGTGCGGATATCTTCGCGGATCACATCAATGATGGCACTCGTCTGATCCTGTCCTTTGGCAATCAGCGCATCCACGCGCTTCTTGAAGTCAACCAATGCCTCTGCCACCGCTGCATTCAGCGCAATCATTGCACTGGCGCAGTTAGCCTCTGAGCCCACAGCACGGAACTCAAAGCGGTTACCCGTGAAGGCGAAAGGCGAGGTGCGGTTACGGTCGGTATTGTCGATGAGCAGTTCAGGAATCTCAGGAATGTCGAGTTCCACCTTCTGCTTGTCAGCCATGGCGAAGAGGTTCTCCTTGTCAGCCTTCTCGATATGCTCCAACAGCTCGCTTACCTGCTTGCCGAGGAACGAAGAGATGATGGCGGGAGGTGCCTCGTTGGCGCCCAGACGGTGAGCGTTGGTGGCCGACATGATGCTGGCCTTCAGCAAACCGTTGTGCTTGTAAACACCCATCAGCGTTTCCACGATGAACGTCACGAAGCGCAGGTTCTGTTCGGGTGTCTTACCCGGTGCATGCAACAGGATACCGTTGTCGGTACTCAGACTCCAGTTATTGTGCTTACCCGAGCCGTTGATACCATCGAAGGGCTTCTCATGCAGTAACACGCGGAATCCATGCTTCCGTGCCACCTTCTTCATCAACGACATCAGAAGCATGTTATGGTCAACAGCCAGGTTCGTCTCCTCATAGATCGGGGCGATCTCGAACTGGTTCGGGGCCACCTCGTTATGACGAGTCTTACAGGGAATAGCCAGCTCCAATGCCTGGATCTCCAAGTCCTTCATGAACGCCTGTACACGATCAGGAATCGTACCGAAATAGTGGTCGTCCATCTGCTGGTTCTTAGCAGAGTCATGTCCCATCAGTGTTCTACCTGTCAGCATCAGGTCAGGACGGGCGGAATACAGACCTTCATCCACCAGGAAATACTCCTGTTCCCATCCGAGGTTACTGATCACCTTCTTGACGCTTGGGTCGAAATAGTGAACCACACCCAATGCAGCCTCACCCACGGCACGAAGTGCACGCTTCAGCGGTGCTTTGTAGTCGAGCGATTCCCCGGTATAGGAAATAAAGATTGTAGGAATACACAGCGTATCATCGATGATGAACACCGGTGATGTAGGATCCCAGGCAGAATAGCCACGAGCCTCAAAGGTAGCTCTGATACCTCCGCTGGGGAAAGAAGATGCGTCAGGCTCTTGCTGTACGAGCAACTTTCCTGAGAACTCCTCGAGCATACCACCCTTACCGTCATGTTCGATAAAGGCATCATGCTTCTCGGCCGTTCCCTCTGTCAGCGGTTGGAACCAGTGGGTATAATGTGTCACGCCGTTCTCATCGGCCCACTGCTTCATACCCTTTGCCACGGCATTGGCGATGCTCCTGTCGAGCGGAGCTCCATTGTCGATCACATCGATAAGTTTCTCATACACATCACGCTGCAGATACTTGTACATCTTGGCGCGTGTGAACACATTCTTACCGAAATACTCTGACGGGCGCTCTTCGGGTGCCGTCACTTCCAAAGGCTTCTTGGTAAAGGCTTCCTCTACAACCTGAAATCTTAAATTTGCCATTCTCTTGTAATTTTGCCCTGCAAAATTACTAATAAGCGAGCACAAAACCAAAGGAAAACTTGATTCTCTTTGTTTTTCTCCTGTTTTTTTATATCTTTGCAGCAGAATAAATATTGTTCCCCTTCATAGGGCCCCCAACTATCAAACACTTTGCAAATATGAAACCCAACACGATCCTTCAAAGAATGGTTGTCATGCTGATAACCCTGATGTGCGCCCTCGGCGCTAATGCCCAACAGGCATATGCCTGCTATACACCGTCAGACAATACACTTACGTTCTACTACGACAACAACCGCAGTTCCCACAGGGGTACGACCTACGACCTGAACACAGGCACCAACGATCCCGGTTGGGTGACTGATAATACTAATGTCAATGTAACCAAGGTAGTCTTTGCCCCCTCGTTCGCAAAAGTCCGTCCTCAGACCACATACAAGTGGTTTTGCAACATGGGGCTTCTTCAAACCATCGAGGGTCTTCGCTACCTGAACACCAGCGCGGTCACCAATATGGCTTGGATGTTCAGACTCTGCTCTTCCGCTTTCTTTACCACTCTCGACCTGAGCGGGTTCAATACGTCCATAGTGACCGATATGAGTTACATGTTCAGTGGCTGCAGTAACTTGACGAGTCTTGATTTGAGTAACCTCAATACGTCCAACGTGACCAATATGAGTTACATGTTCTATGGCTGCAGCGGCTTAACCGCTCTTGACTTGGGTAACTTCAATACCGCAAAGGTGACCAATATGAATTCCATGTTCAACGGCTGCAGAAATCTACGAACGATATATGTAGGTAGTGGCTGGAGCACAGGGGACGGAACATATGGCACTAATATGTTCAATAACTGCACCAGCTTGGTGGGCGGCAAGGGCACGAAGTACAATGCTAGCCATGTGGGAGTTGGTTATGCTCACATCGATGCTCTGAGCGACCCCGGTTACCTCACCGATGTCACAACACGTCAGGCCTATGCCTGCTACACATCGTCGAACACAACGCTGACATTCTACTACGACGTGCGGCGCAGTTCCCGCGAGGGCACGACCTACGACCTGAACACAGGCACCAACGATCCTGGTTGGGTAACTGATAATACTAATGCCAATGTGACCAAGGTGGTCTTTGACCTCTCGTTCGCTAATGCCCGCCCGACATCTGCCTATAGTTGGTTTCAAAACATGAGATCTCTTGAAACCATCGAGGGTCTTCACAATTTGAACGCCAGTGAGGTAACCAATATGGCAAGTATGTTCGAAGACTGTGACAAACTGACAAGCCTTGACTTGAGCCACTTCAACACGGCCAAGGTGACCACTATGGCTAAAATGTTTTATTTCTGCGACCGCCTGACGAGCATTGACTTGAGCCACTTCAACACGGCCAAGGTAACTGATATGTTTGGCATGTTTGATTGTTGTTCTGAATTAACGAGCCTTGACCTGAGCAGCTTCAACACCGCCAATGTGACTGATATGTCTATGATGTTCTTACACTGCAATGACTTAACTACTCTTGACCTGAGCAGTTTCAATACATCCAAGGTGACCAATATGTCTAAGATGTTCTCTCAATGCCACGACCTGAGAACCATCTATGTGGGTAGTGCTTGGAGCACGGATGCTGTAACAAATTCTGACCTGATGTTCGATTATTGCGACCATTTGATTGGGGGTAAACTCACAGGCTACAATTATTACCACAAAGACAAGGAATATGCCCACATCGACGGTGGTTCAAGCAATCCGGGCTATTTTACCGATCCCAACGGGCCTGAGGCCTATGCATGTTATACCACGTCCAACACAACGCTGACATTCTACTATGACACTCAGCGCCGCTCACGCGAGGGCACGATATATGTCCTGAATGTGGACGATAACCTTCCCGATTGGATTGATGACGACACCAATACCAAGGTGACCAAGGTGGTCTTTGACCCCTCGTTCGCTAACGCCCGCCCGACAACCACCTACTATTGGTTTATAGACATGAGGTCTCTTCAAACCATCGAAGGTCTTCGCTATTTGAACACCAGTGAGGTGACCAATATGTCTTATATGTTTGCTGCCTGCAAACTGACGAGCCTTGATTTGAGCCACTTCAGCACCGCCAATGTGATTGATATGTCCTGCATGTTCGGTTATTGCGAACAATTGGAAAGCCTTGACCTGAGTAGTTTCAATACGTCCAATGTGACCGATATGACCTTGATGTTTAGTGGCTGCAGTAGCTTGACGAGCCTTGACCTGAGTAGTTTCAATACGTCCAATGTGACCGATATGAGTGATATGTTCGGTGAATGCGCCAACCTGCAAACCATCTATGCGGGTAGTGGTTGGAGCACAGATGCCGTGACTATTTCATATGGTATGTTCTCAAACTGTACCAATCTGGTGGGTGGCAAGGGCACGACGTATATTGATTACCCAACAGACAAGACCTATGCCCGCATCGATGGTGAAGCCGGCAAGCGGGGTTACTTCACCAAAGGTTCCGAGGCTTATGCCGTCTATAAAAGTGCAAGGCTCACGTTCTACTACGACAATCAGCGCGACAGTCGCTCGGGCACAACCTACGACCTGAACACAGGCACAAACGATCCTGGTTGGTTCAATGATAATAACTATATATATGTGAACAAAGTGGTCTTTGACCCCACGTTTGCTAATACCCGTCCTACGTCCACCTATTCTTGGTTCCTTGGCATGTATATTGAAACCATCGAGGGTATGAACTATTTGAACACCAGTGAGGTGACTAACATGTCTTCTATGTTCTATGGCTGTAAACTGACGAGCATCGACTTGAGCCATTTCAACACGGCCAAGGTAACTGATATGATCGGCATGTTTGATAGTTGTTCTGAATTAACGAGCCTTGACCTGAGTAGTTTCAACACGTCCAATGTAACCAGTATGAGTACCATGTTCAGAAACTGCAGTAATCTGGTAACCATCTATGTGGGTGATGACTGGAGTACAACAAAAGTGACGAGTTCCAGTTCAATGTTCCAAAACTGCACCAGTCTGAAGGGTGGTCAGGGCACGACATACCTTGCCTCCAATCCCACAGACAAGACCTATGCTCACATTGATGGTGAAGGCGGCTCGGGCTACTTCACTTATAAGGAACCCTCGGGTATCACCACAGGCGTGGCTATGCCTCAAGATAAAGTTCAAAGTTCTTCGCATAGCGAAGCGGCAGAGCCGAGCGCAAAACTCAAAGTTCAAAGTAATGCGTGGTACACGATTGATGGCCGCAAGCTGAATGGGCAGCCTACGAAGAAGGGAATTTATATTCACAACGGCAGAGCCGTTGTACATTAAACATTAAATATTAATCATTAAACATTTATATACGCATACAATAAGGGGTAGCATCACACGCAGATGCCGCCCCTTATTTTTATAGAATTTTCTCTTTTTCCTCAAGACCTAACACTGGGAAATGTTAATTGCTTTATTATAAGCAAGTTAGAGACAAAAAGGGTGCTAAAACACCTAACATAAGACCTAACAAAAACCTAACATAACACCTAACATAAGACCTAACATTTTGCTTGAATTTGCTATTCGGCTGGATGGGGTCTTACAACTGTTCCAAGTTGACATGTTAGGTGTCGTGTTAGGTCTTATGTTACCTCTTTGTTAGGTCTTACGGTAGGTCTTGAGGGTGTCAAAAACGCGTGAAACATCTATATACAGGCATTTCCTTCCGTGAAACTGTTAGGTCTTGGGCAAAAACACATAATTCTTTCATTTTTCAGTCAAATTTTGAAATACGACAGAACCATGAATAGAGTTTCCTGATGTTCCCACGCTGGGAATAAAATGTTCCCACGCTGGGAATAAAATGTTCCCACGCTGGGAATAAAATGTTCCCACGTTGGGAATAAATTGTTCCCAACATGGGAATATAACCCATCAACCCACTTGATGTGTCTCAAACGCCGATGCTCAAAGCGTTTGAGGCAGGTGAGCTCTTCTTGTAACCACTGGGATGGTTCATCCGCAGCAACTACGATTTGTGCGCATAGATCTGTTCCGCTATTTCCCTTGCCAATCCAGCATCGTAGCCCACGCGTAGGTGTATGTTGGGATGCTGTGGGTTCTTGGTGTTGATGATGACGGCCCATTCGTCGATGGTATAAGGTGTGGCCATGTTCTTCGGCATCACACCGGTCATGTCGCTGATCTTTAGTTCCTCGCCTGCCACGATCATCACATCCTGAGCCGTATAGAATAGGATGAGGGCTGACAATTCGTTGGCTCTGGAAGCATCCAGCACCACTACGTCGTCAGGTTCTCCGTATTTCAATTCTACATCCTCTATGGTAGCATACATCACCTTTGGTGGTTCTCTCTTTTCCTTAAACTTAATGGTATAATATGCGAAAGGAAAAACGAGTAACAGGAGAATCAAGCCTATGCCAGCAAAGCATGCTAACAAAAGAATGGCGATGACAACAATTATGGTGATTCGTTTCATTCCTACACCGTTTCAGACCTACTTCTTGTAACCGATGGGATGGTTCAGTTCCACGATGACACCCTCAGCAAGGTTCAGTTTGGTGCGGACAGCATCTTTGTTCATCATGGCGCGAGCCACCGTACTCAGACCCAGCGCCTGGCAGGCCAGATAGATGTTCTGCGACACATAACCTGCATCCATAGCACCATACTGGTCGTTTCTGCGACGGTTACCCTGATCGCTCACCAACAACAAGGCGACAGGAGCATCCAGCATGAAATTCTGACCGGCTGCAAGGTCCTGTCTGATGTCCTCATTCAGCACGAGGGTGAGGGTGTTGTCTTTAGGATTGAAGAGTCTGACATCCTTCTTGGTGCACACATACACCTTGATGTCCTGCATATTCACAGCTGAAGGAGCGGTGATCTTCCCTGATGCGGGATCACTGATACCACAGGCAGCCCAAAGCAGTGTTGACAGCGTCTGCTGGTCAACCTGTTTGTCTTGATACTCGCGTACAGAACGACGCTCTTGGAGGATTTTCCCCAACGACATTCCCAACTTACCGATTTCCGGTTGCGGTAACTGGGTGGTTTCCTGTGCCTCACATCCCATGCAGAGGGTCAGTGCGAAGGCAAATAAAAGTATTCTTTTCATCTTGTTCGTTTTAAAAGTGAATAATATCTTTTGGCTTTCTGTCTGCAAATATACAATTATTTCTGTAAAAGAAAAAGAAAAACGCATTTTTCCTTTGGTTTTTATCTCACTTCATCGTCATTCTACAAGAATTCAGGTTATGTAGCTATGTGGACCCTATAGAGAATCCTAATCAAACGAATCTTTTTTTCAAATAATAGTGGTATATTAAAAAGAATGTGTATATTTGCAGAAAAATAAAATGAAAGATGACATATTTGAATCAGTTTCACAAAGAGGCAGTGGAGAGGAAACTGCGGAAAATTGCAGAATCCATGAAGTCGCCGATGAACTCCATCGACGCTGCCAACTATATGAAGCGAAACTTCGAGATGGCCAAGACGATGTAAACCGTTTCGAGGTTGAACAACGTGTAGCAGAGCAATATGCTAAGGAAAATGGCATGTGGCTCCCAATGAGTGATATTTTCGATTTAGGAGTTCCTGGACCAAGTGGGAATGAAAACGATACTTACGTTTCGAATGACATTATCTACAAAGTAAACAACCTGTTAAATACAGGCAGTCTTTTACGTTTACTTGAAAGGGTAACTTGGCATAATAATCTATTTTACGATACAGCCTTAGGGTTTGTTAAGCAGAATGAAGAAGGTCGTTATGCAAATGGTGACTATGTTGTATGGGATCTCGTTCCAAGGAACGTTCTGAGAGATAAAGATGGTGATATCTTTATTGTCGATGCGGAAATTGCAAAGGATTACAGAACCGATGGGACACATTAATATTTAAAAGAAATATTACGACAAACATAAGAATATGAGAACGATTCGAACAACCCTCCTGACACTGTTGCTAACAATAGTTGTTGTATCTGTTCATGCGCAGATCCAGAACCCTGTACAGTTCACGGTGAGTCAGAAACAAGTGTCACCCTCAGAGGTGGATGTAATCTTCACGGGAAGAATCTCCCCGGGATGGCATGTCTATTCCACTGGTCTTCCTGATGGAGGACCCATCTCTGCTTCGCTCACCACAGAAACTGCTGAGGGAGCCAAGGCCGACGGGAAGCTGAAGGCACAGGGGAAAGAGATCAGCAACTTTGACAAGTTGTTCGATATGAACGTGCGTTACTTCGAGAACGCAGTGACCTTCGTACAACGGTATAAGATCACGGGCAAGACCTATCATATCAAGGGTTTTTTGGAGTATGGGGCCTGTAACGACCAGAGCTGTCTGCCGCCCTCTGAGGTGGAGTTCGACTACCAGGGTGAGGGGAAAGAGTTGAAAGAGGAGATAAAGGATGAAAAAGGAGAGACGAAAGAGGAGATAAAAGAGGAGAAAGGAGAAGAGAAAGATGAAGGGGAGGAGATAAAAGCGGATAGTGTGGCTGTTGTTCCTGCTGTGGTTCCGCTCGACTCTGCTGAAGTAAACAACCTCTGGAAGCCTGTAGTGAAAGAACTGCAGGCTTTTAGTGGCGACCAGCAGAAGGGTCGTTCGTGGCTCTACATCTTTCTCATGGGCTTTCTCGGTGGCTTGATTGCCTTGTTCACTCCCTGCGTGTGGCCGATTATTCCCATGACGGTCAGCTTCTTCCTGAAACGAGCTAAGGATGATAAGAAGAAAGGCATCAAGGATGCTGTCACCTATGGTATTTCCATCGTGGTGATCTACCTGGCCTTAGGACTGGCTATTACGGCCATCTTCGGCGCCAGTGCGTTGAATGCCCTCTCCACCAATGCCGTATTCAATATCTTCCTGTGCTTACTATTAGTGGTGTTCGCCCTCAGCTTCTTCGGTTGGTTCGAGATTACCCTGCCGTCATCGTGGACGAATAAGGTGGACAGTAAGGCCAGCAGTACCAGCGGACTCCTTTCCATCTTCCTCATGGCCTTTACGTTGGTATTAGTGAGCTTCTCCTGCACAGGACCTATTATCGGTTTCCTGCTGGTAGAGCTGACCACAGCCAGTAACATCCTCGGTCCTGCCATCGGTATGTTCGGCTTCGCCCTTGCGCTGGCACTACCCTTCACCCTTTTCGCCCTCTTCCCTACTTGGCTGAAGAAAGCACCGAAGTCGGGCGGCTGGATGAATATCATCAAGGTAACATTAGGCTTCATCGAGCTGGCCTTCGCCCTGAAGTTCTTCTCCGTGGCCGATCTGGCCTACGGATGGCGATTGCTCGATAGGGAAGTGTTCCTGTGTCTGTGGATTGTCATCTTCGGAGCCCTCGGTCTGTACCTCATCGGTAAGCTGAAGTTCCAAAGCGATTGGGAAGGAGGAGATATCAACAAGCCCATGCCCGTGGTGTGTATCATGCTCGGATTGGTGTCGTTGGCCTTCGCCCTCTATATGGTACCAGGTTTATGGGGCGCACCCTGCAAGGCAGTCAGCGCCTTCGCTCCCCCTATGAGCACACAGGATTTCAACCTCTATCAGGCGCATGAGGTGCGGGCAAAATACCTTGACTATGAAGAGGGTATGGCGGCTGCCAAGGCACAAGGGAAACCTGTGCTGATTGATTTCACCGGCTTTGGCTGTGTGAACTGCAGGAAGATGGAAGCAGCGGTATGGACAGATCCTGAGGTGGCCAAGATTCTGAACAACGACTACATCCTGATCTCTCTCTTTGTGGATGATAAAACCCCATTACCAGAACAGATACAGGTAACAGAAGAAAACGGTAAGCAGCGCACCTTGCGCACCATAGGCGACAAGTGGAGCTACTTACAGCGTTCAAAGTTCGGTGCCAACGCCCAACCGTTCTATGTGGCCCTGAACCCCGATGGCTATCCGCTAACAGGCTCCGTTGCCTACGACGAGGATATCTCTAAGTATCTGGAGTTTTTGAGGGAAGGATTGGCTAAATACGAGGATTGACTAATTTCGAGGAAGGAGGAAGGACGAAGGAGGAGTGATTCCCGAGGAAGGACGAAGGACGAAGGAGGAAGGAGATTAGTACTAAGTTTCGGTGGCGCGGGGGTGCGGGGGTACGGTGGCGCGAGATATGCTTCGTGTACAAGTGGTTTGATCATGTATACTGTATCTGAATACTATATCTCTGTGCTATTCTCGTACCACCGCGCCACCGCGCCACCGTACTCCCGAAACTCAAAGGTATTCTCCTTCCTCCTTCGTCCTTCCTCCTTCCTCGACAAAAATTATCCCTCACCAAACGCGGCAGCCTCAGCGGCCGCGATAATCTCCTCGCGCGACTGAGCGGCGGCGGAGATATCCGAGAGGTCGAACTCGTCATCAGTCTTCTTCGACTGCTTCTGCGGCTTCTCCTCCTGTTCCTTTTCTACAGGTGCTATCTCGTCAGAGCCGTCGAAGCGCTCCAACCGTTCCACCTCCTGACCTTTCCTCTCTTCCTCTGAGGTGAAAGGAGCAGGTTCCTTGGTCTCGGGAACGGCAGTAGTGGGCATCTCCTCCATCTTGGTACGTGAAGCCTTGGCAGCAAACACCGCATCGATAAACTGAGGCTCCTTGCGCAGGCGCTGCAGGGTGAGCTTACTGGCCATCTGCTGCGATTCCTTCTTGCTATAGCCCTCGCCCTTCTCGCCATCAAGACCTTCGATGGCTACCTGGTAGATGAATTTCGAATTACCCTTCTGATCCTTCTCCTCCGACACCAGCTTGAAGTCGATCTTCACGCGGTTCTTCTGACTCCATTCAATGAGTTTCGACTTGAAGTTCACTTCCTTGTAGGCCACCTTGTCCAGGTTCAGCAGTTCCTTCAGGATACGCTTCTCCATGAACCGCATACAGGCACCATATCCCCTGTCGAGATAGATGGCACCCACCAGGGCCTCGAACGCATTTCCTCCCATATAGCTGTTATGAGAGGAAGAGTGTCCATTGGATTTAATCAAGTTGATGATACCCATCTCCTGCGCCAGTCGTCCCAGCGTCTCACGCTGCACGATCTTCGAGCGCGTATTCGTGAGGAAGCCCTCACGCTTGCCTTCAAAATGGCGATAGACAATATCACCCACCACAGCATCGAGCACAGCATCACCCAGGAACTCCAACCGTTCGTTGTTCATGGGCTTGCCCTTCTCGTTACGCTTCGCCATGCTCTTGTGAAGCAAGGCCTGTTTGTAGTAAGAGATATTGCGGGGGTAGAATCCGATGATTTCGTATAAAGACGAATAAAGCTCCTTCTCCTTGCGGAAAGGGAGCTTTATCCTATCTAATAAGTCATTAATCTGCATATTTCTTGAAGATTACGCAAGCATTATGTCCGCCGAAACCGAACGTATTGCTCATGGCGGCACGCACCTCACGCTTCTGTGCTTTGTTGAAGGTGAAGTTCAGGTTATAGTCGATCTCCTCGTCCTGGTCGTCATCAGCATGGTTGATGGTAGGCGGCACAATGTCGTTCTGCACACTGAGAACGGCAATCATAGCCTCCACAGCACCTGCTGCACCCAGCAAATGACCCGTCATCGACTTGGTTGAAGAAATGTTCAACTTGTAGGCAGCATCGCCGAATACCTCCTTGATGGCCTTGGCCTCAGAGATATCACCCACATGGGTGGAAGTGCCATGTACATTGATATAGTCGATATCCTCAGGTTTCATCTGCGCATCCTCCAAGGCAGCCTTCATCACGAGCTTGGCACCCAGACCTTCAGGATGAGAGGCGGTGATATGATAAGCATCAGCACTCATACCCTCACCGATCATCTCGGCATAGATCTTCGCACCGCGGGCCTTGGCATGCTCCAGCTCTTCGAGAATCAGACATCCGGCACCTTCAGCCATCACGAAACCGTCACGACTGGCGCTGAAGGGACGACTGGCCTTTTCGGGTTCGTCATTACGAGTTGACAGGGCTTTCATGGCATTGAAGCCACCTACACCGCACATACAGATAGCACTCTCGGCACCACCTGCAACGATGACGTTAGCCTTACCCAGACGAATCTGGTTGAAAGCGTCGGCCAGGGCATTGCTGGATGAAGCACAGGCACTTGTTGTGGTGTAGTTAGGACCATGGAAGCCGAAATGAATACTGATATGTCCTGCAGCGATGTCGCTGATCATCTTCGGAATGAAGAACGGACTGAATTTCGGTCCTTGGTCGATATGCTGACCGTAATATACCACCTCATCCTCGAAGGTGCGGATACCACCGATACCTACGCCATAGATGACGCCGATACGGTTCTTATCCTCTGTTTCCAGATCCAAGCCACTGTCCTTCACACCCTGAATGGCACTGATCATGGCCAGCTGTGTGTAGCGGTCGAGCTTGCGGGCTTCCTTACGGTCGATATACTCGTTGATATCCAAGTCCTTTACCTCACAGGCAAAATGAGTCTTGCACAAAGAGGTATCGAACTGCGTAATAGGGGCAGCACCGCTGACACCAGCCAACAGGTTCTTCCAAGTCTCCTCGGGAGAATGACCTACCGGTGTAACGGCACCAAGTCCTGTTACAACTACTCTTTTTAATTCCATAATAATTAAGGTATAGTGAAAAGTGAAAAGTGAAAAATTTGCTACCGCTCACCTAAGTGAAACCTTACGGATTCAGCAAATTCTTCACTCTTCACTTTTACTTTTTACTTTATTTTGCGGCCTCCTCGATATACTTGATGGCATCGCCTACAGTACCGATGGTCTCAGCTTTATCGTCGGGGATGGAAATGTTGAACTCCTTCTCAAACTCCATGATCAGCTCAACGGTATCCAAAGAATCTGCGCCCAGATCGTTAGTGAAACTTGCCTCCGGCTTTACCTCAGCCTCATCAACACCAAGTTTATCAACGATAATAGCCTTTACTTTGCTTTCAATTTCTGACATAATTGTACTTTTTAAATTGTTAATAAAATCTTTCTTCTTTGAAAATTCGGGTGCAAAGGAACAAATTTTTATTCATGTATGCAAATATTTTACCGAAAAAAGCACCCTTGTTTGCACACAACACCCTTAATTGTGCAAAAAACCAGTCGCAATTTTACATTTTTTAGCACTTGGTAACGCTCACACGACCATTTTTGTCACCAAAACCAAGTGTCTATCTTCCTCTGTAGTAGTGCCGAAAAGATAAATATCGCCCCCATCAGCAAGCTTCAAACGTTTACGTAATTCCTCTGCCTTGAGCGGGAAATTCCTCACCGCCACATTGGCCTTTTTGATGTCCTGAAGAACGGTTTTCAATTCCCGTTTATTCATAGACGAAACAGCGGCGATGCGGAACACCCTGCCGGGGAATTGTGCGATGAGGGTATCGCTCACAAACAGATGACTGTTCCTGCCTATGGCCTTCACCTCATATTGGGCGGCACAGGCGCCAAAGCAGCCCACCTTCATGATCGAGGCGTTCGGCTCATAGAGAAACATCTCCTTCTCTATCCGTTCCGCTATGCTCACCCCCTCGTTCATCTGCTCCATCGTGCAAGTGAATACCTGCTCATCGTTCACACAGAAGAGGGTTAACGGGCGTTCCTCAGGATGCTCACCGACCGTTCCTTCCAGTACCAGCAGCAGTTCCTTGCATTCGTTCCCCACCGAAACCACATGAATCTCAGTAACCGATGGTAAATCATTCACCGCCTTGTGCCAGTCGAGCATGGGCGACAGCTTCACCACCACCCACCGCGCCTTCTGCAACAGTTCCTCCTTGATCTCCAAGAGATTCGGGGTGCAGTCGGTTATATCATAGGTACGCGCCCCATGCGCATCCCTTCTTGCAGGATCCAAGTATATCAGGTCGACCTGCTCCATCCGTTGCAGATAAGCCACACCGTCAGCATGAACCACCTCCGACTGCCCAAGACCTAACCTTACGATATTCTCCTGGGCAATCTTACATAAATGTTCCTGCTGTTCCACATACACAGCCTCATCGAAGAGCGGCGAGAGGAACGAGAAGTCAACCCCGAAACCGCCTGTCAGATCCACCATTCTGCCGCCCTTGTTCCCTTTCAGCAACCGCTGCACCAACGCCGCCTTATACCTGGCGGTCTGCTCACTCGAGCACTGTTCCATCGACAGGCGGGGCGGATACACCATCCCCTCGATGACTGCCCACGAAGGAATCTTCTTCCTGGCGGTCTGCCACCCCGCAATCTGGTCGAGCGCATAAGGCAGATCGACCTGTGGAAAGCGAGCCCCTTGCAGCGCTAACTTCCGCACATCCTCCTCACGGTATTGCTGAATAAACTCCTGGGTGGTCATCCGGTGGCAATCTATTTACATTTCATTCCCAAGTGGTACATGATGAAGCCGTAGATGTCGGCCTGCTCCTCTATCACCTTGCTCATCGGCTTTCCACCGCCATGACCCGCCTTACTGTCTATGCGTATCAGCACCGGGTTGTCACCTTGATGACACTCCTGGAGGGTAGCAGCGAACTTAAACGAGTGGGCAGGCACCACACGGTCGTCATGATCAGCGGTGGTGACCAACGTGGCAGGATAGGCAGTACCCGGTTTCAGGTTATGCAGCGGCGAGTAGGCCCGCAGGTACTCGAACATCTCACGCGAATCTTCCGAAGTACCATAGTCGCTTGCCCAATTCCAGCCGATGGTGAATTTGTGATAGCGCAGCATATCCATCACCCCCACCTCAGGAATAGCCACACGGAAGAGGTCGGGCCGCTGTGTCATACAAGCCCCCACCAGCAGTCCGCCGTTCGAACCACCCACAATGGCAATCTTTTCTTTTGAGGTATATTTCTCGGCAATGAGGTATTCGGCAGCACCGATGAAATCATCGAAAACGTTCTGTTTCTGCATCTTCGTGCCTGCCAGATGCCACTCCTCACCATATTCACTTCCGCCACGCAGGTTCACCTGCACATAGATACCTCCGTTTTCCAGGAAGGGGATGCGCATGGATGAGAAGCTGGGGGGCAGAGAGACGTTAAAGCCTCCGTAGCCATAGAGATACACAGGATTCTTACCGTTGCGTTTCAGTCCTTTCTTGTAGGTCAGGAACATCGGGATGCGCGTGCCGTCCTTACTCTTGAAGAACAACTGATGACTCTCGTAAGCATCCAGGTTGAAGTTCACCTTCGGTGCCTTGTACAGCGTACTCTCGTTCTTGTCTATATCATACTGATAGATGGTTCCGGGAACCGTGAAGGAAGTGAAGGTGTAGAAACACTCCTTCAGCTCTTTCCTGCCGTAGAAGCCCACGCTGCCCACCGAGGGGAGTGCAATCTCATGCAGCTGCTTACCGTCGAGGTTGTACACAAAGGCATGGTTCGAAGCATCCATACTGTAGGTAAGCACCATCTTCCCGTTCACCATGGTAACATCTTCCAGCACACTCTCCTGCTCAGGCACCAGCTCTTTCCAGTCGTTCAGTCCCGGATTACCGATTTCTGCCACCATGATTCGGTTTTTCGGTGCTCCGTAATTGGTGAGCAGATAGATCTTATTACCAATCACATCTATCGGAATATACTGGTAATCCATATCTGAAGTCATCTGGATGAACTGCGAGTTAGGAACACGGAGATCACGCACATACAGGTTATTGCCTGCTCCCGCACCGCTCTCATAGAGGAACATCACAGTCTCTTCACGGTTGACACTCACGCTGTAGAACTGCTTGGGGAATACCGGATTCTGGTAGAACAGCACATCCTCGCTCTGTGGGGTGCCCATCTTGTGGTAGTATATCTTCTGTGCCTCGTTCACGTTAGAGAACTCCTTTCCTTGGGTAGGAGCATCATAGGCACTGTAGAAGAATCCGTCACCCTGCCAGGCAGCCCCTGAGAACTTCGCCCATTCGATATGATCGGGTAACAGCTCGCCCGTCTTGGCGTCCAACACAAAGAACTCCTGCCAGTCGCTACCGCTGCGTGAGATGGCGTAGGCAGCATATTTACCGTTATTCGAGACATACAATCCCTTCAGCGCCACGGTACCGTCGCTACTGAGCTTATTGGGGTCGAGGAACACCCTGGGTGTGCCGCCCAGCTTGTCCATCACGTAGATCACGCTTTGGTTCTGCAGACCGTCGTTCTTGGTGAAATACCACTTCCCGTTATGTTCAGACGGCGCACCGATCTTCTCATAGTTAGCCGCCGCCTTCAGTCTTTCCTTCAGCTTCACACGCTGGGGGATCTTATTCAGGTAGGCGGAAGTCACCTTGTTCTCAGCCTCCACCCATGCAGCCGTCTCCGCACTGGTATCGTTCTCCAGCCATCGGTACGGGTCGGCCACCTTCACACCGAAATAGTCATCTACCGTACCGTCTTTCGGGGTTTTCGGGTACGTAATCTTCTGAGCGTTCATACTCACGGATATTGTCATTGCCATTAATAAAACACTGATTCTTCTCATCGCTTGTTACAAATTTTGGTTTCGTGTGATATCATTTTCATGCTGCAAAATTACAAAAAGATGCGGGCAAAACAAAACAAATACCGTCAAAACGTACCGAGGTATACATACTTTTATACTTTTTTTCTTTGATTTGTTCTCGCTAATTAGTATCTTTGTCCCCGAAATCAATAACGACTGATTACTTAACCGTTTAAAGGGAAGATGAAAGAGTATATCAAAAAGCTTCAGGAATTGCTGAAGCAGATCAACAAGAAGCATTTAATTGCTGCAGCTGCAGCAGTGGTGATCTTCATCCTGGGCTTCATCTCCGGGTGTAGCTGCTCAGGAAGAGGTGGGGCGTTTGGAGGAAAAGACTTAGGCGTTGCCGAAGCCCTCGACAGCTTTGCGCAGGTGATACCCGAAGGCTCGCAGGTGGTAGCCCGCTTCACCGATAACCGCCACTCTTTGTTCTACCTGAACAGCGGTCGTTTGATGCGCTTCAACGCCAAGTCGAAGATGCTCGAGGAGGTGATTCCCTACGAGATCAACAGTGAGGCGCGCGTATATTATAATGAAAAGGATGATGTGCAGGGCATCCTGAGTGCACAACTGTCGGAAGATGAGCAGTTCATCATCATCACGGCAGTAACCGACAAGAAGGATGAAAACGACGAAGAGGTGCCCACGGCCACCTATAAGCTGAACACCTCAAGCATGAACCTGCTGCCCTTCACCCCACCGCCAGCAAAGGCTGCGCCTGTGAAGAAAGACTCGGTACGCAGGGTTTCCGCTCCCGTGAAGAAGGAACCCGTTATCATGGAGGATCTGCCCGAGGTGGGCGACATTGTTCAACCGGAGGACAACACCCCCAAGCCTGCTGCAGAACCTAAGCCAGCCCCCGCTCCTCAGCCCGAGGAAAAACCCGCACCCCGAGGCCAGGAAACGGTTATTGTGCCAGCGCAATAGTTCCCGAGGAAGGAGGAAGGACGAAGGAGGAAGGAGAATAGCACAGAGATATAGTATTCTTATACTGTATACGTGATCAAACCACTTGTACTTGAAACATTTCTCCTTCCTCCTTCGTCCTTCCTCCTTCCTCGAAAAACTTCCTTCCTCCTTCCTCGAAAAACTATTTATTCGCCAGCGAATAAATCTCCCTCATATCCCCTTCCTCCAGCACCTTGAACCCACCAATGGTGATGGTTCCTCCCCTGCTGCACTGACTGGCCAGCTGGTCGAGTTCGGCATCTGTGAGGGTTCTGCCCAACAGTTCTGAAAGACAGGTGGGCATGCCTATGGCACGATAGAACTGTTCCATGGCCTCTATACCCCGCAGGGCTGTTCCCTCAGCATCGGTAAAGTCGTTGGCCACACCCATCACGTTCACGGCAAAGCGCACGAAACGCGACACATTCTCTTTCATCACATAACGAGCCCATGAGCCCCAGATGGCGGCCAAGCCTGCTCCGTGGGCCACATCGAACAACGCACTGATTTCATGTTCCAGCTTGTGAGAGGCAAAGTCGCGACGGGTGCCGCAGCCCGTCAGATCGTTGTGCGACAGACTCCCTGCCCACATAATCTGCGCACGATGACGGTAGTCGTTCGGGTTCTTCAGCACATAGAACACACTATCCTTCACGGTGCGCATCAGCGCCTCGGCAATCTCGTCCGTCAGTGTCATGTCCACATCCTTCGAGAAATAGCGCTCCATGGTGTGCATCATGATATCTGTGGCTCCGCAGGCCGTCTGATACGGCGGTAAGGTATAGGTACGCTCAGGATTCATCACGGCGAACTTACACCTTACTATATTATTGTTCACGCCCCGCTTCAATCCCTTCTCGTCGTCGCTGATCACACAGCTGTCGCTCATCTCACTGCCCGCAGCGGGAATGGTCACCACGGCACCCACCGGATAGCATGCCTTCGGCACCGCTGTTCCCTCGAAGAAATCCCACACATCCCCCTCGTACGGCAGTCCGTAGCCAATGGCCTTGGCAGAATCAATCACGCTACCGCCGCCCACGGCCAGGATAAAGTCAACACCCTCCTGTCGGCAGAGTGCAATAGCCTTGCGCACCAGCGACACCCTAGGGTTAGGCACCACGCCGCCCAGCTGCACAAAGGGAATCCCCTCTGCCTGCAGCAGGCCGCACACCTTGTCGATCAGTCCCGACCGCACGGCGCTCTTACCGCCATAATGCACCAGCACTTTCGTGCCACCATATTTCTTCACCAGTTGGGCTATCTGCTCCTCCGCATTCTTTCCGAATGCCACCTCAGTAGGTGTGTAGTATGTGAAATCGACCATAATAAAAAAGATTAGCTGTTTAACGTGCAAATTATATACTTTGTCGCAAAGATACAAATAAGCGAGAACAAATCAAAGAAAAAAGGATTTTTTCTTTGCACGCAGTTCGGAAAGAGCGGCACATCAGTCGTTCGGATTGTATCGCCCTTAACAGCATGGCGGAAGAAATATGCAAACGAGTAACGATGCGTGATGGGACTTAGGTGTGCATATTTATGCATTCAGAAATAGGCCATTTAGAAAGTATGGCAGTTTGAGGGAGTAAATGCCTTGATCACTCCCAGCGTTTGACGTTCTCTCTCCCAGCGTTTAAGGCACCCGGAATATTCATACAAATAAGAGTATGAATATACAAATCCGTATCTCAACGCAAATCATACTTATTACTTGTTACTTATTACTTTTCACTTGTCACTTGTCATTTTTGTGCCAACATCTAACCCAATATGCCTGAAATGCCCTGCCACAAAGGGTTTGACAAGGGTTAGATGTTACGTAAACATCTAACCTACATCTAACCCACATCTAACCTTCCTATTCCTTCGAACTTCCCTCCTCCGAATTGAAGAGAGAGTATCTGGGTTAGATGTACGGGATATGTGGGTTAGATGTTTGAGTAACATCTAACCCACCTCAAACCCCCTATATATCGACGTTTCAAGAGATTTGGGTTAGATGTTGGGGTGTTGAAGGAAAAACTATTATTTACAACAGACATAAGTGAAAGAATGTTAAATATTTTCTTTTCCATGCAAGATTTGGGCTGTCTCTTTATTATATGGAGAAAAAGGAGTAAATTTGCACGCTAACCTTTGGGTGTTAGTAAAAAAGAATAATAGCGAGATTATATAAAGACGTGAAAAAGTATTTTTTGGTATTTGCCTGTATGATGTTGGTCGTACAAAATGTGAAGGCGCAGGAGTATTTCTCCTCGGCTAAGGATTTTGCCCGACTGTATATAGGTGCGGTTGAACCACAGTATCTGCTATCGGCGTGGCGCGACATCCCCTATTACAAAGGCACTACAGACTTGTATGAGGGGCGCATCAGTTACCATGGTGTGGTTTACGATCATGTGAAAATGCGTTTCGACCAGCTGGAACAGCGGGTGGTGATTCTCTCTCCTGTGGGAAATGTGTTCTGTATTCCTGAGCAGAAATACATTGACTGGTTTGAGATGGACGGGCAGCGATATGTGCATGACCCTGAGGATGATGCCCGATATGCGGCGCTGCTGTCGGATGGAAGCACGAATGGCACACGACTCTACCACAGCGTGTGGAAGGTGGTGAGCGGTGAAAACGCTAACGAAGCAAGGAAATACCAGAAAAATCTCGCTATCAAAGAGCATTTCACGATTGTTACTCCCGACGATAGGGTGTATCATGTGAAGAGCGCATCGAACATCGCCAAGATCTTCCCTGAACAGAAAAAGCAAATCAAACAGCTTGTCAGGCAACAACAACTCTCGTTCACGAAGAACACAAGGGAGTATAGTTTGATGAGGGTGGTGGAAAACCTTCCTTCTTCCCTCCTTTCGACGAAGGAGGAAGGAGGAAGGAGGAAGGAGAATAGTACTGAGATACAGTCAACTGTTCTTGATGATTCATATACTCAAAGCATATCTCCTTCCTCCCTCCTCCCTCCTCCTTCCTCGAATAAAGACGAGAGTCTTCTCCCCGGCATCCCCGTCCTCGACAACGACTCGGTGGCGATGGCGGTGGCGCCCACCAAGACCAGGACGTATATTGTGCCGGGCGTGAAGAAGGCGAAGGCGAGTCTTTCGGATGACCAGGAGCTGGACGAGATCGTGGTGGTGGGCGGCCGACTGTCGGCGGTGAAGAATATGATGATGGGGTCTGAGAAGTTCAAACCCGTGCTACTGAAGAACATCCCATCGGCCTTTGGCGAGTCGGACATCATGAAGATCGTGCTCACACTACCGGGTGTGACTACCGTGGGCGAGGCGTCGAGCGGATATAATGTGCGAGGCGGAGCCACCGACCAGAACCTGATTCTGTTCAATGGCGGAACGGTATATAACCCGTCGCACCTGTTCGGATTGTTCACCTCGTTCAACTCGGATGCGGTGGATGATGTGGAGCTGTTCAAATCGAGCATCCCCGTGGAATATGGCGGTAGGATCAGTAGCGTACTGAAGGTTACCTCGAAGGAGGCGAACATGGAGAAGCTGACGGGCTCGGCCAGTATCGGAGCGCTGACCAGTAAGGTAAATATCGAGATTCCGATTGTGAAGGACCATGTGTCGCTGCTGCTGAACGGTAGAACGACCTATAGCGACTGGATGCTGAAGAAGCTGCCTGAGAGCAGCGGCTACAAGAACGGTACGGCTAACTTCTACGACTTAGGGGGCGCGCTGACGTGGAAACTGAACAGCTTGCATCGCCTGAAGGTCTATGGCTATTGGAGCAAGGATAGGTTCTCGTTCAGCTCGGAGGATAACTACGGCTACCAGAACCGCAACTTCTCTGCTGAGTGGCGCACGATCCTGAACGAGCAGATGACCGTTACGGCCTCAGCGGGACTCGACCACTACGACTATTTCAACGAGGATAAGGCAACACCTTCGATGGCCGCCCGACTGAGTTTCGGTATCGACCAGCTGTGGGGGAAGCTGCATCTCCGTCAGCGCCTGTCGGAAACGGATGTCCTGAACTACGGTCTTTCGGTGCAGCACTACCATGTGCAGGGCGGCAGATATGAGCCGGTGGGTGAGGCTTCGCGCATCGCAACCGATCAGCTGCAGAAAGAGAAGGCCTTGGAGAGTGCTGTGTATGTCGACTATGAGCGGGCGCTCACCAACAAGCTGTCGGTAACGGGCGGTCTGCGCTATACGATGTTCAATGCCCTGGGTCCGCGCGACGTGAACCATTATTATGAAGGGGAACTGCCCTCGGAGGCTACGCTGCTGGAAACACGGAGAGAGACAGGGTTCATCAAGACCTACCATGCGCCTGAGCTGCGCGTATCTACTCGCTATGCCTTACTGGAGAACCTTTCGCTGAAGGCGGGATTCAATACCATGCACCAGTATATCCATAAGGTGTCGAACACGTCGATCATGTCGCCTACGGATATCTGGAAGCTGTCTGACTATAACATCAAGCCGCAGAATGGCTGGCAGGCAGCAGCAGGCATGTATTATGAGACGGCCGACAAGAAATATGAGTTCTCGGTGGAGGGGTACTACAAGCATATCAGCGACTACCTGAACTACCGCAGTTCGGCGGTGCTGCTGATGAACCACCACCTGGAGACGGATGTGATCTCGACCAAGGGAAAGGCGTATGGTGTAGAGCTGCAGGTGAAGAAACCGATAGGAAAGCTGAACGGATGGATTAACTATACCTACTCGCGCTCGTTGCTGCGCCAGGACGACAAGCGGGTGGCCATGCCGCTGAACAACGGTGAGTGGTATCCAGCTGAATACGACCGTCCGCATGAGGTGAAGGCGGTGCTGAACCTGAAGTTCACCGAAAGGTATAGTTTCTCGAGCAACTTCAACTATGCCACGGGTAGGCCGACAACAGTGCCTGCGGGACAATACTACGACTCGTACAACAAGAAATACATGCCGTACTACACCGACCGCAACAACTACCGCATTCCCGACTATATGCGACTGGACCTTGCGTTCAACATCGAGCCGACGCACAAGCTGACCAGCTTCCTGCATACGTCGTTCTCGTTTGGCGTGTATAATGCGCTGGCTCGCAAGAATGCGTATAATATCTATTATGTTACTGAGGGAACGGAGATACAGGGATATAAGCTCTCTGTGTTCGGCACGGCCATTCCTTATGTCTCCATCAATATAAGATTCAATTAGATATGATGAAACTGAAACAATCGATATATGATGTGCTTTGCCTCCTGATGGGCGCCGGGGCGCTGATGGGCTGCGTGGAGGAGTTTGAGGCGGATATTCCTTCCTCGGATACCGACTTGCTGGTTGTGGAGGGCACGATATGTTCGGCGCAAGTGAACAAGTTCATCTTGTCGCGCACACAGGCAGTTCAGAATACCCACGGAATGGTGATGGAATACGATGCCAGGGTTTCTGTTCGTGGAACCGACGGATCGGAATATCATGCATATCCGAAAGGTGACGGTTACTCCTGCAAGGTAGGTGAACTGAATCCTGATGTGGAGTATTACCTGCATATCGAGACGGATGGGGAGGTGTATGAATCGGAACCGCAGAAACCGCTGCCCACCGAGAAGATTGCCGATGTGTGCGGGGTGCAGAACACTCCTGAGAGTGCTATAGACATTCTCGTGACACCCGCGGAGCCGTTTGAGTCGGACCATGCGAACTACTATTCGTGGAGATACGATGAGACATGGGAGGTGTATCCTGAATACAAGACCGCTATCTATTACGACGTTGAGTTAAGGACGGCTGTCATGAAGAGTAACCAGTTTCCTTCGCATGGATGGAAGGACGCATCGGGAACGACTATCATGGTGGGTGCGAGCTCGAGCTATGAGGGTGAGCGCATTGAGAAGCTGAAGCTGTATGATATAGACCGTAGTGATGAACGCATGTATTACAGATATAGCGGACTGGTTCATCAGCGGGCCATCTCGAAGGCTGAGTACGAGTATGAGCTGGCAAGGCGACAAGCGGGTTCGGAGATGGGCGGACTGTTTACACCGCAGCCGTCGGCGCTGCCTACCAATATCCATTGCCTCACCTCGTCGAAACACGTGATAGGATTCGTGGGATGCTCGTTGAACACCAGTAAATACAGGTTCTTCCTGGATGCCCCCAATTACACCATCAAGCGACCGCCGCATTTTGATACGCGTATCTGGTTGCATGCTCCCAGCGAGGACGATTGCATCGCCATGGTGGAAAGGGGCTTCTTCCTGTGTGAATGGGAGGATGCGGAGAAGTCGGCCGACCATCTGTTGCATACGGCGTGGGCAACGAAGAATCAACTGGATGTGAGATATCAAGGTGCGTATATCGAGGTGCCTGATTTCTGGTGGTTAAAAGAAAATGTAAGCTATTAAGATGAAGAATAGGATATTGCTGTTGACGATGGCGATGGTGCTTTCATTGAGTACCTTTGCTATCAGTGTTTCTACCGACCGCACTTGGTATCTTGCCGGTGAGGCGATGAAGGTGAGCATCACCGCCGATGATGCGCTGATTGCCTATGCTGAGCTGTGCGATACGTACAGCTTGGCTGTCGGTACGGTGGTGAGCTTGAACAACGGGAAGGGAACGGGCATCATCGAACTGCCCTCCGACCTGCATAGCGGGTATTATGTGCTGTCGGTATATACGCGTCATCAAGCCCAGGTGGCGCACCAGCTGGTGGCTGTTGTGAATGCGCTTCACAAGAGTGAGGATGATGATATCGAGTGGGTTGCCATGGCGCATCCCGATTCGCTGAGCTATCCGTCCATGGGTAGAGGCAGTGGTTTCTCTACGGCCGACCTGCAGGATGTGAAGCCTGTGGATGGGCGTGAGACCGAGGGCCATATCATCAAGGCTCGTGTGAAGAATGTGGATGGTGGACAGACCTTCAAGGGCAGTCAGATCCGTCCTTCGCTGAGCATCGTGGGTAAGCAGATTCATTATTTCGAGGGGAAGATGGTGAACGACTCGCTGGCGGTGTTCTACACCTATGGCTTGCACGGTAAGCAACCGTTGGTGCTCTCAGCCGCTTCCTATACAGGCGCGAGTCTGCCCATCGAGATGATCTCTCCGTTTGTCACCTTACTCCCCAAACGACTGCCGCATTTGGTGTTCCACTACAAGCGCAACGAGGTGGAAGAACGCTCGCTCGACATGCAACGCCACCAAATTGCCATTGCGCCTGCCAAGCGGGAGCTGCAGTTGGGTGACTATGCGGATGATACGGCTGAGGAAGGAGTGCCCTTGGATTATGATGACTCGTTGTTCGGTACGAAGCCTGATCCTGCGTATAATCTCGATGAATACCGCCAGTTCCTTACCATCAGGGAGGTGCTGATTGAATATGTGAACTGCGTAAGGAAAACGAAGATCAATGGGGTGTCGCAGTTGGTGGTACGCCGACCGCAGGATGCTTATGTGAGTGCTTGGCCTGCCATGGTTCTGATAGACGGAATGCCTGTGATTGATATTGAACGACTGCTTGACTATGATGCACGGCGCATTCATTATATCAATATCTATGGCGGACAATATACCTTTGGTAATGGGGTGTATAACGGCATCCTGTCGTTTGTGACTCGCTCCGGGCGTCTCACGAACTATCCCACCGAGCCGAAGGTGCAGTATCTGGTGTATGAGTTTCCGCAATGAGGAAACCGATGATGTAAAACGAAGAATAAAGGAATGAAAGTTTGTGTGTTTTGTTCAGCGAATCACGATATAGACCGTGATTTCTTCACGAAGACCTGGGAATTGGGACAGTGGCTCGCCAAGGAAGGTCATACCTTGGTGTTTGGCGGTACGGACTTAGGGTTGATGGACTGTATCGCCCAATCGGTGCATGAGGCGGGGGGACAGACCATCGGTGTTGTTCCTTCGAAGGTGGAAGAGAACGGCCATGTGAGTGAATACCTCGATGTGCATATCCCTTGTGACAACCTGAACGACCGTAAGGCGCTGATGATGGCGCAGAGCGATGTGTTCATCGCCCTGCCAGGGGGTATAGGTACGCTGGATGAGATCTTCTCGGTGGCCTCATCGGCCACCATCGGTTACCACCAGAAGCCCGTTATTCTCTTTAACATGAAAGGGTTCTGGGATTCCCTCATCGCCTGTCTGCACGACCTGGACAGCAAGGGTGTCACCCGCAAGCAGTGGGACACCTACATCAAAGTGGCCAACTCCCTAAAAGAATTGGCCACCCTCATATAAATTAATTGTCAATTTTCAATTAGCAATTTTCAATTAGCAAAGCTTCCGCCATCGCTTTCCCCAACGCCTCGCACTGCGCAAAGGTTTCGGGGGTAAGACTCTGCTTGATTTCCACGGGAGTACCTACGGCCTCGAAGTGCAAACGCTCATCGTTCCACTTCTGGATCTCGGCCACGGCCTTGGAAGCCCAGCCGAAGGAACCGAACCATCCCAACAGGTGGTTCTTGATGTCCTTACCAGCTAATTCGGAAAGCAGTACGTCCATCTCGTGGTAAAGACCGGTGTTATAGGTAGGAGCACCCACAATCAGTCCTTTGTAGCGGAACACATCGCGGATGATATACGAATGATGAGTCTTCGAGACATTATACATCACGATGTTCTTCAGTCCTGCCTGTGAGGCAGCACGGGCAATCACCTCGGCAGCACGCTCCGTATTACCGTACATCGTACCGTAGCAGATCACCAAACCCGGTTCGGTTTCATAACGACTCATCTTGTCGTACATATCCACCACCTTACTGATATATTCGTGCCACACCGGACCGTGGGTGGCGCAGATATAGTCGAGCTTGATGCCTGCGAGTTTCTTCAGGGCGTTCTGCACCGGTGTGCCATACTTTCCCACGATATTAGAGTAGTAACGCACCATTTCGAGCCAGAACGTATCGCAGTTGATCTCACTGTCGATGATACCACCGTTCAGCGCACCGAAGCAGCCGAAGGCGTCGCCTGAGAACAATACGTTACAAGAGGTGTCGAGGGTTACCATCGTCTCGGGCCAGTGCACCATCGGGGTCAGCACGAAGTTCAGCGTGTGCTTGCCAAGCTCGATGGAATCGCCGTTTTTGACCTCCAGCGTTCCCTCGCCAATGCCATAGAAACCCTCCATCATCTGGAAGGTTTTCTTGTTTCCGATGATCTGAATCTCCGGGTAATACTTCTTGATCAAGGCAATGCTTCCGCTATGGTCGGGCTCCATGTGATTGATCACCAGATAGTCGATGGGGCGTTCGCCTATCACCTCCTGGATATTCTTCAGGTAGGGCACGAAGAAATCCACCTCCACCGTATCAATCAGACACACCTTCTCGTCATCAATCAGATACGAGTTATAGCTCACCCCATTGGGCAACGGCCACAAACCCTCAAAAAGGTTCTTGTTACGGTCGTTAACACCCACGTAGTAAATCTTGTTTGTAATCTCTATCATATAACTTTGAACTATGAACTTTTAACTATGAACTATGAATTATGAACTATGAACCAATTCTTGGGCCATTTTTGTCCCAAACTCCACGCTCACCGAGTTATGGATGCTCTGGCAGCAGTTGGCCGAGAATTCCTGCGCACACTGGATAATCTGGTCCCATTGCTCTTCTGTCAGACCCTGTTCGATGGTTTCACGGGTAATATCGTATTTCATCATCCCATAAACCAGTCCTGCATTGAAGTTATCGCCTGCGCCGATGGTGCTCACCGTTTCGGTTGTCTCAACGGGATACTCTTTCTTTACCGTCTTGGTACGCAGGACCACCGGATCAGCCCCCTGGGTATAGATGAAGTTCTTGCAGTAGAAGGAAACCTCGGTGTTGAACACCTTATCGGGATCTTCCTTCTTGAACAGCACCTGGAAGTCCTCCTTCGAGCCACGCACGATGTCGGCCAGCTCAAGGTTCTCCAGGAAGTTCGGTTTCAGCTTCATCACCTCATGCTGATGCGAAGGACGGAGGTTCACATCGTAATAGAGGATAGCCCCATGCTGACGGGCATAGTTGAGGAAGCCGTAAACCTGCGTGCGGATGACTGGGTTCACCGCATAGAACGAACTGAACATCACGATATCATCAGGCTGCACATCAGGATAGACAAAGTCGAGCTGGTCGTGCGGATGATCCTTGTAGAACAGGTACTGCGCATCGTTGTTCTCATCGAGAAACGCCAGTGAAATGGGCGATTTTGACTCAGGGAACACATTGATGTTATCTGCGTTCACCCCATTCTCGCGGGCAAAGCGGATGATGCTCTCGCCTACCCTGTCGTTACCTGTCTCACTGATGAACGAGCATTGCACGCCCGACCGTCCTAAGGAGATGACACCATTGAAAGCGCTCCCGCCAGGCACGGCCCCTATCGGTTGATTGTCCTTAAAGATAATATCGAAGATGGTCTCCCCTATTCCTATTACTTTGCGCATATACTTCTCATTTATCTTGCGCACAAAAGTAACGAATAATTACGAGACAGCCAAATGTTTTCCAGAAAAAACAATCACGTTATTCCCCTCGCGTTCCCTCCAAGTAGAGACGTTCAACAGCTTTTCGCCATGAGTTGGTTACCACCGTTATCGTCTTGTGGAAGTAGCCTGCTTCGGTATACTGTCCATCATAGGTCACTGTTACAATCCCTTTTTTGCCGGGTTTGATAGGTTTTCGGGTGTATTCAGCCACGGTGCAACCACAATCGGTAGTGATGTTCTGTACAACCAGTGGCTCATCACCTGTATTGCGGAACTCATAGACAACGGTTGTTTTCCAAGGACTATATATCGTTCCTACATCGATTTTCCTCGTTGTAAAGGTGATGTAGGATCCATCTTTCTTTCCCTTTTCTGTAGATAGTTCCTCGTCATTCGAATAGGCTAACGCAGAGTTAACCATAAGACATGATAATATCAACAATCCTATTCTCATCATGACATCAATTCTCTTACGTTACGACCTGTCAATCCGAAATGACAAGCAAGTTCGACAACGTACCGTGGGTTTCCTCGTCGAAAGACAGTGTACGCGTGAAGTTAACAATACCTGTTCCTGGCTTATAAGCCACAAAACGGATGGTTTCTCCCAACGGGCTATTGCTGTAAACACGGATTTCCATGTATTCGATGCCCTGCCGGTTTCGACGAATGCCCACACCTCGAATCTCATCTCCACACATGGCTGCCACTTTCACATCAGTAGGTAACGGTTGTCCGCCAAGAATCATCCGCGCATAAACCACCATGTCATACCTATAGTACTCACTCCTAAAGCTATTCTCCCAATTGCTGATAACGATGACTGAGCAGGAATCGGAGATCTGATTCAATACCGAATAGGCACGCAGCATGGTGTTCCCCTGCTTCTTTCCATAAACCAAACCGTTTGTGACAAGAGCCACATTTTCATCACCCATCTTCCACCATACAGAAGTGTTAGTAACATCATCTGGTTTGAACGAGGAAGTGACCTGTATACGATCCCCCTCCATCACCACAAGCGAGTGATGGTCGAGTGTCATCTCCGTTGGCTTAATAGTCTCGGGAATCTCTAAGACATCCCCACATGAGGCCAATGCCGCAACACCCATCAGACTAATGATTAGCATTCTGTATTTCTTCATGACCAAATCGTTATTGTGCGTTGTTAGTCAACGTAATCTCATTTGAGCCACTGCTCTCACTGCCACCTTCTTCAAAGGCTGTGACATAGTAGGTTGCCGACTCGCCACGATCGAGTCGCTGATCTTCAAAGACGGGTTCTGCCGAGGGTGGTATGGTAGCCACAAGACGATAGTTCCGTCCTGCATACTTACGGTATACATGGAAGAAGTACTTCCCTGTTGATTGGGGAACATCCCAACTGATACGCGGACTACCCGTGTCTTTCTGAACGAGACCGGACAGTCGGATGTTAAGGTCAGGACTGATCTCACCACGACAGAAGAATTGTTCTTGATTGCTTAATCCTGAAGACACACCCGTATTGTTGAACACCTCCATGCAGTAACGGTAATGGTTTTCGCGGTCGATCGGGGGTTCATCAACATACTCGAAGGTGCGCATGTTACCTAGAGAGTCGAGGTCATAGGTTTGGATAATATCCCATGTCTTCGCATTCTCCAGACGGCGCATGATTCTGGCAAGAACCAGATTATCCTGTTTACTCAATTGCCAGCGCATGCCGAAATGCCGGTCGTCCTGCCAAGTAGAGTCGCAGAGCGCGAGCATCGGAATACTGAAGTCAATGCGCTCCATCTGTAACACGTCCGACATCTCCGACGGGTTACCTGCATAGTCGTATGCCATCACCTTATAATACTTATACCGCTGCGGCATATGTACGTTAATGGTATCAAGAAGCATGGTATCACCAGGTATTGGTTGCGGAGCCATCTGAAAGTAGTCTCCTTCAGGAGTATCGGCCATATAGCCGACATACAGAGCCACATCGGGTTCAGGACACGGGTCCCACATCAGCGTGACCTCCCCTTCGGGTGAAATCATCGTATGCAGATTCTGGGGTTTTGACGGAGGAGTGATATCATCCACCTGCATGTAGAGAGCCATCGAAGTACTGGCATTTCCATAGATATCATAGGCCACGACGGCAATCTGTCCGCTACCATATTTGGATACATCGACGGTGGCTATGGTATCACTGGCAGCAACAGGCCGGTCGTTCAGCTTCACCCATTGGCCGTCAAAATGCTCATTGGTATAGACAATATCATATCCTTTCAAATCAAGTTCCAAGGAATCCTTGCCGAAGATTACGTTACAAAGAATGATACTATCGTTCTCATTACGCTGTAGTTCAAAGCGGTGAATATAGGGAGGAGCGGGAGGAACAAAATCCGACAATTCCACCTGATAGGGTTCACTTGGCTTAGTTTGTTCACCAAAGGCATCAAATGCTGTGATACGATATTCGTATTTCCCTGGTTCCAATCCGCCATCGCTATAGATAAGGTTCCATGCTTCATCGTCATCATCTTCTTCATTGATGAATGGACTCATCGACATAAAGGGCTGTTCGTTGATCTGTTCCCATTGACCTCCGGATTTCCGATGCTCAATATTGTAGTAGGAATAGAACTCATCCTGCCACATGAGCAGGATCGTGTTCGGCTTGATGATACTGTCAGATAACAATGCCTCGTAGGTGGGCTGCACATAAGGTTCTTCTGTATTTAATCTGATAT
This sequence comes from Prevotella sp., assembly GCA_017651265.1. GTDB lineage: Bacteria > Bacteroidota > Bacteroidia > Bacteroidales > Bacteroidaceae > Prevotella. Next base: position 83,363 of record JAGCDO010000005.1, on the reverse strand, counting down.
TGCTTCCCGTGAGACGTAGCACCTTCTCAGGAACAAGCGGACGGATAATATAGATATACTTCTTGCCGGCTTTCACGGTGCGGTCAACAAATCCCAAGCCCATTGCCTGTGCCAGGTCAAAACGTCGCTCAGCTACCATCATACCGAAACCGTAGGCGTTCTGCTGTTCTTCATACACCTCCATGACAGAACCCATCGTTCCTGGTCGTGCTTGTGTCTCGTCAAGACGTGTGCCACGACGATAGAGCAGGAACGAAGCCGCCTGCGCCAAAGAGTCGGTGGGCGACATACGGTCGAACTCCTCCTCTGGCAAAGGCTTGATACAAGTAGAGAGGGTATCATCTACAAAGCCATCGGTAATATTAATCCGAATCAGTTCGTAGCCATACTCGTTGATGATCTTCCACGACACATAGTCCTCTGGTGCCCAGCGCAACGATACATGGTCACCATAATAACGGCCAGTCATCACGACGTTATAGATATGACGGTTGTCTTGTGTCGTATCAACGGCGACAGTGTCAGTAAGTACCGTCTGGGCGGTTGCACCCGTGACCGTAAATGCGGTCAGGCAACATACCAATAGTATCTTCTTCAAGTCTATCATATTCTTTCTATCATTTCTAATAATCATATGCACCAAGCGTAGGCATGGTCCATCCCTTACTTGCCTGGAACGGAGAATAAACCGTTACGACAGGATAGAGTCCGTAGGCATCATGAAGGGCATCCTCACCCGTGTCTGTATTATAGGCATTGGGCTTATATACCGCATAGCGGAACTGAGTGATGCCTCGCAGGTATGCCTTCCAATCGAATTCAGGATAGTTGGTGTAGTAGATGGGCTTGTCTCCACCTTGGGTATTAACAGTCCAGCCATTCAACACCTCCCAAGCATATTTGTTATGACGAGATGTCCATCCACTGGCCGTAGTAAGGTTTTCAAGTTTGATGGTAGCATTATCGCCAAACTTCACTCCATCCTTCCAATTACACTCTTTCATAAACTGGTTCCATAAGCCTTGCATAGCAGGGAACTGCAGTGTAGAGAGTGAGTAACTGCCTGACGTTTTGAGACCGTTGTCGCCAACACCCTTATAGCTCTTGATGACTTTCCAACTGACATTCCAGTTTCCATTCGTTGTTTCTGTGTAAAAACTACCACTTACACCAGAAGAGATAGTACCTTGCATCAGCTGTACCCATTTGCGTTGTTCTTTCTCTCCGCTATGGCTTGAATAGTACTGTCGATACAGGTCAGCCCATTCCCTCACAATCTTATCTACACGCCAAGCAAGCCAGGAGTCATAAAGCAGAACGGAATAATACGTATAGTCCATCATCGGTGTATTACCATTCTTATAATAAGACCATGAAGTTATTGTAACTGGAACCCTGCGTTTCACATCGAGAGGTCCGGTGAAGTAACCGTTTGGCGTGTGTGGAATGTCTATCTCATACTTGTTGTCGCCCAGCATCATATTGCGCACGTTGAGGTTCTTTTCGAAAAGCGTTCCATGCCAAGTATTATCACTGCCATTGACGATACCTCCACGCAGGTCTCGGTTAGAGAACTTCAACCCTAATCCCTGAGCGCTGGTGATATTGTTCGGATAGAAGTAACCCTGCTTCAGTGTAACTCCGTTCAGGAATACATAGTTACACATATAGTTCAGGAAATCGTAGGGATTCAAATATATTTCACTCTTCGAACTATACGATTTATATTCTGCTTGTGGACGAGCTCCATAATAATAATTATATTGGGGTGGTGATTTCTTAGTTCCTCGTCCTTCCTGATCAATGAACTGCGTATAGAGACGAGCCTGTTGAGCCAGCAGACCCATATTTTTGTTATTTATCATCTCCTTCAATGTATATTCACTGGGGGTGAACTCGATGGAATAGATCTTGTCCATGTAAGCCTCTTTCTTAATTCTACGCTTCACCAACTCATTGATCCTGCTTTCTCGATTGTCTTCTGAGCCAACCGCCTTGTCGAAGTCCTTGCTATAGTCCTCCAATACCTTGCTGATACTCTCGTACTGCGTATCTAGCGGCATGGTATACGTCTTGCCATCGGCACCAGTCACAACAACACTCTTGCCGTCGGCACTTAGTTTCACACCATCTGCATTGGAATTATTGTATATGGCAGTCATATTTGCAGAATTAATAGAGTTACCCTTTGCATCATAATTGCCAGAAGGTGCAGAGAGAATCGTCTTCTTATATACCTGCTTCAGTGCATTGATGGCATTATCCATGTCGGCCTTACGGTAGCGGTAGAACACATAGCGGTACCTCTTTCCCTTGGTAACTTCTTTGTATGGGTAGTGGTAGGAGTGGTTGTTGCTACCGCGCACATCAATATGGTAATAAGGTTTATCACTATGATACACAACATCCGGTTCATAGTGGACATAACCTGTGTTCATCTTTGTCTTCACAAAGTCCTTCTGCCCTGAATCGTATTCCTGTAATTCCACAAGATATTCGTAGTCTGGATTATTCATAAACCAACCCACATCACGCTTCAACACTAGCTTAGGCTCTCTAGCTTCATTGATGGGAGCATAGTAAGTACCATTTGTGGGGAAGGAGAACTGTACATAGTCCTTCAGATCGGTAGAGAGCGGACCTGTACGGAAGTAGAAAGTGTAAGTGTCTTTCCATTCCTCGCGAATACCTTGTTGCATCTTTTGGGCATCGAGTGACAATGGGTTTCTTGCAACACCATTTACGATCTCATAGCCATGACCGGTCAGTACCATGCGGTAGCCTTGTTCAGGTTCCAGTACTGCCGGACCTATCTTCATGTAGAACTCCGTGTTGTTCTTGCCAGCAATGCTCTGGTAGTGGTAGTTACCTACCAGTTGTCCGCTCTTCGAAGGTGAAGAGCCTGACATACGGTGTATATAGAGTGGCATCGTTTCGTCGAGCTTGAAACGGAACACACGTTCAGCATTCTTTGCATATTCAGCGGCATCACCGCTCACACCGGCCTGCTTGATAGCGATATTCTCATCGAGCAGGCGCAGATCAGCACCAATGGCCATATTTGTGGAGAAGTTGATGCGCGTGAACACCGATACCTCGTTATCTTTCTCCCAACCTTCAGATGATGAGTCAGATCCCGGATCTGCACCACCGAAGATACGGATATCTTCCAACGGGTTCTTAGCAACAGGCAGACAAATGTCACCCGCCTTCACCTCAATGGTTGACTTGAACTTTATCAATCCACCTAACAATTTACAGTGAGCCTTCAGCTTACCATAGACCCATGTAGGATTGACGAAGCCACCTTTCAGCAATGCACCGATTCCGGCATCGACAATCGGGAATTTACCCGTCCAAAGACGAGTCTTGATCATCAGACCAAGCTGACCGCCAGCATAGCCATATACTTGTCCGTTACAATAGAATCCGTTCTTTCCTGCTGGCTTACCATTGCTGCACATCATATCGCGGGCAAAGAGCATCGCCACATCAAAGCCTGCCACCAGATCAGCTCGGGCATAACACAGCACGGCATTGATACCAAACTCTCCACCAGCCTCAGCTCCGAACATCACACCGCCAGGACTATTGCCACTAGCCGTGGTAATCTTGTTGAACTCTGCCTTACGACGTTGCTGGGTTTGTGCGGAAGTACCATTGTTGGCATCCACGTTCTTGTTGGTCTTATACAGATAGTTCTGCACTTTCTCAGGAAGATCGGGCATAGCACCTCCATTAGGCAGTTCATTGCCCAAGCAGACATAGGCGTTGGCATAGATGCGACACCATGCGGCAATGGCATCACTCTTCTTACCCAACTGGAAGTCGATGAGAGTCAACGTACAGCGTTTGTCACGTGTGGGTTCACCTATATAGACATGCCATTTGGTCTTCTTATCAGCCTTTTTGTTTACCACAGCGAAATCGAACGACAGTTTCAGACCAGAAGAAGCCTTAATCTCACCACTGCTCTCAATGCTGCTACGTGACTTGGTTTGTTCAGTTGACTTATTGCTGTCACCACTGCCAATACCAAACTCATTGAGCTTGTTGTTGGCCATGTCGCTAGCACTCTGTGCATTGTTACATAGTTTCTGGAACTTACTGTCGTTGCCCACGAAGTTCTTGCATTGTGCCAACAGGTCGCTCTCGCTGACACCACCCTGCACAGTAGCCTGGATGCGGAAGGCACGTTCCACATTGTCGTTGTTGTACTCAACCATCACATTACTGTTGACGAGTCCTTTGCTACTGTTAGTACCACAGAGGGCATGAACCTTTCCGTCGAAACGAATCTTCGACAACGACTTTTTCGCGTAATCATAGATGACCAGTCCATCAAGGCTCCCCTTCATCAGGTTACTTGAACCCGTAGTCTTCAAGCCTACGCCTAAAGCGAAGGCACAAGTTCCATACTCGGCACTGCGGTTGAGTTTACAGTTATAGTAGAATCCGCCACCGATGGAATCGATGCTGACGACACCGAGAGGAATACCCGTCTCGCTCTTCATCCCTAAGGAGAGACAGAAGCTGTGGTAAGTTCCGTGCTGACTGTCTTTCACCTTTGAGTATTTACCTGCGGCCACCATCTTGAACAACTCACGGATTTCGAAATCGAGCGAGGCATCCCAGCCGCTCTCTCCACCTTCACTGAGTTCCTTCAGCGTTCCATCGATGGTACATGCAGAGCCGCCAAGTGAACCATGGCAGGCGATATCGCTAAATTTCGTGTCATCATACGATACCTTATAGGTGTCCCAATTCATATTTGCCCAGACCTTCAAGCCTAGCGAGGCACCTACCTGATCATAGAAGAGAGAACCAGAGCCTTTGATATAAATACCCAATTTAGAGAACTTACTCTTGTGCAAGAACTCCACCTTGTCGAGCGATATCTTGAAACCACCCACCTCCCCAGCAATGACGTTGGAAGGCATGTGCTGGACAGCAGGTGTCTGTCGGGGTGTCAACTCCGGTGCCGGACCATGGCTGTTGACTGCCAAAAGATAGCTGTCGTCTGAGCCACTTGCTTCATGACTCGAGAACAGGTCCTTGTAATCATCAATACCAGTTGTACTCCAATCACCGATGCTACAATAGAAGCCGTGACTCTTTCCCGCATGAGCCGACTCGGTGTTCTCAGAACTCTCACTGCCACCCAAGGATGGATTCTCCTGAAGCATGTCGTAGTTGGCAATATACATGTTCTTGAAGATAACACCGGGCAGAAGTGCTCCCATCTTGTCCTTCAGGTCAAGAGTAAGACTACCGCTGAGCAAAGCACCAATCTTAAAGCCTTTCTTCGAGGTCCATCCGACATTGATACGTGAAGCCTTGTCGATGGTAGCTTTGATACGCCAAGCATCCACCGACATATCCTCCTTCGGACTCATATTGAACTGCATGATGAATTCCTCGTCCAGCCAGGACATCTTTGCTTCGTAAGGAATATCGCCCTTGTCGAAGAGGGGAACACCGACAATTCCTTTCAGTCCGGCATACTTGAATCCGTTCTGTACCACTCTGGCATAAGCATGGTCGAGCGAGATTGACCAACCGCTCTCTTTGATACGACCCACATCATTGGCGTTGAAGTCGACTGTGAAGCCGTGCTTGTCGATAAAGACATCATCGATGCTGAACGAGACACGTTTCTTCGTTTCTTGGTTGTTGTTTTTACTCTCATCGGCATCAAACGGTAGTTGTACTTCTGCCTTTGAGAGCCAGAAACCCTGCCATTGCTTATCGTCCTTCAGGGCATTATCCACATAACCTTTGTCTTTCGGCAGTTTGAAGTTCTTAGGATTGGCATCGGAACTATGGTCATACCACATACCACCCTTGGTTAGGTTGAAGGTATAACCAGGTAACTCTTTGTGCTGGAAAGGTTCCACTTCAGCCAATGCCATCCAGTCGCCCCAATCCTTAAAGCGTGTCTGTAGACGGGCAACGGGAATTTCTCCTTTGACAACTCCGCCTTTGCCATCATCTTTCAGCAAATTGTTCAGGCTCATTTCTACCTGAATCTGAACGGAGTCCATTTCCATCTCCTGCTTCTGTTTATTTGTCGACCAGGAGATCCATGTACCATCATCAGGGTTATTGAATTGCGATGGTGAACGGAAGGTGAAGCCGAAATTGGTCTTGGGGTCTGTGAAAGTAAAATCACCCATCAACGACGCAATGCCATCAGTCAGTGGCTGATCTGGTGAAATACAGATATGCGGAGCCGTGAAGGCTAGAATTTGACTTTGTGTTTGAGGACACTCTGGAATCAATATCTGGGCGAACACGTTAATCCACGCAGTATTCGGTGAGAATTCGGCATTGAACAGCTGAATGCTCACAGGATTATCCTTGTCTGTTCGTGGCAGTCGTGCCGGCAGTTCCACTGACGTCCAACCTGTTGCTGAAGCCATGGAAAAGAGATCCGCGATATTGTTTATCTTCTGATAATAATTGTCAAGCTTGTCAGCCAGTTTATCGGCATACTTGTCGGCTATCTCCTTCGACTGTCCTGCACCAAGGATCATGTCCAGATCATCGAACATATCATAGGGGATATACTCCTTAATTTGCTTGTTTAGGGCTTTTGGAGTCCGGGAACTGCGCACCTTACCTCTGTAGACTTCATGCGCTGCATTAATCCACAGACTATCAAACTCAACGGATATCTCAAAGCCTTTCCCATAGGGTTTCCACCTTACATAGCCCGTGCCTTTATAGCACTCTTCTTCCTTAATCTTGGTCTTTTCCAGTTCATCGATAATGAGCGTGAACTCACCCACCTTCACCTCTTTTCCTTTCAGATCGGAACGTGTGAAGTTTCCTAGAGTCTTGTCGCTGATGGTCTCAGAATAGCCTGGATGGCAGTCACCAAAGGTCTCTGCTGCCGACTTCAAATAGGCTAACTGTGCGATATTCTTCTTGTCAGAGGGATCGGCCTTGACATCTTTATCGTCACTCGTCACTTTGGCCGTAACAAGAGCGATAAGCTGTTCGGAGCGCTCTAGTGCCTTCTCCACCTTCTCCCAGCGTATCGTATCCTTCATCCCATCAAGTTCCTTACTGTAGATAGGTTTCTGCAGCAGCATACTATCAATGGGCTGTCCAGTCTTGTACTTATAAAGTTGGACGTTGTACTTAAACGTCAGTTTATCATAACGAGCCTTGTCTTCGCCTTTGACCAGTGTTGGTTTTTCCCATGCCATACAAATGGAGTCACCGGTATTCAGGATACGCGACTGGGTACCAAGGGAAGGCATTGGCGTGGTGAGGTGTGGCTGACTAATAAGGAAGTCAGGGAGCTCCACCTCCTCCTCTACTTCTTCCTCCTCCTCTTCTTCATCATCAGTACTCTTAGTCTGGTTATGACCAGTATGAGTACCAGGACGATAACTGCCGTGAGTACCAGGACGATAACTGCCGGAAGTTCTCTTCTTCTCCACCTTAAAGACACAGAGCGGACTCTGTCCGTTGTTCTCTATCTGAATATAATTGTTTGAGGACATGGAGAGACTGGAGACTGGTGGTACAGCCGTCACGCGTGCAACATAATAACCACCTTGACGTTCCATCAAATTGATGACTGAAGTAGGAATAACAAACTGTGTTGTGGCAATGCCTGAACGCTGAAGAATCTTTCCATCATAACGGATGGCTTCTTCTGGAGAACGTCCTGAACGAAGAGGTACAATCTCTAACGTATAAGTGAACCGAAGCGGACTGCCAGAGCAATTGCGTTGCGGTGCCATCCATTGAATGACCGGGTTCTTTGTGTTGAGTGTAGCAGCCGACAACGAAAGCGTAGGTTCCTCATAAATGGCTACCACATTTTCGATAGCTGCAACCACATCATTGGAATAGTATCCAGCGGCACTTGCCTGTTGAACAGAATTAACAATATTCGCAACATTCTGTGTGTTGGCCAATGTATAGTTTTGGGTATTGAGTAATGCTGCGTTCTGTGTATTGAGTAATGTAGCATTTCCACTTTGGGCCGCATTGGCAACCTTATTGGTTGTAGTTGTGGCCGTCCTATTGGAAAGAGCCGCAGTAGCAGTTCTACTGGAATTTGTTGTGGCAATTCTGTTGGCAATGGCAGCTGTAGCTGTCCTGCTGGTATTTGTGGTGGTTGCTCTGTTGGCAATAGCAGCTATGGCTGAATTATTATTAACAACGTTCACGCCATCGAGTACATATGTCCCTGTTGGATAGGATCCTTGCAACAGCAGGTCCGACGTACTGGAAGATACAGCAGGAACTGTGATCTGTGGAGCCTTGGCAGTATAGCATACCCAGAAATTGGTTACGCCATCACGAGGGTCGCTGAGGACTAGAGGATGTTCAGCATCGTGGTCTACCTCATAAGCAACGACACGTCCTGTATAATGGCCCTCGGGAAGCAACGGTTGCTTTCCAGTTGTAAAATTGGTCATAATAGCACCATTGAGGCGCACGTCATTAAGGTTGATATAGCGGAACAATTGCTTAAGTTCAGCAGGAAGTAACTGATGTACCCTTCCTGGTTGTATGGTAATACCTTTTGAAGGTGAAAATCTCACAGGTGTCTGCAAGGAAATCGTACGAAGACCTTCCTTTTCAAGTTCGATACCCAGGAAGAGGGTTATCGGACGATCACTTCTATTCTGCAAGGTAATGCTAAAGAACCTTCCTGGATCATTCGCATAGAGCATCGCTTGTGGCGGCATCGGATTGTATCGGTTATGCACCGTCACCCTTATCTCTTGTGCCAGAATGCTATTCATGAATAGACTGAGCAGCAAAAAGGCCGCCAACCTCTTCACCTGCAAATATGTCGTTTGTATCGCTTGCTTATTCATATATATTATATAAATAGGTGTTATACTCATTTCTATTCGTTACATTTCCTTGTTTTCCTTACTCCCCTTCTTCTTGATTTCAAGCAAGGAGAAAGTATAGGTATAGTTCAGGCTCAGCATCAGGTCGTAGCCATTATAGCCGTCGGCAACTTCCTCGTCGTAGAGGTTGGTGTCATTAAAGCGACTATAAGAAGCACTGAACGAGATAGCATGCTTGTCCTTGATATTCATCGCGGCAGATACATCACCGCCTAGTGAGATATTCTTGCTCATACCTTGGATATTGTTGCGAGAGAGCGAGATGTTCCCTGACAGTTGCAAGTTCTTTTCCTCAAGGAAGCTGCGTGCTGCACCAACAGAGAACACATGCGTACTGTATTTACGGTCCATGCCTTTGGTCTGCTGGTAACTATAGTTAGCGCTCAGATCCATATCCTGTTCAATCAAACCCAGTGTATATCCAGCACCCAAGGCCAAAGTGTTGATGTCGGTATCTTCCTCAAGTTTCTTTTGCAACTCATTTCGATTGATGTTCATCGTATAGTTGCTGGCAAGAGATACCGTATGACTATACTCATCGTTATAGACAGAGTAAGATGGCGTGAATGTGAAACTGTGCATGACTCGACTGATACGGGTTGTATCATTAACGTGTTCCGTTCCATCACTCTGGTTCTGGGTATATCCGTTATAATCAAAGGCCAGACTCAGTTTGTTGTTAACCAAAGAACTGGCATTCAAGGAATAGACAAAGCCGCGAGTAGTATAAAGTTGCTGGTTCGTCAGATTATCCTCCTGACCTGAGAAGTTAGCAGTCAAATTCAGTGTTTTGAACAGTTGTGTGCTGGCTGAAATCCCCAGACTATGAATATTGTTAGTCATGTAGCTTGTGCCAAGCGTATAATAGTCGGGCTCGATCATCCTATAAGAGATAGAAGCCGAAAGATCATCTATGTGCATATTCGCGGAAACATCACCGGCAAAGCGCATCAATGAACTATAGCGTGGGTTGAAGATATCACCGAAGTCGCGTATGGCTTCTTTTTCTATTTCCTTGGCGGTGATATCAGTTGAGAGTGCTGAGGTGGCAATGTTTCCTGTCAGTGAAAGCCACCTGGTGACTGTCACCCTTCCTCTTGCTCCGATGACGAGATTCTCCTGGGCAAAAACATCGTTGCGCCACAACTCATCGATGGAACTCACATGGTCTTTGGCACGGAACACGAAAATATCGATGAAGTTGCGAGTTGAACCATAACCCACCTTAAAACCCCATCCGAACCTCGAATACTGAGGTGTACGAGCTAGTGGATCCAACGGATCGTCGTTTATGGCCTTTCGTAGTTTTCCATAGAAAAGTCCTACGCGTAGCTTGTCGCCATTGTACTCCATGCCGACACCATTAAATGGGATATTATAGATATAGTTACTGAACGGCATGGTGCGCTGACCCAGATGAAGTGTCCAACGCTTGTAGGTAGGACTGGCATTAAACGAGAAATAAGGATAATTGAAATCCAGATTGCTGTTGGAATAATAGAACGAGAGGGGAATGGAGAACCCGTATGCGCTGATACTCAACGAAGCAAAGACAGAGTTGCTCAATGGTGAAGCATAGCCATCACCATAGGAGGAACGGTAATAGGTATTCTGTGTACCCACGGCACCTGTAATAATCAGCGGATCACTCTTGGCAATCTGCGAGATGTCCTGAGCATGCGCAATCTTTGGCAGTAGCAATAGTGCTACGGCTATCGCGACTATTCTACTCATTCTTTTCATGGCCTCTCTTCTATATATAATTCTATATATAATAAGGTAGAGACGCTATCATGGCGCCTCTACGATTTACTTCACGATCTTCTTGCTGAAACGAGTGGATCCGTCACTGACGGTGATAATATACATACCGGCAGGAAGTCCTTCTAGAGATACTGTCTTTCCAACAGATGTGCGTACTACGCTACCGGCTGAATTGGTGACAGTGATTCTTGCAGTGGCAGAATTTGCTTCGCAGTTGATGATACGGATGCCCGTGGTTCCACCGCTAAGTTCCAACGGTTCCTTGAGTGAACCTACCTTTCCGCCATAGATCAAGGTTTCGTCCATATCGGAGAAGGTTTCGTCCACCTTGTTGTAAAGTTTGAAGGTTACAACCTCTCCACTTGTTCCGGCTACATTAATGAACATGTACTTCCCTTCAACAATCTGTCCCTCACCACGGCAATCACCACCTACAAAGGCACCGATGCTGTAATTCTCAAGATCATCAATGCCCGACAGGACGGCCACGATAGGCATATTATCTGCAAAGGCGCTGTTGTCATATTGCCAAATTCTCGTCCTGTTCGGTTTCGCATTGTATGTATCGTTATATGCCTTGCTGGCTGCTGATAGATCGGGTGTTCCCCAGTTGATTGTCTTGCCGCCAGTGCCCGTGGTGTAATACATATAGCCCTTACCCGCCTTGAAAGTGAAGCCATCGGCTGCCACCCATTTACCACCGCTGAACTCCGCGAAATTGTCCTTTCCAAGAATCATATCGCCATCCTCAGCAGTACTTGCCAAGGCGTCTGCCAGTGCGGTCAATGGCTGATCAATCTGGTGCGGATAGCCCAACCAAGTATAGCCCTTCACGGTCTGGGGCAGATCAGAAGCACTGATACCGCTTACGCTGGAACCGAGTTTGAATACTACGCTACCTTCCGTCTTAATCTTATACATACCGTCGCCAGGCTTTAGTTCCGTGATGTCTCCAAAGAATCCGTAGTTAGGATCGTTGTATAGCAGTGCCTGCTGCGAGCGGATCTCTATCACCTTATTCTTACCGCTTTGAATTTCAGGAATCCAATTATTGTTGCTATAAAGAACAATGGATCTACTACCAGCAGGTAGGGCATTGATTGTAATCCAGTCCCAACCAGAGTCAATAGCAATCTCCTCCGAAACAGTGAGTGTTCCCTGTACTTTCTTCTCCGTAGAATACTGGTTCGCGCCGTCATAGCTCACATAGAAGGTAAATGTGCCGGCCATCGAGGACTTGATCGTCCATACCAGACCTGTTTCATCAGGTGTGGCAATAACAGGAACCGTCGTTGATTCACTTGAGAAGGTAACCTTTACCTTAGAGGGATCAACCTCGCCGCCCGTCACCTTTGTCAGTGTCAGCGTCACCTCTTTGCCCACGGTGGTCGTCAAATCCGGATCAAAGGTCAGGGAAACAGGTTCCTCCACATTCACGGTAATGGTAACGGTTGCATTGGGGTTATCCTCAGATTTCACCACGATTTTCCATGTACCAGCCTTGGTGGCGATGCCATCACTGAATGCGTCAGCCGATGCCTTATTGGGAGTCAGGACTATATTCTTATTGGTAGCTTCCGACGGTTTCACGGTAATCAACTCTCGGATCATGCTATATACATCATCTCCGATGATGGCATTAATGGTTTTTGTTTTCGCAGTGATAGAGGTCACACCTTGCTTGATAGTCAGGTTGATTGTCTTAGTCAGCGGAGCACCTGTTACATCCATGGCATTGGTGGTGATAATCACTGTGATCGGTTTGGTGGTAACCTTTGTGGCTTTATAGTCCGCATCATAGTAAGCCGTATTTGAACGGGTTGACAGGGTAAACGACTTATCAATATACTGGGAAGCCGTTGCATCCCTGTCCCATTCAGTCGAGCCGATAGTGATTGCAGCTTCAATAGCATCTTTCACATTATCACCCACGTTCACGGTCAATTCATCCGGACCATCGATATAGTCAGGAAGTGCCATTACTGTGACATGTACCGTATTTGTGGAAGCAATCGTATTGTCGTTCATCGCATAGACATGCACATAACACTCACCGGGCTTGATGGCAGTACCCTTGCTCACGTTATCTGTTTCCTCAACGGTAAAGTCCTTAGTTTCCTCATCAGCGTCTTCCGGAGAATAGGTTACCTGATTCTTCAAAGCTTCCTTCACATCATCACCTACATACACCGTGATAGCCTTGCCACCCAGTTCAATGGCGGTAACAGGATTCGGCTTCTCGTTAACGATCAGGGTAATGGTGGCTGTAGGAATATAGGAATCAGGATGATTCTTGGCGGTTACTTTGACTGTAGTCTCTCCTGCTTTCACAGCTTTACCTGTTTTCTTATTGTACAAGGTTGCATCCTCGGGGGTGAATACCAGTTCATCATCTACGTAATCCCCTCTCGGTGTCCAAGAGATGACTTTCTTGATGGCCTCAATAGCATTATCGCCAACCTCTACAGTAACCGTTTCATTCTTAGCTGTAATCCTTTCGATATAATCCAAAATAGTAACTGTTACCTGAGGCGAATTCACCTTATCAGAAGCAGGATTATTGGCTAAAATCGTAACAGTAGTCTGACCACTAGTTGTGGCCGTATTGTTCTGATCCATCAATCCCTTACTATCTCTCAACGTATAGGTCTGATCAGTAGCATCTCCTGGATCAATGGTGATATACTCCTCGAGGGCACTCTTGATATTATCTCCCACATAAACAGTCAGCTCAGTAATGCTACAGTTGATACTGGTAACGGGAATATCTTCCTCGGAGATATTAATCGTCAAGCTCTGCGGATCTATACGCTGATGTGCGAACTTCCCGATATCGCTGCCATCATTATTCTTACCTGTTTTATCGTTTACCATGACGCGCATACCTACCCATGCAGGTCCATCAGTTGTTGCAGCTTTTGCTGTAGCTACACCCTTAGAACTAATGGAGATAAAACTCGAGGAGTTAGCTGCATCCCATTCATAGAATATCTCCGTTTCATCGGTATCAATGGACGAATCGGTCACTTTACTGGCAGATTTTGAATCAGCTCCGAAAGTTTGGGTAAACAAGTTCTTAAGATTCTTGGTTCCTCCCACTGTCATTTCGATGGTCTTTTGTGCCGATGAGGCCTTTTTGATACCAGTCAGTGTTTCCAAGTTCAGTTTTATCGGAATGGGCTCAATCGTTTCACCATTCCAAATGGCCGTTGTAGTGAATTTATACACAACGCCCTCATAGTAAGCCTTGAAGGTGATGGTAGCGCGAGCATCTTTCTGAGGATCACCCTTGACATTCAATAAAAATACGTCTTCGGGTAAGTTGCCTTGCTTCTCTGGTCTATAAAACGCCGTAGCTGCAGCCCTACATTCCGGCACATTATCTTTATCCATAAAAGCAGCCACTTCAAGTGCATCATTTGGTGAAACCTGCTCCCCGTTCAACGTGATTTGAAGATACACCGGACTCTCACCGCTATACCTGTTGTTGCGGACGGGATTCCATCTCTGTGCCCATGTCGCCAAAGCGGTGACCATCAACATCATTGTAAACAGACTTCTTTTCATAAGTAAATATTTTTTATTTCATTAATTCATAAGTGGTTATACACATTTTGCAGTTTACAAATATAGAAAAGAAATAGCAAAGATAATAGGACTTTTCGCGCAAAAAATGGAACTTTTCGCGCATTTTTTGGACTTTTTGATGGACTATACCACTATTTGAATTCCTTCATCCTATTCGTCGAGAATGGTATTTGATGTGCAAAAATAGCGATTTCATCGGTCTTCACGCATATTTAATGACACAAAAACGTAATGCAACTATCTATCAACCACACAAATAGAAGGAAAGTCCATGATTCTTGCCCGAAAAACACAGGGTAGTTACTATTTTTTACTTTTATTTGGTCACCTCAATTCTTTGCAGTAATTTTGCACCGCCATTCATAAGAATGGCAGTAACGCATGAAACAAGACACCATACCTCCCAGGAATTACAACACCTGCAAGCTGTCCAACGGACTGCGAATCATTCACTTGCCCAGCGCTTCGCCGGTGGTTTACTGCGGCTATCAGATAGCTGCGGGCACTCGTGATGAGGAGCCGGGGGATGAAGGACTGGCGCATTTCTGCGAGCATGTTACGTTCAAGGGGACTGCCAAGCGGACCTCGCTGCAGATTGTGAACAGTATCGAGCAGGTGGGTGGTGAACTGAATGCGTTTACCAACAAGGAAGATACGGTGTTCTATGCGGCTGTGCTGAAAGATCACTTAGCAAGAGCTGTGGATGTGCTGACCGATATTGTGTTCCACAGCACCTATCCGCAACAGGAAATCAACAAGGAGATTGAGGTGATCTGCGATGAAATAGAGAGTTATAATGATTCACCGGCAGAGCTTATCTATGATGACTTCGAGAATATCCTCTTCGAAGGACATCCCCTGGGTCATAACATCCTTGGTAACGCCGAACGCCTCCGTCAATACACCACAGCCGATGCCCTTCGTTTCACCCGCAAGTATTACCGTCCCGACAACAGCATCTTCTTTGTTTATGGGGATGTAGAGTTTAGGAGAGTGGTGAAATTGTTATCGAGGAAGGAGGAAGGAGGAGGGAGGAAGGAGAATAGTACTGAGATACAAGCTCCTGTTCTTGATGATTCATATACTCAAAGCATATCTCCTTCCTCCTTCGTCCTTCGTCCTTCCTCGAAAAAAGAACCTCCTTCCTCGAAAAAAGAACCTCCTTCCTCGAAAAAAGAACCTCCCTCCTCGGGAACCATCATCCTCCACAAATCCACCCACCAGGCGCATGTGATGTTGGGCAATAGGGCTTATGATATCCATGACAAACGCCGGATACCGCTTTATCTGTTGAACAATATCTTGGGTGGACCAGGCATGAATGCCCGACTGAACCTTGCGTTAAGGGAACGGAACGGATTGGTATATACCGTTGACAGCAGTATGGTGAGCTATGGCGACACCGGAATGTGGTGCGCCTATTTCGGCTGTGATGCGCAGGATGTGAAGAGATGCTTGCGTTTAGTAAGACGAGAACTGGACAAACTGATGAAAACGCCCATTTCATCGGCACAATTGCGCAAGGCCAAGCAGCAGATCAAAGGACAGATAGGTGTGGCTTGCGATAACCGTGAAAGCTTCGCACTCGACTTCGGAAAGAGTTTCCTGCACTACGGATGGGAGAAAGATATCAGACACTTGTTCGCTGATATCGACGCCGTTACCGCTGAGCAACTGCAAGCAGTAGCCCAGGAGATCTTTGACCCCACGAAAATCACTACGTTGATTTATCAGTAAATCCTATTTACTCAGTTTCTGTACATACTTCACAGGATCACCTTCACCCTTCAGCACATCGGCAAACGACTGTGGTTTGATGGTAACAGGACCTCGCATGAACTCAGGAATATTGTAGCTCTTCATGAACTGACGATGGAAGTCGGGATCGGCACAAGGCAGTTCAAAAGGCTTCGTTCCTTTTCCATTCTCATCGATATGAGTGATAAACGGACGGGTATAAACGCCATCGTCCCTACGACTGCTGAACACCACCCATTTGCCATTGCTCGACCATGAGTGATAGCTCTCCGTATCGGGCGAGTTGAGTTCATGAACAGGACGAACCTCTCCTGTCTTCAGATCGATCATCCAGAGGTCGGCATCATGGTGCCAGATATGGAACACCCCGTATTCCGCCAAGGCGAACATCAGGTAACGACCATCGGGAGAGATGCGTGGCAGTGTGGCACTCTTGCCCAACGAATCGGCGGCGAACACCAGTTCACGCGGTCCGAATGCCATGGTTGCCGGGGCGAAAGTCTTGCGATAGATATTATAAAACACCTTATTGGAATGACTCAGCAGGAACATATCTTTGTTCGTCACTGAATCAGGATACTCAAAATGCGCACTGCAGTAGTAGAGCATCTTTCCGTCGGGCGCCCAGAAGGGGAACACCTCAAACTCATTGGGATCGTTCTCGATGTTCGTCACCTCGTTCTTCACCACATCGTAGGCAATCATATCACTCGCATTATCATACACCTCAATCTTGTTGGGGTCGTTGATATGGAAATTCTGGCGCGTCAGGTTGGTGGAATACACGATAAGCGGCAGCTCAGGATGCCAGGTAGGATAGACACCGGCAGAGAGGATAGAGTCGTTACCCATATTGATCTTGCGGACCTTTCCGTCGTAAGCGACAACTGTACCGCCATGGTTCTGACGAGCATGGAACTGCATCCTGTTGGGATCATACTGCTGATAGTTATGACAGTTGATGCACTGACCTTTTGAGCCCTCGGTACAGAGCATATTGTCGTAGATCACGTTCTCGTCGTAGTTCTCCAGACAGCGCTGATTGATGGTCAGCTCCTCATAGCTTACATACGAAGGGAAGATCAGTCGGTAGCTGATGTAAGCATCGATGGAATCGGGCGAAACATGAATATTGAACGGCTTGAAGCTTGTCCACTGACCATCCTTGCAAGCGTATGTCTCCACCTTGATGGCCTTTCCCTTGGCAGCAGCCGTAAGCTGTTTCCAATCGTCAATACCCGGCTGTGATTTCTCTCCTCTGCAGATGATCTCCTCCTCGCCAAAGGAATAGCGTACAGCCATCTCCTCCGACTGGTCGTCCATCTCAAACGTCAGCGGTGCGATGTTAACAGGAACGGTAACCTCCACATAATCGGGATAGATCTTCGGCAGCTGGTCGGATTTCGCAAACTCCGACGGCAGTTGCTGACTACAAGCGGTCAGGAGCATACATACAAACGCCCCAACCACCATCTTCATATATCTATTACTATTCATAATCCTTAAATCATTTATTCTTCATTCTCAGCTCCCATCTCAGTAGCCCCTCCTCATGGAGGGGTTGGGGGTGGCCTTAATTCGGCCGTTGGCCATAATAGTACTCATAGAAATAGGTATTCCCATACATGGGACGCAAGGCTGCCCTACCCACCTTGGCGGGTTGGTCATTATACTTCACGGCCTCGTTCATGAAAGCATTATAGGTTTGTTTCACGCTTTTGTCGAACGGGAACCTCTCTAAGTTTGGCGTGTTCTCAATCATACCGAACAGATAGGCTGCCTCCTGGAAGAGGTGAGGCATCGGACCGCTGGTATGCAGACGAGCATACTGACTGAAACGGGGGAAGAAGGTCTTGGAATCCTTCATCCAAAGTGTGGCAAGAAGGGCCTGTTCCTGGAAATAGGGATCGTCGGCATCTTGCTGCGAGAGCTGACCCATGATATATTTCTCCACTTTTCCACCATCACTGCCCAAGGCATTATGATAGTGAAGCATGTGGGTAATCGGTCCTGTCTCGGCGTTTTCTGCCAGTTGCTTAGGATTATTCATCAGTTGCAGCATGTCGTCGGCCCACTTACCATGGAATAGGGTGTGGCGGAGCAGATTCATACTTTTCCGTGCTGCCTGCTTTTCACCAGTAAGCATGGAGCAGCGAGCCAGGTATTTCTGTGTCTCCACGTGCCAGCCATATTCCACTCCTTCCTCCATGCAGATACGATGGCAGTCGTTCAACATTCCATACTGATAGTAAGTCATACGACCAAATACGTGATACACCATATCAACAGGAATAGGAGTATTACTATCTTTGGAGGCAGCAGGGAAGCTGTTCATCTCTCCCAATTGCCTACCTAACCGCCAGAGGGCGATATTCCGCATGATGACAATGGGACGGGTAGGCTCTTCCACCAGCTGCGCCTCATCAATAACGCCCTCCCAATCGGTCTGCTCAATGCAGTGCTGCATCACCAGTTCATGGTGGAAGTTCTTATCCTTGTACCAATAGTGCCATACAGCAGCTGCCAATACCAATACCAAAGCGCCCTGCAGAGCCCATTGATAAAGAGGTTTCTTCTCTTTCTTTCCCGCTTTCTTCGTAGAAGGATTAGGGTTTGCCTGGGGGATGACCTTGATTACCATCCACAGGAAGAACGCCAATAATATATAATAAGGTATATAGTAGCGGGGGAAGTGCTCTACAACGGTGAAATCAGGCAAGGCTGCTGTCCAGATATCTTGGATATTTGTCTGATAATACACATAACGGTAGCAAAGCAGCGGAACGGCCACCATGCAAAGAAGGGCCACCACCGTGAGAATGGCATTCTGTTTGCGGTTATCGGAAAGGCGCCAAGTCCAGATGGCCATGAGCAGTACAGCGGCTAAGCCATAGATTCCGAACAACGGATAACCTGCAACTGTTGCTACGATGATGAAGGCGATGCGTACCCACAGGTTCCATTTACCATTGGAAAGATCAGGTGAGGAAAGTTTTCGGAACGCCCACAGCAAGGCAACAGCAACGGTTGTTCCTATGGTAGCCACAAAGAAATAGCCTCGCAGTCGCATAAAGTAATGCCAATAACCCAAGTCCATATTGGCAATGAGCAACAAGGCAACTGGAATCAATGCCACAACAGTCCACTGATTACTCAGGCGGAACACATGCTTAACAAGCCATGTCAGCAGCAACCACCAGGCACAAAGCAGCAGTACACCCAGCCATGGATAGTAAAGGAACTGTGTGAAGAAACAGCTGACATACGAAAGAAAACCGCCGGGCACCACCATCTGTTCACGGAAGAAATGAGGGGTGTCGAGGAACAGATTATAGTGCTGCACCTTCCAGAGCAGATCTGACTCGAAGAAGATTAGTGCAAAGGCGATGAGCAGCAAGGCTCCCAGCCATGTCAATACAGGTAAGAATCTTTTCATCGATGTAGATTGATTTTGGTGCAAAGGTACGATTAAGTGAGCGAAAAACCAAATATATTTGGGTTTTTCCGAACGGGAGTACTTTCGGCGTAGCCAAAGTATACATTTTTTCTGATAATACTTGCAACAATAAGAAAAAAAGGTTACCTTTGCAAAACTATTCCGCTGTAGGCCGCTCAGGCGGTAGGGCAGTAATGTATGATCAGTACGTTCAATAAAGTATTGTGATTTTATCATTTGTTTCAATAATCCCTATAAAATGTATCTAAAAGTGCGAAATTAACCGTTTGAAACATTTTTTAACCAAAAAGAAAAGTCGGTTTGGGAAAAATGCCTTACCTTTACATCGATTTTATAAAATAGAGGAGATATACTTATCTTATTAATAACATTATTCAATTAACAAACCAATTAAGTTTTAGCTTATGAAAAAGTTTTTTACTCTTGTTGCAATGGCTTTGATGGCCGTTGGTGCAAACGCTCAGGAATTGATCGCTGAGGTAGACTTTACAACTGCTACTGAGTTCACTGGTTGGAATCAGTTCGGTGACGGTCAGGAAGGTTCTGTTGAACTGAAGGCTGGCGAAGGTCTTGCAATTACCGTTGGTTCTCAGACAGGTCAGCTTTGGCAGCCCCAGACAATGGTTATTCCTGATGGAACTTTCAATGTTGAGGAAGATGGCAACTACAAAGTTGTTGTTGAGGCTAAGTTCCCGACCGCAGGTGAACTGCAGATCAACATGGGTACATGGGCAAGCAACGACCAGACTACTGTTCAGGTTCCCGCTTCTGACGACTTCCAGACTGTAGAGATCGAGTTCCCGTTCTTTGCTTACACACTCGAGGGTTGCCACCTGCTCTTCCAGAACGGTGACTTCCTTGGAACAACTCTCGTGAAGACTGTTAAGGTTTACAACATGGATGGCGAAGGCCAGGGTGGTGGTGAATCAGAAGGTGCTGTTCTTTATGAGAACGACTTCACTGGTATTACCGAGTTCACTGGTTGGAATCAGTTCGGTGACGGTCAGGAAGGTTCTGTAGGCGTTGATCCCGATGGTATTGCTATCACCGTTGGTTCTCAGACAGGTCAGCTCTGGCAGCCCCAGACTATGATTGTTCCTGATGGCAGCTTCAACGTAGAGGAAGATGGCAACTACAAGATTGTTGTTGTTGCTAAGTTCCCGACCGCTGGTACACTGCAGATCAACATGGGTACATGGGCAAGCAACGACCAGACCACAGTTGACGTACCTGCTTCTGACGACTTCCAGACTGTAGAGATCGAGTTCCCGTACTTTGCTTACACACTCGAGGGTTGCCACCTGCTCTTCCAGAACGGTGACTTCCTTGGAACAACTATCGTGAAGTCTGTTAAGGTTATCGACCTGGATGGTGATCCTAGTGGTATCGAGGCTGTTAAGGCTAACCAGCTTGTAAACGGCGCTATCTTCAACCTCGCTGGTCAGAAGGTTAACGCTAACTACAAGGGCGTTGTTATCCAGAACGGTAAGAAGTTCATCCAGAAGTAAGAGAAGAACCAAGCTCGCTTGAGTTCTTCCGAACGAAGATGAACTCGAGCAAAGCTCAAGTTCATCCAGAAGTAATTCTATTGAACACACAACCATAAAGGGATTTGCCGAAAGGCAGATCCCTTTTTCTTTGCTATATAAGCTAGGGCTTCCTAGGTAATCTAGTGCTCCTAGATACACTAGGATTTCTATATCTACTAGTATTCCCAGGTTATCTAGCATTTCTAGCAATCTAGCGCTCCTAGAGCTTCTAGAGCTTCTAGAGCGCTTATACAGTGCCAACGCCTGAAACTGCCAGTGCCAACGCCTGAAACTGCCAGTACCAAGGCCAGAAACGCACCATTCCCACGTTGGGAATAAATTGTTCCCATGTTGGGAATACTTTGTTCCCACACTGGGAATACATCTTATATAGGCTCGGAACAGAGTGTGCTTAGGTTGGAAAATAGCGTTGAGGCAATTAATACTGTGCAAAGGCAAGAAACGCTATGCCCATAAAGGCAACTTCCTAAACCTATGGTTTTAGGCTGCAAAAGCATAGGTTTTAGGCTTCAAAACCATAGGTATTAGAAAGCAAAACCATAGGTATTAGAATGTAAAACCGCAGGTACATATTATAAGCCACAAAAAATGCCCTGCACCGATTGGTGCAGAGCATTGATGTTATTGATGAGTACAGTTAACTGTACTTCTCGATTCCGTTGATTACCAACCCGGATTCTGGTGCAGAGCGGGGTTGTTATCCAAGATAGTCTGCGGATACGGGAAGAGACGATGCTTCTCCTGCCATCCTACCTCGTTACCAGCATCAACTGCCGGATGAGAGTGGAAGATATAGAAGCGGCTGTTAGCCTCTGTGCCATTCTCCCAAACAACGTCGTTCAGATCAACACCATCGATTGTTGACGGCATCTCAGAAACCTTGTCGCAAAGGTTAGGAACAGCTGTACCCTGCTTCTTCAGGTGCTCGAGACCTTCCTGTGTGAACTGGTCGGTGTCACCCTGTCTGGTCCAGCGCATCAGATCCTGATAGCGGCAGCCCTCGAACCAGAGCTCCCATGCCTTCTCCTTCTTCACTGTCTCCAGAGTAACATTGTCGCTGATGGTCTTTGAACCAGCACGATTCTGAATCAGGTTCACATACTTCTTAGCCTCATCCATCTTACCGTTACGTGCGCAGCACTCAGCATAGTTGAGGAGCACCTCAGCATAACGCATCACGATGATGTTGTTCAGACGGTGAACAGAGCTATAAGTATTTGCACCACCTGCTTCCTCAGCATCGCCAAGGCGGATGACATGCTTCATAGGAATCCAGAATGACTGGCCATAGTGACCTTTACGACCGGCCTTAATACCAATCATATCATTCTTCACCTTATCAGCATGCTTCATAGTAGCCAGCTTGGTATAATAGCGGTCGATGTCAGCAATACCGGTTTCACCATACACCATATCATCAATGTGAACCAATGTAGCCTTGAAACGGGCAGACTGATACTCACCATCCGGGCCTAAAGGTTTGATCTGGCCATTGTCGTTCAAAGCAAAGGCATTGCCATACCACTCAGGAACACCGATTGAACCCCAACCTACAACAGAACCTGTGTAATACTGCAGACAAACCTTCTTGAACTTGTCAGAACGGATCTGGAAGGAGTTGGGCTCCATCCAAGTACTGTGGCTGTTCCAACCCTGGTTGATACCATTAACGATAGGACCATACTCAGGAGCAGCAGGATTATATCTTACGTCCATCTCGAATACCTTCTCCGGGCAACCATCACCCTGAATGTGGAAGAGGTCAGCATATTCGCTACCATCAACCAACGCATACTTATCAGAGTCGATAACCTTCTTCAAAGCAGCCTCAGCCTTGGCGTAATCGCCAGCGAACATATAAGCCTTACCAGCCATTGCGTTAGCAAAGCCCTTTGTTACGCGGAATGAACCTTCCTTGTCGGCTGTTGACTTACGCTCGAGCAGGTCGGGAACGGCCTTCTCACACTCCTCAGCAACCCACTGGAAATAAGCCTGCTGTGTCTTCGGAGCATTCTCAGGAGCTGTCTCGCTATCACTGTTGGTAGGAGTCTCGTCAGCACCGAACACATGATCTACGAAAGGAGGAGTTCCCCAGTAGCAAGCAAGCAGGAAGAAGTTGTATGCACGGAGCACTCTGGCCTCAGCAGCAGCCTGCTTCATGAAATCAGTAGCATCCTCTTTCTCGCCGAAATACTGCAGTACGAGGTTGTCCTGATAAATAGAAAGGTAGAGAGCCTTGTAAAGGTACTCGTAAGCCTCGGTAGTGTGGAGGAAACGGAACTCATTGATGGCTCCACCCCACTCATGGTCACCATAGAACTCACCACCGTAGCAAACATCGTCACCGGGGTGGTTAGCCAGAACTCTTGCAGGAGTGTAGATACCAGGACCCATAGCACGGCCTAAGGTATTACACTGGAAGTTCTCATAAGCAGAAGCCAGAGCCTGCTGGCAATCCTTATCAGTCTGATAGAAGGTTTCAGTGGTCAGCGTGGCCTTCTGCGGGATGTCGAGCTTTTCCTCACAAGCTGTGAAGCCGAAAGCGACACCAAGCAAAGCAATTATATATAACTTTTTCATAATTTCTTATTCTTTATATTTCAATTTCTGGATTCTTCAATTCTTCATTTAGAATGCAACATTTACACCAAAGACAATCTTTCTGGATGAAGGATAGTTACCATTATCCCAACCACGAGAAGCACCACTGTCGAAAGATGCAGTCTCAGGATCAGCACCAGGATAGTTGGTGATGGTGAAGAAGTCGTCGAGAGAAACAAAGAGACGGAGCTGGCTGATGAGAGCCTTCTTGGTCAGAGCTGCAGGGAATGTGTAACCCAGCTGGATCTGCTTGAACTTGAAGTAAGCGCCGCTGAATACGTTAGCTGAAGAACTGAAGAAGATCCAGTCAGAAGCAGCTGTTCTCATGTCAGGATACTTACCCAACTGAAGGGTCTTGTCGATAATCTTACCGTCTGCATCCTTGGTCTCAATCCATCTTGAAGAATCCTTCCACCATACATCCAGACCGTTTACACGTGGACGGTCGGCAGAAACCATCAAGTTATAGATCTTGTTGCCAGAAGCACCTGTACCGAATACGGTGAAGTCGAAGCCCTTGTACTCAAGGTTAAGGGTAAGACCGTAGGTAAACTTAGGAATACCAGAACCGAGGTCAACCATATCCTCCTCAACGGGAGCATCTGTGAGACTACCATCCTGTGCAAGATACATAGCACGACCAGTCTCTGGGTTCACACCCTCATACTGATAACCGCGGAAGTACCAAATTGTATGACCTTTCTCGAAGGTTGACTTCACTTTCTGGTTGAAACCGCTGATACCACCCTGTGAATAACGAGGCAGCATATCGTTCACGGCCTTAACCTCATTCTTCAACGGGTTGAAGTTAGCAACGATGCTATACTTGAAGTCGCCGATATTGTCGCGCCAGCCGAGGTCGATATCGAAACCGGTATTCAGGATCTCACCAGAGTTAACGGTTGCAGAGCTGAAACCGAGCTCAGGCAGCGGAGAGATGTCAACGAGCAAGTCCTTAGTAAGCTTACGATACCAGTCAACGTCCAAAGACAGACGGTTGTTCAGGAAGCGTGCGTTCAAACCAAGGTCAATCTGCTCAGAGGTTTCCCAAGTAAGGTTGGGGTTAGCCATACCTGAAGGCTGTGCACCTTCGATAGCAGCATCACCTGTAGCACCCTCACCTGTGAAGTAGTAGTAACCACCAAGGGTAATTGTCGGGTTGTACTTGTAACCACTCAGGATGTTCACGTTACCGTTGCGACCCCAAGAAGCACGAATCTTCAAGAAGGAAACAGCGTCGGTGCTGACAGCGTTCTTGAAGAACGGCTCGTTGCTGATGGTCCAAGCTGCAGAGAATGAGGGGAAGTAACCCCAACGGTTATCCTTGCTCAGCTTTGAAGAGTCGAAAGCATCAGCACGGAAGTTAGCCTGGAGGTAGTAACGATCAGCGTATGAATAAGACAGACGGCCGAAGTAAGAGAGCTCAGTAGCATCACCAGGAGTGTTACCAGCCTTGAGGTGAGCAATACCGTTGTCGTTCAAACAGTCGATGTAACGGAAGTTAGGAGCATGGTCACCCTTCAGAATGAAGTTTGTATCTGAAGAATTTGCACTGGTGTTGTCCCAATGGTTCTTGGTGAATGACATACCGGCCATGGCGCCAACATTGTGCAGACCGAACTGCTTGGTGAAGTTGGCGAAGTTCTCCCACTGATAGTAGAGACTTGCATTGGTGTTTGCAGAGATAGAATAGGTCTCAGCCTTTGCCATAGAAGACAGGAAGTAAGGCTCGCTGTAGTTGTGACCATTGCTCTGGCTGATACGATAGCCGAGGCGAGAGGTGATGGTCAGGAAGTCGAACGGCATCAGGTTAGCTGCCAAAGAACCACGAACGTTTACACCTTCGTTTGTTCCCATAGCGCGGTCGCGCTGTGCGAGTGGGTTACCAGTTGCTTCCTCAATATACTTAGAAGTACCATACCAAACGGGGTGTTCTGCTGTGTATTCTGCAGGCAGTGGAACGAATCCGTGATTTGCAGAATTCCATGCATCTGCTACGTTCTGACCGAAGTCTGCCTCATTGTAGATGTAAGCAGGAGTCAGCGGGTCGATAGAAACCACAGCGTTCAGGAATGAACCGTAACCATTACCCAGTGACTTTCTCTTCCACTTCTCGATAGAGGTGTTGCTTGAAACGCTCAACCACTTGTAGAACTTGTAATCAGCATTGAGCTGACCAGTGAAGCGCTTGTAAGTATCCTTGCTGCCCTTTACGATACCATCGTTGTCGAAGATACCGATACCAGCCAACATGTGACCCTTTTCGTTACCACCCTCAACGGTGATGTTGTGCTGGAGACTCCAGCTGTTTCCGAATACCTCATCATACCAGTTGGTATCGAATCTCGGAGAACCGGTTTCTGCAGTAAGACCTTTGCCTTCTGCATCCCATCCGTAGTAACCATTGTTAACAAGCTCAGTTTCGGTCATGTCACCCAGGTACTTGTGATACTCGATGTAATCCTTAGCACCGAAGAGTTCAGACTTCTTACCGAGGCTCTGGCTAGCGGCCTTGAAGGTATAAGAAACTCTTGCCTGACCCTTATTACCGCTCTTGGTGGTGATCAATACAACACCATTACCAGCCTGAGCACCATAGATAGCTGCAGAAGCACCGTCCTTCAACACCTCGATAGACTCGATGAGTGAGGGATCCAGATACTGGATGTTGTCAACCTTCAGACCATCAACGATGAGCAGAGGACCAGTGTTACCACTGTTAGAAGAATAACCACGAACGCGGATCTCAGCGCCACCACCAGGTGAACCACTGTTGATGATCTGCACACCTGATACCTTACCCTGGAGAGCAGCACCTGCATCCGGAGTACTCAGGTTCTTGATGTCGTCACCCTTTACAGATGCAACGGCACCAGAGAGGTCACTCTTCTTCTGAACACCGTAACCAATCACAACCACGTCGTTCAACGTTGTGTTGTCTTCCTGCAGTGCGATGGTGATATTGCTTCTACCACCAACGTTCACTGTCTGGGTTACGTAGCCCACATAAGAAACTGCTAACTGAGCGTTGGAAGCTGCATTAACCGAGAACTTACCATCCATATCGGTGATAGCACCCGTGTTTGTTCCAACTACTTTCACTGTTGCACCGATAATCGGTTCACCAGCTTCATCATTTACTATTCCCTTAACTACGCCCTGAGCCCATGCTCCCATTGGAAGCAAACAGAGCAAGAATAGTAATACTAACGGCTTTTGTAACGATTTAAAGTTCATCATGTGAAATTTAAAGATTAATTAGTATTATTATTATTTGCTAAGTGTTCATGATTCGTCTGCAAAATTACATCATTAATTATTAACGAGTGTTTCAGTTTGTAACGAAAACTTTATCAAATATTTCATTTATGATACAAATGTAGAAATATGCGCATAATTCTGTATCAAAAATGCCACCACACCTTCGATTTCATCGTGATTATAGATAAAGAATACTTTCGTTTCCCATGTTGAAAAGTAGGTCGAGAATGCTTAGATTAGGTTGAAATCCCCACTTCTTTTGATACACCTGATAATAGGTTTTTGGGGTGAATGTTTCATCGGGAATGGGGTTCTTGGGGCGGATTATATCTCGGAAATTGAAAATTGAAAATTGAGAATTGAAAATTGGAGAATCAAAAGTATTCTCCTTCCTCCCTCCTCCCTCCTCCTTCCTCGAAGGAACATAGCTCTCGGTGAACAGGATGTTGGGGTGGATATCCAGCAGTTCGCACATCTTATGGGTGATGGCCATGTTGAAATCAAAGAGGTTCTCCCAGCGATCCTCAAAGAACGGCTTCAGGTCGTCCACATAGTAATCAAAGAAAGGACTGTCGCCATAGGCGCTCATCAGGGCGTTCCAGTGCAGATGCCGCCAGTTACCATGGTTACTGATGCGTATATCGGTAATCAGTCGTGAGCTATCCTCCCCTTTATCCTGCGTATGCTCCACGGGAATGCTCAGTGTCTGCAGTCCGTTGGTGGTGGCAATCACGCAACGGTTCCGGTAGGTTTGCTTAACGAAGCTCTCACACCTTTCAATATATATAGTATCGAACCTGTTCAGTTTCTGATACCACTGAACAGGTCCGAAATAGGTTGTCGATAATAAAGCTGTAACCATCTTAATTTTTTCGAGGAAGGAGGAGGGAGGAAGGAGGAAGGAGAATAGCACTGAGATACTGTAGTCATATACAAAGTCACTTGTACTTGAAACATTTCTCCTTCCTCCCTCCTCCTTCGTCCTTCCTCGGAATTTACTTTATCTTATCCACCCACTTAAACAGTCGGTTCCATCGAACGCCACCGAACCCACCGCGATCTGGATCGCTGCTCCACCACACAAAGATGGGCTTACCCACGATATGATCCTCGGGCACGAATCCCCAATAACGCGAGTCGGCTGAGTTATGACGGTTATCACCCATCATCCAGTAGTAGTCGAGCTTGAACGTGTATTCATCTGTTTCCTTACCGTTGATGAAGATCTTACCGTTCTCCACCTTCAGCTCATTACCCTCGTAAGCGCGGATGGGGCGCTCATATACAGCAATGTTCTGCATGTTCAGCTTGATGCTCTTGCCCTTGGCAGGAATCCATACCGGACCGTAGTTATCTCGTGTCCATCCTGTATTTCCATTCCTGGGATATACCTCTCCGGCAGGTGCGTCGGTATTCAGTCGGATGCTTTCCACGATATCCGTCCTGCTTTCCAAGCCCTTCTTGGCAGCTGCCGTCAGCGGCATGGTGCCAAACTGGTTCAAATCGCGCAGCTGTTCGGTGCTGATACCGTATTCCTGCATCACCTCTTCGGGAATCGACTGCTTCAGCTTCACATAATAAGAATACTGCACATTATCCGGTTCCTTATTGGCCTTTCCGTCGAGATATACGATATGATCCTTAATCTGAAGCGTCTGTCCGGGCAGACCCACGCAGCGCTTCACATAGTTCTCGCGGCGGTCGGTAGGACGAGTGGAGATGGAGCCCATCTTCAAGCCCTGACCGTTTTCGCGCAGATAAGCACTACCCATGGCATACACCTTCTGATACAGGTCGTATATCAACGTATCCGACATGGCTGAGAAATCCGGATTACCATATTTCTCGGTATAGAGCATCTGTCCGTAGTCGTAGGCCAAGCGGTAATACTCGGTCTGATAAGGCTGTTCCGTACAGATGGTATCGCCTGCGGGATAGTTGAACACCACGATATCGTTCAGCTTCACGTTACCCAAGCCCTTTATCCTTCTATATTCCCAGTGGGGCCATTCGATATAGCTCTTGCACTCAATCACCGGCAGCGTATGCTGTGTAAGCGGCATGGTAAGGGGAGTCTGCGGGATGCGCGGACCATACGACACCTTCGACACGAAGAGGTAATCGCCCGTGAGCAATGATTTCTCCAATGAAGAAGAAGGGATTACGTAGTTCTGGAAGAAGAACTGATTGATGAAATACACGGCCACGAGGGCGAACACCAATGCATCCACCCACGACATGACGAACTTCACCGGTCCTTCACTCTCTTTCCACCACTGCCACTTGATCTTCTTAGTGATATAGATATCAAAGATGAACGGCACGGCCAGCAGTCCCCACCAGCTCTTCACCCAGTAGAGGAACAGCAAGAACAACACCAATACGGCAATGAACTTTGCCCATTGCACCTTCGGATTCAGCTTCTTCTTTGTCTTGTCAATCATTGTTTATTTATTTTTAGAGGTGAGAAGTGAGAAGCAAGAAGCAAGAGATTAACATTATTCGCTTGTACTATTCTCATTCCATATTCCTCACTCCACAATCCACAAATTATTTAGAACGGGAACATATCTGAAATAGTGAGCAACCCTTGGTGCTCCTTTGAATATTCGGCAGCCAGCACGGCTCCTAAGGCGAAGCCACGGCGTGAATGCGCATCGTGAGTGATGGTAATCAAATCCTCCTCGCTGTTATAGCTGATGGAATGGATGCCCGGCACCTCGCCTTCGCGAATGCTGGTGATGGGAAGTTGGTTGGCTGCAGCTGAGCTGCAACTAACAGAACCATCCGGATTCACCACCTTATCCACACACCAATCGTTCTTGCGGTCGATGTTTTCAATGATCTGCTCAGCCAGTGTGATGGCTGTTCCGCTGGGATGATCCAGCTTATGTACATGGTGCACCTCTTCCATCTTCACATCATACTGCGGGAACTGGTTCATGATCTTAGCCAGATAGCGGTTCACGGCCGAGAAGATGGCCACGCCCACCGAGAAGTTCGAGGCCCAGAACAGCGTATTACCCTCTTCGGTACACATCCGCTTCACGTCATCACCATGTTCCTTCATCCAACCGGTAGAACCCGATACCACCTTCACGCCCTTGGCAAAAGCCTTCAGGTAGTTGCCATATGCAGCCTGCGGAGCGGTGAACTCAATGGCCACATCAGCAGAAGCGAAGGCCTCGCTCTCAAAGTCCTCCTGGTTGTCGATATCAATGACACTCACAATTTCATGGCCACGGCTTTTGGCGATCTCCTCGATCATCTTTCCCATCTTTCCGTAGCCGATTAATGCTATTTTCATTTCCTTTTTCTGATTATGTTTTGCAAAAGTAGTGTAATTCAAGCACATGACAAAATAATACATTGTTTTTTAACAATTTTAGAGGGAGGAAGGAAGATCAAGGAGGAAGATCAAGGAGGAAGGAGGAGGGACGAAGGAGGAAGGAGAATAGCACAGAGATACAACATTCATATACAAAGTCACTTATACTTGAAACATTTCTCCTTCCTCCCTCCTCCTTCGTCCTTCCTCCTCCCCAACCCCGCGGGGTTGGGGTAAAATTTGTAGCAAAAAAGGTTGGATTTTGTAGAACTGCCTAAAAATAAGCCGTTTAGCTATTGCAGGAACAAAAAAATGATATATATTTGCATAGAAAAGATAAAAAGATAATAACAGCATACTCCCGTGAGGGAAGAAGAGATAATAGTTAACCAAGTTTAGTTGGGATATTTGTTAGTAATTACAAATGTGTGTTATGCAAATATTTGGTTAATGAACAACTATTCAAGTGTAAATAATGGTATATGACTATAAGGGATTTGTCGTGAGACAGGTCCTTTATTTTTTGCCTGCTGTAGCCTCCACGATCTGATTAATAACGTCCATAATGACTGGGATTTGGTTGCGAAACGTTAAAAGTAACAACTTTGTTAGTAATAAACTTGTTAGTAACAGAGTTATTACTTATTTTTGCACCAGAAAGTTAGAAAAAGTGTAATAAACATACACAAAACAAGCTTTCTAATGTATAAATATGAAACAGATTAAACACGTATCAATTAAAAAAGCCTCAAACGCAGTGCTCAAGCGCATGCGTCAAATAGGAGTAGATAAGGCAGAGCGTCTTCAAAACATTCAGAAGCGCTGGGATAGTGGTGATTATAAAGACGTGGAGATCATCAAAGTATAGCTATGGTAGAATACGTTAAAGTCTTCAAGACATCTGAAGGCGACGTCTACCATATAACCTTATCTCAAGAAACCTCAATACTATCTTTTAAAACACTTGATGCTATAAAAGACACAACCCTTATCGGTATAGATTTGCGAAGACTTGAGGGAAGGCACTCCACAGGGCCTGCGGTTTTGGCTGCTATAGAAAAGACGATCGCTGATTATTTCCTTCGATACAAGGATGTAGTCATATGCTATTATTGTGACTTCATTAACCCCATTCCTCGTACGACGAAGAATGCCATGCCGCCGCAGGAGTACAGGAGTCGACTGTTCAGAAGAATGTTCCAAAGGTATGTTAAGCAAAATGAAATGCCTAATGTTCGTCTTTCAATAGTCGAAGTCAGCGGCATTAATGAAAGATACTATTTCCATATCATTTATCGAGAAGACCAGAGGAGTATTGCCGAAATGATTGCTGATGATTTGCGCGAAGGCTACAGCAAGTGACTCACGCATGACTTCCTTGTTATAGTCAGGTTCAAAGGATTTAAGTGAGAATTTTGGCATATTGCGGAATAATAATGCTCCGCTAATACGTCTAATGAACTGATGGCCAACAGATTGTTGGCGGAGGAATATAAGTGGCCTTGTTAGACCTACTTATCAGCCTGGTTACACCTACTTATCAGCCTGGTTAGACCCACTTATCAGCCTGGTTGAAGAGCGTTATAAGCCTTGTAGGAATTAGGTTATTATCGTTACAGATGGAAATAAAGAATCCTCCGCCACGAATCTTCTGGTAATCATGTCATTACACTATAATGGCGGAGGATTATGTGATTACTTGTGAAAGAGACAAAAAGGGATTTTAGTGAGAATTTTGACAAAAAGAACGTTTTTGTAGCAAAAGTCGCTTGAAAAAGTGTATGGTTTCGGCAAAAAGTCGCTTGAAAAAGTGTATAAAATGGTCGTATGTAACTTAACATCAATTCTTTATAATCTACATGTCCTTTATGCTAACTGAAATATGACGGCCTTAACACAAGAAAGTTCTATAAAACAGTGAAGGGGGCATGTAGCCCCCTTCGTCTGTCTCTCAAATTTTCATGTTTTCTTTTTATTCTTCGTCGCCCCAAAGGTTGTTGGAGTCGATGCCCCAAGTGTCACCGAAAAGATCATCGTCAAATATCACGTTGTTCTCCTTTGCGTCGAACTCAGATTCCTCACCGATGGAGTCGGTGATAAAATCCCTCTCCATGATATCACCGATTTTCAATGTAACAATTTCTGCTACTGGTTTTATATATATCCTTTTCATCTCTTTAATCAGTCTTTATACCTATTATAACCCTATTATTTGACCAACACTTTCTTACCATTGTGGATATACACGCCCTTAGTAGTAGGCTTGTTAACCTTTACACCCTGCAGTGTATAGAACTCTCCATCTTCCATGTCAGCCTCCTCAATAGCCTTGCGGATTACAGTAGCAATTCCACCGAATTCCTCTTCATCCTCACCTAAATCATAGATAAAGGATATTTTTGCATTTCCTACTACTTCCTCATAGATTTCAGCATCATAATTGCTCACGCCGCCATGCTCGTTTTTCCAATGATAGAAGTCCTTATACAACTTCAAATAAGAGTGGTTCGGAGTTATCTTTGTACCAATCTTTGCACGTAAGAACTTACCCGTCTTTGTTGAACGAGTTGTTGCAGAACGAGTGCCCGTTTCATAAACCTTAAAGCCAAAGTTACGGTAGGTAATTTCACTTCCAGATTTATCTGTTGGGTTAATCACCAGAGTCTGGTCATTTGAAGGAACAAGCAAATTGCTGTTTTCTACATTACCTTGTACTTGATCAGTAAACGGATACTGTACTACTGTACCAGTATTATATAGCTTGAAGTTATATAATACTTCTTTATCGGTAATACCCACCATAATCAGTCCTGTATAATTTGGAATATAATCCTTTACCTCCCGAGCATACGCTTTCGTTTGTGGAGTTTCTGTCAGCAAATCCATCCCTTTTTCATAACCATCTTCAAATTTCCAGATACGATAGATCTTCACGATAGGAGTACCAGAAGTTCCATAAGTCGGCATATGATATGGAGTGGCTGTACTATATGATCTTAAGAAATCACCAAGCACAGGAATCTCATTACCCGTCTTAGCAAACTGCTGCCAGCCATTGGCAGGTCTTTTTGTCAAATAACCTTGTGAATAACCGTTATACTGGTCACCTGTATGTGTTTTGGGTTTATTGTCATTTCCAACCAATTCTTTATTATCATTAACGTAGTTTATGCCAATATTCAACGCAGTAATCGTCTCACTGGATTGGTTGTTCTCACCACGAATAGCTAATAATTCAGTCTGTGTAAAACCGAACCCTTCTTTCCATTCTCCTTTATAGAATTCTTTATCCAATTTATCAAAATGTAAGGTCGCCATATCTTCGTAATGCTCTGGACTAGTTTGTCCATCCATTACTTCAAAATCAAAAGCATTGTATTCACAAACTAATGCTTTCAGATCAGGATCCACATTTACATAAACATCTCTGATTGCTTTACTATTCTCAAAAGCCTGATACTTGATAACCAATGGATCAGCAGGTTCAGTAGTTGCCTCGAATGTCACTTCTTTAAGTCCTGTTTTACCAAAGGCCATCGTTTCTATTAAAGTGCTACGAGCAGGAATCGTAATCTTTTCAAGATTAGAACACTCTAAAAAACAATTCGCTTTAAATACTAAAGGATCGGTTCCACCTTCTTCAAAAATCACTTCCTTAATCGTTGTGAAATTAGCGAAACCACCATCAGCAGTACCACTACCTATCTGAGTTACCTTATTACCTATTGTTAATTTCTGCAATGGCGGCTTGCTTCCTTCATAAATCTTATTAATCCTACCAGAACTTATCGTAAGATCCGTAAGGGCCGTACAACCTTTACACAATGTTGCGGCCAATGGTTTGTTAGGATCTACATACTTGGAAGTAATGGCTTTTGTAACATTGCTTCCCCAATTCTCAAATGACATATCTTTGAAGTCAAGATCCCCATCTCCGGCTTGTGAAGCTTCTACCCAACTACCATCTGCCGGGCCTCCTATGAATACATATTCTGTGCCGCCAACAAGAATAGTAGTATTGTAATCGCCTTGAATTGGTTCGGGAAGTTCAGAATGCCTCTGAGTAATATTGTTTGCGCTAAGCGACGTTCCGTCTGTGTAGTCAGTAGGAATCCAATCAAAAGTTCCATTGTTATTAGTACCACTAGTGTATTTTGTGCCGTTTACAATAGCAACAACTCCTTCCCTCCTGTGCTGAGGATTATTATCGTTATTCAATGCGTTTAGATCGTGATACAAATAGGTATTATTTGCAGCATCGCCTCCCCCGCCGGCACCTTTAACGAATTTTGCCTCTGACATATCCACAGTTGATTGTGTGCAGCATCCAGCATTCTTCAAAGCGTCGAGATCATCTTTATTGAACTTACCATCAAAAACGATGCTTGAGGCATTTCTAATAGCAGCTTTATCAGCATCAGAAGCACTCTGCAGATAGGCTTTCAGGTCTCCAGCTTTATCTGTATTGATGGTTACAGTACCATCAGACACTGTTACCGTGGCTGCAGCAAATACTCCCTGCGGCAGCACCAATCCGATCATACATACGGCGATTAAAATAAATAGCCTTTTCATGATTCTTTAATGTTTTATGTTATTATAAGTTTATTGATATTCTAATTATTAACTCTCTTTGTGCAAGTTCACTTTCGTGTAACTTTTCTCGATAGGGCCTTTTGGCTTAACGAATAGGTTGGATTTTACTCCGTCTTTCTTTTCAACTTGGATTTCTTTACTTGAGGCTCCACAATATATATAATAATGTAGACGTCGATACTTGAGAAGTCCGTTTGCGTACACAACGCATTTTTTCAGTTCGTGCGAAAATCGGCGCAAAAGTACAACAAGTTTTCTAAATCACCAAATAAATTTCGGTAAAATCTAACCAAAAATCACATTTTATTCAAATAAGCACCCTATTTACAACAATTCATAACCACAACAGCACCTTTACATCGACAAAAGCATAGCTCGGTTTTCATGCATCCAACGTGAGGATTTTCTTAAGAATCAGCGAGATGGTTATTTGTTGTGTCCCGCAGAACCAACGGTCGGCGCTTTAGGGGAAGCCAAATGGCAGAAATGGCAGAAATTATACAGCTAACTTGAACGTCGTTTGAAAATAAATTCTTATCTTTGCACACAATTAAAGACTTTAAGTCTAAATTATAAACATAAAGGTTTAATCATTATGAAAACAGAAGAAATCAAGGAACTCTTCAAACAGTTTGAGAGTATCGTGTGTGATTACAATGGTGTGGAATGCTGGAGCGCACGAGAGTTGCATAAACTCTTGGGATATGTCCAGTGGCGTAACTTCTTGGCTACTGTTGACAAAGCAAAGAGTGCTTGTGAGAACGCAGGTGAAAACGTTCAGTATCATTTTGCTGACGTCAGCAAAATGATCGAATTAGCAAAAGGGGCGAAACGAGAGGTAGACAATATCCTTTTAACCCGTTATGCCTGTTACCTTGTTGCCCAGAACGGTGATTCACGTAAGCCAGAAATCGCCTTTGCCCAGAACTACTTTGCAGTGCAAACCCGACGTGCAGAATTAATCGAGCAACGCCTTTTGGACTATGAAAGAGTTCAGGCAAGAGCCAAACTAGCAGAGACCGAAAAGGTTCTTTCTGGAGTGTTATATGAAAGAGGTGTTGATAGCAAAGGCTTCGCTATTATCCGTTCCAAAGGCGATAAGGCATTATTCCATATCGACACAAAACTGCTGAAACGTAAGCTCAAGGCTCCAGCAAGTCGACCGCTTGCAGACTTCCTGCCCACCATTAGCATCAAGGCCAAGGATCTCGCTGCTGAGATGACATCCGTTAATGTTCAGACGAAAGACCTATACGGACAAGAACCTATTGAGAAAGAACATGTGGACAACAATTCTGCCGTCCGCGACATGCTAGTCAGTAGAGGAATATACCCAGAGCAATTACCTCCAGCAGAAGATATAAAGAAGGTGGAACGAAGGGTGGCAAAGGAAGAAAAAGAAATAC
Organism: Prevotella sp.; assembly: GCA_017651265.1. Taxonomy (GTDB): domain Bacteria; phylum Bacteroidota; class Bacteroidia; order Bacteroidales; family Bacteroidaceae; genus Prevotella. The sequence continues at coordinate 47,169 of JAGCDO010000005.1, read as the reverse complement.
TGAAAGATAAAACGAAGTTACCGAAGATCCCAGAATAGTAAAGCATTATTCCTGAATTAAAGGATTTCTTATAATTACATGGACGAGACGGCAGAACCCGTTTCGTCCTTTTTTATCCGTGAGATCTACGTTATCCGTGTTCTAAATATATATTTCTGGAGTAATTATTCTAATTATAATAATTTCTTTTGAAAAAACGGAGCCTGTCATCCCGACAGACCCCGACTCACAATTAACTCAAGTATTGAAAAGCTATTTACTTCTATTAAAATTTCAGTCTATTACATAAAACATAATTAACAAAAACATTAAATTTAATAATTTACCCTATTCGCAATATATAAATTTGAGTTATTTCTTTACCAGTCACCCCAGAGATTATTCTCTTTGGCTGTTACTTCGATATCCTCGTTAGGATCATCAATGTAACCATTGAAATTCGGGTCACCGTTATTTTGGTTAGGATCCTCGGTTCCAAACTTACTGGCATTGCCGCCAACGAGACCTTGCGGATCTACTTTGCTTGCACCACAAATCACCTCGACCGTCTCAGCATCATAGATCTCTGAAACAGGTCTTACATATATCTTTTTCATTTCTTTTATCCTCTCAATTACCGTACAACAATCTTTTTTCCATTCACTACATACACGCCTTTCGACAAGCCTTCCAGGGAAGCATTGTTCTCACGAACAGCCTGTCCGCTCAGGTTGTAAACCACGCCATTATTCTTACTGCTCTCGTTTACGGCAGCATTCTCAACAGCTGTGGTAATGCCGAAGTCGTCTTCAATGATATCTGTAAAGCCAAGATCCATGGGCTTTGCATAAGAGTTGGAACTTTCATCTGTCTTTCTCACGACGGATGTGAAGGCCTTCCACTTTCCTACCAGCTCCACTCTTGTTACGTAGAAGCCGAGTGTAGAAAGATCACCATTCTTGATGCCCAGGAAGAAGGTATAGGCAGGAACATTAGCATCCTTGTAAGTACCTTTGAAGGTATAAGCCTTCTTCTCAATGGGTTTAGGCTCCGGACCTCTTAGATTTCCATTCACCAGGTCACCCTCTACAGTTTCCAAGTTCGCTCCGCTTGCAATCTCACCATTGGCAGCACTTACATCCACGCCTGCAATAGTGCGGTAAGTTTGGCTGCTCGATCCTGATTTGGTTGTTGTGGTAACGGGTACGCTACGAACTCCCGGATGAATCATATAAGGTCGGCCTGTCTTTACATACACATCTTTCTTCTTGTCCTTAACCTCAGGTTCCTTCAGGAAGGTCACTGTGCGGATTATCTGGCCATCAGCATTTTCATGCTGATTTACATAAGAGAACTCACGCACATCTGTGCCTACACCATAAGTTGTGATTACCTGATTGTAGGTCATATCGAAGGGGAACACAGCTGAGTACCAGCGGCTCTCAACCAAACGACCCTCGTTCCAAATCTTCTTCTCAAGATCAGCTGCTGCAAGCATAAAGTTGCGCCAACCAGCATAATCACCGCATGCTCCATACTCTGGTTTGCCGCTATTACCATAACCAGGGGCAAACTTACCATCACCGTTACGGAAATACCTACATCCATCAGCCATCTTGACATACTTCACATCACCATTGACAGGCTTGAAGTATTCCATCATGTTAATGTTAACACCTTCATACTCTCTTAAAATACTCTGAATCGTGCCATAGTTCGAGTTAAAAGCACTTTCACTATTCAACCATTCATCTTTTATTCTGGGATCGTTGAGTGCTCTCAGATAAGGATTCATATATCGCTTCTTCGCATCATCATTATTAGGAATGTGCAGTTGGAGAGGAGAAGGTGTCGCATTGTTAATATGTGATGTAGTTTTCCAATCTTTGGGGACTACCGTTCCTGTTTTATTACAATTGAAGTTGTATGTTTCTTCCTGATTAAAAGCACCATCTTGGATTTTAACATCATCGCCAAGCACATACACATCAGTCATGCTCTTATTGTACTGAAAAGCACTATATCCTATAAAAGTAACACTGGCTGGTATGGTTACGGAAGTTAATGAAGGATTATAGGCAAATGCATTCTTTTCAATTCTCTGCAATGTGTTAGGAAAGTGTATGGCCTCGAATGAGGGAGCCTTATCATTGGTGTCACCAGCAAAGGCACTTTCACCGATTCTTATTACACCTTCAGGAATTCTCACGGTAGTAAGATTCTTAGCATTCATGAAAGTCTTATCAGGTATCTCTGTATAATTAGAAAGACCTGTCTCGTCCTTCTCAAGCATGTAAACAGTCTTGATATGTGTGTTATCCATGAACATTCCCTTATCGTTATCAAGGCGTGGTATTTCATCTATGTTCCTTGGAAACACATAAGTTTCGAGTTGTTTCAGTCTATCGAGTGCCATATACGCCAGCGTGCTATAATGATCCAATTGAGCATCTGACATATCTAACGTCTTTAGCTGTGTGAAAAACGGATTATTAGAACGATCTCCGATGATTTTATACACATCTGAATCGCTTAATTTGTTAGTGCCTTCAGTTACAATCGTCACAGAGGTTGCATTCTTAACTTCTGAAGGCAACGTGCTCCAGCTGTAGGTAGCATCAGAAGAATTGCTGAAAGTCAGAACGTAAGTTCCGGCAACCTCCTTATACTTGATTCCAGCTTGTGCCTCAGTTATCCCAACAAGGCACATCAACAATAGTATTAAATACTTTTGCATCTCAGTTGATAATAAGTTTTAGTACTCAGTACGAGTAAATAGTTTATAAAAGTTTTGCTCAATTATAAAAAATGAGCGAATAGTTGATAATATGTTAGCGCACACACCCCGAGGGGTAGTAGCTGTTAGAAAATCGGGTGCAAATGTAGAACTTGTTTTTGAAACTTGCAAATAAACAGCGCAAAAAAAGCCTACAAAAACCCTACATTCTACAAATGAATACCCTATTTTCTACAAATGAAGCACATCGCACGTTAATTTTTGGTGTATATTATGTTGTCTCCGCACACAATTTTCATAACGGAAAAATGCAGAAAAAGATCGGAAAAACGGGAAAAACGCGAGCAAAAACAACCTTGATTTCCCGCAGATAATGATTTTTTTGTCCCGCAGAAATCGCAGAAATTTTAATTAGCCTATATAATGTCAAGTTGACTATCTGCAAGGCAGGCGAAGTTATTTCTGCGATTTCTGCGATTTCTGCGGGACAATTAAAAAAGTGTGTGGTATAACATATCTGCGGGAAATAATAATTCTGTGAGATGGTAAAGATCTGTGTGACCTTCTTTGGCTCAATCTACCTCATTAATCCTTTTCTTCGGATGTGGATGCATGTTCGAGTTCACTCGGATAGCAGCCATACTCCTCCTTGAAATACTTGGAGAAGATTTTGGGACTGTTGAAGCCCACCTCGTAGGCCACCTGCGACACCAGCTTTGCCGGATCGGCCATAAGAATCTGGTGTGCACGGCGCAAACGCAGTGTGCGGATGAATACCAGCGGCGTCTGACCAGTAATGGCCTGCAGCTTGCGGTTCAAGCCCGTTCTATGCATACCTAACTCGTTGGCGAGCTGATCGACGTTGAAATCGGGGTTTTCCATATTCTTGCTCACCGCCTCGATAGCCTTTTGCAACAGCTGCTCGTCAACAGTAGTGATGGTTATCTCCGAAGGTTCTATTTCCGGGTTCAGACGGAACTTCTTGCGTTTCTCAACTCCTTGCTCAAGCTGCTGACGGATTCTCAAGCGCAGCACCTCAAAGTTAAACGGCTTCGTGATATAGTCGCTGGCACCTAACTGCAAGCCCATTAGCTCGTCTTCTGCCAAAGCCTTGGCTGAGAGAAGAATGATTGGCACATGACTGATGTTCACATCGCTCTTGATGGTTCGTGTAAGCTGCAAGCCATCCATGCCCTCCATCATCACATCGCTTATCACCAAGTCGATATCCGTGTTCCGCATAATCTCTAACGCCTGACCGCCCTCTGTAGCCTGGAAGATGGTATAGTCGGCCGACAACACACTGGTCATATACGACAGCATATCGGCATTGTCCTCCACAATCAGCAGATTCTTCTTTTCATCAGTCGTCTGCTCCTGAGGTTTCTCTTCAGGCTCTGTAACAGCAGTCTTCTGCGTCTCTGGAAGCAAAATGGTAAACACAGCTCCGCTCGGCTCATTATCATCAGCCTTCACCGTTCCGCCATGCAACTCCACATAATGCTTCACGATATTCAGTCCTAAGCCGCTGCTACCCGTATTCGTAGCACCCCTCTTCGACATATAATAACGTTCGAATAGTCGTTCGCGGTTCTCCTTGGGAATACCCTGTCCGTTATCAAAAACCTTGATCTGCACCATTCCATCGGCACCTTCAGCAATATCTACTCCGATAGAGCCACCGTCGGGAGTGTATTTAAAGGAGTTCGACAGCAGGTTGTTGATTACCTTGGATATCTTATCCGCATCCACCAGCATAGGCAGTTCATCAACAGAACTGTTCACCGTGAACTGCATCTTGCGTTGCTGAGCCATCAGCTGGTACGACTCACACTCGTTCTTGATAAGCGCCACCAAGTCGGTTGTATCCAACGACAGCACGTCATTTGAGCTACCCAGTCGCTGGAAGTCGAGAATCTGGTTCACCAGCGAGAACAATTGATGTGCGTTTCTGTTCACCACCTCGAGCACCTTCTTCGTAGGCTCCGGCTGCTCTTGGTTCAGCAGTTCCTCCACAGGCGTCATAATCAAGGTGAGCGGCGTACGCAGGTCGTGACTCACATTCGTAAAGAACCTCACCTTCATGTCGTTCATCTCCTGTTCGCGCTGGGCCTCCATCTGCATGTCGCGCAGTTTCTTCTGATACCTTTGGCGACGGCGGAAGAAGTTCAGGAAGGTAATCAGGGAAGCAATGATAATACCCAGGTAGCACAGCCGTGCCCACCAAGAGTTCCAGAAGGGCTGTCTTACATGTATCGAGAGCATGTCGTATTCCTCCCACTCGTCCTCCTTATACACCTGTCGGCGCACCTTCAGCTTATACCTTCCTGGCGAGAGGTTCGACAGGCGTACGATGTTGTTATCCATCGGTATCCACTGGTCAGACTGCCCTTCCAGCTGGTAGTAATACAAGCTGCTCACCACCTGCTGGAAACCACGCGGACGGCACTCGAGCATGATGTTATTCTCGTTGAAATCGAGCTCCAGATCCTTCACGTAGATAATATCACTATGGAAAGACAGCATACGCGAGGGATCGGCAGGGAGAAGTTCCTGGTCGTTAATCCTCAATGAGGTGATCAACGGACTCTCCTTGGTGCTAGTCTTCTTCAGCAGTTCCGGCAGTTGGTTGGTATCAATCAGGAAATAGCCCTCGCTGGCACCTGAAAGCAACCTTCCGTCTTTGAGTTTGATCAGCGCCTTGGCGTTATAATAAGGAATCGTTCCGTAGTAGCCTCCGCGATAACAATACAGCTGGAACGAAGGGGTAGCCTCGTTCACCACGATTACACGCACCATACCTAAATCGGTGGTACACCACACATCGCCATTGTTGTCTTCAGCAATTCCGTTGATGCCATATCGTGCCAACTGATCCACCCGGTAGGCCTTCTTGTTATGGATATCGTAGATATGCACCTCTGAATGGTTCCTATGACTCACCATCCACAACCAGCCACGGTGGTCGATGGTCAGCGTCTTCGCTCCCGCAGCGATACTCGGGTTCTCTCCGAAGAGTTCCATAGGCACCGGCTCCATCTTCAGCGTACGGGTGTCGATGGCCATCAGATACTGTCCTGAAATGCCATACACCTTCCCTTTGTAATAAGCCAGCTGCATCATCCAGATAGCCCCCTCGTACACCGATGTGGTATTTCCCGTTACCGGGTCAACCATCCACAAGCCTTGTCCGAGTAACGACACAAACAGCCGTCCTTGGTTATCCTCCACCATCGAGAAAGGTGACAAGCCACGGAAGAACACCCTGCCGTCGCTTGCATACAGGCCCTTGCCATACAAGCCAGCCCACACCCTTCCTTTCGAGTCCTGGTACACCATCGTGGCCGCCGTTCCTGGATAGCGGTTCTCTAAAATCTCGTGTGTGGCATCAGCGCTCACATGGAAGATACCGTTATCCTCAGTGCCCAGCCAGAACGTGTTGTCGCCAGCATCGGCCAGGGCAATCACATCCTCATACATATATTGTGTGGCAGGAATGGCCACATGGTACATCCGGTAACTGTTCTCCTGATGACTGTACAGCGCCATACCCCGCTTATGGTAGGTAATGAGCACCAAGTCCTTTCCCTTATCGAGATAGATATGCTGTATATGACTGTTATGCAAGTCGTCCTGCTTACCGGTTGTGGCATTCAGGTGCTTAATCATTTCACCGTTCTTCTCATACTCATAGATACCGTCGTTTGATGTTCCCACCAGCACGCGCCCGTTAGGCATCGGCGTAATGTCAACAATCATCGGTGTCACCTCGTCGAGCGTCCTCCACTGCCTACTGCCTATGTCATAGCGGTAACAATGCTGACTGTTAGAGAAGAACACGTTTCCCGAGCCATCACGATTCACAAACGTATTGTTATAATAAGAGGGTTCGGGAACCGGAGCAACCTTAGTCATCTTTTTCTGTGCGAAAGACACCGAGTAGATATACTTGGAGGTAACCACCAAAGCCTCATGCTCGTTCGTTTCAATCTCTATGACTTCTCCTGCAGACTTCGGTAATATATATAATAAGGTGTTCCCTTCCTTGAAGTCGCGCACATACACCTTATTATTATAACCTATCCACACACGCCCTTGTTCGTCGGCTTTATGTGCAAAATAGCCGTCAACATATATACCGAACTTCTTCAGATAATCGTTAGGAGCAGATATCAGCTCGTTGGTACGTGGCGAATAAACCAAGATATCCATCGATTGCGTTTCCAACCACAACCGCCCAAGGTTGTCCTGATCGATTTTCCGGATAATATCACTCAGTTGCGGATGACGGTCGTAGCTAAACGGCACACGTCCCTCAAGCTGTGCATAAGTAATCAGTCCGTTGGCAGTTCCCAGCCAAACGATGTTATCTGCATCGCGAAACACACAGAACACCCCTTGTCCCTTGGTGTCTATGTAGTCGAAATGCAAGGTTTCCTCTGCAGCATGTAAAGGAATTGTCATGCCACAAAAGAGAAGAAACAATATAATTGTAAACCCTTTTCTCATCTGTTAATAGTTATCAAGTGTCGTTATGCAACGTCAAAGGTAGTGTTTTTTTACGATTTGCGCAAATTTTCTTGTTATTTTTTGTCCAATTCATCCGTTTTTCGTAGCTTTGCATGGTTGTTAACGAACACCGTAGTATTATGGAAATCTTACTTCACTATTGTTGGAAACATAAAATGCTCCCGCTGAGGGAATTAACCACCACCGACGGACATGCGGTGGAGGTGATAGATCCTGGTCTGCATAACCGTCATGCAGGTCCCGACTTCTTCAATGCCAAGGTGCGTATCAATGGTACACTCTGGGTGGGCAATGTGGAAATACATGAGAAATCGTCCGACTGGTATGCTCATGGGCACCATCACGACAAGGCGTACGATAATGTGATTCTGCATGTGGCAGAGGTTATTGATACGGATGTGCAGACTGCAGATGGGCAGTATATTCCGCAGATGCAGTTCGAGGTGCCTTCGGAAGTGAAGGAACACTATAGGGAACTGTTGGCAGAAGACCAGTATCCGCCTTGCTACCGGATTATTCCCGGGTTGACACGTTTGATGGTGCATTCTTGGATGAGTGCCTTGCAGACAGAACGACTGGAACAGAAGACAGAGGCTATACGAGAACGGGTAAGGCTATGTGGCGACTCATGGGAGAATGGTTACTTCATGACGCTGGCAAGGAATTTTGGGTTCGGCGTGAATGGCGATGCTTTCGAACTGTGGTCGAAAAGTATTCCACTGATGACCGTGGCTCACCATCGAGATGATTTGTTTCAGATTGAGGCTATCTTCATGGGACAAGCCGGACTACTTGAACTGGATATGATTCCCGAGCGTTATCAGCAGGAGGCTTTGAAGGAAGGGTATTTCGCCAAACTACGAAATGAATATCTGTATCTGCAGCATAAGTTCCAACTTACACCAATGAATGGTTCGGTTTGGAAATTCCTGCGACTCCGTCCGCAGAACTTCCCGCATATTCGTATCTCACAGCTGGCCACCCTGTATTATGAACGAAGAGCAGGCCTCAGTCAGCTGATAGCCTGCGAGAACATTGAACAACTGAGGGATTGTCTTACCTCCAGTGTCACACCTTATTGGGAAACACATTACACCTTCGGTAGCACCAGCTGTCGGACAGAGAAGAATCTGTCAGCCTCATCCCTGAACCTGTTGATGATCAATACGGCCATTCCTATGCTTTTCGCCTATGGCAGATATCACATGAAGGAAGTATTATGCGACCGTGCTTTCGACTTTCTGGAACAGCTCAAAGCGGAGAATAACCACATTACAAGGATGTGGCAGGCATGTGGACTGGATGTAATGACTGCAGGGGACAGCCAGGCACTGATCCAGCTCAAGAAAGAATATTGTGATAAAAAGGATTGTCTGCGTTGCCGCATCGGGTATGAGTACTTAAAGAGAGATACTCATAGCCCGAAACTGTAACTACTTACTTGTTCTTCTGGTAATACTCCAGACCGCGCTTCACGTTTTCCTTCACGGCATCGCTCGACATGGTAGCACCAGTAACACCATCAACCTTCATCTTCGCAGCCTTGGCAACCTTCTGACCATTCCACTTGGAAAGAATGGCGTTCTTTACCTGAGCGAAGTATTTGGGGGTTTCCTGGTTCTTCAGTGCTTCCACCTTCTCTACCTTGCCGTTCTTGATGTAGATGTTCAACGGGGTGGTGCTGCGGTAGCCTTTGACATCGCTGGCCAGGGTGGTTGTATTCACAACGTATGTGCCATCAGCCTTCTTGGTCATGGCCGACGATTGTGTCTTTCCGGCAATAGCAGTGGTGCCCATAGTGGCAATAGCCATCAGGGTGCAGCATATTGTAATAACAAATCCTGTTCTTTTCATTTCTCCTATAAATTGTTTAATATTTTCGATGCAAAAGTACGAATTAAATGTGAACAAGCAAGAAAGTAGCCATTAAAAATGTGTCGGTTTTGGGAATTTTAGATAATTTTAGGGATAAAAAGCCGTTTTGGCGTCAATTATTCCTAATTTTGCACCCGGAATTGTGTTTATTATACGTTTTGGATAGCGGATACTCTCATTATTAACTGTAAAAAAATGTCTGACACATCGTTAAAACGCCAGCTGAAGGTGCTCACCATCCCGGTATTCATCGAGATGGCCCTTGTGATGATGCTGGGTGCTGTCGATACGGTGATGCTGAGTCGCTACAGCGACAACAGTGTGGCGGCGGTAGGACTGGATAACCAGCTCATCTCGCTCGTCTTCCTCGTCTATCAGTTCTTCTCGATGGGCGCGGCAATTCTTTGTGCCCAATACATCGGCGCAGGATTGCGCAAGCGATTGGTGCAAGTGGTGGGCATGGCGCTAACGGTAAATCTGATGCTTGGTCTGACGGTCAGCGCATTACTTTTCTTCTATGCCGAAGAACTACTGCAGGTGATGGGACTACGACCGGAACTGATGGGTGATGGACTGACATATCTGCGACTCACAGGTGCATTGTCGTTCTTCCAAGCACTTTCGCTAACGTTCTCTGCTTCCCTCCGAAGTGCCGACAAGGTGGTCTATCCGATGGTCGTAACAGGGATTGTCAATGTGATCAACATCCTGGGCAACTATGCGCTGATCTTCGGACACTGGGGCTGTCCGCAGTTGGGTGTTGAAGGAGCAGCTATAGCCACCGCAAGTAGTCGGGCCGTTGCCACTGTGCTACTCGCCGTTATTCATTTTAAGGTACATATTCCACGATTTCCCCTGCATTACTTCCGTCCCATGCCTTGGCAGGAACTCAAGAACCTGCTTCACATCGGCATTCCGGCTATGAGTGAGAATATCTCTTATAGTCTCTCGCAAGTGGTTATCACCTTCTTCATCAACCAGATCAGTAACGAGGCTTTGGCCACGCGCACCTACTGCCATAACATGATTATGTTCGTTTATCTGTTCTGCATCAGTATTACGCAGGGAGGTGACATTCTCGTGGGACACCTTGTCGGACAACGGCGTCATCAGGCAGCCTACGTTCTTGGTAACTATTTCTTCCGATGGTCGATGATTATTACTATCACAGGATCTATTATTCTCGCACTGTCGGGAAGAAGCATTCTCAGTGCTTTCACCGATAATCAGGAAATCATAACCATGGGTGTCTGGGTGCTCATCATCGATGTTTTCCTTGAGGTAGGGCGCACATCAAACATCTTCGCTGTGGGCACCCTGCGTGCTACTGGCGATGCTATCTATCCTGTTGTCATCGCCATCATCTTCAATTGGACCATCGCTGTTGGATTGAGCTACGTCATTGGCATCCCTCTCGGCTACGGTCTCGTCGGAATGTGGGTTGGCTTCGCCCTCGACGAGAATATCCGTGGTATCATTCTCATGCGCCGCTGGCGGTCGGGCAAGTGGAAGACAAAGGGATTTGTCAAGGATGACTAAGAACCGGGGGTATTCTACACTCCCTTCCTTTTGGAGGCTTTATCATTTTCCCATGTTGGGAACAGTTTATTCCCACACTGGGAACAATTTATTCCCACGTTGGGAACATTAGGAAACGCTATTTATGGTTCTGGCAAATTTCGAAATTCGCCAGCTATGAGTATGAGAATTTGTGATTCGCCTCGTATTGCAAATTCGTCTAAAATAAAAGAATTTCGTGTATTTTTCCAAGACCTAACAGTTTCACGGAAGAAAGTGCCTGTATATAGGCGTTTCACGCGTTTTTAACTCCCTCAAGACCTACCGTAAGACCTAACAAAAAGGTAACATAACACCTAACACGAAACCTAACATGTCAACTTGAAACAGTTGTAAGACTCCATCCAGCCGAATTTCGAAATTCGGCTGAACAAAATGTTAGGTCTTACGGTAGGTCTTATGTTACCTTTTTGTTAGGTCTTATGTTAGGTCTTATGTTACCTTTTTGTTAGGTCTTATGTTAGGTCTTTTATCACCCATTTTGCTCCTAAATTACTCATAATAAAGCATTTAAGTTTTTTTAATGTTAGGTCTTGAGGAAATTACGATAATTCTTTTTTCACGACCTGCGTTTTAACATCGCGATATCTATACTTCACTCCCCTCCCATCAAGGGGAGGGGCTGGGGGTGGGGTCAATAATTCCGCCACTTATCATGTGAAGTACGGTTTTTCTTGGTCATAAAATAAATATTCTTAGATTACGTTTGTATTTATAAAGGGCCTAAACAATATGGAACAAAAGTTCAGTAATAATAGCATAGACATACAAGCACTAAAGGAGTTCTGCAAGCGAGAGGGCGAAGTGGTAACTTATCGTAAAGGTGAACAACTGGAACGCGAAGGTGAGCCGGCAAGGTGGTTTGCTTTCGTGGAGAGCGGTTGCTTCAAATACATGACACGAGGCATCAGCGATGGGCGCAATCACCTTATTTGGTTCTCGTTTGAGGGCGAGTTCGTGGCCGACTATCCATGTGTGTTGTCTGGCAAACCGTCTTTAGCTACGATCGAGGCGATGATGTCCTGCCGTGTCTGGAGGGTCAGCGGTGAGGAGCTGCTTCAGTTCTTCCATCGAGACATCAAGAGCATGGAACTGCGTGCCGTCATAGGCGAGCATATGCTCAACCAATTCAAGGCACGCTATCAGGACTTCCATCGTGCCACACCCCATGAACGTTACAACCAGTTGCTCAGTCGTTGCCCCGGCATCGTAGATATGCTCGACTTGCAAGACATTGCCTCGTTCCTCAATGTCCATCCCAACACCATCAGCAAGATACGCCGCAACATCACGTTTGACGGCAAATAACAGACAAAAAATAAGAAAAACTCTCAACCTAAGTTGAGACTTTCACCCTCGACACCAACTTTTCGCGTTCGCCGATGGTTTCTATGTGTGCCTTTTTGTAACTTTGCGGTCAAAGAATCATCAAAAAAACAGAGAGAATGATGAAGAATTTATTTGTTACTGTAGTATTTACAGTAGTTTCGTTGACTACATCTGCCAAAGACAATTTCAAGATGACAGGTAGAATTGACGGTGCAGGCAACGATTCGCTTTGCATTGAATATGTCATTCTGCAACCGCAAAAAGAAATTGTCACACATAAGGTGGCTGTCAAGAATGGCGAGTTTTCGTTCTCAGCGAAACTTCGCGAGGCCTATTGCGGAACGATGTTTCTTAAGTCAAATCCCCAAGAGATTCTTTCTACATATTTTGTACCCGACGAAGAGGCTGTTTTCAGTGGCAGATTGAATGAGGTAGAAGAGCATTGGAGTGGCACTACTTTTTATCAGCAATACGGGCGAATAACGGATGTTCAGCGTCCTTTTAATGTGGAATTTGCTGCTGCCAGAAATGAACCAGATAGCATAAGAAGCCTCAAGAACCGCGATATCAATAGTCGTAAAGATCCCCAATACATGAAATATATCGAAAATCATCCTGACGAGGACGCAACTGCAACTCTGGTGGTCTATGTGGGTTACGACCAAGTGCTAACTGCTATCAGCAAACTTACTCCAGAAGTGAGAAACGGCAGAATGAAAACCGATTTAGACAAAATGGAAAATACGTTCAAACAAATTACAAAAGAAATTGCGGCTCGTAGAGCTATTAAGAACGACACAGTAACAATAGGCGGTCAAGTGCCTGAGCTTGGGCTGAAAGACTTGAATGGCAACGTGTTGGAGTTGAAAACGTTGCGAGGGAAATATGTGGTGCTTGACTTCTGGGGTTCTTGGTGTACATGGTGCATTAAGGGTTTTCCCAAACTGAAGGAATACTATGCAAAATACAAGGATAGACTGGAGATTGTGGGCATCGATTGTAACGACACTGCCGAGAAATGGACTGCTGCGGTCAAGAAGCACAAGGTGCTTTGGTTGCACGTAAGGAGTGAGGATGGAATCGCTGAGCAGAAATTCCGAGTGCAGGGATATCCCTATAAAGTGCTGATCTCGCCAGAGGGAGTGGTACTAAATGCATACCTTGGAGAAACAGAAGAATTCTATCAATACTTAGATTCAACTCTCGAACAATGAACAAGAAAACCATCATCACCGCACTGCTCGCCCTTGTATCGTTAGGTGCTAGCGCACAACTTGAGAGTGTGAAGGAACTCTCAATGAAGTCCGAGTATTTCAACCACGAGCGGCAAGTGCTCATCTATACGCCTGAGGGCTATCAGCAGTATGACCAGACCTACTATGATGTCATCTACGTATTCGACGCACAAGACCGCACGATGTTTGACCTCGTTCACTGTCTGCTCAATATTGCCTGCAAGCCCGACCCTGACGGTGGTAGGAGCATGAACTTTATCATTGTAGGCATCTGCTCGCCAACTCATTGGGATATCAATTACTTCCGCAACAACGACTATCTCCCCATGCCCCTGCATGGCAACAATGGGCTGTTCAAGGAAGGATATTATTACGGAAACTCGCCTGACCTGAAGAAATTCGTCAAGAACGAACTGATGCCATATATGAAGCAGAATTATCGCACGTCGGGACGCACTCTCGGCATCGGTCATTCGCTGAGCGCATCGTTCGTGCTCGACTGCATGATTACCGACGACCTTTTCGACGACTACATTGCCGTTTCGCCCAACTGCTGTTATGACGAATACCGTTTGGCTACGGACATTGAGGGTTATCAGTTCAAGAACCGCAAGACTCCCCGTTTCATCTATGCGTCAATGGCGAGAGAAATAGAAAAGGAGCCTGATTATTGGGGCGATGAGTGGAAAACAGGATGGGAGCGTGTTAGCAAAATCCTCAAAGACAAGTCGCACTTAAACGAAAACACCGTCACCTCCGTACACACCTTCCCCGACTATGACCATTACGGCAGTTTCATGCCCAGTGTGACTGCGGCCCTGAATGACTACATTATGTTTGGTGCCAAGAACTTGGTGGGATATTTTGGAGAGGAGACTTATCCCGTTCACATTGAACTTCGTGGCAAGAACCTGCCTAACGATATCTACATCACAGGCAACCAAGACGCGCTGGGCAACTGGGAGGCGAAAGGCATCAAGATGAACCTTGTCAACGACAGCATTGCCGCCATCGATCTCCGTCTGCATCTGCCCGCCCAGTTCAAGTTCACCCAGGGCAGTTGGGAGCGCGAGGCTATAATTAGAAATGCTGATGCGGGCAACCATATCATACACGACAACGAACATACCTCTCGCATATATCGCCTGTGGGAGAGAAATCCTTGGATGGGTGAGGAACAATAACAATTAACCATCAATCTCAATGAACAAGTTCTCTCAGCATTCGCTGCAACATAATTCTCCACGGTAGTTGTCAGCCGCTCGCCGAGAATGGACAAATCCTGTTTTTTTTCGATGTTAGGTCTTGAGGAAAAAGCAAAGTTCTAAAAATATGAGTTGTTGCGTTTTTTTGTTCCTTTTTTGTAATTTTGTAACCTCTATATCGTTATTATGATAACGACAAAAAAGATTATGAACAAGAAAACTATCATTACTTCACTTCTCGCCCTTGTAATGGGGGTGCAAATGGCCAATGCCGACATTATCCGTGGCCGAGTTGTAGACTCAGAAACGAAGGAGCCATTGCCAGATGCCTCGATAAAACTGACGCAGAAGTTAGGCGACATCGGCACCAGTTGGATGTTTGGCAAGGCCGACTCATTAGGCGTGTTCCATATGTATGCCGATGGTAAATGTACTATTGAAGTATCGATGCTGGGCTATTACACGAAGTCGAAGACGGTACTGGTGTTGAGCGACAGCCGTAAAGACACACTCGACATAGGCACGATAGAGCTGAAGATGTCGCCGCAGATGCTGAAGATGGTTGTGGTGACGGGACGCGCCCGGCGCTTCACCGTGCGAGGTGATACCATCGTGTTCCATCCCGAAGCATTCCACTTGCAGGAAGGTGCACGTCTTGACGAACTTATCAGGAAACTGCCAGGTGTAGAAGTTGACCAAGAAGGGAGAATGTCATGGGACGGAAAGCCCATCCGCCTAACGATGGACGGCGAGAGTATGTTGGGCGGTGATCAGTTGATGAAGCAACTACCTGCTGAAGCCGTGCAAGACATCAAAGCCTACAACAAGGCTTCGGAATTCTCGGAGCGTACGGGTAAGAATGACGGTAAACAGGACATGGTGCTTGACCTGACCATCAAGCCTGGATTCCTCGACCGATGGTATGGTGACGTGAAAGCTGGCTATCAAACCCCGGAGTACTATGAGGGTGAGCTGACGATGAACCGTCTTTCAAAGACAGATCCCGTGATGGTATTCGCAAATGCCAACAACATAGACAAGTCTATCCGTAAGACCATGAACGGATGGAGCAGCAGTTGGAGCAACGGATACGGACAAGAACAAGGTGGAGCTGCCGGCTATCAACACAAATGGAAAGAGAAGCAGGGGACACAGGAAATGAACAGTCAGTACTCTATCACTGGCGGTTTGAACCATGACGATAAATGGGGTACCTCGCACGCAGAGACCGAGAACTATCTTCCCAACACCGCAGCCATGCGCAGCAATAGCGAGTCGTATTTCCGCAACCACAAACTGAACCCACGCCTGAACGCCGATCTGCGCTGGGCCAAGGATTCGCTGAACACTTTTTCCTTGAACGCCAGCGTGGAGCATAACAACAACCGCACGCACAACAGACAAACTTCGGAACAGGAGGAAATGAATGTAAGCGGCTACATTCCGACACTTTCGCAATACGTGGAAAGTCACAGCGACGGACATGAAACCACGCTCAACACAAGAGCCGGATGGGAACACTACGTCAAAGATGGTTCACTCGGTGCAAGCATCCAACTGAACTATTCCGACGGGAAGAGCAACAGTTGGACAAACCGCACCGTCACTTCACACATCGCCTCGCTCAATTCTTCACAGTTGAGTCAGTTCTCCACCTCGCCGACCTCGAATTTCAATGCAGAGGCCGAGGCACATCATGCTCGCTGGCTCACCAAGAAATGGATGGCGCATATACAATACAACTACATGCACAGCCATAGCAAAAACGACCGCGACTTTATGACCGATGGAGCGACCGATGTGGCAAACTCCTATCGCAACCACTACACGAACAACAGTCATTCACTGCTAATGGCTTCCACCATCAATCTCGCTCCATTGCAAGTCATGCCCAGTGTTACAGCCAGATGGCAACGTGAGAACCAGGACTACCAGCGCGGAATGCTCGACACCACCGCTGTCCGCTACACGCAGCTTATCGACCCTTCACTGCGAGCAACCTTGAAACTAAGTAAAACTATAGGCTTTGAACTGAACTACGGTTTCAGTACATTGAAACCGAGTATCCTACAGACACTTGGTTACCGCGATCTCACCGACCCGCTCTTCATTAACGAGGGTAACCCCTTGCTGAAAGACACCCACAGCCATAACATCAGACTGTCGTACAACATGGTGCTTGCCCGTAGCCAAACATCTTTCAGCGCCAGCATCCAATACAAGGCAAACGACCGCGACCGCGTGACGGCACTCAGCTACAATCCCACGACCGCTGTCTATGTCAGCCGTCCCGAGAACGTTAAAGGTAGCCACACATGGGAGTTCCGTCTCGACATTGACCAGGCTCTTGGTGAGTTTTTCAGACTGGAGAATGATTTCCGACTAAATGCCGAGCAGCACTATGGCTACCTGACCTTGTTGCCCACACAGACGGAACGGATGGAGAATCGCCAAAGCGACTTTCATCCCAATGAACGCCTTACGCTATCGTATGACAAGGACTGGCTGAAAGCCTCCATGTTCGCTAAAATAGATGCCGATCGCCTCCGTTTCTCTGCATCGCCTGAACAAAATACCACCCTTTGGAATAACAACTTCGGACTCCAAGCCGAGGCAACAGTGGGACAATTCGTATTCGAGACCAATCTCACAGAGTATACTCGTCGAGGTTATGCTACGCAATCAATGAATCGCGACATGCTTCTCTGGAACGCTGCAGTCACATGGAAAATCCTGAAGAACAAAGCCAACCTGAAGCTTGAGTTCGAGGACATCCTGAACAAGCAAGACAACTTCTGGAGTAACCAGTCTGCTTACCAGCGCACTACCTCATGGAATGACTTCCGCCATCACTATGTCAACATCAGTTTCACGTATCATCTAGATGCAAAAAAGAAGGACGAATAAAATATAAACAAGCAAACAATTATCACCGCATTGCTCGCACTTGTACAGGGCACGATAACGGCACATGACGACTTTTAAGATGACAGAATTGTCAAATGTCCCTTGTCACCAGTGATGAAGTAATAGTAAGTTCTCTTTGCATTCGCTGCAACATAATTCTCCATAGTAAAACGGTTACGGTTACAACTGTAACCATGTAACCATTTCTATGGTATTAGAGGGTATTATCATAGGACTTAGTGGGGTAAAAGCATAAGGAATAAGGGATGAAACTGTCGCTTTTCCATCATTTGCCTATACCCAAACGATCGTGCGCCTATAGCCAAACGATCTGTTGCCTATACTCAAATTGAAACGTTTTATTAAAATCATTTATGCTAATTGCGGTTGAATGCATCCAACCAACCTCGATTTCCCCTTTGTTTATAGGCATTTGAAGCATATTAGGTGGGTTGGTGGGTTAAAACAAAAAACAGACAATGTATCTATTATTATAAAAAATAGTATTATCTTTGTACCCAATTCAACAATCATGAAGATAAAAATGAGAAAAGCAACAATCGTATTGATGCTGCTGGTGGCGATGACGGCTCAGGCGGCGGAGAAGAAACTGTGGTATGACCGTGCAGCAACCGACTGGCTGGAAGCGCTGCCTATTGGAAACTCCCATCTGGGTGCCATGATCTATGGTAAAACCGATACGGAGGAGATACAGCTCAACGAGGAGACCTTTTGGAGCGGCTCGCCCCATAACAACAACAGTCCTGAGGCAAAGGAACACCTGCAGGAGGTGCGCCAACTGATCTTCGACGGGAAGGAGGAAGAGGCTCATGCCCTCATCGACAAATACTTCTTCAAAGGTCCGCACGGTATGCGTTACTTGCCTTTAGGCAGCGTGAAACTCGCTTTCGACTACCCAAGCAAGGCTGAGCCCACGAACTACCGCAGAGAACTGAACCTAGCCAATGCCCTGAATACCACCACCTATGAGGTTGACGGTGTGAAATATGAACGTACCGTCTTTGCTTCACAGGCCGATAATGTGATCATCGTTCGTATCAAGGCGAGCAAGAAGGGGGCTCTGAATTTCAACGTGAACTTCGACTCGCAACTGAAATCGCAGGTAACGAATTTACTTGAACGCCAGAATGTGAAGGTAAACGAACTGGCTGCCGTTATCGATGGTGAGGATCATGAGGGCATCAAGGCCGGATTGAAAGCCGAATGCCGCATCAAGGTGGAGAGTGACGGTGAAATCGCACATCTCTCCCAGAAGCTGGGCGTTACCAATGCCACTACCGCCACCATCTATATCACTGCCGCCACCACCTTCGTGAACTACCACGATGTGAGCGGAAATCCCATACAGAAGATCAACCAGACATTGGACGGTATCAAGGGGATGTCGTATGATCATCTGCTGAATCGTCATCTTGAAAAATACCAGGAACAGTATAACCGCGTGAGTCTGGAGTTGGGCACAGGCAATGGTTCGCAGCTACCTACCGACAAGCGGTTGGCAAACTTCGCAGGAAGTGATGATATGGACATGGTGGCACTGATGTTCCAATATGGGCGTTACCTGCTCATTTCCTCTTCACAGCCAGGCGGACAACCAGCTAATCTGCAAGGCGTATGGAACGACAAGCGGATGGCGCCGTGGGATTCGAAATATACCATCAACATCAATGCAGAGATGAACTACTGGCCTGCCTTGGTGGGTAATCTGGCTGAGACACAAGAGCCACTGTTCAGTATGATTCGCGACCTGAGCGAGACGGGTGCCGAGACAGCCCGTACCATGTATGGATGCGACGGATGGGTGGCACACCACAATACCGACCTGTGGCGTGTTGCCGGTCCTATTGACGGTACCACATGGGGCATGTTCCCCACAGGCGGCGCATGGCTCACCACCCATCTATGGCAGCACTATCTCTATACAGGCGACAAGCAGTTCCTGAGGAAGTACTTCGACGTAATGAAGGGGGCGGCCAACTTCCTGATGGACTATATGCAGGAATATCCTGCTACAGGTGAAGTGAAAGGAGCAGCTGGCTGGTTGGTAACTGTTCCCACAGTATCACCAGAACATGGTCCTGTAGGAAAACGCACAACAGTTACTGCAGGATCAACCATGGATAACCAGATTGTGTTTGATGTGCTCTCGAACACCCTTGAGGCGATGAAGGCGCTGGGCGTGAAAGATGCTAAATATATCAAGAAGGTCAAGACTTGTCTGACTAAACTGCCGCCGATGCAGATAGGTAAGTACGGTCAGCTGCAGGAATGGCTCATCGACGGAGACGACCCGAAGGATGAGCACCGCCATATCTCACATCTCTACGGTCTGTATCCCTCTAACCAAATATCTCCCTATTCGCATCCTGACCTCTTCACGGCTGCGGCTAACACACTGAATCAGCGCGGTGATATGGCCACAGGATGGAGCTTAGGTTGGAAGATTAATTTCTGGGCAAGGATGTTGGATGGTAACCATGCCTTCACCATCATCTCGAACATGCTGCGCCTACTGCCTAACGACCGACAAGCACGCAATTATCCTGATGGTAGGACCTATCCGAACCTCTTTGATGCACATCCGCCATTCCAAATCGACGGTAACTTCGGCTGTGCGGCAGGTATTGCAGAGATGCTCCTGCAGAGTCATGATGGGGCCGTACATCTGCTGCCTGCTCTTCCTGAGGTATGGAAAAAGGGCGAGGTCAAGGGCTTGCTGGCTCGTGGCGGATTTGAGGTGGATATGAACTGGGAGAACAATACGTTGCAAAAGGCTGTGATCCGCTCGAAGATCGGTGGTGTGCTCCGTCTGCGTTCCTATGTTCCGCTGAAGGGCAAAGGACTGAAGGCTGCCAAGGGTAAGAACCGCAATCCACTGTTACAGACGGCTGAGGTAAAGAATCCGCTGCGCTCTGCTGAGCTGACATCGTTCGACCAGCTTTCTGTCAAGAAGGTGTATGAGTATGATGTGAATACCAAGGCAGGACAAACGATTGTTGTGGAATGTGGAATGTAATTTGTAGAAAGAGATTTGATAACAATAAAACAAAGTATTATGAGGAAGATCTTTTTATTGATAACACTGTTTGGCATCACTTTAGTAGGTTGTGCCAACAACGATGGCAAGGTGCAAGTGAAAGGCGACCAGGAAAGTGTAAATAACACCCCAATGGTGGAAATAACTGAGAATGATGTTAATGCTTCAGATGTGGTGGCACCCGACTTCACCCTGAACGACATTAACGGAAAACCACTCTCACTATCCAGTCTGCGCGGCAAGTATGTTATCCTCGATTTCTGGGGCAGCTGGTGCAGTTGGTGCATCAAGGGTATTCCTGAGATGAAGAACTATTATAATAAGTATAAGGAGAAGTTCGAGATCTTAGGTGTCGACTGTAATGATACGGAACAGAAATGGAAGGATGCTGTAAAGAAGTATGAGCTTCCTTGGTTGCATGTGTATAACCCGCGCGACAGTAAGGTGCTAGAGACCTACAACATTGAAGGTTTCCCCACCAAGATTATTATTGATCCCGATGGAAAGATCGTAAAAACGATCATTGGTGAGGATCCTGAGTTCTACACCTTGTTAGACCAACTCTTTCAGTAAGTAACAATAAAAAAAGGAGGTTCCCCTCCTTTTTTTATTTGTATAGCAATTTTAGTCTTCTTACAAGTATCCCAACCAGCGTAATATATCATTCAGGTTCGCCACAACCATCAAGATGATGAGGATGGTGAATCCCACATATTCCGCTTTGATCATGAAGTTCTCGCTGGGTTTGCGCCCTGTAACCATCTCGTAGATCAGGAAGAGCACATGTCCGCCATCGAGAGCGGGAATGGGCAGGATATTCATGAAGGCCAGGATAATGGACAGGAAGGCCGTCATACGCCAGAACATCATCCAGTCCCATACCGGTGGGAACAGACTACCGATGGCGCCAAAGCCACCCAACGATTTTGCTCCGTCGGCTGTTGCCACATATTTCAAGTCGTTTACATATCCGCGCAGCACACCCAGTCCGTATTTAATACCAGCAGGGAAACTCTCAAAGAAACCATATTTCAGTGTGGTGGGCTGGTAATAGTTGGCCAACGTGGTTTGTGTAACACCTAACATCAGTTCGGGAGTGAGCACCACCTTAGCAGTATCTACAGCTTCATCTCCAGAAGAATAGACCAGTTGGATGGTACGTGTCTTCAGACTGTCGGCTGAGGTATTGGCGGTGGACAGCACATCACTCAGTACACCCACCTGATAAACGAACTCGTTCCAGGAGTCAACGGGCTTGTTGTTGATAGCCAAGATCTTATCGCCCTTCTTCAAACCAATCTTACTTGCGGGAGTATCAGGGAATACACTGTCGATCTCAGCAGGAATGAACGGACGGGCAAAGGCAGGATCAGCCTGAAGCATCGTTATCAGACTCATCTCCTCGGGCATATTGATGGTAACATCCGCACCATTGCGCTTCACCGTTACGGTCTTGGCATCTGCCAGATGGCGGAATACATCCACATCATAGCGGTCGAACACCTTACCATCATAAGCATACAGGATATCATGATCCTGGAATCCGATCTGCTTGGCTTCGGTATTGAACTTGAATCCCATCGCCATATCCTTCACAGACATATATTCATCACCCCAATGGAAAAGCACCATGGAGTAGATGAAGAGCGCCAGGAGGAAGTTCACAAGTACACCACCTATCATAATCAGTAATCGCTGCCACGCTGGTTTGCTTCGGAACTCCCAGGGTTGTTCGGGTTGTTTCATCTGTTCTGTATCGAAACTCTCATCGATCATTCCTGCGATCTTACAATAGCCTCCTAAGGGCAGCCAACCTATACCATAGGCCGTATCGCTGTTCTTGGGCTTGAATTCGAAAAGATGGAACCAAGGATCGAAGAATAAGTAGAACTTATCAACGCGAACGCCAAAGAGTTTGGCGAAGAAGAAATGACCGCCCTCGTGGAGAAGAACCAAGAGGGAGATAGCGAGCATGAACTGTAACAGTCTAATCAAAAATACTTCCATTGTTTTATTTGTTTATTAATTCTGAGGCAATGCTTCGTGCCTCGGTATCAGTCTTGAAATATGTATCGAGCGACGGATTCTTGTCGTAGGTGGTCTGAGCCATCGTCTTCTCAATCACCTCCGCCATCTGCGGGAATGAACAACGATCCTGGCGGAACGCCTCGTTCACCACCTCGTTGGCTGCATTCACAATGCAGGGCATGTTACCACCCATGCGGATGGCCTCGAAAGCCAAGGCCAGACATCTGAACTTCTGGATGTCGGGCTCGAAGAACTCCAGTTTCTGGGCAGCAAACAGGTCGAGACGACTACCGTTGAGGGTCAGTCTGTCAGGATAGGAGAACGCATACTGGATGGGCAGTCGCATATCAGGAACACCTAACTGTGCTTTAACGGAGCCATCGATGAACTGCACGGCACTATGCACAATGCTTTGGGGATGTATCAGCACCTGGATCTTCTCAGCCGGCACGCCAAAGAGCCATTTCGCCTCGATCACCTCAAAGCCCTTGTTCATCAGTGTGGCGGAGTCGATGGTGATCTTTGCGCCCATATCCCATGTGGGATGCCGCAACGCATCAGCCGCTTTCACTTGTTGTATCTGCTCATCGCTCATCATGCGGAACGGACCGCCGGAGCAGGTAAGCAGAATCTTTTCTATCTCATTATCACCTTCACCCGCCAGACTCTGGAAGATGGCGGAATGCTCACTGTCAACAGGCAGGATAGGCGTATGATACTGGTTGGCCAGCTGACAGATCAGCTTACCGGCAACCACTAATGTTTCCTTGTTGGCCAGACAGATTTTCTTACCTGCCTTGATGGCATGAACAGTAGGAGAAAGACCGGCAAACCCCACCATGGCCGTAAGTACCATGTCTATAGGACCGGCCTCCACGATTTCATCGAGCGCCTGTCGACCAGCATACACCTTGATGTCAGGCTCGTCACTCAACAGCTGTTTCAACTCATCATAACGGGCTTCGTTAGCAATCACCACAGCTGCCGGCTTAAACTGATGAGCCTGTTGTGCCAACAGTTCCACCTTGTTATTGGCGGTGAGACAATACACCTCGTAGAGGTCGCTGTGCTGTGCAATGACATCCAGCGCCTGTGTACCAATACTGCCGGTAGAGCCTAAGATAGCTATTTGTTTCTTCTCACTTTTCACTTCTCTACGAATTAGTCGAATGATTCTTTCATTATCAATGGTCAATGATCCATTGTCAATTGTCGTTCAGACTTAACAGTCCTTCGGGTAGTTCCACCCGTATCTTCCTTTCCTCCATGTCGATATCCTTGATGAACGACTCAACGGCAGGAATCAGTAACTCCTCCCCTTTCTCGTCATTGATCACCAGTAAGACATTCTCCGTGGAGTCATCCACACTCGTAACAGTACCTATGCACTGCTCGTTCTGGTTGTTGATGAGTTGCATTCCCGTAAGCTGCGCCCAGGACACCTCATCGGTCTGACTTTCTGCCAATGCCCTTGGAAAGAACACTTCGCAGTTTGTCAGATTCCTTGCCTGCTCCAGCGTATCTATCCCTTCGAACTTCATCAAAGCCGTGTCGCCGCTGCGGAAACGGTATTCTTCCATAAAGAATGGTACCAGGATACCATCTACCTGCAGGATGAGGTAGTCGGCATCTACGCGGTCGAACACATCATCGGTAAACTGGAATGACATCTCTCCTTTCACGCCATGCGGCTTACCGATACGACCAATGCGGAACACTTCTTCTTGTCGGATCATGCTAAGAGCTTATTCGTTGTATATGGGCACCCAAGGCATTCAGTCGTGCCTCAATATCTTCGTAACCACGGTCGATCTGCGCCACATTATCAATTCGGCTGGTACCGTTGGCACTCAGCGCAGCAATGAGCAAGGCAATACCTGCACGGATATCCGGACTGGTCATACATCCTGCCCGTAACCGTTTACGGCGGTCATGACCCACCACCACGGCACGATGCGGATCGCAGAGAATAATCTGCGCCCCCATGTCGATGAGCTTGTCAACGAAGAACAGTCTGCTTTCAAACATCTTCTGATGGAACAGCACACTACCCCTTGCCTGAGTAGCCACGACAAGCAGCACAGAAAGCAGGTCGGGAGTCAAACCAGGCCAAGGGGCATCGGCTAATGTCATGATGGAGCCATCGATGAACGAGTCGATGATATAATGTGTCTGACGAGGAATCACCAGATCGTCGCCTTCCACCTTTATCTTCACACCCAGTCGGCGGAAGGCCTCTGGAATGATGCCAAGGTTCTGCAACGATACGTCCTTGATGCGAATACCATCTCCCACCATGGCAGCCATACCGATAAACGAGCCTACCTCAATCATGTCGGGCAAGATGCGGTGCTGCGCACCATGAAGCTTATCCACACCAACGATGGTAAGGAGGTTACTGCCGATACCGCTGATCTCTGCTCCCATCTTGTTGAGCAGATGACACAACTGCTGGATATAGGGTTCGCAGGCAGCATTGTATATGGTAGTGGTACCTTTAGCAAAGACGGCAGCCATGATGATATTGGCCGTTCCTGTTACCGAGGCCTCATCGAGCAACATATAGCAACCTTTGAGCTTGCTGGAATGGATCTCATAGACATTGCGCTGCTCGTTGAAATCGAACTTCGCTCCCAGGTACTTGAAGCCGAGGAAGTGCGTGTCGAGCCGCCGGCGACCGATCTTGTCACCACCGGGTTCTGCTACTACAGCCTTTCCGTAACGGGCCAACAGAGGACCGATCATCAATACGCTTCCGCGCAATGCTGCACATTTGCGTACGAACTCATCGCTCTGCAGATAGTCGAGGTTAAGGTCGGAGGCCTGAAAGCTGTAGTCGTGGCGATTCAGTTGGTTCACCTTGACACCAATCTGCTTCAACAGCAGGATCAGGTTGTTCACATCCAGGATATCAGGGATGTTCTGGATGATTACCTCCTCATCGGTGAGCAAGGTGGCACAAATCACCTGCAGGGCTTCGTTCTTCGCCCCTTGTGGCGTGATGTCGCCCTTCAGCAGATGTCCGCCTTCGATAGTAAATGACTCCATGCTTATTTCTTTTTCTTGTTACGTGTGTTCAGGTCATCACGTAGCTGTACACGCTCAAACTTGAATGTGCTCAGGTCGAGTTGGATAACGCCATCGGTATAGCGAGCCAGATCGGATGCTATTTTCTCGTCATCATTAGCGCCATGACTCCATTGCATCAGGTTCCGTTTCATCTGATTGGCAGTGATACGTGTCAGCTCTTCCCTTTCTTCACCTGGAGGCATGCTCTTCAGCTTGTCGAATGCCTCAAAGATCAGATGACCGTAATGACGTACAGGTATCTCCTGCATAGGATAGTCAAGCGGTTGCGGCTTGGTGGCTATCTTCATGGCAGAGCTCACATCATAAGGGTAGTCGATATCCAATTGGAAACCGCTCATGATGGCGAGGTGATCCCACAGTTTCTGCTCGTAATCAGCATTATCACGGTTCTGTGGGAACATCCGGTCCATGATACGTATAATGGTTTCAGCACAACGCTGACGTTCTTCTTTGGTAGGAAGAGAGATGGCATGGTCAACCATGTTCTGCACTTCTCTGCCATACTCAGGGAGAATCAGTTTCTCTCGCTGTGTGTTATAGTCTAAACCTTTGATGTTCATATTAAAATGGGGTTTATGGGCATTATAGGGTTAATGGGTGATATGGGGTTGAATGATTATAATAGTTTTTTGGGCATCTTGGCCACGAAATCCTTCAGATAGAAAGGAACGAAGTAGGCCACATCCTCAAACTGCTCCAAGGCGATTCGTTTCTCTGCCAACGGGAACATCCATTTGGCCAGAGGTAATATATTCTCTATCAGATGGGCATTGGGATGTTTGATGGCCTCCATGCACTTGGCGGCTCCGTTACCGAAGAAATACACAGGATGCGCATCGAGGAACTCTTTGTACGTGTCAGCCTCAACAACATCAGCCTGTACAGGACGGATAGGGTGCAGAGAACGATCGTATATTCCTGCATACACCTCCATTCTGCGGGCATCAATCATCGGACACAGCAGGGCGTCTTCCTCGATCTCCTGACGAAGCAGAACAGGAACGCATAGCAGTTCCAAGGTAGGAATGCCTATGAGTTTGACGTCACGGCCATAGCAGATGCCTTTCGCCATAGAAGCACCGATTCGTAAGCCCGTATAGCTGCCAGGACCGCTGCTTACTGCCACGGCATCAAGAGGAATGGCATGACTCTCGATGAACGACAAAGCCTCATCCACAAAGACGCCCAGCTTCACCGCATGATTCGGTCCTTCACGGTCTTCTTCGTTGAAGATCACGGCTCCATCCTGACTGGCAGAAACCGAGCAAACGTCCGTACTTGTTTCTATATTGATAATACAAGACATAAAATATCTTTCTAAATTAAAGTGCAAAAATACGCATTTTCCGGAAATTATTTGTACTTTTGCATAAATTTAACTTCAAACATATTATGATACAGTCAATGACAGGCTACGGCAAAGCGGTCGTAACCTTTAATGAAAAGAAGATAAATGTTGAGATAAAGTCACTGAACAGTAAGCAGCTTGACTTGAACACCCGCGTGGCTCCCCTCTATCGGGAAAAGGAAATGGAAATCCGTCAGATGATCTCTGCTGCCTTACTTCGCGGAAAGGTTGACTTCTCTCTTTGGATAGAGAAAGACGCTGCTGTTGATGCTACGCCCATTAATGCGGCACTTGTTGAAAATTATTACCAACAGATTAAAACGATCTCTGCAGCCACTGGTATTCCTGAGCCAACCGACTGGTATTATACCATCTTACGCCTTCCTGATGTGACAACCAAGACCGATGTGGAGGAGCTGAGTGAGGAGGAATGGGACATTGTTAAAAAGGCCATTGAAGAGGCCATTGCCCATCTGGTATCGTTCCGTAAGCAGGAAGGTGCCGCCCTCCAGAAGAAGTTCGAGGAGAAGATCGACAATATCGGTCGTTTACTGGAAAGCATCGAGCCATTTGAAAAGTCGCGTGTAGAAAAGATCCGTGCCAGGATTGTGGAAGGACTCAAGAGTATTCCTGAGGTTGACTACGACAAGAACCGCATGGAGCAGGAACTCATCTATTATATTGAGAAACTGGATATCAGCGAGGAGAAACAACGACTTGCCAACCACCTGAAGTATTTCCGTGACACGATGAACGAAAATGGCGGTCAGGGCAAGAAGTTGGGATTCATTGCACAAGAGATGGGACGAGAAATCAACACCACGGGCTCCAAGAGTAACCAAGCAGAGATGCAGAACATCGTGGTGATGATGAAGGACGAGTTGGAGCAGATCAAGGAACAAGTACTGAATGCGTTGTAATTTGCGAGAACTGATTAAGAGGTAATAAGAAGAGATATGAAAGGAAAATTAGTTATCATTAGCGCGCCATCGGGCAGCGGAAAGAGCACAATCATCAATTGGTTGATGCAGGAGCATCCTGAACTGAACCTCTGTTTCTCTATCAGTTGTACGAGCAGGGCACCGCGAGGCACGGAGCAAAACGGAGTAGAGTATTTCTTTCTTACGCTGGAAGAGTTCAAGACAAAGATTGATAACGGAGAGTTCTTAGAGTACGAGGAAGTGTATGAAGGTCGTTTCTACGGTACCTTGAAGGAACAGGTGGAACGTCAACGTTTGAATGGTGAGAACGTAGTATTCGATGTGGATGTGAAGGGTGGCTGTAACATCAAGAAATATTATGGTGATGAGGCCCTAAGCATCTTTATCCAACCTCCATCGATTGAAGAACTGCGCAAGCGTTTGGAAGGTCGTGGCACGGATGCACCAGAAGTGATCGACCAGCGTATAGAGCGTGCCAGCTTCGAACTCACCTTTGCTGATCAGTTTGATCGTGTGGTGGTGAATGACGATCTGGCTACTGCCGAAAATGAAACCCTTGAGATCATCCAGCAATTCTTGAAGGGCAAAAGGAAAAAGTGTAAAAGAAAGTCGTAAAGTTCAAAGTTTACGTGAAGATCGGTTTATTTGGCGGGACGTTCAACCCCATTCATTTCGGACATATCCGATTGGCCCGGCAACTTCTGCAAAGTGCCGGACTGGATGAGGTGTGGTTCATGGTAACTCCCCAGAATCCGTTCAAGGTGAATCATGAACTGCTATGGGATAGAACGCGCTATCGTATGGTTGAGATGGCGCTGCAACGATATAAGCACCTCATCGCCAGCGATTATGAGTTCCGCCTGCCCAAACCGTCTTTTACTTGGAATACCTTACAGGCCTTGTCGAAGGATTACCCGGACCATACCTTCACCCTGCTTATCGGTGGTGATAACTGGACCTCCTTTCCCAAGTGGTACCGGGCAGCTGACATCCTTGCCCATCATGATATTGTGGTTTACCCGCGAGAAGGAAGTTCCTATGATATGGATAAACTGCCTCCTCGTGTTAAGATCATCGAAACAAAACGTATTCCCATCAGCAGTACACTTGTCAGACAACGGGTGGCAGCAGGAAAATCTATCAGCAGACTAGTCCCTAAGTCGGTTGCCGATTATATCTATCAGGAACATCTATACCAATGAGGTATCTTCTGCAGAACATGAAACGGAACATCGCATTCTGGGTGTTCATGTATGCGTTGGGCATTGTGACGGCATTTGTCGTCCTTCCTCAAACACGGAATGCGAAGATTTACGACCATCTCTATACAGAGCTGTTCGTGGATGTAACCGTGCTATTCCTGTTTCTTTCACTCCTTCCCCAGAAGATCAGCGTGTGGATCAAACGCCTGTTCTATATCATTGCCTATATTGTCGCCATCGTCGATGTGTATTGCTTCATCAAGTTCGGCAGTACGCTTACTCCTACCATGTTATTATTAGTAGGTGAGACGAATGCGCAGGAAGCAGGGGAGTTCCTGAAATCCTATCTCTCCACCGACATCATCTTCAGTAAGCTCGGTTGGGTGTTGCTGGTGATGCTGGTGCATGTGGTGTGGAGTGTTATCAGAATCAAGAGGCAAGAAGCAAGAAGCAAGAGAAATGTATTGAGTAAATGTCATGATAAACATAAAGGTATCCTCTTGCTTCTTGCCTCTTGCCTCTTGATTCTAACATTCCTCTTCTCCCTCACCGACTGCTGGAAGAACAAGGAGGCGTTTCATCGGTTGATGTCGTACCAGACCATCGGAGAGGTGGAGCATGAACTCACGGAAAAGACTTGTGCGAACCTCTACCAGCCTTTGTACCGACTGGCCTTCAGCATACGGGCAAACCAACTCACAGCCAAACAGGTGCAAAAACTGATAACGGGGATTGATAAGGTACAGGTGGACAGTTGTGCCTTCACCACGCCCCATATCATACTGATTATCGGCGAGAGTTATAACCGTCATCATGCTCAGCTGTATGGCTATGAGAAGCCAACAACACCTCGACAGCTGAAACGGGCCCAACAAGGGGAACTGATTGCCTATCAGGATGTGGTAGCTCCTTGGAACCTCACGAGTTTTGTCTTCAAGTATCTCTTCTCGCTCTACACCGTAGGCGATCAAGGCGAGTGGTGCGACTATCCGCTGTTCCCGGAAGTATTCCGACAGGCTGGCTATCATGTCACCTTCCTCACCAATCAGTTCCTGCCGCAGGCAAAAGAGGCGGTATATGACTTCAGTGGCGGCTTCTTCCTGAACAACCCGACACTCAGTAATGCGATGTTCGATGCAAGAAACGAGAAACTGTCGTATTACGATGAAGGACTGCTGAAGGATTGGGACGATATTCGAGGAAGGACGAAGGAGGAAGGAGGAAGGATGTCCTCAAAGCAGGGGGAACTGACGATTGTTCACCTGAAAGGACAACATTTGGACTACCGCACCAGGAGTCCGAAAAACCGCTGGTTCTTCAAACGCGAAGATTATGATCGTCCCGACCTTAGTCCTGCAGAGATTCAACGCTTGGCCTATTACGATAATGCTATACTGTATAATGATTCCATTGTGGATCAGGTCATCCGAAGGGTGGAGAATGAGCAGGCCGTGGTGATTTATGTGCCCGACCATGGTGAGGAATGCTATGGTCCGGGGGTGCACTTCTGTGGACGCATGCACAGTACGGAGATTACCGGCCGTTTGGCTCACGAGGAGTTTGACATTCCTTTCTGGATATGGTGCTCGCATGCTTTCATGGTGGAACAGCCTGAACTCTTTGATGCTATCGTGAGGGCCAAGAACCGTAGGTATATGACTGATGCGATACCGTTCCTGCTGATGCATCTGGCAGGGATTCATACGCCCGACTATCGTGAGGAACTGGATATTCTAAGTCCGCAGTACAACGAGATGCGTCCACGTATCCTCAAGAACACGACCGACTATGATATAATTAGAGGTGAGAGGTGAGATTGTTAGGGGTGAGAGGTGAGATTGTTAGAGGTGAGAGGTGAGAAGTGATATGGAGATGAAGAAAGATATATTGAGTATGGCCGAATCACAGGCGTTGCGCGGCATAGCCATCTTAGGCATTGTGCTGCACAACTACTGTCATTTCTTAGGTTTTGCAGTGAAGGAGAACGAATACACGTTCACTGCAGAGAAACCTATGCAGATGTTGGAGAAGGTGATGACGTTTGACAAGGACTTGTTCATCCATTTCTTCTCGTTCTTCGGTCATTATGGCGTACCAGTGTTCCTATTCATCAGTGGCTACGGTCTGGTGAAGAAATACGAAGAAACGAAAGACGGAGGGAACGAGGGAACGGCGCAATGGATATGGAAACATTTCCGTAAGCTGTTCCGATTGATGATTTGGGGCTATCTGCTGTTCATGGCCATCTACTTCCTGCGCCATTCAAATGGAGCAGAGGTGTTCTCCCTTGACCGCATCGCTGCGCACCTCACCATGACGGTCAACTTCCTCTATTGGTTACCCGACAAGGTCATCTTCCCAGGACCCTATTGGTTCTTCGGACTGATGATTCAGTTGTATATCCTCTATCGGTTGGTATTCTACCGTTGGCGAGGCTATGGTATCCTGTTAGGAACGATCGTGGTATGCTGGCTCTTGCAATGGTGGGCTGCCCTGAGCAATACCTGTGATTTCAACCTGTTGAACTATCTCAGGTATAACTTCATCGGTGGAATGCTGCCCTTCTGCATGGGAATAGCCTATGCACGCTATATGAAGAGAACTTTGAGTTCAGTACGATACCTGCTGATTGTCCTGTTCTCGGTTGTGGGTGTGGCGGCAGGTAGCATGAGTGTACATACCTGGTTGTGGGTGCCCTTGTTCATTACCACAGGTGCCGTGGCAACGGTAAAACTACTGCCACAGTGGCTGATGAAGCCTTGCGCGTGGTTTGGTGGCATCTCGGCTGCCTTGTTTGTGATGCATCCCGTGATGCGTGAGCTGATTATCTCGCATTACCGTAAGGTTGACATCTATTGGGGCATCATGATCTATCTGCTCTCGGCAGTTGCTTTAGCCATGCTTTTGCAGTTCTTTATTCAGCGCAAGCGCTGATAATTGTAGAGTGTGGAATGTGGAGTGTGGAGTGAAATTAGTCTAATTCGTCAAATTCGTAGAGAAACAAAGAGATTCGTCAAATTCGTAGAGAAGAATATATGAAGAAGATTGAGTGGAGTGATTTCAGTAAGTACCGCAGTGCACTGATGGGTGCTGCCATGCTGTTTGTGATGTTCTTCCATGTAACGATGCCGAAGAGCTACATGATGTATGGCGTAGTGCGTTGCGGTAATATTGGTGTTGACATGTTCCTCTTCCTCAGTGGTATCGGATTGTGGTATTCGTGGACGAAGCAGCCCTCGCTGAAACATTTCTTCAAACGCCGCTATCTGCGTATCTACCCCGCCTGGCTCATCATGGCTCTGCTGTTCTATATTCCCAACTACCTGAATGTGGCGGGTGGCGGATATAGTCCTAATATCGGTCATCTGGTGGCGAACATCCTGTTTAACTGGAGCTTCTGGCGCATCGACGATCTCACCTTCTGGTTCATCCCCTCCATCATGATGCTCTACACGGTGGCACCTTTCTATATGGAACTCATCAGGAAGCACCCCTCCTACCGCTGGCTACTGGTGGCAGTGTCTATTGTTTGGGCCGTCATGGTACAGTACTATCCGCCCGTGCATCGTTCCGTGGGTCATGTGGAGATTTTCTGGAGCAGGATTCCCATCTTCCTGTTAGGCATCAACTGCGGACAGTGGGTAAAAGAGAAGCGCACCATGGAGGTTGCAGCCTTCTGGGGCGTGTTACTGCTGTTCATCCTCTCGTTCATGATGTGTATCGAGTTCGAGAACCACTGGCGCGGAAAGTTCCCATTGTTCCTCGAACGCATGGTGTATATCCCCTGCAGCATCACGGCCATGATCCTACTCTGTCAAGCCTTCCGGTTTGCACCCAAGTGGCTCCTTTCCTTCCTCACGTTCATCGGAGGAATCAGTCTGGAGCTTTACCTCATCCATGTGCAGTTCGTACTGAAATATATAAACGAGTACCATTTGGGTTACTGTCTGACGGTCGTGTTGATGATTGCCATCAGCATCCCCCTCGCCTGGCTGCTGTCGAAAGCGGTACGCTTAATAGAATTAAGATTTAAAGATTTATAATTGAGAATTAAAATTCAAAGGTAATCATAAAGTTCAATGTTCAATGCTCAATGTTCAATGATAAAAAATGTCCTTCACCTCATTCGTCCCCAGCAGTGGTTGAAGAACGTTTTCGTGCTCATGCCGATGTTCTTCGGAGGTAGTTTGTTAGACCGTGGTGCCATCTACGCATCCGTGATTACCTTCCTGGCTTTTTGCTGGATCGCCTCGGCGGTATATTGTTTCAACGATATTGTGGATGTGGAATACGACCGTCGGCACCCCGTGAAGTGTCATCGTCCTATCGCCAGCGGGGCTGTCAGTCTGAAACAGGCATACGGCTTGATGATACTGATGTTCATCCTCTCCGCAGCTACCATCCTGTTACTGAAAGAAAACATGTTGTTGGTGGGCGGCATCCTACTGTTCTATTTCGTGCTGAACCTTGCTTATTGCGTTTGGCTGAAGCAACACGCGATCGTGGATGTATGTGTGATTGCCTTCGGGTTCGTATTACGACTGATTGCCGGAGGCGAGGCCTCGGGGGTTGTATTGAGCAAATGGATTGTGCTGATGACCTTCCTCATCACCCTGTTCATGTCGTTTGCCAAGCGGCGTGACGATGTGATAAGGATGGAGGAGACAGGCGAGGCACCCAGGAAGAACACCATTCGCTACAGTCTGCCGTTCATCAATCAGGCCATCACCATAACTGCCTCGGTAACGATGGTTTGCTATATTATGTATACGGTAAGTCCAGAGGTGGCAGCAAGGGCGAATACAGAATACCTGTATCTCACCACCTGTTTCGTTCTAGTGGGCTTGTTGCGGTATATTCAGCTTACAGTGGTTGACAAGCGCAGTGGTGACCCCACGAAAATCATGCTGCGCGACAGGTTTACTCAGATCGTTGTGGTATTGTTCACCCTAACGTTCTTCTTTATTATATATATGTAATTATCGAGGAGTGAGGAGTGAGGAGTGTGGAGTGAGATATGTTTCAATTTCAAGTAGTTTTGTATATGAATACAGTATCTCAATGCTATTCTCACTCCACACTCCTCACTCCACACTCCTCGAAACTATACCAATATTAATGGGTACCTTCTTCTTGTTGATGATGCCTTCGAAATACGGTGGCTCATCCTTTAGGTAGATATCATCGTAGATGAAATCGGCCACAACAGTATCATGTTGATCCGGCAGAATCAAACCCATCTTTCCGTCCTTCTGTGCGATAATTGGCATGGTGATGAGATCATCCACATAGGTATAGCATGTGCGAAGGAAATCATATTGCGGGGTTACAAGGATATTGCCTTTACAGTCTTTGATGCCGAACTTCCCATCCTGTTCGAACACCTCATGATACTGGATATACTTACTCTTGATCCGTTTCAGGTAGAACTCCACCTTCTGTCGGTTGTTCACCATTTCCAGCATATAGTCGAATGTATCGCAATAGTTGGCAATGGCTCTTGCCAGCACAATCTTGAAATCAAGTCCGCTAATCGACTTCCTGTTCAAGTCGATATAACGGGCTATGGCTTCTTCTTTCTGGGGGATGGTAAGGGTTGAGAGAACTTCCTCGAATTTTTCCATGATTCGCTTGGATCCGCTCATCCCTTTAATATATCGGTGCATCTGGCGTCCCATTTCCTGACACACAAACTTATCGATCTGCCTGATCTCAATGGGATCGATATACATTTCCTCGAAGTTTTCCTGTGTTATCTTGCTCATGGTAATACCTCCTATTTCTTTTGCTATATAAGGTTGCTACAAAGGTACGAATAAGCGAGCAAATAACCAAATTTATTTGAGATTTTTCGAGCGGAAGTACTTTCGACGAAGTCAAAGGTACAAATTAGCGAGCAAATAACCAAATTTATTTGTGTTTTTTCGTTTATTGCGACAACTTTAACGAGTGCTTTCTCCTTTTGTCGCAAATGAATGCCCTTGTCGCAACAAACGGAGCAGAAAAACGCGAAAAATGTTTCAAGGCAAGAAATACGGTTATACTTTTGCAGTGTCAAAAGGAAAAACAATCCTACGACAACAATAAAAAATAAAATAAGAATAACGATTTAAAGAATACAAAGATGGAATTAGTGTTATTATTTGCAGCTATCGTGAGTATGATGATGCTTACCCTGTTTATCTTCACATACAATGATACTATATATGTGGAGCGGCTTCCAATAGCAGTAAAGGCATTCGTACAGAATTCTTTCCCCGGAGAGGACATCGATTACGCTATGGTTGAACCGGGAATCACAAGGACCACGTACGGGGTACATCTGAAAAGCGGAGTGGATCTGAACTTAGATGTTGATGGCAACTGGGACAAAGTGGATTGTAACAGCAAGGAGGTGCCTGAACAGTTCATCCCTGCCAACATTAAGCACTACGTACAATCCAACTACGCAGATGCTGTCATCACCAAGATTGACAAGGGCAGCGATAGCTATCTGGTGGAGCTGTCTAACAATCTCTACCTGAAATTCAACTATAACGGACAGCTCATCGGTTTCGGCTATTAAGCCGAGAACGGCACACAAGGTGGAGAGAAAACGTAGGCGGGTGGAGCAGTTGCTCTGCCCGTTTTTCTTAAATAATGCTAATTCACAAAGGGGTGTCCCTACTTTTGGGACACCCTATACCTTATATTTGCCATTGAAAACCAGATTGTCTAATTAAATCATTAAGGTTATGGAAACAAAGAAACTGTATTTTATGGACTGCCACTTGGCAGGCAGAATGTATCACGATGCTGACGAAGTGTGGGAAGGTCTGAAGGTTGGAACCCTTGTAAGGTTGGAGCGTGACTTAGAGAACCGTCATGATCCGAATGCTGTGATGGTGGTCTATGAGAAAGATAGTGAGGAGTATAAGATTGGTTATATTCCCCGTGATGAGAATGTGGAATTGGCCAACTTCTTGGATATGGGCTGGAATGACATCTTCGAGTGCCGCATCAGCGGAATTAAGCCAGAAGCCCATCCAGAGAATCAGGTGCACCTTACCATTAAGATAAAGCACAGAGAATTATAATGCATGAATCGAAAGTCGAACCAGATTTGTACATCTTTAAATGCTGTTTCTATGTTTAACAAAAAGCAAATTGACTCAAATCTTTTCGAAGCATTCTCCTTAAAAGTGTTAGCTACATTTTCAGAGAATGTTGCCAGCAAAAACGTTCTGGTGTCACCGGCACGAATAATGTCATTAATGGCGCTATTGTCGTCTTTCACAAATGAACAAACGAAAATTCGCATAGCAAAGCTTTTGGGCATTGCCAGTGAAGACATGTTACATTATCTGAAAAAAGACAATTTGCTGCCATCCGAGAATTACTATTCATGGGCAAGTTGTGACGATAGCGAATTACCAACCGTAGAGGACACCTCATCCGCATGGGTTGATCCCGGCATTTCGACATCCCCTCATTTCGATTCTGTTTTAAAGGATTGGGAGTTCGAGAAAAATGTTGCTTCTTTATCGTCCGAAGCCACTAAACAACAGATAAAAGACTTTGTAAATGTCCATACAAAGGGGATGATTCAGGACATAGAAGTAGATGTCTCCGAGTTGGCAAAAGTAATTTTGGTGGATTGTCTTTACTTTAAAGGAAAATGGAGGCACACATTTGATACTAGTGATACAGAACCAGATGTATTTCATTCCCCTTGTTCAGATAATACAGTTCCCTTTATGAAAAACAATCTTATGTTTGGCGACTACTATTCTTGCCAAACTTTCCAGGCTATTGATTTAGGGTATAGATGCGACTGTGAAGACCGTTCGTATTCAATGAGAATATATCTGCCACATAAAGGCAAGTCTTGTTATGACGTACTACATTTTATGTTAAATAACAAAAAAGGCATTGATTTCGATGATACCCCCGTCTTATTAAGGATGCCAAAGTTTGTTATCAAGGAAAAAGAAAACATCTCGCAAGTTTTGACCAGCCTCGGGCTGGATATGACGCAGATGCCTCTTTATATCTATCCAGATAAAAACGAAAGCCTTCTATTAGATGACGTCATCCAGAAAGGTGCTGTTAAAGTAACCGAAAAAGGAACTGAGGCTGGAATATCAACCTATACACTTATGGACCTTGGCGGACCTCGTAAAATCATATACAAAGAAATGAATGTAAATCGCCCATTCATCTTTGAAATAATAGAAAAGCATTCCGGTCTCCGACTATTTGCCGGAATCGTAAATGAAGTATAGGCTGTCATACAAAAGAGAATTATGGCAAAGTTATTTACAACAAAGTGTATGAATAATTTCAAAAACTATGATTACAGAAAAAGAATTGGATAATTATCTCATTTCTCAAAGTTGGACGAGAA
Source organism: Prevotella sp. (assembly GCA_017651265.1). Lineage (GTDB taxonomy): Bacteria > Bacteroidota > Bacteroidia > Bacteroidales > Bacteroidaceae > Prevotella. The sequence continues at coordinate 9,741 of JAGCDO010000005.1, read as the reverse complement.
ATGACTTGACAGAGGAACAGCTTTCAAGTTTACGCCATGATATAGAATGGGGAAAAAATAGAGGTGCCATTCTTGATGGCTTCTTATTTTTCGATAATGATCTTCAACTACTGAAGATGCAAAGGCAGAATAGTTCTATTGCTATAAAACCAGAAGAATGGGACAAACTGCGCTCGATGATAGCCCGTTGCAAATGGACTTTTGCCAAGACGATGCCATTTGCGCGCATGAGTATATTGTTCGTGGAAAATGTCCGTTGAGCGAAGAGGAATTCCTTTATTTCAAAAACATGCAGCGTAACTATGGCAAAGTGGAACGCTGGGGAAAATACATCACCCCATATCTCTATATTGATGACTACAAATACTGGACGATGGGGGCACCTATTGAAGAAACAACGGTCATCAATCGGGCGAAAGTATAGAGAGTATGTTGATAATCATTTCCTAAGCAAAAGGTATTCTAATTAACTATGCAGCCGTAATAAATATAAAATAGCGCCATAATAATGGTACATTAGAAATGTTTTTGTATCTTTGCCTCAAAATAGAAATTAAAAACGAAGTGATAATATGATACAACACGTAGAAAAATATCCGATTTATAGCATTTTTGACAAAGATGCTAGGTTTTATTATTTTATTCCTAAGTATCAAAGAGCTTATACTTGGAGTTATACTGAATGGGGAAATTTGTTTGATGATCTTTACGATAATAGCGAAGGTTATTTTATTGGGTCTATTATTTGTATAAATCAGGGAGGTGCTATTGAACCATTTATGGAGGTTATTGACGGTCAGCAGAGATTAACCACTATGAGTATTCTCCTTAGTGCAATTTACACGCTTTTAAAGCAATTTCCATTAGAAGATGATGAGGATTATGATGATACAATGTCTTCTCTTAAGCGCTCACTGAAATGCAGAAACTCACCAAATCTAATGAGGCTTGTTCCTCAAATACAGGAGTATAATTATGATGATTATAACCAATTAATGAGCGAATTAGGTTTTCGTTCAGGTCAGTCTCTAAGAAAGCCATATTTTGCAAACCGAAAGTTATTTCGTTGTTATAAGTATTTTAGGGAAAGATTGTCTTATTTGGTTCAAGACATTGAATCCCCAGAGAAAAAAGCAGCATTACTTTTGGATTTCTATGAAAAGGTTAAGTCCGCAATGGTGGTCAAAATAGAGGTTTCCACTCATTCTGATGCTTATGTTTTGTTCGAATCATTGAATAATAGAGGTACTCCGCTCACAGCTATAGACCTAATGAAGAACTTAATCATGGCTAAGGCTGAAGGTGCAGGTGTAAGCACGGATGAATGTTTTGATCAATGGACGATATTGCTTAAAGATTTGTCTGACAACTATCAGACCCAGGAGCGTTTCTTCCGTCAGTATTATAATGCATTTAGAAATGCCTTAAACGCCCCCTTTGTGAGTGATGATGATAAGCGCAAAAAGTATCCATTGGGTGTAGTCGCAACAAAGTCCAATCTATTGTCAATATATGAACGAATTATTAAGAGGGATTTGGTTGGATTCTTGAAGGAAATACTAATATGTGGGAATTATTATTCTCAGATCGTTTTCCCAGACAAAGAGGGGTGCTATACTGTTTTCTCTAAAAACTTGTTGAACTTACTGCATATACAGGGTGCTCCATCTTATCTACTTATTTTGTATTTAATGCGTTATCAGAAAGAGCTGGATTTGTCTGATGGCATCATAAACAATATCATTTTATTCTTAAGCAAATTCTTTGTTCATCGTAATGTAACTGATTATCCTGGAACACGTGACCTTACAAGAATTTTCATGGATATTATTGTTCATATAGAAGAAGAAAAACTATCTGGTTTTTCCATTTACGAATGGATATATAATACATTGAAAGAGAATTGCCTTGATGATAGTGTTTTTGAGGAACGGCTCCGTGGTAATTTGTATAAGGAAAATACAGATGTTACTCGTTACCTCTTATGCTCTCTTGCAGAAAATTCAATGACTAATGAGAGCAATAATACTCTTTGGAAGAGAAACAACAGTGGAACTTACATTTGGACTATTGAGCATATTTTTCCAGAAGGTGAGAATATACCACAGGAATGGGTTGACATGATAGCAGATGGTGATAGGGAGAAAGCAAAATCCTATCTCTATGAATATACACATCGAATTGGTAATCTTACAATGACAGGATATAACTCCACATTAAGCAATCTTGGATTCATTAAGAAAAGAGACAGGCAAGATAAACAAGGTAATTTTGTCGGATACAAAAACGGTCTTTCAATTAATGATGATATTGCTAAAAAAGAAAAATGGACTGTTGAGGACATCAAAGAACGTACAGATAAATTGGTAAGTCAATTGCTGAAACAGTTCAAGATTTAACGAAAATAACGCTTTAGAAATTGCGACAACGATACAGGCAAGACAATTAAATGCTATTATGACGATGAGGGGTATTGTTTATTCGTATTTTTGATTATGGTAATAATTCGTAACATATGAAGTACTACTTCCCATTTGGTGAAACGGTTAAGCCGTTAGTTCAGGAGGACAGAACTCCTAAGAAAGTGTTCGTTCTGGGTGTTTATGCAAGTGCTGTGCATGCGCGTTGGATGAATGGGACTAGCACAAAATGTAATGCTTTGGCTGTTGCAAGTGAACCTCGTATATTCTGGGACGGCAATCCCAAGGAGGCTGCAACAATTGTTAGCAGAATCAAAATTCCTAAGGAATTGGGGACGTTAGAGCCTGCTGATGAGAGATTTAATGGTCCTTCAGCAAAGGTGCTCCACGAGCATATCTTGGCTCCTTGGGGCTTTACTCGTAAGGATGCATGGCTCTGCGATTTGTTGCCAGAAACAAGGTTGAATGATGGCCAGGTTAATGCAATTAAAAGAGAATACGATAAGGTTAGAAAAGAATATGGCTTGAATGAAGTGACAATCCCTAAACGACCAAGTAAATTCTGCGATAGCAAACGCTGTGAAGAAATCATTGCTGAGTTGGAAGAATCGAAAGCGGAACTGTTGGTGTTACTGGGTGATATTCCTATCAAACAATTCCTCAATGTCGTTGCTAATGTGAATTGCAAATCATTGCAGGAATATAAAGAATGCCATGGTTATGGCGTTCCTACGGATGTAGTAATTAATGGTAAGTCTATTAAGGTTCTACCTTTGGCTCATCCGCGTCAGATAGGAGGTCTTGGCTCTCATAGTGGCAATTGGTATAAGGCTCATCAGGAATGGGAATTACATAGACATTAATCGTGTAATGCATGTAGAATTATGAAACCGGCAAGGATTTTCCAGCAGTATATCTGGATTGTTAACGCACTGCGGCAATACAAGAGGTTGTCGCTGGAGCAGCTTAACGAGCTGTGGGTGAAAGATCAGGTGATAGGAGGGGAGCCTCTTAACCGCAAATCGTTCTTGCGCCATAAGGATGCTATTCTCAATATGTTCGGCATCGTGATAGAGTGCGATCTGGAACATGGTTACAAATACTATATCAGTAATCCGGAGGTTATTAATGATGACACGATAGAGGGTTGGATGCTATCCACACTCACTGTAAATACCGTTCTTTCCGACAGTATTTCACTCAGGAACCGCATTCTTTTGGAGAATGTGCCAGCAGGAGAAGAATACTTGCAGACCATCATACTGGCCCTCAAAACCAACAGACGACTAACCATTACTTACCAGCGGTTTGGATGCGAGAGTTATGAGGCAACATTATCGCCTTATGCCCTGAAGCTTTTCCGCCAGCGGTGGTACTTGCTGGCATATACAGGCAGATATATAGCCATCTATTCACTTGACAGGATGTTGTCTGTGGAAATCTCCGACAAAACGTTTGTAATGCCAGAAGACTTTTCGCCTGCTGACTTTTTTGCGGAATACTATGGCATTACGGCAGACAACACCCCTATGGCCCATGTGGTGGTTCGAGCCTATGGAAATGTTCCCAACTATTTGCGAACCCTACCCTTACATGCTTCGCAAAAGGAAATAGAACATACAGAAGAATATGCTGTTTTTACTTACGACATCCGCCCTACCGTTGATTTTATTCTTGAGTTAATGTCTTATACAGAAGGGTTAGAAGTACTGGAACCCATTGAGCTGCGAAACAAAATACGTGAAACCTTACAGGCATCGCTGGAAAGATACAAATAAAACAAAGTTGTTGTAAAATTATCCTTTATAGAATTCCATGTTTACTGAAAAAGTTAAATCGATGAGTATTCAGCAAAATTGCGCAAACTTGACATTGCCATTCAAACGCTCAATTTCCAAACTGAACTCATCTGAACCATTTGGAGGCATCCACATTCGTAGGGCGAGCTGACAAACCCCTTATTGGAATGTAATTGAATGCTCGGAGCTGGCATTTGTCTCTGAAGAGATCTCACGGAGCAAGCTCAGCACGACTGCATACGAATGCATCGATCATGTAGCACATAGCACTACCACCAGTTGACTATGACTGTTGGGTGCCTCCTTTATCAATAATGACGAAAACAAAGGCAACATCTAACCCAATGTGTATGAAAAGCCCTGCTGCAAAGGGTTTGAGGCGGGTTAGATGATGGCTAAACATCTAACCATCATCTAACCCACATATCCCGTTCATTTCCCGTTAGAGTCAAAGTGAAATCAAGAAAACTATGGCAGTTTACGTTAGAAACTATGGCAGTTTCTGGTAAAAAGTGCCTCAAACGCCAATAGCGGGAACGTCATTCTCTGATAGCGGGAACGTCAAACGCTGGGAGCGTTTACGGCGTTCAGTGTTTTTTAACAGAAACAGGTGGTTTTGTTAACGGATTTTTGCACGCTATGAGGGGTCGGCTTTTGGTGGTTTCGCTTATTTTTTATATCTTTGCAGATACAAAGAATGAAAGGGTAACCATGTGGGAAATGGGGTTTGAGCATGTATTACGTAAAAACATCTCGTATTACATAATTACACATCAAAAGGTTGCATAAGGTATATCTGGGTTAGATGTAGGTTAGATGTGGGTTAGATGTTTGGCCATCATCTAACCCTCCTCAAATCCTTTACACATCGATGTTTCAAGCAATTTGGGTTAGATGTTGCCCTATTTTTTACGAATCAATGTTAATCCATCGCGAAGGGGAAGGATGACGCGTTCAACGCGTTCGTCATGAGCCACGAAATCATTGAAATCCTCAATGCCCTGAGTCTGGCGGTCGGCAGCGCTTGGAACTTCCAGCACATGACCGTCCCACAAGGTATTGTCAGCAAGAATGAAGCCCCCGGGACGTAGCACGCTGAGCGCCATTTCGTACGTCTGAAGGTATGTTCGCTTATCCCCATCGATAAACACCATATCAAACACAATGCCTAACTTTGGAGCTTCTGTAACTGCATCTCCGATGATAAACGTAATTTTATCCGCCATGGTCGATCCTTCAATCCACGGACGAGTAAAATCCTCCATTTCATCGTTGATTTCGAAAGTATAAACCCTTCCGTCGTCTTCCAGTCCTTCAGCCATGCAAATGGCACTATAACCGCTGAAGGTACCCACCTCAAGAATATTCTTCGGACGGATCATATGAACGAGCATCTTCAGCAATCGTCCTTGCAGATGACCGCTGGCCATCCGTCCGCGCAACAGATGCACGTTCGTATCGCGATAGAGCCGGTAGAGATAATCCCCTTCCGGATCTATATGCTCAAGAATATAGTCTTCAATGGTCAATGTTGACGAACGCTTCTAAGGCCAGACGATAGCTGTCCAATCCGAATCCGCAGATAACACCCTTGCAGGCACTGCTGATGAGCGAGTGGTGGCGGAATGGTTCACGCTGATGCACATTAGAGATATGCACCTCAATGACCGGACTCTTCAACGAGCGGATACAGTCGTGCAAGGCCACGCTGGTATGTGTATAGGCACCAGCATTCAATATAATGCCGTCGTAGGTGAATCCCACCTCCTGCATCTTATTGATCATCTCTCCCTCGATGTTACTTTGATAATACTCTATCTCCACATCGGGATATTTGGCACGCAACTGCGGCAGGTATTCATCAAACGAGCTGTTGCCATAGATACCCGGCTCGCGAACGCCGAGCAGGTTCAGGTTGGGACCGTTCAGAATCAGAATCTTCATGGGCTTGTTGTTTAATCTGTTAGCGGGGTTTCCCCCTTTCTTTGTGCAAAGGTACGAATAAGCGAGCAAAATGCAAAAGGAAAGAGACTTTTCTTTTGTTTTTTCAAGTGAAAGTACCTTCGGCGAAGCCAAAGGTAATAAAAATGGAAGAAAACGATGAACATTTCACTAAATTTCACTATCTTTGTAGCGAAATCAAAAAACAAATGCTTATGAAAAAACTTTTAATGGTGGCTGTTGCTGCGATGATATCGCTCTCAGCCAGTGCGCAACATGCAACAGGTTCGTTTGCCCTGAAGCCAACGGTAGGTCTTACATTAGCTAACTTCACAGGCTGCGAAGTGGACACGAAAATGAAAGCCGGCTTTGCGGTAGGTTTGGAAGGTGAGTATCAGGCAACACCGTTCTTAGGAATCTCTGGTGGTTTCTTGTATGCCATGCAAGGTGCCAAGGTGAAATTCAACATTGCTGGTTTGAAGTTAGGCACAGTGAGTGCGAAGGTGGATTACCTGAACATTCCGTTACTGGCCAATGTATATGTAGCGCAAGGACTGGCATTGAAAGCCGGTGTGCAGTTGGGTGTTAACGTTGGTTCTGAGATCAATTTGAAGACATCCTTTATTGACGAGAATATTAACCTGTCGGATGTCTCCGACTATACCGAAACCATCGACTTCTCCATTCCCGTAGGCTTTTCCTATGAATATCAGAACATCGTGCTGGATGCCCGCTACAATATCGGTTTGACGGATGTTTACAAGAACGACAATGTCATCACGCATCTGGCGCTGAAAGGAACAAAGAACAGCGTATTCCTGATTACATTGGGCTATAAGTTTGATTTGTAATCAGCCATGAGTGAATTCAGCATTGATTGTAGAGGAAAAAGATAGTAGAAAAAAGCACAAATCGTTTGCTATTTGAAAATTAATCTCTATATTTGCAGAATAATACACATATAGATTATGACATTTACAGAACAGTGCAACAAGATTTTTAATCAAGCTATCAGGGACTACCATATCAAAGACGATATTGAAACGCCCATCAAAAACCCTTATGGGTATGACACCATAGAGAACCGACTCTATCTAAAATGCTGGATAGATACCGTACAATGGCATTTCGAGGACATCATCCGCGACCCGCATATCGATCCCATTGAGGCCTTGCAGCTGAAACGCCGCATCGACCGCTCGAATCAGGACCGTACAGACCTGGTGGAACAGATTGACAGCTATTTCCGTCAGCAGTACTCTAATGTGAAGGTACTGCCCGATGCACGTATCAATACAGAGAGTCCGGCATGGGCAGTTGACCGTCTAAGCATCCTCGCCCTGAAGATCTACCACATGCGTGAACAGGCCGAGCGCCAGGATGCTCCCGCAGAGCATCGCGAAAGATGTAAGGCAAAGCTGGACGTACTGTTGGAACAGCAGGTTGACCTCAGTACGGCCATTGATCAATTACTGGATGATATCTCTGCAGGACGCAAATACATGAAGGTGTATCGGCAGATGAAGATGTACAACGATCCCTCGACAAATCCAGTACTATACGGAAAGAAATAATGAAGCACGAGCATATCCTGATTATCCGATTCTCTGCCTTGGGCGATGTGGCCATGGCGGTACCTGTAGTCTATTCACTGGCTCAGCAGTACCCCCATATCCGTATCACCGTGCTCAGCAGAGAGTTCGCCCGTCCGTTCTTTGAGAACCTGGCACCCAATGTGGGCTTCATGGCGGCAGACATCAAGCACGAGTACCATGGGGTGAAAGGACTGAATACGCTCTATCGCCGACTGACCGCCAAGAAGTTCACGGCCATTGCCGACCTGCATAACGTACTGCGTTCCAACTATCTGCGAATGCGGTTCAACCTGGGTCGCTACCATGTGGCACATGTGAACAAGCACCGCAAGGGGAAACGTCGTTTGACATCCTCTAACAAGAAGATTCTCAAGCAGCAGCCCACCTCGTTCCAGAACTATGCTGAAGTACTGGAACGGTTAGGCTATCCCGTTACCGTCAAGTTCCGTTCTATCTTCCCCCCTGAAGGTGGTGATCTGTCACAATTGCCGGAAACCTTCCAGGTGAAAGATGCGGAGGAGACATGGATCGGTATTGCACCCTTTGCAGCCCACGACGGGAAGATATACCCGCTGAAACTGATGGAACAAGTGATCAGTCAGCTGGCAGAACGCTACCCTAAGAGCCGACTGTTCCTCTTTGGCGGCGGACAGAAGGAGCTGGACGTGTTCGACGACTGGTGTATGCGTTATCCGCAGTGCCAGCAGGCCTCGAAAGAGCTGAAGGGTATCGGACAGGAACTCATCCTGATGAGTCATCTCGACGCGATGCTTTCCATGGATAGCGGAAACATGCACATGGCTTCCATTGTGGGCACTCCAGTAGTGAGTGTCTGGGGCGCAACGCATCCCTATGCCGGATTCCTGGGATGGGGACAACGCATGGAGGACACGGTACAGATCGACCTCCCCTGCCGACCTTGCAGCGTATATGGCGATAAAGTCTGTATGCGCAACGATTATGCTTGTATGCAGAACATCGCACCAGAGCAAATCGTGAAAAAGGTAGTTGGAGTTATTTCGAGAAAGTTGAAGAATTGAAAAATTAAAGAATTGAAGTATTCGGCAAAGACGAAAGAATTATTATTTACCATAAACAAAGAAAAAGATGAAAAAGTACATTTGTGACGTCTGCGGTTATGAATATGACCCTGAGGTAGGTGACCCTGATAACGGTATTGAACCTGGAACAGCCTTTGAGGATCTTCCAGACGATTGGGTGTGCCCCATCTGCGGAGTTGGAAAAGACGAGTTCTCAGAAGCATAGCATATGATCAGGCACGCGTTATGGCAGGATGAATACTGGCTGCTGTTGATGCAACTCTACCTGAAGAAACCCGAAGGGGTAAAACCCCTGTATTCAAAGGCGATGGTAAAGCTGGCATTGGAGCTGCATATTCCTCCCGAGTTTCTCTATGAGCAGATGTTCAACCTACGACAGTTGGACACACCACGTATGGAGAAGCTGTGGGAGCGGTATGGACAGAACCCCAAACGACTGGCCAAGGGGGTGCGCATGCTGCGACAGATGAAGGGCTTTAGCAGTGCCGATGCCTTCTATGAGGGTGTGGAAACGGTGGAATCATGGGAGCTGGACTACAAGCCGTTGCCCGAGGATGAGCGCATCATGCCCATCACACTCATCATCATTCTCGACCTCTATTTCCGTCTGACACCCAACACGATGGTTGTGGAGACACCTGAGATACAGGATCTGGCACGACTACTGAAGATGAAGGCAGAAGAGATTGTGAAGATCATGGATATCTTCCAGATTTGCGATCCCTATCTGAACCGCATGGAAATCATCCTGACACCCCTAATGGCGCCTTGTCAGACTATCTGGAACAGGTTCGGAAATGGTCGGCCGGAGGCGTTGGCTGCCTTGGCTGCACAATTGAAGGAGTATTTTAGAGGTGAGAGGTGAGAGGTGAGAAGTGAGTGATGAGAAGTGAGAGGTGAGAAGTGAGAAGTGAGAAGTGAGAAG
>JAGCDO010000001.1 GCA_017651265.1 Prevotella sp. | reverse complement strand
TGGCTCCAATCCAGAGCGGTATCATGACAACTGTACACGCTTACACTGGCGACCAGATGATTCTCGACGGTCCTCAGCGCAAGGGTGATGTTCAGCGCGCTCGTGCTGGTGCTCAGAACATCGTTCCTAACTCAACTGGTGCTGCTAAGGCTATCGGTCTGGTTATCCCCGAGCTGAATGGTAAGCTGATCGGTGCTGCTCAGCGCGTTCCGACTCCTACAGGTTCTACCACTATCCTGCACGCTGTTGTTAAGGGTGAGGTTACTGTTGAGGGTATCAACGCTGCTATGAAGGCTGCTCAGAACGAGAGCTTCGGTTACACAGAGGAGAAGCTGGTTTCTAGCGACATCATCGGTATGAAGTTCGGTTCACTGTTCGATGCTAACCAGACTATGGTAAGCAAGATCGGTGATGGCAACTCTCTCGTACAGGTTGTTGCTTGGTACGACAATGAGAACTCTTACACTTCTCAGATGGTTCGTACTATCAAGTACCTCGCTGAGTTGAAATAAGCAGTGAGCGCCAAAAAGCTTGCTTTATTGGCCGAGTCGCGTTTTCAATCGACGAAGTCAACTTAAATAAGCAGCGAAATAATATAATAATTGCCGTCCGATTTTGTCGGGCGGCATTTTTTTTGTATTTTTGCAGTCAACACAATAACAATCAAAATAAAGGATATGAAGAGAACATTCCTAATCGCCATTGGCCTCTGCTGTCTGTTAACAGCAGGAGCACAGTCATCACCCGCAGCCAAGGCGCGTGTGGCAGAGATCCGCAAACTATACACACAGGCTAAACAGGACATCGCCAACAGTGAGAAGAAAGCCAAGGAAGGTACCCCTGCCAATGAAACCGTCGTGAACAGTAACTATATGTTGCCGGGTAGCGGACCAGGGAAGTGTGTCACCCATTACTACTATACGCTGCAGGAGGATGAGAACCTGGGACGTTATTTCTTCACGCCTTACTTTATCACCAACAGCTATAACGTGGCTGCCCATACCTACTATCAGGAGTTCCTGTACGACAAGGAGGGTGACCTGGTGTTCTATTATGAGAAGAATAACCAGAGTGGCAAGGACGAAGAGACCCGCCTGTACTTCGGTAGCGGGGCACAGGGTGCTGGCGAGGAAGGACTGGTGCATGAAATCAATTCCGCGAGTCGTACGATGGAGCCTACTTTCGCCATTCGTGTAGGTGGTGAGCTGACCAATGCCTTCCACCTCCTGATGAATCGGGAATTCTGAGATCATACTGGTATAGGATATATAATAAGGTATAATAACAGACCATGAAGAGATTGTGGGTTTTTGGTATGATGGTAGTAGCTGGTCTTGCAGTCATGGCACAGACTACCCGTCATGAACGGAGTGAGTTCTCGTTCAAGAATACCAAGGTGAAGAATGCCGATGGGGAGATCTCGCATGTGAAGATGGGTGCCTATGTGGGCAACCAGCTCGTCAAGGAGTACACGTTTGAGTTACCTGCCCCTGTTCCTGAGGATATGGCTGAGCTTATCGGAACGGTGTCTGAAGAAGATCTGAACTTCGACGGTTATCCTGATGCCGACATTTACCTGGGCTATATGGGTGGCTTTGCCAACAACACGTGGCACGAAGCACTGCTATGGGATCAGCAACAGCATGGTTTTGTTGAGGCTGAGAACTTCTCTGGTATTGGTGAGCCGATGTGTGATCCGGAGAAGAAATGTATCAGTACCGTGTTGAGTGCAGGTCCTGACCACAGGGTCTCCACTTATTACCGATGGAAGGGGAACAAGCTGGTGAAGTATTTCGAGAACACATGGGCCATGGAGGATGATGAATACGTAGATTTCAGCGGACTGCTGAACTATCCTTGTCATCGCTTTGATGCCATGCTCGATGGACGCATTCCCATCAACATCGTTTTCCAAAGAACGGATGATAATGTGGTGGCCGGCTATATCTACTATCCCAAGGCAAAGAATCCTGCGCCCATCATGATTGCAGGAACCATCACCCAATACAATGGTACCGACTACTACCACATGTACGAATACCAGTCGGACGGTATCATCTCGGGTGATATTACTATCGAATACAAGAAAGAGGAGGAGTGGAAAGAGGTGATGTCAGGAACATGGACGAATCCCAAGACAGAGAAGGAACTGGAGATGAGTAGCATGACCTACAGTCGTGAGATGCCCAAGTGGTTCACGCAGTCGCTCCTCACCCCCGAGGATCCCGGAAATATCGGCAAGGAATATTCCTTCCAGAAATGGGATCAGAATTATCAGTCGATGATGGGCGGACATATCACCTTCCGTGCTGCCGGTAAGAACAAGGTGCATTTTGAGTGTGGGAACGTGCGGCACAATATTGCAGAGGGTGGGAGTGAGACAGGACGTCCCGCAGAACTCAAGGGTAACAAGTTCGAATACCGCGATGTCAATGAGTGCGGCTATGGCTTCAGTGCCACCTTCTATCCACGTTTTGTGGTGTTGAACACCATTACCGGCAATGAGTCGCTTGAGTGCTTCGGAATGGGTGCCGCGTTTGATGGTATATATATTAAGGTGAAACAATAATAAACTGTTTATGAAAAGATTGTTATTAGGCGCACTGCTGTTGATGGCAGTGGTTGGTGTGCAGGCTCAGAACGTGCAGCTGCACTATGATTTAGGAAGGAATATCTATCCTGATGAGGAGGCTGGAAGACCGAAGGTGACTATGACCTTGGAACATTTCAACCTTGACTCGTGGGGATCGTGGTTCTATTTCGTGGATGTTGACTTCAGTAGGAAGTTCACAGAGAGTGCTTATACGGAGATTGCCCGTGAACTGAATCTATATAAGGGATCGAACTTTGCCGCTCATGTGGAGTATAATGGCGGACTGAGTAAGAGTGGCAGCTTTCAGCAGGCGGCGCTGGTGGGTATGGCCTACAATGGCTGGAATCCAACTCTTTCTGCAACCTACTCGTTGCAGCTGATGTATAAACGCTATTTCAAGAGTTATGACTATACGTCGGCTTACCATAGTATGCAGCTTACTGGGGTATGGAATCTGCCGATCAAGAAGTTTGCTTTCACGGGCTTCATCGATCTGTGGCGGGGAGAGAAGGCTAACCATCACGGACAGCTGGTGCTCTTGGCTGAGCCGCAGCTTTGGTATAGTATCAATAAGCATCTAAGCGTTGGCTCAGAGTGCGAGATCAGTAGCAACTTCATCTATAACACCTATAACGACAAGTCGTTCTTCGTGAATCCCACCCTCGCCCTGAAGTGGAAGTTCTGAGACGCATTATCAACATCAAAAAGATGAATAGTCAGACACTAACCCCGGCAGGCAAGACCATCGTAGGCGTGCAATTCCTGTTCGTGGCCTTCGGTTCAACCGTACTGGTCCCACTTCTTATCGGATTAGATCCTGCTACAGCATTGTTGACAGCAGGCGTAGGTACTTTCATCTTTCATCTGGTAACAAAAGGTGTCGTTCCCATTTTCCTCGGAAGCAGCTTCGCATTCATCGCCCCTATCAAAGAAGCAACAAAGCTGTGGGGCATGCCGGGGACGATTGCGGGAATTGCCGGCGTTGCCTTGGTGTATTTCTTGATGTCGGCACTCATCAAATGGAAGGGGAAGAAATTCCTGGACCGTTTGTTCCCTCCTGTAGTCATAGGACCGGTCATCATCATCATCGGTTTGTCGTTGTCGGCTACTGCTGTAGATATGGCGAAGAACAACTGGTTGCTGGCCTTTATCTCCCTGATAACTGCAATTATCGTGCTTACTTTCGCCAAGGGTATGTTGAAACTGGTGCCTGTGGTGTGTGGTATTATCGTGGGATATGTGGTTGCCGTAGGTATGGGCCTGATCGATTTCACGCCGGTGAGGGAGGCTCCATGGTTGGCCTTACCACAAAGCATAGCACATTTCCAACTACCGCATTTAGCCTGGGAACCCTTTGTGTTCATGATTCCCGTAGCCATCGCTCCGGTGATTGAGCATATCGGTGATGTGTATGTTGTGAGCGAGGTGGCGGGAAAGGACTTCGTGAAGGATCCCGGACTTCATCGTACGATGCTGGGCGACGGTCTTGCCTGTCTGTTCGCCTCGTTCTTCTGCGGCCCTCCCGTAACCACCTACAGTGAGGTGACGGGTGCCATGCAGATTACTCGTGTGACCCATCCGCAGGTGATTCGTATCGCAGCAGCTACGGCTATCGTCTTCTCTGTCATTGCCAAGCTGAACGCCCTGCTGCAAAGCATCCCCACTGCTGTTCTCGGCGGAATCATGCTATTGCTCTTCGGCTCTATTGCCAGCGTGGGAGTGAAGAACCTCATCAACAACAAGGTTGATTTCAAACAGACGCGCAATATCATCATTGTCAGTGTGATGCTTACCATGGGTATTGGCGGAGCCGTTCTTTCCTTTGGCTCGTTCTCCATGAGCGGAATCGGTCTTTCTGCCATTGTCGGTGTATTGCTCAACCTTCTGTTACCGGCATCTAAAGAAGAATAAACGACAAGAAACGTGTAGATTCATTTTTTTTGTTTATCTTTGTGCCGATATTCAAAATCTCAGCATATGCGGGTAAAGGTCAACAGACGATACGTGGAGGTGTTCGAAGGAGCAAAGGTGAAACATGCCCTGCTCAGATACTTCGTTGTCAAGGACCTCGACAGAGAGAAGATAGCGTCTGTGGAGGTGTTCGACGCATGGGGCCATCTGATTGATCATGATGCACCGCTGACTGAAAACCAGAAAATAAAATTTAAAGAAAAGAGAATATGAAAAGAAAACTACTAGTCTTATTAACATTGTGTTGGTCGGTAACCCTCTTCGCGGAAAAGAAAGAGGTGCATATCCTGTCGGCCAACGACATGCATGCAGCCATTGAGGCCTTCCCCCAACTGGCAGCCATCGCAGATAGTCTGCGCGCGCTTTACCCTTCGTTGCTGGTATTCTCAGCAGGTGATAACCGTACGGGCGATCCCTTGAACGATAGGTATGAGATTCCGGCTTATCCCATGGTGGCACTGATGAACCAGGTGGGTTTCAATGCCTCGACATTGGGCAACCATGAGTTCGACTCCCATCAGGATGGTATGGCGAAACTGATCAGTCTTTCCAACTTCCGTCATATCTGTGCCAATATCCTGCCAGATCCCGAATGGGGCATTCATTGCATTCCTTACCAGATCTTTGATGTGGAAGGAGTGAAAGTGGGTGTGGTAGGTGTTGTGCAGTTAGGAACACGCGGTATTCCTGATTCCCATCCCGATAATGTGAAGGGAATCTCTTTCCTGCCTGTCAAGGAAACGGTGCAAAAGTATGCTTGGCTGAGGGAGAAATGCGATGTGACCATCCTGCTTACCCATATCGGCTATGAGGATGATGTGGAACTGTCGAAGGATGTGCCTTGGGTGGATCTGATCATCGGTGGTCATACACATACGCAGTTGAAAGGTGGGGAGATGCATAACGGAATCTTGATTACCCAGAATGTGAACAAGCTGAAAAAGGTTACGCATACCACGCTGGTGGTGGAAGACGGAAAGGTAATCTCGAAGAAAGCCGAGAATATCGATGTGCGTGGCTTCTCCAAGAAGAATAAGGTGGTGGAAGAGATGGTTCGCTTCTTCAGTGAGAACCCTGATTTCCACCGTCAGCTGACCGTTGCTGAAACACCATTCACATGCTATGAGGAGCTGGGCTGCATGATCTGTGACGCCTTTATGAGCGAGTCGGGTGCTGATGTGGCTATTCAGAATACGGGAGGAATCCGCTATGAGGAACATGATGCGGGTGCTATCACGGTGAGTGATATCCTGCAGCTGGATCCCTTTGGAAATGATGCCGTAGTAATGGAGCTTACGGGTAAGGAGCTGCACCAGATGCTCATTGCCTGCGGACAGAATGATGGTTATGGTTTCCCACGAGTGGGAGGAATCAAGTGTGAGGTGACCTACGACAAGGCTGATCCGCAGCATATCAAGGATCTGAAGGTGTTTACACCCGATGGTAAGAAACTGAATATGAAAAAGACGTATCGGGTGGTGACCAGCAGTTACGTGACTTCCATCTGCGACTCTCCCAGAAAGGATCAGGGACATAGCATCAATAAGCAGACGGCTGACATAATCATCAGTTACCTGGAGAAACAGCCGAGCGTGAGCTATCAGGGAATGAAGCGTGTCAACCGCATCGTGAAGTAGTGTATGCAGCGGCTGATTACCATACTCGGACCTACAGCCTGTGGCAAGACCTCGTTGGCCGTTGCCCTCGCCGCCAGAGTCGGTGGGGAGATTATCAGCGCTGACAGTCGACAGGTATATCGCCGCATGGATATCGGTACGGGTAAGGACCTGGCCGACTACACCTTCAACGGTAGAACGATTCCGTATCATCTGATTGATATCTGCGAGCCGGGAACGAAATACAACCTGTTTCAATACCAGCAGGATTTCCTCCAGGCATATGAGGATATCATCAGCAGAGGTGCACAACCCATCCTTTGCGGAGGAACAGGGTTGTATATCGAGTCGGTACTGAAAGGTTATTCGCTTTCTCCTGTTCCGCAGAACCCTGAACTGAGGGAAGAACTGGCCGACCGCTCGTTGGAGGAGCTGACGGAGATGTTGGTTGACCTGAAGAAACAGACGGGCTCGAATATGCATAACCGTACGGATGTGGATACGGTGCAACGGGCCATCCGAGCCATTGAGATAGAAACGTATAATCTGCACACTCCCATGGAGGAACGGCAGTTCCCGAAGATACCCTATATAATAATAGGTGTGGATGTGGATAGGGAGGTAAGAAGACAGCGCATTACCCGCCGACTCCAGCAACGACTGGAGGAGGGAATGGTGGAGGAGGTGAAGAGCCTGCTCGACAGTGGTATTCCTGCAGAAGACCTGATCTACTACGGACTGGAGTATAAGTTCGTGACGGAGTATGTCATCGGCAAGCTCTCCCATGAAGAGATGTTCCGTCAACTGGAGATCGCGATCCACCAGTTTGCCAAGCGACAGATGACGTGGTTCAGGGGGATGGAAAGAAGAGGATTCAAAATCCATTGGCTACCTGCACCGTTCCTTCCTGAAGGATGGGGTATGGAGCATGCCGTGGATCATATTATAGATATACTGAAAACTAAATAAGATGAAAAGATTATTGTTCATACTAACCATTGGTTGTTTTTCTGTTCTCGTTTCCTTGGCGCAGGACTTAAATTTTGAGACTACTTCTCTTGAAGTAATCAATAAAGGATGGAGCACCAAGACCATCGATAATGTGATAAACGGCAGCTTCGGCATCATGCTGGAGCGTTTCGACCAAACTTGGCCAACTTGGATGGTGGGAGCCATAAGGAATACGATGGAGCAGGGTCTTTCCGAAGATGTGCTTGATGAGGAGACGGACCTTACCGTTACCATCGATAGCAAGAATGGTTATGCATCGGTGGGTGATGGAGGTACTGACGGAGAGTATATGTCGGCCTGCTATTGGAACCGTTCCAACGGTCATAAGCTGTTAGCGGTCCTTTTGGGCAAGCCCACGGATCCCTGCATAGAGGTATTATGCACCTACGACTACGATCCGCAGAAGAAAACGCTCACCCCAGAGCCTGACATCCTGAAGGGTTACCGTTGGGGTGACAGGGGAGAGTATAAGCAGATATTCTGTAATCTGCCGAAGACCGGTAAGAACGTTACCGTGCAAGACTGGGGTGGTGACGACGGTCCGGTGGTGCATACCTTCACCTGGGATGGCATGAAGCCTGTCTATGCCAAGACAGAACCCCTTGAACTTGACGACGACTTGGACGATATTACCGTCAAGTCGAGCGGTGCGCAGCCCAATATCAAGGACTTCGTTGCAGCCTTACTCTCACAGGAGGATGAGACAGATGAGTCGCTCAACGGGATGAGGAAAGCATGGGAATTCTACAAGAACGGTATGAAGCAGATGCCTGGCGATGATCTCATCGTTGATGTGCAGAACGGGTATGTGGGCTATGAGTCAACCGACACGGATGATGACAACACCTACCGACTGGTCATCGAGTGCTGCTATTGGAACTATGCCGATAAGAAGCATAAGCTGGTGGCTATTTCCAACGACTTGTACAGGAACGGGAAAGCCATTGCTGGACAGTACACAGGTATTACCTTCTACAAATACGACAACGCCACCCGAAAGATGAAGGTGGTGTATGGCAGCGAAGTGGGTCTTGGCTTTGAGGCTCCTGATGGTACGGAAGCTACATCACATGCACTTCCTCGTCAGGGAAAGACCATCGTATTTTCCTACTATATTCCTTCTGGTAAGAGGGATTTGCGCCTAACCTGGAATGGTTCCAGATTTATCATAACCGACTAATGAAGAAACTAATGTTTGCGGCCGTCTGCGTGATGGTCATGATGATCAGTTGTAAGAACAAGAGTCAGACAACCTCTGCTGATCGTACGGATTCAGTAGCAGTCGTTCTCGATAGCATCATCGAGGAGAACGATACCACGCCCTTACCGATGTTCCTCATCGGTGGGGATGGGAAATACATGCACATGCTTTATTGGGCAAACATTGAGGAACCGCAGAAAACTGAAGAGAATGCGGAGTATTTCGATGTATGGCGCCGTGTATGGGAACAGCAGGAGATGTTCCGTCGTAATGCTGCACAATATACCAATCTGCTCACAGCCAATGGGATTGTGAAGGTGAGGTTTGTGGATGAGGTGCTGAAGGATCCCGATGGAAACACACCGAGCATTGGTGAGATTCACGGTCGTGAAGAGATTCCTGCGCTCTGTGCCCGTTTCGAGTATGTCAATCCCAAAGACAAGACCGAAAACGAGTGGGGGATGGTCATCGCCACTGACAGTTATTTGAAATCGCGAAAGCGACTTGAAATAAAGAGTCTTCGTAAGGAAGACTATAATTATCCAGAACTTCCTGCCGATGTTGTCAAGCAACTGGAGGAGCAGTACGGAATGAAGGCTGAGCGTTCTTACATGACTTGTTCCATAGGCGACCGCTATACGATGGGTGCCATCGAGTTCAAGGGTGAGTATAAGAATGCCCCCAAGGATCAATACGATCCCGACCGTAAGTTCGCCTTGGCGCTTGAACTGCTGATAGATGGTGACAGTATCTGTAAGCTGGAGAATCTGGGCTATTACGATGAAGAGTGGGGATCTTCCTGGAACGCTGATGCCGATGGCTATATCCCCAACAGTATCGAGGCAGCCTTCGAGGGTCCGAAAGGGTTGGAACTCTGCTATACCCATAGCGCTCCTGAGAGTTTCGTCATCGGAATGCTCTTCCCCAGAGGTAATCAGCTTGTTGAACTGGAATATGAGTGCTTCCATACCTTGATTGACGAGGATATACCTATATGGAAGAAGGATCTGGCAGTGATGGACAAGATGTATCATGCAGACGAAATGGGTGAGAAGGATGTGGTACTGACCAAGTGGAGCCATTGCTTTATTGATTATGACAACGAATGGCTATGGCTGCGCGACAAGGATGATAAGAACGGGGCTTTCTTCATTCGTAAGGACGGGAAGTTCTTACTGGTGGCCATCGAGAATCCTCGGTTACGTCCATCGAAATGCGAGAAAGATGGCATCAGCTATCTGAAACTCGCCGGACCAGCCGGAGGACCGTCATGGCAGCGGGAGATACATGCTTTCCAGAACGGCAAGCGCATCTGGAAACTCAATGTACTCGAAGTGGAGGGAGTCATCAATGAGTGTTCGCTCAACGGGAAGAGAATTTCCAATGCAGAAGGGAAGGCTTACTTGGACAAGATACCTGAAGGTCAGGAGATTACTGCCTATTTTAAGGATATTGATTCAAAGGAATAAACCAAATAGTAACGAGATATGGCGAATAACGAGACAAACAGCCGTTGGGCTATTCTCTACTGTCCGAAACGTGACATCTTCCGTCCACAGAAACGGTGGGAGAGGATCGAGAAGATCCTGAACGAGAAAGGGGTGGTGTTCGATAAGGTGCAGAGCGAGAATTCCAATAGTGTGGAACGTTTGGTGAACATGATGATCAATAATGGTTACAAGACCATTATCATCGTGGGCGGTGACTCGGCATTGAACGATGCGGTAAACTGTCTGATGCAGGTTCCGAAGGAGGTGCGCGATGAGATTGCCTTGGGTGTTATACCCAACGGCGTGATGAACGATTTTGCCCGTTACTGGGAAATCAAGGTAGGAGAGGAGGAACAGACCATCGACTGGCTGATCAAGCACCGGGTGAGGAAGATCGATCTGGGATGTGTTCGCTATACTAACCGTGAAGGGGAACGTTGTCATCGGTATTTCCTGAACTGTCTTAATATCGGACTGATTGCCTCTGTCATGAACCTGCGTCGGCAAACACGTCGTTTGTTCGGTTCACGCACCTTGTCGTTCTTCACATCATTCCTCTTGATGGTGTTCCAGCGCATGGAATACAAGATGAACCTGAAGATCAATTCGGAAGTGATCAAACGAAAGGTGATGACGGTCTGCATTGGTAGTGCAAGGGGTTACGGACAGACACCTAATGCCGTACCGTATAACGGTATGCTGGATGTGTCGGTGGTGTATCATCCGCAGGTGGCCCAGCTCATTGAGGGCTTCTATCTCTTGTTCACAAATAAGTTCCTGAACCACCGCAGCGTTCATCCTTATCGTACCACCGAAGTGGAGGTGAACGAGGCGGCACATGCCTTGGTGAGTGTTGACGGACGACTGATGAATACGCCCGAAGGTCCGTTTACGGTGGGGATAGAACAGGAGGTGATCAACTTCTTGATTCCAGGTTAACGAAGGGAATCGGTCTTTCGTTAACCGTTTCTGGATACTCTCAGTAATTCCTCTTCATGGAGAATCTTGATCTTCCTGCCGTCGATGGCAATCAGGTTCTCGCTGGCAAAGGAGGAAAGGGTGCGGATGGCATTACTGGTGGTCATATTCGAGAGGTTCGCCAGGTCCTCACGACTCAAGGAAATATTCAGCGTACATTGGTCATCTGCCAATCCGTAATGGTCTTTCAAGATCATCAAAGCTTCTGCCAAACGACCGCGGATATGTTTCTGCGTAAGGTTGACGGTGCGGTCGTCTGAATCACCTAACGCTGTTGACAGTTGGGTGACAATGGCTTGGGTGATACCATGACCGTCGTGCATGAGTTGGGTGACGATGCTCATGGGAATGAAAGCAACAACAGATGATTCGAAAGCCATGGCATTGGTCTTGTAACATCCGTGGGCGAAGAAGGCGCTGTAGCCAAACATCTCTTGTGGCTTGACAACACGCACAATCTGACAACGGCCCATTCCTTCCTTGAAGATCTTCACCTTGCCTTGCACCAGACACATCATCTGTAAAGGCTGCTCATCTTCCCTGAAGATCATCTCATTCTTCTTGAACTGTTTGAAAGATAAATGCTGTCCGATCAAACGACGCTGGGCAGCACTCAACGGCTCCCATAGGGAACAAACCATATCGGTGATTTCTTCTTTTCCAAATTCTTTCGTTGCTGCCATAGCTAATACCTTTATCCTGTTAATGGGCTATAAGTGGTGCAAAAGTACGGTTTTTTCTTGAAAAGAGAAAATTATGTGACAGTTTTTATATTCTAAAACATAAAAAACGATAAGGGATATGAAATTCTTGTTATTTTATTTTGTCTTCTATGTTATTTTTATTACTTTTGAACTGGATTTATCCAACCAGAACAACTAAAAACCTCAATATAGCATCTATGGGTTATTTGCGATTTGAAAAGGCTCTGATGACCAACTTGGAAGAAGCACTACCGCGCGAGTTACTTCGTACCAACCGCTCGGGCGCTTACTCATGTTCCACGATCGTTGATTGTAACACCAGAAAGTACCATGGACTGCTCGTCGTTCCCATCCCGGAGATCGACGACGAGAACCACGTCCTGCTTTCATCACTTGATGTTACCGTTATTCAGCATGGTGCTGAATTCAATCTTGGACTCCATAAGTATCAGGGCAATAACTACAGTCCTAAGGGACATAAGTACATCCGGGAATTTGATTGTGACAAAGTACCTACCACCGTCTATCGTGTTGGTGGTGTAATCTTGAAAAAGGAAGTGGTGTTCCAGCATTATGAGGACAGGATCCTGATCCGTTACACGCTGGAGGATGCACATTCTGCTACTACGCTCCGCTTCCGTCCTTTCCTTGCATTCCGCAGCGTGAGACAGTTCACGCATGAGAATTCCGTGGCCAGTCGCGACTATCAGTCGGTGGACAACGGCATCAAGACGTGTATGTATGCCGGCTATCCGGATCTGTACATGCAGTTCAGTAAGAAGAACGAGTTCATCTTCCAGCCCGACTGGTACAGGGGGGTGGAGTATCCGAAGGAACAGGAGAGAGGATATGCGTCTAATGAGGACCTCTACGTACCTGGCTACTTTGAGATGGACATCAAGAAAGGCGAGAGTATTGTCTTTGCCGCTTCTACGTCGAGCATCCGCACAAGTAGTCTGAAGTCGCTCTTCGACAAGGAGGTGGATGAACGTGCACCGCGCGACAATTTCTTCCACTGCTTAGTGAATGCCGCTCATCAGTTCCATAACAGGACTAAGAAGGACGAACGGTATATCCTGGCTGGCTATCCTTGGTTCAAATGCCGCGCAAGGGATACGTTCATTGCATTACCTGGACTGACACTTGCCATTGAGGAGCAGGACTATTTCGAACTGGTGATGAAGACGGCAGAAAAGGGCTTGCGCGAATTCATGAAAGGTAAGCCTGTCTCGGTGAAGATCTACGAGATGGAACAGCCCGACGTTCCCCTTTGGGCGATATGGTCTGTTCAGCAGTATGCCAAGGAGGCTGGCGAAGAGAAATGCTTCAACATGTATGGTAAGCTGGTTCGCGACATCGTGGAGTTTATAGAGAAAGGCGGTCATCCCAACCTGACCTTGGAGGAGAACGGTCTTCTTCGTACGGAGGGTAAGGACAAGGCTGTCACCTGGATGAACTCCACAGCCAATGGTCGACCGGTTGTGCCGCGTACAGGCTACGTCGTTGAGTTCAACGCCCTTTGGTACAATGCCCTGAAGTTCTGCGCCAAGCTGGCAAGGATGCGTAAGGACACCAAGGCCGAGGAGCATCTGGAGAAGATGGCAGCCAAGACAAAGGAAGCCTTCGTGGATACCTTCCTTAACGACTATGGTTATCTCTTCGACTATGTGGATGGGAATATGATGGATTGGAGCGTACGACCGAACATGATCTTCGCCGTGGCACTTGATTATTCCCCGTTGTCGAACGACCAGAAGAAGAGTGTGTTGGATATCTGTACTCGTGAGTTGCTGACACCTAAGGGTCTGCGTTCCCTCTCGCCGAAGAGCGGTGGTTACAACCCGATGTATGTGGGTCCGCAGACACAGCGTGACTATGCCTACCATCAGGGAACGGCATGGCCTTGGCTCGGCGGCTTCTACCTGGAGGCTTGTCTGAAACTCTATAAGCGTACTCGTATCAGCTTCGTGGAACGCCAGATGGTGGGCTATGAGGACGAGATGGTAAGGAACTGTATAGGAACCATTCCGGAGATGTCAGACGGTAACCCGCCGTTCCGTGCTCGCGGTGCCATGTCGTTTGCCATGAACGTGGCAGAGATCCTGCGAACGCTGAATATGCTGGAGAAATATACATATAATAGATAAGGAGGCACGACTATGAAAGTATTAATGTTTGGATGGGAGTATCCTCCTCATGTGTTTGGCGGTCTTGCCACTGCCAACTATGGCATCTCTGAAGGACTGAAGGCACAGGGCGACATTGAGATTGCGCTCTGTCTGCCGCATCCGTTCGGTGATGAGGAGCAGCACGCTGCCCGTATCATTGCCATGAATGCGGTGCCCATTGCCTGGCGGGATGTGAGCCGTGACTATGTTCAGAGTCGGGTGGGGAATATCATGAACCCCGACTATTACTATAAGCTGCGCGAGAATATCTATGCGGATTTCAACTACATGAATGTCAACGACCTTGGTTGCATGGAGTTCGCAGGCGGCTATCCTTCAAACCTTCACGAGGAGATCAACAACTACTCGGTGATTGCAGGTGTGGTGGCACGCACTGAGGACTTCGATATCATTCATGCTCACGACTGGCTGACATATCCTGCTGGAATCCATGCGAAGAACGTGAGCGGCAGACCGCTGTGTATCCATGTGCATGCAACCGATTTCGACCGCAGTCGTGGAAAGGTGAATCCTACCGTGTACGGAATAGAGAAGGATGGTATGGATAATGCCGACTGCATCATGTGTGTGTCGGAGCTGACTCGTCAGACCGTTATCAACCACTACCATCAGGATCCGCGGAAGTGCTTCACCGTACACAATGCTGTGTATCCGCTCAGACAGGAGTTGCAGGATATCCCGCGTCCCGACCATACAGGAAAGGAGAAGGTGGTGACGTTCCTCGGACGAATCACCATGCAGAAAGGTCCTGAGTATTTCGTGGAGGCTGCCAATATGGTATTGAAGAGAACACGAAACGTGCGCTTCTGTTTTGCCGGTAGTGGTGATATGATGGAGGCCATGATCTACCTGGCTGCTGAAAGGGGTATAGCCGACCGCTTCCACTTCCCTGGTTTCATGCGCGGCAAACAGGTGTACGAATGTCTGAAAGACTCTGATGTCTATGTGATGCCATCGGTTTCTGAACCGTTTGGTATCTCACCGCTCGAAGCTATGCAGTGCGGCACGCCGTCGATTATCTCCAAACAGAGCGGATGTGCTGAGATCCTGAATAACTGCATCAAGGTTGACTATTGGGATATCCACGCATTGGCTGATGCCATGTATTCCATCTGTACCAATGAGAGTCTCTTCAAGTACCTGCAGGAAGAGGGTAAGAAAGAGGTTGACCAGATTACTTGGGAAAAGGTGGGTCGCTGGATCCGCACCCTCTACAAAAGAACTCTCGGCTGGGAACAGTCCGTGTAACCTATTAAGACTATTAAGCCCATTAACCCCATAAATTCATCAAACAATGAAAACAATTTGTCTATATTTCGAGATACATCAGATTATCCATCTGAAGCGTTACCGTTTCTTTGATATCGGTACCGATCATTACTACTATGATGACTACGAGAACGAACGTAGCATCACGGATATAGCGGAACGTTCGTACATGCCGGCGCTGACTGCCCTGCAGGAGATGATTGCCGAGCATGGCAAGTTCTTCAAGGTGGCTTTCTCGCTGTCGGGAACAGGTATTGAACAGCTGGAGATGCATGCACCGCAGGTTCTGGAAAAGCTGCAGCAGCTGAACGAGACGGGTAGTGTGGAGTTCCTGGCTGAGCCTTATAGTCATGGTCTTTCGGCTCTTGCCAACGAGGAGTGCTTTGCTGCCGACGTGAAGAAGCAGGTTTCCAAGATGGAGGAGTACTTCGGTAAGAAGCCGACCATCCTCCGCAACTCATCGCTGATCTATAGTGATGATATCGGTGCACAGGCTGCCGCCTTGGGATTCAAGGGTATGCTCACTGAAGGTGCTAAGCATGTGCTGGGTTGGAAGAGTCCGCACTATGTGTATAACTGTGCCCTCGCTCCGAGTCTGAAATTGTTGCTGCGCGATGTGGAGCTGTCGGACGATATCTCGCTGCGTTTCAACAACAGCGAGTGGGATGGCTATCCGCTCTTTGCTGATGACTATATCACACGCATTGCCAACTTCCCGGAAGAGGAACAGGTCATCAATATCTTCATGGAACTCTCTGCCCTGGGTATCGCCCAGCCGCTGAGCAGTAATATCCTGGAGTTCATCAAAGCGCTGCCTGTCTGCGCCAAGCAAAAGGGTATCACCTTCTCTACACCATCTGAGATCTGCTCGAAGATGAAGAGTGTGGGTGCACTCAATGTACCCGACACCTTGTCGTGGGTGGACGAGGAACGCGACGTGTCTTGCTGGTTGGGTAACCCCATGCAGCGGGAGGCCTTCAATAAGCTGTATAGTATAGCCGACCGTGTTCGCATTGCCAATGATCCGCGTATCAATCAGGACTGGGATTACCTGCAGGCTTCGAACAACTTCAGGTTCATGACCACCAAGCCCAGTAATGTGGGTCTCGACCGTGGTATCTATGCCAGTCCGTTCGATGCGTTCACCAATTACATGAATATCCTGGGTGACTTCATGAACCGTGTAGGTGGTCTTTATCCTGAAGATATCGACAATGATGAGCTGAACGCCTTGCTCACCACCATCCGTAATCAGGGTGATGAGATCAACATGAAGGACAAGGAGATTACTCGTCTGCAGGCGAAGGTGGAGAAGATGCAGGCCGAAGAGGATAAGCTCAAGGCCAAGATCGACAAGGCCAAGGCTGCCCCGAAGAAGGCTGCAGCCAAGAAACCTGCGAAGAAAGAAGAACAGAAGGCTTAACGTCTTCTCATAATAAGAGGGACAGCTTCTTGATTGAATGACCAAAATCCAATCGAGAAGCTGTCCCTCGTATTAATAGGTTCTTGTATAATATTACATATCTCTTGCTTCTAACTTCTTGCTTCCACAAGCAGAACATGTCCACATGTTCTGCTTGTCTTATCGAATACTTGCAACGGTCTTCTTCAGGTCTTTATCCCGTGAAGAAGAACCTACCATGATCTCATATGTGCCAGGTACTACTCGCATGGTGTTACTCTTGGCGTCCCATAACTCGAAGCTGGAACGGGGCAGGGAGATGGAAACTGTCTTGCTCTCGCTGGCTTTCAGCTGAACCCGCTGGTAGGCGCGGAGCGTCTTGGTAGGACCGTCCACATCCTTGGGATTACGTACATATACCTGAACCACCTCAGTTCCGGCACACTTGCCGGTATTCTTTACGCTAACTGTTACCTTCCCGTTCTGATAAACGGGCTTCCCGATCTGGAAGGTGGTGTAGCTCAAACCGTAGCCGAAGGGGAAGAGAGCCTCGCCCTTGAAATAACGATAGGTACGTCCCTCCATACGGTAGTCCTCAAAGTCGGGCAGCTGCTCTGCATTCTGATAGAAGGTGATGGGTAGCTTACCGCTTGGGTTGTAGTCGCCGAAGAGTACGTCGGCCACGGCATTACCGCCTTGCTCACCACCATACCATGCCTGCAGGATGGCATCCGCATACTGACTTTCGCTGACCAGTCCCATGGCGCTGCCTGAGCAGTTCACAAAGACCACGCTCTTACCAGCCCGTTTCAGATCAGCAATCAGTTCGCGCTGCACCTTCGGTAGCTCGATGCTGGTACGGTCGCCACCGCGGAAACCTTCTTCGTTCACCCGCATCTCCTCACCTTCCAGTCGGGGGGAGATACCGCCCACGAAGATCACGACGTCGGCATCACTCACCTGCTGCAGCAGACTGTTATGGTCGGTGTTTACCCTTTGGGCAATGTCGAAGGCCAGGAAGGCCATTCCCACATTTTGCGCATAGTCCACTTCAATGGTGTACTGCTTACCAGCCTCCACATGCTGGGTATACGACTGCTCTCTGACACCATGGGCGTTCAATCTGCTTGCCAGCGTATCACCATTGAAAATCACGGCGGTATAGTCATCGGCATTCAGGTTGATCATGATATCCGCATCTTTCTGTGGTGTGAGGATTCCCTCGAACTTCGCTGAGAAATGCTCCAGGTTGACACCAGGTGCGAAGGCGGTGTTACCACCATTCACAAGATGGATGCTCGAGGTGTTCTCCGTTTGTGTAACGGGTGTACCTTCAAACTGTTCGTTGTTCCAGTAGGTGGCACGCATACCCTTTTTGCCGTCAGGCGTCTTGAGGTCGTTAAACAGACTCACGATGACTTCATTCCGAGTGAGGTTACAGCCTTGTATATAAGGTACGTCTCCGCATTTATTACGAATACCTTCCAGAATAGTTACGGTCTGGGTGGGTGTACCGGTGTAGTTTCCCCACAGCATGGTGGAGTCGTTGGCATTCGGTCCCATCACCACGATCTTCTGGTCGCGCCGTAAGGGAAGGATATTGTTACGGTTCTGCAATAAGGTCATTCCCTCGCGAGCCACTTCCAGTGCTAGCTGCTTATGTTCCTTACTGGCCACCACGCTCATGGGAATCTTGGTCCATTCCACCATATCGTCCGGATCAAAGTCACCCAGTTCGAAGCGAGCCTGCAGGAGTCGTATCAGACTGGTGTTGATCTGTTCTTCCGTGATGAAGCCGTTCTGCAAGGCTTCGGGCAGTGATCGGTAATCACTACCACATTCCACATCCGTTCCGGCGATGACGGCTTTGGCCGATGATTCGGCTTGTGTGGTGGAGAAACCGTGACGTCCCGGTGCCCAGAAGTCGCGTATCGCACCGCAGTCGCTGGTAACGATGCCCTTGAAACCCCACTCATCACGCAGAATCTGGTGGAGATAGCGTGTCTGTGCGCAGCAGGGTTCACCGTCAATGCGCTGGTAAGCACACATAATCTCCTTCACATCGCCTTCCTGCACCAAGGCCTTGAAGGCCGGGAGGTAGGTTTCCCAGAGGTCGCGTTCGGGCAACTGCTCCACATTGAAGCTATGACGGTTCCATTCGGGTCCGCTATGTACAGCATAATGCTTGGCACAGGCAAAGAGCTTGGCGTACTTCGAAGCCGGTTTCTTTCCTTCGTAGCTATAGCCTTGCAGTCCGCGCACCACGGCCAGTCCCATCTTCGTGGTGAGGTAGGGATCCTCACCGTAGGTCTCTTGTCCGCGTCCCCATCGTGGATCCCTGAAGATATTGATGTTCGGCGTCCAGAACGACAGTCCGCGGTAGCGAGCCATCTCACCGTTCCGCTTGGCTTCCATGTTCTTGGCACGTGCCTCATCACTGGCTGCGCTGAACACCTTATATACTAATGCGTCGTTAAAGGAAGCGGCCATGTTCATGGTGATGGGGAACACGGTGGCGTAACCGTTACGACCGATACCGTGTAGGGCTTCGTTCCACCATTCAAACTGCGGAATGCCCAGTCGTTCGATAGCTGGAGAGCGATCGAGCATCAACGATACCTTCTCTTCAATGGTCAGTCGCGAACAGAGGTCGGCTGCACGTTCCGCCGGACTTAACGCAGGGTTCTGATACGGGAGTGTCTGCGCTTGCACCGTCAGTGCGAAGACTGACATCAGGGTAAGAATTGTTTTCTTCATATTTTGGTTCTTATTGCCAATAAAATGATTCATCTTTCGTCTGTTTTTTGTTTTCTTTACAAAAGTAAGGAAAAAATGGCAATGCCGAATGAAAAATCCTTACTTTAACATTCTTTTTGTACTTATCTCATCCCTCTCTTTCTTTAGTATGCTACTCTTTTAATCGATCTGTCTATAATCTGCATACATAACCAGCGATTATTCCCATGCTGGGAACGAAATGTTCCCATGTTGGGAACAAAGTATTCCCACATTGGGAATCATTTCCAAAACCTATGGTTTTAGCGTCCAATATCATAGGTTTTAGCGTCCAATACCATAGGTTTTAGCCCCCAAAACCATAGGTTTTAGAATGCAAAACCGCATGTACAAAGGTGTTTGAAGCGTTTCAAAAGAGGGTGCAATCACCTTGGAGATAGTGTACGGATGATACTGCCGAAATGTTAAAAAATGAAGATTTTCGTTTATTTATTTGGAACTTTCGTAAATATACCCTATATTTGCAGCATCTCATTTTATGGTTTCGCCTTTTTCACGAAACAACAGAAGAGGTTGTCTGCGTCCTGCAGACAACCTCTATTTTTTTGCCAACAAATAAAAGAGCGATGCTTCACGCACCACTCTTTCACCTAATAAACTTATATAATAATACACGTACGGTTAGAAAAATAACTAACGATTGCTAGTCTCTGTACCTATACAACATACCTATTCTGCCTATCGGCAGGATAGTTGCTGTTTAATCATTATTTTTGGTTGCCTTCGTCCCTTACATCGAGAGAGTCGGCGAGTTCACATAAGGCAGGTCTTCTGACTCTGTTCCACCCTCAAGCGCCTTCCCGCCTTCTGGCAGTGGCCCGTTGCTTGTGGGTATAATGGAACTTACAGCTGCGGGACAGTTGGAGATTTCCACTCCATTCCCTTTTTAATCGCGTCTATAGCGAACCTTACGGGTGCAAAGATATAACGAAAATGCGAATAGACAAAGAAAAATGCGATTTTTTTTATCAGAAGTTTGCATATTTCAACGAAACTATTTATCTTTGCCCCCGAAAATTTATTAATAATTAAAATCAAATGCCTATCGAAACATTGTTACTTCAATACAAATAGATAGAAAAAATGGACAATCTGAAAGGTATGACCGACGAAGAGTTGGCCTTATCGTATGTTGGAGGAAACAATAAAGCATTTGATTTACTGCTCTCACGCACACAATCAAAGCTCTTTTCGTATATCTTATTCGTGGTTCACGACCACGATAGGGCTAATGATGTCTTCCAGGAGACATTTGTCAAGGTGATTACTAAGCTCCATCAGGGGAAGTATGTCAACAGTGGCAAGTTCTCTGCCTGGCTGATGCGCATTGCTCATAACGTGATCATGGACTGGTATCGTGATCATCGTACGGAGAATATTGTGGAGCCGAACGAAGAGAACGACCTGTCGAACATCTCCTCGAGGGATCTGATGGAGGCGAATGTGGAGAACCAGTACGTCAACACACAGGTGATGAACGATGTTACCCGTATGATGAACCAGCTGCCGCCTACGCAACGTGAGGTGGTTTACATGCGATTCTATCAGGATATGTCGTTCAAGGAGATTGCCGAGACGACGGGTGTGAGCATCAATACGTCACTGGGCCGCATGCGCTATGCCGTGATGAACATGCGCAAAATGGCACGCGAACACCAGATCATGCTCCAACTGGAGATGTGATCGCGAGCCCTTCCGATGAATCAAACTCAGTAAAAAGGGGATTACAGTGCCTTTAATTCCTTAATCGTCTGGAACGGATCGGCGGCTTTGAATACGTAGCTGCCGCTAACCAGTACATCCACACCGGCTTTTACCAGTCGGGGGGCTGTCTCTGCCTGTACACCACCATCGACCTCAATCAGGGCTTTCGAGCCAGATTTTACAATCAGCTCTTTGAGTCGCTGTACCTTGGAAATGGTGTTCTCGATGAACGTCTGACCGCCGAAGCCGGGGTTGACACTCATCAGCAGCACCATTTCGACATCATTGATGATGTCTTCCAAAACACTGACGGGCGTGGAGGGGTTCAGGGTGACACCGGCTTTCATGCCGGCATCGTGAATTTCCTGAACGGTACGGTGCAGATGCGTGCAAGCCTCGTAGTGCACATTCATCATCATCGCCCCGAGTTTCGCCGTACGTTGGATGTACTGCTCAGGGTGTACAATCATGAAATGAACGTCTAACGGCTTGGTGCATGCTTTGGCTACAGCCTCCAGAACAGGAAAACCGAAAGAGATGTTGGGTACGAAGACACCATCCATAATGTCCATGTGAAGCCAGTCGGCCTCACTGCGGTTGATCATATCCACA
Organism: Prevotella sp.; assembly: GCA_017651265.1. Taxonomy (GTDB): domain Bacteria; phylum Bacteroidota; class Bacteroidia; order Bacteroidales; family Bacteroidaceae; genus Prevotella. The sequence continues at coordinate 84,763 of JAGCDO010000001.1, read as the reverse complement.
TCGCTGCGGAGGTCAATAAAGTTTGCCGCCAGCAGCGATGGAGAAACCAATGTTGCCATTTCTTACTGCTTTAATGAATTAGTTCAGACAATAGTTGGGGCACTGCCCGTAATGCTTCAGCAGGTTACAAGCATAGGCGAACTGCCGGATGGTGTTTAACGTCTTCTCAGACGGACTGATTGTCTCTTGATGTGTAAAATGTTGCATAGGCGGATTTGTTATATTGTTCATCTTATTAACGCAATAATAGGTATATTTATTACTTCATGAATAAAAAATCTTCAAATTATTTTGCAGATAAAAAGAATTTGTGTACATTTGCACCCGAAATCATTCAAATTAAAAGAAAAAGAGCATGATTAATAATGTATTCGCAGCATGGTGGTGGCGCTACTCAAGATTCAACAAGTCGTGAGCAACGTTGCCGTGTGTATACATTTAAGATATCCAGAGGCCTGCCGTTCTTACGACAGGCCTCTTTTCATCATATAGGTTTTGAAGGTAATAATAATATAAATATATAAGGTATGGAAATGAAAGAAATCTTGAACAGGATGCTGAACCACGAGGAACTTTCTCGAGAAGAGACCAAGAACATCCTGGTGGGAATCACAAAGAGCGAGTTCCCCAATGAGCAGATTACCGCTTTGCTGACGGCAATGCAGATGAGAGGAATAACCGTGGACGAGCTGCTGGGCTTCCGCGATGGTATCTTAGAGACGGGTGTTCCCGTGCCGCTCGACTGCGACCGCTATATCGATGTAGTGGGAACGGGTGGCGACAGGAAGAACACCTTCAATATCTCTACCACCAGTTGTTTCGTGATAGCAGGTGCAGGTTACAAGGTGGCTAAGCATGGTAACTATGCGGCAACAAGTACCAGCGGTGCCTCGAATGTCATTGCTCACCACGGCATCAAGTTCACGGACGATATCGATAAGCTGAACCGTTCCATCAACGAGTGCGGTATTGTCTATCTCCATGCCCAGCTCTTTGCCAAAGCCATGAAGTTCGTCGGTCCTATCCGTAAGGCTTTGCAGTTCCCGACATGCTTCAACCTCCTGGGTCCGATCGTCAATCCTTCCAAGCCACAGTGCCAGTTGTTGGGCGTGGCCAACCTCGACCAGATGCGCTTGTACAGTCATGTGTACCAGAAAATCGGAATCGACTACGGTATTGTGAACAGCATCGACGGCTACGATGAGATCTCGCTGACGGGTGATTTCAAGGTGACAACGAATAACTACGAGCGTATCTTCAAACCGCAGGATCTGGGCTTTGAGATTGCCAAACCGGAAGAACTGGTGGCAGGTGCCACAGAGGAAGAGGCTGCAGCCATCTTCGACAGCGTACTGGAAAACCGCTGTCTTCCCGCACAGAAGAATATCGTTCTGGCCAATGCGGCCTTCGGTATCCAGGTATTGGAGAAAGGAAAGAAGGATATCAGTGAGTGTGTGGAGATTGCCCGTGAGAGTATTGACAGCGGTAATGCCCTGAAGACATTCAAGAAATTCGTGGAACTGAACAGCTAATCAAGTGATGTGAGGGAAGAAACCGACCATTGATGAAGTAGAGATATGGATATACTGGAAGAAATCGTAGCACGGAAAAGGGTGGAGGTGGAACACTTCAAGGAGGCTGTACCTGCCCAGACGCTGCATGTGAAGGTGGAGGAGATGATGATGGAAGGCAATACCTGTCCTTCCATGCGACAGGCGCTCATGACTGCCGATTGCGGCATCATCGCTGAGTTCAAACGGAAATCGCCTTCTAAGGGCTGGATCAAGGAAGAGGGCAGGGCAGAGGAGATACCCTTGTCGTACCAGCAGAATGGTGCTGCTGCACTGAGTATCCTCACCGATAATTACTATTTCGGTGGTCGTGATGCATTCATTACGTTGGCCCGTCGTGCAGGTGTCACGCTTCCCATCCTTTACAAGAACTTCGTCATCGACGAATACCAGCTTTTCCAGGCCCGACTCTGTGGGGCTTCAGCCGTACTGCTCATTGCTGCCGATCTGCGTATCGACCAGTGTCGCGACTTGTTGCGCATGGCTCATGATCTGGGAATGGAAGTATTACTGGAGATTCATGGGGAAAAGGAACTCGACTATGTAGAGCTCGAACCGGATATGTGCGGGGTGAATAACCGGAATCTGGGTACGTTCATCACCGATGTGAATAACTCTTTCCAACTGGCTTCGCGCTTACCGAAGGATATGTGTAAGGTGAGCGAGAGCGGTATCTCGAATCCCGAAACAGTCCGTCAGTTGAGAATGGCTGGCTTTAACGGTTTCCTGATCGGGGAGAACTTCATGAAGACCGCCGATCCGGGTGCTGCCCTGAAGTCTTTCCTTGCAGATTGTACATTGAAAAATTTTGAATCATCAATTGTTAATACGTTATGATTATCAAGGTGTGTGGTATGCGTGAGCCGGAGAACATTCGCGCAGTGGCTTCTTTAGGAATCGACCTGATGGGCTTTATCTTTTACCCGTCGAGCAGTCGTTTCGTGCAGATGATTTCTTCTTGTGCAGGAATCATTCCCGACTATTCCGAGGAACGTCTGACTGAAGCGAGACGTGTAGGGAATAAGAGTGAGGAGGGTAGCTCTGTACAGGACGGAAATCTGCCCAAGCGTGTGGGTGTCTTTGTGGATGACATGCCTCAGAACATCGTGACACGTATCTATAACTATGCCCTTGACTATGTGCAGCTGCATGGGAACGAGACGGTTGAGATGATTGATAACCTACGTAGAACAATTGATCCAGATATTCATCCGAACATTAATATCATCAAAGCGTTAAGTATTTCATCTGAAGAAAGTCTTCAAGCATGTAAACAGTATGAAGGCCATGTGGATATGTTCCTCTTCGATACTCGCTGTGATAGTTATGGCGGAAGCGGCGAACAGTTCGATTGGAAGGTTCTTGCATCATACGATGGTCATACCCCATTCCTGTTAAGTGGTGGTATAGGACCCGAAGATGCTAGTCGTATCAAAGCCTTCTCTCACCCACAGTTCATAGGTATCGACCTCAACAGTAAGTTTGAGACGGCTCCTGCCTTGAAGGATGTGGAGAAACTCAAGACTTTCATCCAGGAGATCCGACAGGATGCTTGAGGGGAAGCAAGTGAGCGTATCAAGAAACTACAAGTGAAATAAGTATATATAACAATGAATAAAATCAACAAACTCTTTAGTGAACAGAAAGAAACAGGTAAGAAAATCCTGTCGCTTTATTTCTGTGCAGGATGTCCCACGCTTGAGGGTACAGGCGATGTCATCAAGACCTTGGAGAAGCGTGGCGTCGGCATGATCGAGGTGGGCATTCCTTTCAGTGATCCCCTGGCCGACGGTCCGGTGATCCAGACCGCAGGTACCGTGGCTTTGAAGAACGGTATGACGTTGACGAAACTGTTTGAACAGTTGCGCAGCATCAAGGGTGAGGTGCAGATTCCGCTCGTGCTGATGGGATACCTGAACGTTGTTCTTCATTACGGCGTAGAGAAGTTCTGTCAGCAGTGTGTGGAGAGTGGCGTGTCGGGAATGATTATACCCGACCTTCCCTTTGCAGATTATCTGAATGATGTGAAACCCATTGCCGACAAATATGATCTGCGGGTGATCATGATGATAACTCCAGAAACGAGCGAGGAGCGTATCCGGTTCATCGACGACCATACCGATGGCTTTATCTATATGGTGAGCTCGGCCAGTATTACAGGCGCTCAGCAAAACTTCGATGAGCAGAAACAAGCCTACTTCCGTCATATCCATAGCATGAACCTGCGGAACGCTCGCATGATAGGCTTCGGTATCAGTAACAAGCAGACGCTGGAGAGCGCATGGCAGAATGCGGCCGGTGCCATTATCGGGTCGAAGTTCGTAACCCTGTTGAATGAAACGAAAGGGGATGCCGACAAGGCCATGGACTTGTTGCAAACTGCGTTGCAGAGTTGATAGTTCTTCGCGAAGCGAAGCGGCAAAGCCGAGCGGATAGTTGACAGTTGATAGTTAAGCGTGATGACACTAAAAGATTTTTTGAATAACGGGGATGTGTTTGCCAAGAACATGGGTGCAAGCATTACTGAAATCCGTGAGGGATACGCTCGGGCAGAGATGGTTGTAACCAAAGAGCATCTCAATGCCGGTGGCGTTTGTCAAGGTGGTGCCTTGTTTACATTGGCCGATCTGGCCTTTGCGGCGATTACCAATAGTCGGGGGAAGCTTACCTTCGGATTGGAGAACTCCATCGCCTTCCTGCATAGTGCCGCAGAGGGGGATACTCTTGTGGCTGAGGCTGTAGAGACCTTAAACCACCACAAGATCCCGTATTGCGAGATCAAGGTAAGAAACCAGCATGGTGATTTGATCTGCACCATGACAGGTTTGGCGTATAGGAAGGACAAGCCTATGGTGTTCGACTCGTTGATGTAATAATATTGAAGTATTTTTTATAGAAATAGTTATATGAAAGAGAGTTTTTACGTGGATGAGCATGGCTACTACGGAGAGTTTGGCGGTGCATATGTTCCAGAGATACTGTATAAATGCGTGGATGACTTACAGAAGTCGTATCTGCCGATCATTGAGAGTGAATCCTTCAAGCAGGAGTATCATCAGTTGCTGAAAGATTATGTGGGTCGTCCGTCACCGCTGTATTATGCCAGTAGGATGAGTGAGAAGTACGGCTGTCAGCTGTATCTGAAACGCGAGGACCTGAACCATACGGGTGCTCATAAGATCAACAACACCATCGGACAGATCCTGATGGCGAAGAGAATGGGTAAGACGCGTATCATTGCCGAGACAGGTGCAGGTCAGCATGGTGTTGCCACAGCCACGGTATGTGCCCTGATGAACATGAAATGTGAGGTGTTCATGGGTGCTACTGATGTGGAACGACAGCATACCAATGTGGAGCGCATGAAGATGCTGGGGGCTGAGGTCCATCCGGTAAGAACAGGAAACATGACCTTGAGTGATGCTTGTTCTGAGGCGATACGCGACTGGTGTTGTCATCCTTCTGATACTTTCTATATCGTGGGTTCAACCATGGGACCGCATCCTTATCCGGATATCGTGGCCAGGATGCAGAGCGTGATCTCGGAAGAAATCAAATGGCAGCTACAGGAGAAGGTGGGGCGCGACTATCCCGATTACCTGATTGCTTGTATCGGCGGTGGTAGTAATGCGGCTGGAACCATCTATCACTATATCGATGACGAACGGGTGAAGATCGTATTGGCCGAGGCTGGCGGTCATGGTATCGATACCGACTATACGGCTGCTACCATCCATCGTGGTACAGTAGGAATCCTACATGGTGCGAAGATGCTGGTGATGCAGACGCCCGACGGACAGATCGAGGAGGCGTTCACCATCTCTGCCGGACTGGATTACCCTGGTGTAGGACCGATGCATTGTAACATGGCTGTGAAAGGACGCAGTAAGGTACTGGCTATTAACGATGATGAGGCCATCCGCGGCGGATATGAGCTGACTCGCATGGAGGGAATCATTCCTGCCATCGAGAGTGCACATGCCATTGCTGTATTGGAGAAGATGACCTTTAACCCCGATGATGTGGTGGTGCTGACCGTCAGCGGTAGGGGTGACAAGGATATCGAGACTTATCTGAATGCTTCGCGTTCCGTCTTCGAGGGACAGGCATAGCGTATAACAATCAAACAAACACAAATATGGATATACGTTTTCATTATACAACCGAAAGCAGAACCATCCTCGGCGACCTCTATACGCCGGTAGGTGTGTATATGCGGTTGCGCGACCTCTATCCGCAGAGTGCTTTGATGGAGAGTTCTGATTACCACGATGCCAATAACAGTCGTTCGTTCATCGGGGTGAACCCGATGGCTTCCGTGGCAGTTAGTCATGGCGAGAGCATCTGCACCTTCCCTGATGGTAGCGTGGTTCGTCGTCAGCTGGATAAAGACTACCGTACGCATCATGTCATCAACGACTTCCTGGATCGTTTCCAGGTGGAAGGGGAGCATGCGGCGTACTGCGGACTGTATGGCTATACTTCGTTCAATGCCGTGCGCTACTTCGAGGATATCGCCGTGAAGGATGAGACCCAGGAGAAGAACGATGCCCCTGACATGTATTATATCCTCTATCGGGATGTGATTGTCTTTGATCATCATAACAGTAAGATTACACTGGTCACACTCAGCCAGGATGGTTCCGCCACAGGACAGGTCTTAGACGACCTGCTGCGTGCCATGAACCGGGGGAATATCAATGCCTATGACTTCCATCCGGTGGGCGATACTTCGTCTTCCTTGACGGATGAGGAGCACAAGGAGAATATCCGTAAGGGTATCCGTCACTGTCTGCGCGGCGATGTGTTCCAAATAGTGCTCTCAAGGCGGTTCGTACAGAAGTATGAGGGGGATGACTTCAAGCTCTACCGTGCCCTGCGCAGCATCAATCCCTCACCGTATTTGTTCTATTTCGATTTCGGTGGTTTCCGTATCTTCGGCTCTTCACCAGAGACACATTGTAGGATAGAGAAGGTGACGGAAGGTTCCCAAACAGCTTATCATGCTTTCATCGATCCTATTGCCGGTACAACGCGACGTACAGGAGATGAGGAGCAGGACAGGAAGAATGCGGAGTATCTGCGTAACGATCCGAAGGAGAATGCGGAGCATGTGATGCTGGTGGATCTGGCACGTAACGACCTCTCCCGAAACTGTCATGGGGTGAAGGTGGAGTTCTACAAAGACTTGCAGTACTACAGTCATGTGATTCATCTCGTGAGTAGGGTGAGTGGTGTTCTCGACGATCAGGCTGATCCCATCAAGACCTTCATTGACACTTTCCCGGCAGGAACGCTTTCGGGTGCTCCCAAGGTGCGTGCCATGCAGCTGATCTCTGAGTATGAGCCTCATAACAGGGGTGCTTATGGAGGTTGCATCGGTTACATAGGTTTCGACCGTTCTCTGAACCATGCCATCACCATCCGTACGTTTGTCAGCAGGAACGGTGAACTGTGGTTCCAGGCAGGCGGTGGTATCGTTGCGAAGAGTAATGAGGAATACGAATTGCAGGAGGTGAACAACAAACTCGGTGCGCTGAGAAGAGCCATCCTGCTGGCAGAATCCATGTAAAACACTGAAGTCATGAAGAAGAATAAGATTATTATTATCGATAACTACGATAGTTTCACCTATAACCTGTCGCACTTGCTGAAGGAGTTGGGTGCTGATGTAAAAGTGTTCCGTAACGACCAGTTCGAGCTTTCGGAACTGAATGAGTTCGACGGTATCGTACTGAGTCCAGGACCGGGTATTCCTTCAGAGGCAGGTCTTCTCTTGGATGTGATCCGTACCTATGCTGGGAAGAAACCCATCCTTGGCGTGTGCTTAGGTCATCAGGCCATCGGAGAGGTCTTTGGAGGAAAGCTCGAGAACCTCTCGGATGTTTTCCATGGTGTGGCAACAGACGGTTGTCTGGTCATGGAAGACGGAAAGTGCATCGATCCGATCTTTGCGAATATCAGTGAGCGGTTCACGATGGGAAGATACCATTCATGGGTAGTCTCCACAGACGACTTCCCCTCTTGCCTGGAGATTACGGCTTTGAGTGATGAAGGTCAGATCATGGCTCTTCGTCATCGTGAATACGATATCCATGGTATTCAGTTCCATCCCGAGAGTGTGCTTACTCCTGATGGACGCACCATCTTGCAGAATTGGTTAAATGGCTAATCCCCAACTCTCTTCCACTTCCCTTACTCCCCTCCCTTGAAGGGGAGGGGCTAGGGGTGGGGTTACCTTTACCTTCATATTATTTCGATTTACTAAAATTCACGCAAGGTACACAAAAAATCCCCGAAACCCTAATAAATAAAGGGGAAACTATCAGTTCCAACATACACGTAACATACACCAACATACACTATAGCGGCTTCAACATACACGCAACATACACGCCGACGAGTTGTAGCGATAATAAGTGGCAGTTGTTGTTAAGACAACAAGGAGTATACTGGCACTTTACTGAGAGTTTGTAACGTTCAAACTCAAAAATTCTCGAGAGAATTTTCGAGTAAGTGGCCTGATTACTATGAGAAAGCAGCCTGATTACTATGAGAAAGTAGTCTAGTTTCTATGCGAAAGTGGCCTACTTAACAGTGTATGTTGCGTGTATGTTGAAGCCGCTATAGTGTATGTTGGTGTATGTTACGTGTATGTTGAAGACACCCGTTTTTCCCCTATTTAAAGGCGTTTCCAGCGAAATTCGTGTATGTTGCGCAAGTTTTTATATTCAAAATTAGGAAAAGATAGGTTTTGCATTGCGAAACCTATGGTTTTAGACTCCAATACCTATGGTTTTAGACTCCAATACCTATGTTTTTAGGCGTCAATACCTATGATATTGCACATAATTACAGTAGCCATAGGAAGGGCTATGGAATCGTGTAAATCTCTGAATGTGCACAAAGGTGAGTATAAAAGAGGATATGCCTGTTGACATATCCTCTTTTATTTATTATTCCTTTATTATTTCTTCTTGAAATAGGGTAGATCACCCTTTGTCCAGTTCGTTCCTTCGCCCCAACCAGGATTCTGCTCCAGAACACCTTCTGACAAGATTACCTGATCCTCAGGAATCTTGAAGAAGCCACCACCAGTTTCATTGTAACGCTGCATGAAGTCGTTGGTGAACGCATACTCACCCGGAGCACCTTCGTTCAGGATGGGGTTACCCACCTGATTCTTCACCTTCTCCTGTACATCGCCCCAACGGCGCAGGTCGTTCCAGCGCAGTGCCTCGAAGCAGAGCTCGTAGCGACGCTCCTTCTTCAGCAGTGTCAGACTATAAGGAAGATCTCCCAGTCCTGCACGCTGACGAACAGCGTTCAAACCACTCTTGCCATTATAGATGGTCTTGCCATCGGTGAGCTCTGAGTGCATCAGCAGCACATCAGCGAAGCGCAGCCATACGAGCGACTGAGTCAGACCAGTCTGACGGTTGTTCTCACTACCATAGTAGTAGCCGTAGCTCAGATAACGACCGCTGTGGTCTTCGTTCCATGCCTCACAGCCGATGTACTTCTTGGCCAGCAGGTTGGTGTTCTCCACCTCCTTGGCAGGGTCACCCTTATAGTCGGGAATCTCCACGGCACGATCGCAGATAGAGCCAACACGACGATAGTCGCCAGCGTAGTCGGGATCCTCAGCCCAGTCGGTCCACAACTTGTAACATACAGGACCATTAGAATATCCCTGTACGGAGAACGGGAAAGCAGCCTCGGTAGTCTTACGCGGATTGTAGAACTCTACAATACGGTTATGACGAAGCTGTGAATCAGCGCTCCAACCGGGTTTGTTAGACATCTTGATGGCAAACATGCTTTCGATGTTCTCGTCGGTCTCCCAGTTCAAACCATTGTCAAGAGCATAGGGATAGTCCTTAGCGGTGTAAGGATTGGTGTAAGGCCAGAGGTTACGCTGGTCGCTGACAAGTCCGTAGCCACTGTTCTGGATACAATCCTCAAGCCAAGAAACCACCTGACTCTTAGAGATGCTTCCACCCTCAGCGAGAGGCAGTTCAGACTTACCATAGAAACCAGTGTAGAACAACCATACGCGGGCCATCATACCTTCAGCTGCCCACTTGGAAACACGACCGATTCCAAATTCGGGATACTTGGTTGATGGTCCTGCCTCGATGGAAGCCTTCAGGTCGGAACCGATCTGAGCATAGATCTCATCCGGTGATGATTTCGGCAAGTTCAAAGGCTCAGTACTGAGTACCAGAGGTACACCATTGAATACCTGAACCAGGTTGAAATAATACCATGCACGAAGGAAATAGATCTCGCAGAGCAACTGGTTCTTCTTGACGGGAGAAGACCACTCTTTCACATTGTCGATGGTTTCCAATGCATTGTTAGCACGGTTGATACCAGCATAACGCTGTTGCCAAAGCGGTTTCATCCAGTCAACGTAAGCGTTCATCAAACGGTCAACACCTTGTGCGCCGATGTTACTCTGGCTACCACCACCCAGACGGTCGTCAGAAGCGATGTCAAAGATAAAGAAAGGATCTTCCTCCGGGTCGGCAAGGTTTCGGTTCATCACGGAATAGATACCATTCACCATCTGGAAAGCATCTGTTTCATTGACGGGGAAATTCGATGTATCCTTCATCGTGAGGTTGTCTGTGTCGAGGAAGTCCTCACAGGCGCAGAAACCACATATCACGCATATTGCGCAGATTAATTGATATATTGTTTTCATAACTTCAATGCTTTAATATTATTATCTTCAATCTTTAGAAGTTGACGTTCAGACCCACCTGGAAGGCACGTGATGAGGGATAATAACCACAGTCGATACCAGATGCCCAGCTTGTACCATTACCAAAGCCCACTTCAGGATCCATACCTGAGTAGCCTGTGAAGGTAAAGAAGTTGCTGAGTGACACATAGAGACGGCACTTCTGTACCGGCAGCTTCGAGTAGAGACGCTTGAAGTCGTAACCGAAGGAGATACGTGAGATCTTGAAGAAGTCGGCATCCTCGATCCAAACGCGTGAGATCTCAGACATGTTAACGTTCTTACCATCGGAGAAGCGCGGATAGCGGTTGGTGCTGCCTTCGCCTGTCCAGTACTTGGTATAGACATCTGTACAGTAGTTGTCATCGGGATGGTCAGAGAACTGACGGTAGCTCTTGGCCACCTGCTGTCCGAAGGAACCATAACCGTTGATACCCAGGTCGAAGCCCTTATAAGAGATGTTGATGTTCAGACCAACAGTGTAATCCGGATTCGGATCACCGATCATGGTCTTGTCTTCATCACCGGTTTCAACCTTTCCGTCACCGTCGTAATCTTTGAACATCACATCACCCGGCTGTAATTTCGCACCCTGCAGAGAGTTAGCCTTGTCGCCTTTACAGTTACGGGCAAGGTAGTCCTGCAGCTGCTGCTCGTTCTGGATGATACCTTCCATCTCGTAGCCCCAGAAGTAACCGATAGGATAGCCTACCTGGAGGCGATAAAGCTCTGCGGTGTTCTGTGCAATGGCATTTGAACCACCATGGATGATACCCTCTGAGTTAGCCAGACGGGTAACCTCGTTCTTGTTATGTGAGAAGTTAGCAGAGATGTTGTATCTGAAATCCTTACCGATTCTGTCGTTCCAGCTCAGCTGAACCTCATAACCCTTATTCTGGATATCACCACCATTGATATAAGGAGCACCAGTACCGTAAGAGAGCAGCATCGGAGCTACTACCAGCCAGTCCTTGGTGGTCTTCTTATACCAGTCGAAGACAACGCCCAAACGGTTGTTCAGGAAGCGGGCATCGAAACCGAAGTCGAGCTGCTCAGAGGTCTCCCACTTCACATCCTCGTTAGGAAGAATGTTGGGGAAGGCACCCAGTGCAGGATTGTCCTTGCTGTCGAAATAGTAAGGATCATTCAGGTCGATGGTGGCCAGATACTGGAAGTTGGAGATGTTACAGTTACCGTTCTGTCCCCAGCTTGCACGCAGTTTCAAGAAATCCAACCAGCTCTTGGTTGACTCCATGAATGCCTCGTTGCTGATTACCCAACCTGCAGAGATGGAGGGGAAGTAACCCCAGCGCTTACCGCGCTTGAAGTTGGAAGAACCATCGGCACGGAGCACGAGCGAGAGCAGGTAGGTCTCGTTGTAGTTGTAGTTAACACGTCCGAAGAACGATGCGATGGCACCTTGTGCTTCTGGACTACCACCGATAGAGGTAAAGGACGGATCCACCACATTGGCATTGTTGATAAAAGCGTGGTCGAATGATCCCGGGAAGAGAGAGTTGGAGTTGGTTACGTTGACACCATTACCATAACCCCACTTCTCAACAGACTGTCCGAGGAGGGCATCGATATTATGGAGTCCGAACGACTTCTTCCAGTTGATGGTATTCTCCAATGACCAACGGATGCTGTATGACTGGTTCTGACGAACATCGTCGTTAGGATTCGAGTTCTTGGCACTGAGTTCAAAGACAGGCACGTAGCTGCGACTCTCTCTGTGGCGATAGAGCCAACCGGCACTGGTACGCCAGGTGAGATCCTTGATGGGAATAAACTCCAAGAAGAAGTTCGTCTGCAGACGGTGGCCCTTGTTGTAGCCCATTCCATTGTTATATTTCATCGAAGCCAGTGGGTTGGCTGCCTCGTCAAGGAAGTTCCACTTGTCGGCCAAGATATCGCTATACTCGTAATAACCGCCCTGATCGTTGTATGCAGGCAGCAGCGGGGTCATAGCCAGAAGGTTACGGATGCTGTTTCCGTAGATACCTCCCACAGAGACACCACGCTTATCGGTAACTGAGAAGGTGATATTCTCACCAACCTTCAGTACGTCACGACCGTGCTTTCTGATCAGAGAATAGTCAGAGTTCAGACGAACGGTATAGCGGTCGAACTTCGGATCGGCAGGAGCACCCAGTGTACCTGTCTGGTGGTACTTGGTGAAACCAAGAGCAAAGCGAGACAAATCGCTACCGCCAGAGATGCTGATGGATGCGTTGTGCATCGGAGCATTGTCAATCGTTGTCTCATCGAGCCAGTTGGTACCATTCCATGTGCCATTCATGATCTTGGGATACTGAACGGGGATATAGTTTTCCCAGACATACGGTTCAATACCTTGGATCTCACGAGCCTTGTTGACAATCTCCATATATTGCTTGGCGTTCAACGGTGTTACATCATTGGTGTTCACATTCTGCCAACCCAGATAACCATCGAAAGAAACATTTACATGTCCTGCACCAGCCTTACCTTTCTTGGTGGTAACGAGGATGACACCGTTAGATGCTCGGGCACCATAGATGGCGCTGGATGCAGCATCCTTCAAGATGTCGATGCTCTCGATGTCGTTCGGGGAGAGGTCGTCGATATTGGCACCTGGCACACCATCCACTACATAGAGCGGCGTATTGGAACCTGCGGTACCCATACCACGGATCACAACCTTGTAACCCTCACCAGGCTGTCCAGAGTTCATCACAATGTTCATACCTGATGCCAGACTCTGCAAAGCACCGAAGGCATCTACAGCATTGACGGCCTCAATGTTCTCTGCGGTAACATGAACCGTTGAACCTGTAACGAGTTTCTTCTGTTGTGTACCGTAACCCACAACCACTACATCGTTCAGTATCTCGGAATCTTCTTCCAAAGTAACCTGAACAGTTCTTCCTGCCGTAGGCCTGACGGTAACCGTCTTGTAGCCAACGTAAGAGATTCTCAGACTTGCACCTCTGGTAATGGAAATGGTAAATGAACCATCAGCCCCCGTCAGGGTTCCATTACTTTCTGTGCCCACTTCAACAACAGTTGCACCGATAACCGGCTGACTGTCAGAGTCGAGTACGACTCCCTTCACCTGTGTAGTCTCTCTTCCTTGAAACACTTGTTCCTCAGTCGTGAGTGGTGCTGCGGAAGCAGAACCTCCAAACACCATCATACTGACACAGATGACAGATAGAAATTTCAAATAGTTTTGCATAATTGTTGATAAGTTTTGCATGAAATATAATAAAGGTGTTAGAATTTGATAGATAGTTTCTACACGAACAATAATCATCTTCTTACGAAAATGAGATGTGCATGTTAGTTAGTAGTTTTTATAGATTCTGTTGCAAAGTTAATTAATAATTTTTAAACGACAAATATTTTTAGTGTTTTTTTTACGCTTTTATCACAATCCTTTTTCTCCTGACGGGTTTGAAGAAACTATATATATAATAAGGTAAACAGGATTGGGTATGTGCAGATTCCTTGTCATCTTGTTAAATATATTTAATTACTGGTATTTATTTAGTACCTTGCATTACAAGGTACTTATATTTTACCTATCTTTGCAACAGAATCAGAATACAAACGTAAATAAACAGTATCGTATGAATATCGAGAATGCAAAGTCGCAGATGCGGAAAGGGATGCTGGAGTACTGTGTGCTACTGCTCCTGAAGCATCGGCCATCGTATGCCAGCGACATTATCCAGCAACTGAAGAATGCGGAACTGCTTGTGGTGGAGGGAACACTCTACCCGTTGCTGACGCGTTTGAAGAACGATGGACTACTGCTTTACCAGTGGCAGGAATCCACGCAGGGACCGCCCCGTAAGTACTATGCCCTCAGTAAAGAGGGTGAACATTTCCTCGAAGGCCTCGACTCGTCTTGGATGGAACTCTCTAATACGATTAACTACCTGAAGACAATCACTCCGAAACTATTGGATTTGAAGAATTAAAGAATAAAACAAATATGAAGAAGAATATCACCATAAACCTGTGCGGCCGCCTCTTCCAGATCGACGAGGATGCCTACGAACTGTTGCAACAGTATATTGAGTCGCTCCGTCAGTCGTTCGGACGAAAGGAAGATGGCGACGAGATTGTCAATGATATTGAAGCTCGCATTGCTGAGCTGTTTGATGAACTGCGCCAGCAGGATGTTGAGGCCATCACCATTGATCATGTTAAAGACATCATCACCCGTATCGGAAAGCCTGAGCAGCTGACCGGTGAGGAAGAGGGGAAGGAGGAGCAGAAGACAAGTTCTGAAGGTTCTAATGCCCAGAGTATCTTTGACAACATGCGGGCGAGAACAGCCGGCAAACGACTCTACCGTAATCCCAACGACCAGATGGTGGCAGGTGTACTCTCTGGCTTAGCATCCTATACGGGAACGGATGCCACTTGGTGGCGCATCGGCTATGTGCTGCTGATATTAGGTTCCAACATCTTCCTGGCACCATTGTTCAAGTTCTTCTTCCACGGAAGTTTCTTTTCAATCAATCTGGGCCTGATCATTCTCTATTTCATATTGGCCATTGCCATGCCAACCGCCAATACCCCTAAGCAGGTGTTAGAGATGGAAGGGAAGGACGTGACACCGCAGAACCTGGCCGATGTGGTGGTAGAGGATAAGCAGCCCGTACAGCAACATCGTGGATGTTTGGGGGCGACCCTCGCTGTGATACTGTCAATCATAGCAGGACTCTTCGTGGGATTTGCTGCCATCTTCGGACTCATCTTGTTGGTCAGTCTATTACTGATTATTGTATCTATCATCATCGTCTTTACCGTTCCTTCGGCTGTACATATGGCCCTGCCTTTCGATATTGGCTACCTGAACCTGGCTGAGATGTATACCAGTCATCCCTGGGTAGTAGCCGTGTTCATCGCCGGACTCTTGTTGACACTGTTCATCCCTCTCTATGCCATCGGTCATATGCTACTGTCGAAATCGGGTAAGATTCAGCCCATGGGTGTCGGACAACGTATTCTGTGGATTGTACTGTGGTTAGCAGCTCTGTTCAGTATGATACCTTCGCTCATCTGGGTTCATGAACAGGCATCTGAACGTGAGCAGGCTCATTATCGGAAGACACATACCTACCAAGGGGTGGTGATGAATTCTCAAGACAAGGATTTCCTGCGCCAAGGCGATTGGAAACTGATTAAGGCAGAGAACTGTGCGCACCTGACCTCCAGTGGAGAACATTGGAGTGGTGACCACAATACCCGTTATCTTGATGCATGGAACGGAGATTGCGAAGAGGTGTATCAGGTTGAGCATACAGGACAGGTAGAGCCAGGCATCTATCGCCTGAACTGCTTAGCCCGTGCCGAAGGTCCTGGTACCTTTATCTATGCTCAAGCAGGTAAACTAACGGTGTTCAAACAGATTCCCGCATACGGCAACACGGGTGGTGAGTTCGTAGAGCAGGTAAGGGAGAAAATGGCTGACGTACAGATAAAGGATTCTGTTGGGGAAAGACTTGTCAGTACCACAACATTCGAAATCATGGGTATGAAGTTCCATATCAATGATTATGAAGAGAATAACAGCAAGAGTTTGTCCGACTATTTCGGTGAGGGTAAAGGCTGGTCTGTGGTCAGTATCGACAGTATTGTTGTTTCCAATGGTAGCATTACCTATGGTGTTTCCACTGATGCGGCCTTTACTGGTCAGCCCTGTCATGCCCAGTGGTTCTCCGCATCCGATTTCAAAGTAACGCGCATTGGTGATTTGCCGAAATCAAACAAACAAAAGAAATAAACCATTAACGGAACATGAAGAAACTATTATTATCAACTATGATGCTTGTCCTCGTCGTAATGACGGGCTGGGCGCAGACGGAACAGTCAGATTCTATTCTTCGGACTCTTAAGGAAGAGCTGAACTATTCTATGGCGCAGTTGAAACAGAAACCTGTACCAGCGTACTTTATGAGTCTGCGTTTGCAAGACAGTCAGATTCTCTCAATTAACAGTATCTTTGGTTCGGCGTCTGTAAATGACGATCATAGTCGTTTCATTGTGCCGAACATACGCATAGGCAGCAAGGAACTCGATAACTATAAGTTTGAGAACCAGGGCATAGAGCAAGCGAATAACAGAGGTGCTCAAGGTAATGGCGTGGCTATATCTGGAGGGCCGTTGCGCCAGTATCGTGATGAGATATGGTACGCTTCTATGAATAGATACCGCACGGCTGTGAAACGCTATGAGGAGGCTGTGGCGAAGTCAAGGACGGATGCACAGTTCGAGGATAAGTCACCATGCTTCTCAGATGCTCCTGTTGAGTCATACTATGAGGCTGCTCTCTCGCCATGGATGGTAGATACCTTAGCGTGGAAGAACAAACTCAACAAGGTGAGCAGCGTGTTCAAGGAGTGCCGTATGCTCGAAGATGGTTCTGCAAATATTGAATTTGGGACAATCAGGACGTATATTGTAAACTCGGATGGCACATCGGTGGTGCAGAACCGCCGTTGTGTCCGTATTATGCTGCAAGCCATGGTTCTTGCTACCGATGGTATGCAATGCCCTCTGTATGAGGATTTCTTTGGTTTCAGTGAGGCTGAACTTCCTTCCGAGGAGGTGCTTGTAGCTAAGGCGCATGATATCGTGAATCGTCTGCTTGCGCTTCGTGATGCTCCTCTTGCCGATCCTTATGCCGGTCCTGCTATTCTTTCAGGTTCTGCAAGTGGTGTGTTCTTCCATGAGATCTTCGGTCATCGTCTTGAGAGTCATCGCATGAAGAAGGGTGGTGAGACCTTTAAGCACATGGTAGGCGAGAGGGTTCTGCCTGCTTCTTTCAGCGTGTATTGTGACCCTACGCAGAATTACTACGGCAAGCAGGCTCTCAATGGCTCGTATAAATATGATGACGAGGGAGTTAAGGCTCGCCGAGTGCAGAATGTTGAGAATGGCGTGCTGAAGGATTTCCTTACGTGTCGCATTCCGATTGACGGGTTCCCAGTCAGCAATGGCCATGGAAGGGCTGCTGGTGGCAATGATCCTGTGTCACGACAATCTAATCTGGTTGTTGAGACCAACCAGCCATATACCGAGGCTCAGCTTCGCGAGATGCTTATCAAGGAGGCAAAAAAGCAAGGTAAGGAGTATGGCTATTTCTTCCGCACGGTGACGAGCGGTTTTACTTTTCTTGATAATGTCAATGCCTTCAACGTGACTCCTGTGGAGGTGTTCAGGATTTATGTGGACGGTCGTAAGGACGAACTTGTGCGTGGAGTTAATCTTATTGGTACACCTTTGGCAATGTTCTCTAACATCACGGCTGCTGGTGATACTCCATCTACGTTTACAGGTTCCTGTGGCGCGGAGTCTGGCTGGGTTCCAATATCTGCCACCTCACCTTATATATATGTTTCCAAGGTAGAGACACAGCGTAGCAATAATCAGAAGATGGTAGCACCAGCCCTGAAGCTTCCTGAATATACCAAGACATACGGTAGGGATGCTGGTAAGGATACGGGTGAGATTATCTTCAAGGCAATGGAGGATGAGATGAAGCGCACGAAGGATAGTCTGCACTTAGCCAATCTCCCTCTTCCTTACTTCGTTGACTACAGGTTTATTCATGGTAACATTGCCTATGTGTCGGCTTCACTTGGTGGTGTGTACCGCATTAATTATGGTAAGAGTCAGAATCGTGGCTTTGTCAATTTGTCACTTGGCGACAAGATGACGACAAGTATGATGGATGTGAATAATAATGAAATGAATTTCGGCATTCCAAACGAGACTGACTATGATATGATACGCCGTGGATTCTGGATTATCAGTGACCGCAGTTACAAGATGGCTCTCAATAACATGGGAGCTAAGGCCAGTATGCGAAAGGTGAATCCTCTGCCAGAGGAGGATCTCCAGATTCCAGAGATGCTTGAGCTTCCTGCAAGTGAATACATAGAGGAGAGTGCCGTGACTCCTATTGATACAGCTTTGATGATAAGGTATGCAGCTGAGTTGTCAGCTATCTTTGCTGATTATCCTCGTATATTTGATTCTGATGTGCTTTTTAATGTGGATACAAAGGATATCTACCGCTTTACTTCCGAAGGACAGAAACTTCGTTTTGCGCGTCCTGAGATAAAACTTAACATAAATGGAAACATCACGACCTGTGACGGTTCAACCCTGCATGATCAGTTTGAGGTGTTTGCAAGGCGTATTGATGAGTTGCCTTCGCTTGATGAGCTGAAGCAGCGTACTAGGGAGTTCTGTGAACTTTTCATGAAGAAGGCAGACGCTCCGGTGGTGAAGGAGTTCTATGTAGGTCCGATAATGATTGAGGATGAGTCTGTTGTTGAGGCTATCTCGCATCAGGTTGTTCAGACAAGTTGTATCGCCTCTCGTGATATGCAAAAGGGCAGTGCCGTCAGCAGTATGATGCTTGGCAAGCGTATTCTTGATACCAAGATGAGTATTTCCCAGTGGGCTGATACTCCTGAGTACAAGGGACAGAAACTTTTGGCAAACTATAAGGTGGATGTTGACGGCGTGGTTCCTAAGAAGTCGCTCCCAATCATCGAGAATGGTATCCTGAAGACTCTTCTCACGGGGCGTCATCCTGCTATCGGTGCTATGGAATCTACTGGTAATGAGCGTTTCCTGTTCAGTTCTCCAGTATCAAAGTGTACTCCAGGTATCATTCATGTGGGCATAGACAAGTGCGTTCCTCAGGCATCAATGAAGCGCATCTTCCTCAAGGAGGCTAAGAAGGCTGGTCTTGATCATGCGTATATTGTTAAAGCACCGAAGGATTGCTGGAAGTATCTGGTTCGCGTAGATGTGAATACTGGCAAAGAGGAGATTGTCAGAGTTAGTGAGATTCCGAATCCTTCCCGTAGTGCCCTCATGCATGTGACGGCAGCTTCCAAGGAAGAGTTCATCAGCAATCATTCGCATTACGACTATAATACGGTGATTAGTTACATCGTACCTCATTCTATTATCGTGGAGAGTATTGAGTACTCATTCCAGAAACCTGATCTCCAGGAGGGCTTCCAGTTGCAGAATCCTGCGGAAAGGAAGTAAGGGCATTTCCCACCTACAAACTCTTCAACCGTGACGGCGATCTGCTGGATTTGAATGTCGATGCCCGCGATCTTGAAGGACTGGCAAACCTGTTGGATCAGATGAAATAAGGGAGAATTCTGCCCAAAGGAAACCAAAAAGAAAAAAAATTTCGTTTCCAACTTAATAAAATACACTTTACTGCGTATTATAGGTGTATGACACGCTCAGAATTTGAACATATCGCCGCGCAGTTGCGCCAGAGAGTACTGAAAGTCGGACTCGACTTCTTCGGTTCCAAGGACGATGCTGAGGATGCAGCCCAAGAGGCAATGATCCAGCTCTGGCGCTACTGTGAGCATATCGATGCCGAGCGAAACATTGAAGCCTTGGCTGTACGAGTGGCAAAGAACTGCTGCGTGAGCATGTATCGGAAACAGCAGCATGTAGCCGACCCGTCGAAGGAACCGCTTTCTGATAGGACTATCGACCGTCATCAGACAGCTAGTCCACACGATCCGCAAGTGCAGCTGGAGGCGAAAGAAACACAACGGATGCTGACGGAGACCATCGACCTGTTGAAGCCGCGAGAACGACAGCTCTTTGAGATGCGGGCGGTTGAAGGTCTCTCGGCAGAGGAAGTCTCTAAGCAGACCGGCATACCCAAGGCCTCAGTCGCCGTCATGGTCTCTACAGCACGAAAGAAAGTATTCACAGAACTAATGAGGAGGATGAAGCAATGACAAACAAGGACATACAGAAACTCATCGATAAGTATCTTGCAGGCGAGACATCGCCAGCGGAAGAGAACCAACTGGCTCTGGCTATCCAACAGTGTCAGGATCCATCTGAAGAGTGGCAAGCCGTTCGTATGATGCTTGGCGAACTGACTCTCGGAGAGGCTGAATACGATGCCATCATGGCAAAACGGAATAAGAAACCATCTGCCATCCTGATCACCCTGCGTGTTATCTCGTCCATCGCAGCCATCTGGCTCGTCGGATTGTTCTTCTATCAGCAGAGTTCCGTATCAGCACCGGATATCCCATCGAATGAAGTACCTCATCATATCTCTCATTTCTCATCTGGCAGCACCCTAAAGGATGTGTACACAAGCCGTCAGCAACGAGATCAACTCATCAGTTACACCCAATTAAGACAAATGCGTTATGAAAACAAGTAGTTATTTCGGAATCGTATTAGGAGCAGTCCTGCTTCTTACATCCTGTCAGGAAGATGCCAACGTGAAGATGCATACCATCGTCAACAAGGATGGCAGTTGTGAACGTGAGATCAGTTACAGTACCATCATGTCGAAGGAAGAACGTGATTCCATGATGCAAGGCGAAGGAGCGGTGTTGGCCCAGCCCATTCCCTCCTGCCTGAACCAAAGAGCTTTCATGGGAACACATACCGAGATGGAAGGCGACACGGTTACCACTACCTTCTCCCGTCCGTTCCGCACCCCGGAAGATATGTGCAAAGAAACTCCCTTGCTACTCAACGGTACCCGTCTGCGCTCAACGGCCAAAGTGGAGAAACATTTCCGCTGGTTCTATACCGAATACACCTACACTGAGGTATTCTACTGCGTGGGCGACACCTTCAAGATTGCTCCCACGAACTATGCCGACAAGGACATCGTCAGCTATTGGTTCACAGGTCAGCCGAATATGGTTGAAGGAATGAGCGGTGCCGAGGCTTTACAGAAGATTGAGGGGATGGAGCCCTTCGTGAACAAATGGCTCAACGATAATCTCTTTCAGACCAGTTTCGACTTTATCGTCAGTCACTACGACTCCATTGCCAATCCGCCCGTCAGTCGTGAGCGCTTCGTGGAACTTCGTGACTCTTTGGCTCACCATGTGTTGAAAGGTCAGAAAGACATCCTCGATGTCAATCCCCAAGAAGTCATGCAGTCGTTCTTCCACTCAGATGCCTATGCCATCTTCTTCGATGACGAGACACCTTGCGGAAAGGAACTGAACAAGGAGCTTACTAACAGTCTGAACATCTTATGGTTCAACGTACCCTACACCCTCACGATGCCAGGAAAGGTCACCGACACAGGCAATGGAACGCTGCAACCCGACGGAACGGTCTTCTATCCCTTCACCGGTGAGCGACTCATTCCACAAGACTATGTCATCACTGCCACCTCGCATGTCACCCATATCTGGGCCTACATCTTAACACTTCTTGTTATCCTCATCGCCATCGGCAGCTTCCTGATTTCCAAACGTCGTCGGTAAAAGATACCACATCATGTATCAATAGAGACGCCACATTTGTGGCGTCTCTATTTTGTTCAAAAGTGTTTTTAGGCTACGAACACTCTGTTTACACGCTACAAACACTTTGTTTATACGCTACAAACACTTTGTTTATACGTCAGAAACACTTTGTTCCCACGTTGGGAATACTTTGTTCCCATGTTGGGAATATTTTGTTCCCATGTTGGGAACATTCTGTTTCAATGCTTGAAAATCTTCTTAACGAAGAATCTTCCTGCTTTGTTTCTTCCCGTTTACATCTGTGCTTTGATCCGAAAAGAAAAAAAAAGTTCTTTTTTGGGGGAAGGTAATCCTTTTTTTTTTATATTTGCAGAGAGATTATTAATAATGCTGAATATGAAAAAGAATTCTATCCTTTTTTTCTTGATGATGGCTTTATCAATACATGCACAATTCAGAATGAATGATGGACATTCGAATTTGTCTCAACCTGATTTTACCATGGTTGAGAAGAACAGTAACGGGAGGATTAAATCAGTTAGATATGCAGCGACAGATCCCAATATTCCAGCAACAGCTGTTGACTTCTTTAATAGTACATGTATAAAATGTAAAACCGACAGCTTTGCCCTCGACAGATTTCAAGAAACGGATTACGGCATGCGTTTCGAGCGTTATCAACAGTATTTTCAAGGAGTTCTTGTTGATGACGGTTATTACATTTTCCGTTTCAAAAACGGTAAGATGAAAGTGGTATAGCACGACAATTACCTATGTGTTGGAGTCTTTGTTCCCGTCTCTAATTATTTAAAACTTTAAAGAAATATTGAATTATGAAGAATCTTTTACTCTGCTTTGCAGCTCTTTTAGTATCTTTGAGCATAAATGCTCAGGTTTCGAGTGAAGGATGGGTTTCGCTTCTTAAGGTGAACTATGAGGGAACTGCTCCTAATTATATGCCTACAGGAGACAATCCATTAATTGTTGAAACGACCCCAGAAGGTTTAGCTCTTACCAATCCAAGTCCGTGGGATCATCGGATTTGGAAATCCATGATGGTTCTTACCGATGACTGCCTTTCTTTTCAGAATAAACACAATTATGTCGTTCGTCTGACTGTTAAGATTCCTCATAAATCTACGAATAAAGACAAAGGCGCGTATAAAGTACAAATTGGTAGTTGGGAAAACTATATCGAAAATGAAGTTCTTGTAAGAGGAGGAGACGACTTCCAGGTGATTGATGTTGATTTTCCTGAGTTCGCGAAAAATGTAGGTGGGGATGGTCATGTCGTAATAAAAACCCAGTGGGTTAATGGTACCACACTTCTTAAAGAGGTGGAGGTATTCGAAAATACTTTAGGTGACAGCAAACCAGAATCTCCTTTGATTTTTGAAAAGGATTGGTCTGGTGTTCCTTATATTGTGTATGATGCCCCAGAAGGAATATGGGTATCAACAGAAGAAGGCTTAGCCATTTCCAATCCTCAGAAACAGGAAGTATGCTACCACCCCCAAACTTGCATAGCTGGTGGCTTTTTACTTGAACAGAATCACGATTATGTTGTTCGCTTAACTTTGAAAGTCCCTTCCGACGGGATATATCAGATAATTATGGGTACCATTAATACCAATTTCGTGTGTCAAATTCCTGTACCAGCCAGTGATGACTTCCAAGTAATAGATGTCCTATTCACTGCTTTTGCAGGAGAATCCGATGTCGTAGATGGTTTGGAAGAATGTAGTGTCTTTCTACAAACCGGTTGGGTTGTAGGAACCACCGTTGTTAAGAGTATCGAAATATATGAAATATATGAGAGTAAGACCAAAGAAACAGCCATTACAACTGTGCATGCAGCTCAGAAATCTGAAAAGACTATATATAACCTTGCTGGTCAGAAAGTGAATACATCCTATAAGGGTTTGGTCATCAAAAACGGCAAAAAATACAATAATTAAGATTTCATAAACATTATAGTTTCGTCATCAATCTCTTTCTATTTCCCACTACCTTCAAGGCAGGCGGAACTTGTCTCTGATATGGCGACACAATTGATAAGAGCCATGGTGTCATGGAGTACTTTGCCTAGCGAAGAATCTTCCTACTTTGTTTCTTACCGTTCACATCCGTGCTTTGCTCAATAACAATGCCCTTTGAGGTGTTGTTGTTGATGCGGCGACCGGAGAGATCGTACAACTTACTGTCAGATGACTGTGTAGGAACAACCTGCTGAATGCCGGTGGTCTGCTCTGCACTGAACTGCCAGGCATCGAACTGCACCTTCTCGGCAGTGGTGAAGACGAAATAGACATCATGAACACCTTTGAATGGAGTAGGATCAATGTTCGTGTCATGCTCTTCCATGGAAGTAGAAGAGAACGCGATGGTGGCAGCTGGCTCCGCGGTCTTCTTGTCGAGACGGATCTCCAAAGTACCGGTTCCCTGAGCAGTGAACTTGAACGATTGTGCTCCCGCTTCACCGAAGTCGGCATTGCGTACCATGGTCCAAGCACCTGGTTTCATGGCTACCTGCAGGTTTCTGGAAGCATCATTACCGAGAGCACTGATCTTTGTATCCTTTTCGATGTTTTTGTAGTCCTCGTACATCACCCCGCCGCTGTTGGCTGTTGTCTCAGCTTGCTGCAGATCGTAGGGGTTCAGGTTCTTGATAGCGGTGACACCGGTAAGGTTCTGATTGACCGAACTGATTTTCTGCGTTCCCTCATCTACCGTAGCCATATTGACGCAGATGGAGCGGTAGCCGTCGCAACTGCTGTCGATGGCTTTCCCGTCCTGCATACTCTTCATCAGGGGAGCCCAATGGTAGAGATAGTAATAGTTGCCCTGGAACTTGTGCAGATGGGAATGGTTGTTGGGCGAGGGGAATCCGGGATGCTTTCCGCAAACGCCTTTATATTCCCAAGAGTCGGGATTCATCGGATCGTCGGATACCATATAGCACATCGTACAGGTGTTGGGTTTACCGATTTTGATGTTCTGTTCTTGCTTGTATGTGTTCCATTCGGCATCCTTGCGTTCCGCCCACGAAGAGCAATAGGTATAGACGAACTTACCGTTCATGATGTTCAGTTCGCTGGCCTCGAAGTGATAGGGTGCAGGAATCCTGGCGGGCTTGCCATCAAGAGCCGTCATTGACGCATCGAGCTTGGCAAAGAGGGCGTTGTTGGGCTGTAGGGTATTACCTTGTTCATTGGGATCGCCACCACCGAAGGAGATCCATCCCGTACCGTTTTCATCAATCACCACACCGGGGTCGAAGATCCATGAACAGGGAAGCACGCCTGGGGTATCCCGGTTAATCATGGAATGGTTCAGTGGTGATGTCCACGGACCAATCGGTGAATCGGCCTTCAATACACCCACACCATGACTGGTATTGGCAAAGTACAGGAAGAACTCCTCCTTGCCATCCTCGGTGGTGCGCCAGGTCACCGATGGTGCCCATGAGTTCATAAAGCCTTTGTACCATGGGTTACCCGTCCATTTCGAACAGATCTTCTGCACGTCAATCGTTCCATGGAAGGTCCAGTTCACCATGTCATCGGTTGACAATACCACCAACGACTTGATATCCCCATAGCCATTCCCGTCTTTCTTGTTGTTCTTGATGAACTGCTGGTGGTCATTGGAACCATAGACGTACAATCGTCCGTTATAGTCCAAAGCCGTAGGATCGGCACAGAACACACTGGCACTGATGGGATTGTTGTTGTTATCTGCTTTGTAATTCTTGGCTATGCTTTGGGCATGTAAGGAGACCGCATGGATCTGCAAAAGTAAAATAGTGATAGATAGAATAATACGTTTCATGTTAATACTTGATGTTTTAATTGCTTGACAAAGATACATAATCTGACAGGAATTACCAAATAATCCTGGCATAATTCCAGAAAAAGGGAGTTTTTTGTCCGTTTCTTTGGCATTCTCCCAGATTATGCTTATTTTTGCCTTCTAAAACCAAATCATGATCACATCGTATGAAAAGACTAACGGTTATATGTGCCATTGCACTATTGGTAGGTTGTACTACTAAAACCTCGGAAATAGATAATCAGGTTGACAAGCTCTACGACAGGATGTCGCAGGAGGAGCGAATTGCCCAGTTGAGAAGTATGTATATGGACGACCTCTTCGATGAGCAGGGAAAGCTTGACACCACGAAGTGCCGACAGCTGATTCCAAACGGCATCGGACACTTCTCACAGTTTGCCAGTCAGAAACCTATGGATCCCAATGTGCTGCGCGACCGTGTGGCTGCCGTCCAGGACTGGCTGATGAATCATACGCCCAATGGTATTCCGGCCTTGTTCCACGAAGAGGTGCTGTCGGGTGTGAACACCTTGGGTGCTACCATCTATCCCCAGCAGATCGGACAGGCTTGTTCGTTCAATACCGAACTGGCGGAACTGAAGACCCTTCAAACGGGTATTGCCATGCGTAAGATGGGTGGTGTGTTGTCGCTTTCGCCGATGGTCGATGTGTGTCGCACACCGAGCTTTAACCGATTGGAGGAATCGTACGGTGAGGATGGCTACCTGTCTGCTGCCATGGGCACAGCGTTTGTCAAAGGCTTGCAGCAAGGCGACCTCAAGAAAGGGGTAGGTACCTGCTCCAAACATTACCTGGGTTATGGTGGCGGAGGTGATGCCAAGGAGAAGGAACTCATGGAAGAGATCCTGATGCCCCACGAAACCATGATCCGTCTTACAGATAGTAAGGCCGTGATGCCTGGCTATCATGCCATGCTTGATGAAAAGGGCGACACCGTGAACTGTGTGACCAACGGTAAGATTCTCAAAGATATCCTTCGCGACTATCTCGGCTTCGACGGAATGGTGGTGAGCGACTATACCGCTATCGACCAGATTCCTGGTTTGCAGAGTCCGGTAGAGAAGGCGGCAGCTGCCATCAATGGGGGCTGCGATGTTGATTTCCCGCATGGTGCCAACTACAAGTATCTGCAGGAGGCCATTGATAAAGGACTGGTGAAGCCTGAGACATTGGAACGTGCTGTGAAGAACGTGCTCAAGTATAAGTTCCGTGCTGGTCTGTTCGATAAGGATCCCTATCTGTATACCACAGAACAAATCCAACTCGATACTCCCGAGGAGCGCCAGACGGCTTACGATATCGCCACGCAATCCATCGTATTGCTTGAGAACAACGGTATTCTGCCTCTCTCTCCTCTCAACTCTCAATTGTCAACTGTCAACTCTCAACTGTCAACTTTGAGAATCTTCCTTACAGGACCCAACGCCAACTCCATGTGGGCCATGTGCGGCGACTACAGTTATCCTGCCATGTCGTATTTCTGGAAGATGTTGGAGGATGTCGACAAGATGGACCAGCCGCATGTCGTCACGCTCCTCGAAGGAATGAACAACTATCTAAACTCCACTTCGCCCATCAAGCCTAGTGATCCCACCAACCCCATCCTCTCATACTCCCGCGGCTGCGACTGGACCGAAGAGATCGAAACCATCTTCAACAAAGGCGGTGATGAGCGTGCCTGGGACTATGATATCCTGCACCGTAAGGTCAATTCAGGCGAGAAAGCCGATAAGGCTGAGGCTCTCCGATTGGCCCAACAGGCAGATGTAATCATTGCTGCGGTGGGCGAGAACGTGATGCTCTGCGGAGAGAACCGCGACCGCCAAGGACTCCGTCTGCCGGGTAAGCAGGAACAGTATGTCAACGAGTTGCTGGCAACAGGTAAGCCTGTGGTGTTGGTGGTATTCGGCGGTAGGGCACAGGTTATTTCTGGTATTGCCGAGAAATGTGCGGCAGTCATCCAAGCCTGGTATCCTGGTGAGGAGGGTGGTAATGCCGTGGCTGATATCCTCTTTGGTAAGGTATCTCCGTCGGCCAAGCTCTCTGTGAGCTATCCGAATACCGAGATCAATACCCCCATCTGTTATAACAATCCTTCATCTCTTGTTTCTCACTCCACACTCCACACTCCAAACTCCTCACTCATTCAGTGGCCGTTTGGCTACGGATTGAGCTATACAACATTCGAATATAAGAATCTGAAGGTGGATAAAGAGGTGAAGACAACCGCCAAGGAGGTGAACCTTTCGTTCGAAGTGACGAATACAGGAAAGATGAAGGCCGACGAGATTACGCAGGTATATCTGTCGCCTTCAACAGCCGACCAGTCTATCCGTCCCATCCAACTGCAGGGCTTTGCCAGAGTAGCGTTGGAACCAGGGCAGACCAAGACGGTGAAGGTGAAGCTCTATACCGAGCAACTGGGCTTCTATAGTCATGAACAGCAGCGCCAATGGAATATCCTCCCCGGTACCTATATCATTAAGGTAGGGGCATCATCAACGGATATCCGTCTGCAGGAGATAGTAACCTTGACGGGAAAGGCGGTTAGTAAACCGTTGCGCGAATATTATTTCTCAGAGAGCAGGGTGGAATAAATTTATTCCGCCTTCTGACAGCACCAACGGGTTACCTTCATCATCACGGCCATGCCGGGAATCTCTTTCAGAAGGTAGTACTTGCCGCTCGACCGAACCAGTCGACCCGACAAGCCTTTCAGCGGACCGTGTGTCACCACCACACGGTCGCCTTTCTTTAGTTTGGCTTCGCTTTCGCTGAGGAACTTCTTCATGAGGAGGTCAGGATTACACATAATCATGAACTCCTGCATCTGTCGTGCGGGAATCTGGTAGAATACGATGCTACCACGACTCTTGCGGATGATATAGAAATGTCCTTGGTAACGGTCTTCGAGAAGCGACTGTAACTCCTTGTCGTCCATCTGCTTCTTGATGAACAGCAGGTTCGAGACGACAGGGCGCAGCTCATGCCTGCGCTTCCCCTCACGGTCGATGAAGTCCACGTTCTGCATGGGAACGAAACTCTCCACCCCCTTCTCCGTGAGATAGTCAGTCATCTCTTTCTGGCGCAAGCCAAACAGCTGTACGCCATACCAGGGAGTGGTGTCCTGATCGTTCAGCGCCCCCTCATCGTATATCGGCTTCTCATCCATCATCTCTTGCCTCTTGCCTCTTGCTTCTTGCTTCTTAATTAAAACTCACTCGTAAAGTGGAACTTGATATGCTCAAAGTCCTGCTGAGCCATCTGCAGCACATAACCGCTGTCGGCTAAGAATACATCGCGTCCGTCCTTGTCCTTGGCCATATACTGGTACTTGCGTTTCTTGAATGCCTCCAGCTCTTTTTCGTCATCCGACTCAATCCAGCAGGCTTTGTACAGGTGTACGGGTTCCCAACGACACTTGGCATTATACTCGTTCTCCAAGCGGTACTGGATTACCTCGAACTGCAGCTGTCCCACGGTACCGATAATCTTCCGGTTGTTGAACTGGTTGACGAACATCTGCGCCACACCCTCGTCCATGAGCTGGTCGATGCCTTTGTTGAGCTGCTTGGCCTTCATCGGGTCGTCGTTCTCAATATATTTGAACATCTCGGGTGAGAAGGAGGGCAGACCGCGGAAATGCAGTTCTTCACCCTCAGTCAAGGTATCACCGATCTTGAAGATACCATTGTCGGGCAGACCGACGATGTCGCCGGGCCATGCCTCCTCGATGGTACTCTTTCGCTGTGCCATGAATTGGGTAGGGGAGGAGAAGCGTACGGTCTTACCTTGTCGTACAAGCAGGTAGGGCTGGTTACGTACGAACTTTCCGCTACACACCTTACAGAAGGCGATACATGAACGATGGTTAGGATCGATATTCGCGGTAATCTTGAAGATGAAACCTGTGAACTTCTGCTCTTCGGGCGATACCATGCGCTCCTCTGCCTTGGTGGGCTTCGGACTCGGTGCGATCTCCACGAAGCAGTTCAGCAGTTCCTGTACACCGAAGTTGTTCAGGGCAGAGCCGAAGAATACCGGTGCCACCTCAGCCGAACGGTAGGTCTCCACGTCAAAGGCAGGATACACACCATCCACCAGTTCCAGATCCTCACGCAATTTCTCAGCATCTTGCTCTCCAATCACATCATCAACATACGGGTGAGAACTCCCCTCGCCCGTTGGAGAGGGGTTGGGGGTGAGGCTTACCTCTACCTTCTCCGTCACCCGCTGCTTGTCAGGTGTGAACAGGTCGAGCTTCTCCTCATAGATATTATACACTCCCTTGAACTTCGCTCCCTGGTTGATCGGCCACGACAGCGGTCGTACCTTGATCTCCAGTTCGTGTTCCAGTTCATCGAGGAGGTCGAACGGATCACGTCCTTCGCGGTCCATCTTGTTGATGAAGATAATCACCGGAGTGTTCCTCATGCGACACACATTCATCAGCTTGCGTGTCTGTGCCTCCACACCTTTCGCTCCGTCCACCACGATAATAGCGGAATCCACGGCCGTCAGTGTGCGATAGGTATCCTCGGCAAAGTCCTGGTGACCCGGGGTATCGAGGATGTTCACCTTATATTCAATGCCCGACTCCTCTGGTGTATAGTCAAACTCCATGACAGAGGTAGATACCGAGATACCACGTTGTTTCTCGATATCCATCCAGTCGGAGGTAGCTGTCTTCTTGATCTTATTACTCTTCACCGCACCGGCCACCTGGATCTGTCCACCAAACAGCAGGAACTTCTCCGTCAGGGTGGTCTTACCGGCGTCAGGGTGCGAAATGATCGCAAAAGTGCGTCTTCTTTCTATTTCTTGATTCACAATATTCTTATCTTATCACTTATTTAATCATGAAGGTAATCATACCTCTCAATTTTCAACTTTAACTACGTTGACTTTTGTCACGACTCGGCAAAACTCAAGCAAGCTTGGTTCTGCTCTCGCTGTTCTAAAAGTTCAATTTGCTTACGCAATCTTTGAGGCTTTCTTCCCAGTAGGGGACTTCTATTTTGTATGTTTCCTTGATCTTTGTCTTGTCGAGCACCGAGAAGTGCGGACGGTTAGCTGGGGTGGGGTATTCCTCGGTATGCAAGGGCCTTACCTTACAGGTCGTAATACCTGCGATGCGGTGGATAGCCTTGGTGAAGTCGTACCAGCTGATCACTCCTTCGTTCGAGAAATGATACACACCAGGGATGATACCCTTGTTGATGATGGTCATGATGACTTGTGCCAGGTCACGGGCGTAGGTCGGCGTACCGATTTGGTCGAAGATCACACCCAGCTGCTCCTTCTCCTTGCCCAGTCGTATCATGGTCTTCACGAAGTTGTTTCCGAAGGTGGAATACAGCCATGCCGTACGGATGATGACACTGTCCTTACAGAACTTCTGCACACCCAGTTCACCAGCCAGCTTCGTACTGCCATACACGCTGTCAGGACAGGGTGTATCAGTCTCCACATACGGGGTATGCTTTGTTCCGTTGAACACATAGTCGGTAGAGATCTGAATGATCCATCCGCCACGTTTCCCAACAGCTGCAGCCAGATAGGCAGGAGCCACCGTGTTCAGCGTGGTACACAACTCCTTGTTACTCTCCGCCTTGTCCACGGCGGTATAGGCGGCACAGTTCACTATACCGTCGATCTTATTCTGTGCCACGAACTGTTCCACCGCCAGTTGGTTGGTGATATCCAGTTCATCCACGTCGGTGTTGAACCACACATGCTGTGTATTCTCTTGCTCCAGCAACTGCATCTCGTTGCCAAGCTGTCCTTTACATCCAGTAATCAGTATATTCATCTTTGAACTTTGAACTATGCACTATGCACTATGAACTATGAACTTTCATAAACTCGTCATTCAGCATCCCGATAAAGGTGGTAATCTCCTTAATGGCATGCTGTGTATCAGGACTCACCTCTTTCTTCTGCAGTCGCAGCATCATCATGCCATAGAGGGCGTTGAAGCACGTCTCGATCTCCGATTCCTCCTTCGTTTCTCCTCGGTTTCCCCCTTCCTCTTGGGGAGGGGGTATGGGGGTGAGGCTCCTCTTTCCTCGTCTACGGAGTTCCACGATATACGGCAGCACCTTATAGTATTCGCTTGTATAGAACGGATGATCCGTACCGTCGAGCAGTTCGGCATTCAGCTCCTCCAGTTGCTGCATCACGATTTTGTTGATCTGCAGATGACCGGTCAGCCGACAGCCCTCTTGGTTCATCATCCTGATCAGGTCGCCATACCAGTCGGCCATCTCCTCCTTCTGTTCATCGGTATAGTCAAACCGGTCGATATACTCCCGTCGGATCCTCCCCAACGAGCAGTCGTAAGCCCGCAACAGATCTTCCACCTGCCACATATACAGCAGGTACTCCGCAATATTCTTCTTTCTTAATTCTCTTGATACGAACATAACTTCTTTTTTACTTCCTCTTTTTCTTTGGCGCAAAGAAAAGAGGCAAAAGAAACATCCACCCTAACCAAACCTTCCCCTATATGGGAAGGCTTAACCGCTCCTTCTCGTCGCTCGTTCATTAAGGTAAGCTCGCCCCATCAAAGGGGCGGCTTGTATTCTTTGTCGGCTCACGCCCAAGTGACTGGCGCGTAATGTCATAATCTCAGTGGTAATCTCACTCCACACTCCACACTCCACATTCCACAAATCATTCTTCACTCCACCGCACCTTCGATTCCCCCTTCCCTTCGGGGAGGGTCGGGGAGGGGCTTTCCTTAATAATAGTTCGGCAACTTATACAAGTTAAACACCGTTCCGAAGAGCACGATGAGGGAGAAGATGATCACTACCGAACCGATTACCTTATTTATTATAAGAATGCCGCTGGTATCGAAGATGCCTCGGATCTTATCCACCAGCCACGTCAGACCATACCACCACAGCAGAGCCCCAAACGGAATACTCAGATAACCCAGGCACATCTCCACGGGATGGTTGGGCACCACGAACGAGAACTGGGCATACAAGGCGATAAACAGGAAGATGATCAGAGGATTGGAGAAGGTGACGAAGAAGGCTGTCACGCCGTTGTGTATCAGCGTACCCTTCTGCTTCCCGCTCACATGCATGTTCTTCATCGGATTACTGCGGTAGCAGTAGATACCGAAGGCCAACAGCAGGATACTACCAAGTATCTGCAACAGGAATTGGTATCGGGAGTTGTTCACCATGTTCATCACGAATGACATACCGAAACCGGTAATCAAGGCATAGAAAATGTCGCTGACGGCAGCACCGATGCCTGTCACGAAGCCGTACCACCTTCCTTTGTTCAGCGTGCGCTGGATACACAAAATACCCACTGGTCCCATCGGCGCACTGGCGATGATTCCAATCAGTATTCCCTTGAATATCAGGTTTACGATGTCAATATGAAAGTCAAATGGTAGCATATCGGGTGCAAAGGTACTACTTTTTTTGTATATTTTATGCTATTCCATTACGACATTTCAAAAAAAAACACTAACTTTGCCCCATAAACATTCAAAACATACATAGAAATGAATAATCAGACAGAGATGAAGCCGTATGTAATCGGCTTGGATTTAGGAGGTACGAACTCCGTGTTCGGCATTGTTGACTCACGTGGTGAGATCAAGGCTACCACCGCCATCAAGACACAGGGGTACGACAAGGTAGAGGACTATGTTGATGCTTGTGTGGAGGCTCTTCAGGTGATTATCGACCAGGTGGGCGGTATCGAGAAGATCAAGGCCATGGGTATCGGTGCCCCTAATGGAAACTTCTATAATGGTACGATTGAGTTCGCACCGAACCTGGCATGGGCACACAATGGTGTGGTACCTCTGGCTAAGCTGTTCAGCGAGCGGTTGAATGACATTCCCGTAGGACTGACCAACGATGCCAATGCTGCTGCCATCGGTGAGATGATCTATGGTGTGGCTCGTGGTATGAAGAACTTCATCGTGATCACACTGGGAACAGGTGTGGGATCAGGTATCGTGGTAAACGGACAGCTGCTGTATGGTAGCGACGGCTTTGCCGGTGAGCTGGGACATGTCACGATGGTACGCGAAGGCGGTCGTACCTGCGGCTGCGGACGTACAGGTTGTCTGGAGGCTTACTGCTCGGCTACGGGTGTGGCACGCACGGCTCGTGAGTTGTTGGCTACTACCCAGGAGCCCTCTTTGCTCCGTGAGATGGATCCCGAGAAGATCACATCTTTGGATGTGTCTATCGCAGCTGGTAAGGGCGACCGACTGGCTAAGGAGATCTACGAGTTTACGGGTCATATGTTGGGTGAGGCCTGTGCCGACTTTGCTGCCTTCTCTTCTCCTGAGGCGTTCATCTTCTTCGGAGGTATGACCAAGGCTGGTAATCTGATCATGGATCCCATCAAGCGCAGCTACGACGAGCATGTACTGAAGGTGTTCAAGGGAAAGGCTAAGTTCCTGGTCAGCGGTCTCGATGGTGCATCTGCCGCCGTACTCGGTGCTTCTGCTATTGGTTGGGAGCTATAAAGTTGACAGTTAACGAAGTTAAAGTTCAAAGTTCAAAGTTCCAAGTTCAAAGTAAAAAACAATTGGACTATTCTAAGGATATAGAGGCAGCGGTAAAGGTGCTGCGAGAGGGTGGGGTGATTCTTTACCCCACCGATACCGTTTGGGGCATTGGTTGTGACGCGACCAATGCCGCTGCCGTATCACGGGTGTATGAGATCAAGCAGCGTGATGATTCAAAGGCGATGATCTGTCTGGTTGACAGTGATGTCCGTCTGCAGCGCTATGTGCGTAATGTCCCCGAGGTGGCATGGGATATCATGGAACTGGCTACCAAGCCCACCACGGTGATCCTCGACGGAGCCGTGAACCTGGCACCGAACCTGATCGCTGAAGATGGCAGTATAGCCATGCGCATCACCCGCGAACCGTTCTCGCAGCAGCTCTGCTACCGCTTCCAGAAACCACTGGTCAGCACCAGTGCGAACATCAGTGGCGAACCACCCGCCCAAAACTACTGCGACATCAGTCAGCAGCTCCTCGATGCGGTGGATTATGTCTGTATGTCACGCCGACAGGAGCATAATCCCCACACGCCGTCGAGCATCATCAAACTCACCCGTGAGGGAGTGGTTACGATTATCAGGAAATGACAGATCAACATACCGATATCAGTCATCACACGCCCTTGCAGCGTTTCCTGCAATGGCGTGAGAAGCATATTACCGATAAGCAGTTCACCCTTCTGCTTAGTTTCTTCGTGGGCTTCTTCGCGGCAGTGGCTGCCTATGTGCTCCACTGGATCATTGATGAGATCGGGAAACTGCTCATGGCCGACTTTGATATCTCGTCCATCAACTGGCTGTATCTGTTGTATCCGGTAATCGGTATCTATCTGACTTCCTTGTTTGTACGACATGTCGTTAAGGATAATATCTCACATGGTATTACCCGTATTCTCTATGCCATTTCCCGTAAGCAAAGCCGACTCCGTGGTCATCACTGCTGGAGCTCGGTCATCGCGTCTGCCATCACCATCGGCTTCGGTGGTTCAGTGGGAGCAGAGGCACCTATCGTGCTGACGGGCTCTGCCATCGGCAGTAACCTCGGACAGGTGTTCAAGATGGACAACCGTACGCTGATGCTCCTCGTGGGATGTGGTGCGGCAGCAGCCATCGCTGGTATCTTCAAGGCGCCGATCGCAGGACTGGTTTTCACGCTCGAGGTACTGATGATCGATCTGACCATGGCCTCGCTGTTACCGATCCTGGTGGCAAGTGTCACGGCTGTGCTGTTCAGCTATGTGTTCAATGGTAGCGACTCCCTGTTCGTCTTCACCAATGTAACCTCGTGGCAGCTGGATCGGGTACCGGCGTATATCCTGCTGGGCGTGTTCGGCGGACTGGTGAGTTTATACTTCATCCGTACCATGACGGCCTGCGAGAATATCTTTGCCAAGTTGGGCGAAAACCACTATGCCAAGCTGGTATTGGGCGGTGTGGTTCTCAGTACGCTCATCTTCCTCTTCCCGTCGCTCTATGGTGAGGGCTACGGTAGCATCAATATCCTGCTGAACGGTAAGACCGAGGCCGATTGGAACATGGTACTGAACAACTCCCTGTTCTATGGTAATGGTCAGCTGCTCGTGCTGTACATCGCTCTGGTGCTGCTCACCAAGGTGTTTGCTACCTCTGCCACCAATGGTGGTGGCGGTTGTGGTGGTACCTTCGCTCCGTCGTTGTTCATCGGAGCCTTCGCCGGTTTCCTCTTTGCCCGTGTGTGGAACATCGAGCAGATCGGGGTGTATATCCCTGAGGGGAACTTCGCCATGCTGGGTATGGCAGCGGTGATGGCTGGTGTGATGCATGCACCGCTCACGGGTATCTTCCTCATTGCCGAACTAACCGGCGGCTATCAGCTGTTCATCCCCTTGATGGTGGTAAGCATCTTTGCCTATCTCACCATCATCATCTTCGAACCCCATAGCATCTACGGTATGCGATTGGCACGCGAAGGAAAACTCATCACGCACCATACCGATAAGGCTGTGCTCACGCTGATGTCGTTGAAGAGCATCATCGACCATACCTATACTGCGGTGAATACCGATATGAAGCTGGGGGCCTTGGTGCATGCCCTGAGTAGGAGTAAGTCGAACCAGCTACCGGTGCTCGATGATGCGGGAAACTTCCTCGGTGAGGTGGATATCACCAAGATCCGTCATGTGGTGTTCCGTTCCGAACTCTATCAGCATTTCACGGTGGCTCAGCTGATGTCTCAGCCATCTGCCATCCTCGGTGTGAACGACTCGATGGAGGAGGTGATGGCGCAGTTCGACCGCACCCATGCACAGATGTTGCCCGTGCTGAACACCGATAACCATTTCATTGGCTACATCTCCCGCACCCACATGTACGCCACATACCGTCAGATGGTTGCAGACTTGTCTGCCGAATAATTCGACTCCCCGCCCCTCCAAAGGGAAGGGTACGTCGGGAAGTCTGTAACTCCCCGTCCCTGCAAAGGGAATGGAACGTCGGGAAGTCTGCCACTCCCCGCCCCTTAAGGGGAGGGGTGCCGAAGGTGGGGTGGGGTAAACTCAATCAAAAGTGAAAAGAGTATTATTATCGATTATTGTTTGTATAGTTGTCTCAAGCTCCGCATTCGCCCAGAAGGAGTACAAGGGCGATGGACCAGACGACTACCTGCGACTGGTTCCGCTGGGAGCGACAGTCGCACTAAAGGCATTCGGTGTGCAGAGCAGGGACGACTGGCAGCATCTTCTCTTGAATGCTGGTGTTTCCACGCTGATTACAGCTGCCACCACCTATACCCTGAAGAACACCATTCATGATACTCGTCCTGATGGTACCGACCGTCATGCTTTTCCTTCCGGTCATGCTGCCATTGCATTCTCAGGAGCCCATGTCCTTTATAAGGAGTACAAGGATGTTAGTCCGTGGATCGGTATAGGAGGATATGCTGTGGCTACAGCGGTCTCGTGCGACAGGGTCCGTCGTAACCGCCATCACTGGGATGATGTGGCAGCTGGTGCTGCCATCGGCATTCTCTCCACGGAACTGTCATACTGGCTGGGCAGTAAGTTGTGGCCTAACAACAAAGAAAACCTCCAAGTCTCCGTCACCCCTTCATCCCTTCATCTTACCTTCCACCACCCCCTGTGAAACAATTTCTCATCGTTTTTTTATCTCCCGCAGAAATAGCAGAAATCGCAGAAATTTTGTTTCAAGTTGTAACTACATAGTGGTTAGCTATATTCAAGTATCATATATAAATCTGAAAAAGCTTCATCCCGCATGGCAAATTTCTGCGATTTCTGCCATTTCTGCGGGACTAAAAAATAAAACATTTTTCTGTGAGAAATAAATACACAATTAAATTTGGCCTTTGGCCTTATTTTGTCACGACTCAACAAATGGAATGCAAGCATTTCTTTGTTTTCGCTGCTCCAAAATTTGGTTTTTCGCTCACTTAATCGTAACTTTGCACCCAGATGATAAAAGAAGACCTCAGAATCGTATTCATGGGAACCCCCGAGTTCGCGGTGGGAACCCTGCAAGCCCTGGTGGAGAACCACTACAATGTCGTGGCGGTTGTCACCCAGCCCGATAAGCCCGTGGGACGCCATCAGGACACCCTTCAACCCCCGGAGGTGAAGAAGTATGCCCTGGCACACGGAATCCCCGTACTGCAACCGGTAAAGATGAAGGATCCCGCCTTCGTGGAGGAACTGCGCAGCTATCAAGCCGACCTCCAGATCGTGGTGGCTTTCCGCATGCTTCCCGAGGTGGTATGGGCCATGCCCCGCTTCGGCACCTTTAATGTCCATGCCTCCCTGTTACCGCAGTACCGTGGGGCAGCACCCATCAACTGGGCCATCATCAACGGCGAGACCACCACAGGTGTCACCACCTTCTTCCTCGACTATGAGATCGACACGGGCAGGATCATCCTGCAGAAACCGATGTCCATCCCCGATGAGGCCGATGTGGAGTATGTCTATGATGCCTTGATGCACCTCGGAGCAGAGATCTGTCTCGACACCGTCAACCTGATCATCGATCATGACGGTCAGGTGAACACCATCGCTCAGGAACAGCTCTCCCAGGAAGACAACACGAACAAGGAGCTCCATCCCGCCCCGAAGATCTTCAAGGAGACCTGCGAGATCAACTGGGAGCAGTCGGCCAAGCAAGTGTACGACTTCATCCGCGGTCTCTCTCCCTATCCCGGTGCATGGACCACCCTTGTCTCAGAAGACGGTAAGCGTACGGTCCTGAAGATCTTCAAGACCGCCAAAACCGCCCTCACCACCAGTCTGGCAACAGGCGCACTCAAAGAAGAGAACAAGCATCTGTACGTAGCGGTACAAGGCGAACTCCTGGAACTCCTGGAGCTCCAGCTCACAGGCAAGAAACGCATGTCCGCCCGTGACTTCCTCAATGGATTCCGCGCTCTTCAGGGCTGCGCCCTCTATTAAAGTTCATAGTTCATAGTTCATAGTTAAAAGATGAAAATAGCAGTAGCAGGAACAGGGTATGTCGGCCTATCCATAGCGACATTACTCTCCCAACACAATCAAGTAACAG
Source organism: Prevotella sp. (assembly GCA_017651265.1). Classification (GTDB taxonomy): domain Bacteria; phylum Bacteroidota; class Bacteroidia; order Bacteroidales; family Bacteroidaceae; genus Prevotella. Next base: position 46,211 of record JAGCDO010000001.1, on the reverse strand, counting down.
CAGTAGATGTCATCCCCGAGAAGGTTGACATGATCAACAACCGTCGTTCCCCCATTCAGGACGACTACATCGAGAAGTATCTCGCCGAGAAGGAGCTCAACCTCACCGCCACCCTCGATGGTGCTGCGGCCTATAAGGATGCCGACTATGTCGTCATAGCCGCACCCACCAACTACGACCCCTTGCGGAACTTCTTCGACACCCATCACATCGAGGATGTTATCAATCTGGTCCTTTCGGTGAACCCCAATGCCGTGATGGTCATCAAGAGCACCATCCCCGTGGGTTACTGTCGCAGTCTGTACCTCAAGTACGCCCAGAAGGGAGTCAAGCAGTTCAACCTCCTCTTCTCTCCCGAGTTCCTTCGTGAGAGTAAGGCCTTGTACGACAACCTCTATCCCTCGCGCATCATCGTGGGCTATCCCAAGGAAATCAGCGGCTATAAAGAGGAGAACGAGGCCATCCGCAAGGTTACCGATGTGGAGAAGATGAAGAAGGCTGCCGAGACTTTCGCCTCCCTCTTGGTCGAAGGCGCCATCGGTCATCCCGAGAACGCTGATAAGGGAATTCCCGTTCTTTTCATGGGCATGAAAGAGGCCGAGGCTGTGAAGCTCTTCGCCAATACTTATCTCGCCCTGCGTGTGAGTTATTTCAACGAACTCGACACCTATGCCGAGGTAAAAGGACTGGATTCCCAGGCTATTATTCAGGGTATCGGACTCGATCCGCGTATCGGTACACACTATAACAACCCGTCGTTCGGCTATGGTGGCTACTGTCTGCCCAAGGACACGAAGCAGCTGTTGGCCAACTACGAGGATGTGCCGCAGCAGATGATGTCGGCCATTGTCGAGAGTAACCGCACCCGTAAGGATTTCATTGCCGACCAGGTGCTGAAGAAGGCCGGTTACTACGACTATACCACGGGCAGTCGCTACGACCAGGCCGTGGAGAAGCAGGTCACCATCGGCGTGTTCCGTCTCACCATGAAGTCCAACTCCGACAACTTCCGTCAGAGCAGCATCCAGGGTGTCATGAAGCGCATCAAGGCCAAGGGAGCCACGGTCATCATCTATGAGCCCACCCTCCAGGACGGCACCACCTTCTTCGGCAGTCTTGTGGTGAACGACCTTGCCAAGTTCAAGGCCCAGAGCGATGCCATCATCGCCAACCGCTACGATTCCGTCCTCGACGACGTAGAGTCCAAGGTCTACACCCGCGACCTCTTCCGCCGCGATTAGTTTTATGTCCCGCAGAACCGACGAACGAGCGAGAACAAAGTGATACTTGTATAAGCTTTGTCGAGCGAGGAGGAGGAAGACGATAGTCAGATCGCAGAAATGGCAGATATTTTTTCAGATTGTAACCACGGAGTGGTTGGCTATATTCATAGAATATACAAATAGAGGTTTCATGAAGTCTTATGAAAATACATTTTCAATAAACTTCAAGTAACATCTATAAATCTGAAAAATGCTTCATACCGCATGGTCTTTCTGCGATTTCTGCTATTTCTGCGGGAAATAATAAAAAAAACAGTTATCTGTGTGACCAAACCACAAAAACCTTTCTGTTTTTCCCTTCTTTTCCGTTTCTTCCCTTTATTTATTTGGCATTCTCCCAAAATTATACTAATTTTGCATCCAAAATAAGTATTGTTCTGCGAACCCATCGGGTTCCCATGCGGAGGCGTACCTGTTTGTCATGCCATCCTGCTTCCATAAGTAGGATAAAAAAAGTATGTCTGCGCCTCCCGGCTGTAAAGCCAAAATAATCATTTGTGGTATAATTATTTTAATTATACAAATTTCTTTCTAAAGATAAATCCTTTCTGTCCTTTCTGTTATTTCAGCGGGACATTTTAATAATCTGTGAGATCTGTGAGATCTGTGTGAGGTTTAATCTGTTTTCTGTGTGAGATATATGAATTGCGTAAACAAATTCTTTGAGATATACAAACGTGACCCCGAAGGCACCGCGTTCTGTCCCTACCGTATCTGTCCCATTGGTGCCCATTCCGACCATAACCTCGGAAAGATCACTGGTCTGGCCATCGACAAAGGTATCCACATCGCCTATTCCCCCAAGCAGAATGGGGTAGTGGAGATGGCCTCCCTGCAGTTCCCCAAACGAGCTCAGTGGCATATCGCCTCCGTACCTGCGCAGAAGCAGAACGACTGGGCCGACTACCTCCGTGGAGCCACCCTGTCGCTGTCTAAGCAGCACCGACTGTCAGTGGGCCTCTGTGGTGTCATCGAGGGTTCCCTGCCCATTGGCGGGCTCTCCTCTAGTGCGGCCGTCATCATCAGCTTCCTCACCGCCCTCTGTAAGGTGAACAATATCCAGCTCTCCCAGCAGGAGATCATCGATATCGCCTACGATGCCGAGCTCAACTACGTGGGAGTCAGCGTGGGTAAGCTCGATCAGAGCTGCGAGGTGCTCAGTAAGAAGAACCACCTGCTCTATCTCGATACCAAGGACAACCATTACGAGCTGATTCCGCAGCACCCCGCGATGAAACCCTACAAGATCGCCATCTTTTTCTCTGGACTGGAACACAGTCTGGCGGGCTCCAAATACAACATGCGTGTCGATGAGCTCCGTGCAGGCGTCTATGCCCTCCAGGCCCTTGCCGGTATGGAGTACGGAAAGTTCAACGAGGCCAATGCCCGTAATGTCCCCTGTGAGATCTACGAGCAGTACAAGAACCGTCTGCCCGATCCCTGGGCCAAGCGTTGTGAGCACTGGTACACCGAGTTCGATCGTGTGGAGAAAGGAGCCGAGGCATGGCGCCGAGGCGATATCGAGACCTACGGCAAGCTCTCCTTCGAATCCGGTTGGAGCAGCATCCATAACTGGGAGTCAGGTGCCCCCGAGCAGATCCGTCTCTACGAGATCATGACCCAAACCGATGGCATCTATGGCGGTCGTTTCTCCGGCGCCGGTTTCAAGGGCTGCTGCATGGCCCTCATCGATCCCGCCTACGAAGAATCCATCACCCGCCACGTCACCAACCTCTACCTCACCTCCTTCCCCCATCTGAAAGATAAGTATCAAGTGTATATCTGCGACAGCGCCAACGGCGTAACCCTTTAACCTCACACAGACTTTTTTTTAACCTCACACTGATAGTATTTTTAACCTCACACAGATCTCACAGATCCCACAGATTCATAGTTACCATGTGTATACCCCATATCTGTGAAGATGGTTAAGATCTGTGTGCGAATGAAAAGTCACTCTTTACCCTCATAGATCCCATAGATCTCACAGATCTCACAGGTTTTAGTTACCAATGTATATACTCCATATCTGTGAAGATGGTTAAGATCTGTGTGCGTAATAAAAAACCTGTTTTCTGTGTGACATAAACCATTTTACAATTTGATAAGATGAAATGTGTTATATTAGCAGCGGGATATGCAACCCGCCTATACCCCCTAACCCAGAACTTCCCCAAGCCCCTGCTGGAAGTAGCAGGCAAGCCCATCCTCGACTGGCTCATCGACGACATGTCCCAAACCGGACTCATCGATGAATACATCATCATCAGCAACCACAAGTTCGCCCCCATCTTTGCACAGTGGGCCGAATTAAAGTTCAAAGTTCAAAGTTCTTTGCAGAGCAAAGCGGCAGAGCCGAGCGCAAAGTTCAAAGTTTTGGACGACGGAACGTCGTCCAATGAATCTCGTCTCGGCGCCGTGAAGGACATCCAGTTCGCCATCGACCAGCTCCACTTAGACGATGACCTCCTCGTCATGGCCGGCGACAACCTCCTCGACTTCAGCTTGGGTCACTTCATCCGTTTTGCCAAAGAGAAGAACGTCACCTGTGTGATGCGCTACTACGAGCACGACGAGGCACGGTTGCACAAGACCGGTGTCGCCGAGATCGATGCCGACGGACGTATCCTCTCCATGGAGGAGAAACCCGCCAACCCCAAGAGCCACTGGTGCATCCCTGCCTTCTACTACTACACCCGTCAAGACGCCCGACTCATCAAGAAAGGCATCGACAGCGGCTGTGGCGTCGACGCCCCCGGCAGCTTCATCGCCTGGCTCTCCACCCAGACCACCGTCTATACCTACGAGATGCCCGGTCACCGTTACGACATCGGCACCCTCGAGAGCTACGAGGCCGTCAAACAAACCTACACCGGTCCCACAACATAACTTAAACCTTACCGATATGTTTACATTACTCAACCTTCCGTATCAGCAGGAAGCATTAGATCCTGTGATCAGTGCCCAGACCCTGTCGTTTCATCATGGCAAGCACCTGCAGGCCTACGTAGATAACCTCAATAAGCTCCTCCCGGGGAGTGAGTACGAAGGCATGTCACTTGAAGACATCGTGAAAAATGCTCCCGCCGGAGCCATCTTCAACAATGCCGGTCAGATACTCAACCACGAGCTGTATTTCAAACAGTTCCGTGCAGTCAGCGACGCAGCCCACGAACCCACAGGTGCCCTTGCCGCACAGATCATCAAGCAGTGGGGTAGTATAGATGCCTTCAAGACCGACTTTGAGTCAAAGGGCGTCAGTCTTTTCGGCTCAGGCTGGGTATGGCTGTCAGCAGAAGCAGATGGAACCTTGGTCATCACCCAGGAGCCAGGAGCGTCCAACCCAATCGCAAAAGGTCTCACCCCTCTCCTCACCTTCGATGTCTGGGAGCACGCCTACTATCTGGACTACCAAAACCGTCGTGCCGCCCATCTCACCGCCCTCTGGCAGATCATCGACTGGCAAGTCATCCAACGCCGCTACCCCTCCCTTTGACCTTTGCCCGAGTCCCTTAGACCGAATTTACTATCATGCCAAAGAAACCCTATCCACCCATTGAGCCCCAGAGCGATTCCCTCAAGGAACCCGCTCCAGCAGCTCCCACCGTGTTCAACCCATCCCAGAAAGTATTCCGGGATATGACACCTGAGCAGTTGTATGATGTCATAGCCAAGGAGATCGATGACATTTACGCAGTTGGCTGATATGAAATACATTATCAAGCCAACACCGACAAGTGGTACTTTGCCTATACGATAGAAGGAGACACCATTACCATCGTTGATGCCTGCCATGCTCAAAACATGCACTAGATCTTTCTGCCATTTCCGCCATTTCATCGGGACCGCAAAATAATTATTCTGTTCAATTTTGACTATAATTTTGTTCAATGTCTCGCCATCGGCGATCCTGATACATAATGAACTTCTACCCATTACTTTTCCAACCTAACCTACACACCGTTGTATGGGGCGGTAACCAGTTAAGGGCGTACAAAGGTCTTGAACCTTCCAGTGAACCTATTGGCGAAAGTTGGGAAGTAAGTGCAGTTGACAGCAGTCCGAGCATCATCAGTAATGGAGTATGGGCAGGCAGGGATATCATTTCTGTTACGAGTGAATATCCAGAACCAATATTAGGAAAGAAGGTCAGTAAAGCGTTTCACGGACAGCTGCCCCTGTTGGCAAAGTTCATCGATGCCAAACAAGACCTTAGCATTCAGGTTCATCCTAATGATGAGATGGCCATGCGTGAACATGGCAAAATGGGGAAGTCTGAAGTATGGTATATCATCAAGGCAGATAAAGGCAGCCATCTTTATGCTGGATTCAAAAAACAGATAACCCCAGAGGAATACCGCCAAAGAATAGCCGATGGAACCATCACAGAAGTTCTTGCTGATCATCAAGTCAAAGCCGGTGATGTCTTCTTCCTCCCTGCTGGTCGTGTTCATGCCATTTGTGGAGGTATCTTGTTGGCAGAGGTTCAGCAGTCATCTGACGTAACATACCGTATCTACGACTATCATCGTCTTGGCTTAGATGGCAAACCCAGAGAGCTGCATACCGATCTCGCAGCAAAAGCCCTCGACTATCATGTGGAAAAGAACTACACAACTGATTACAAAGAGTCAAAAGACCAAGCCATTCAAGTTGTCGACTCTCCGTGTTTTGATGTTCGTATCATTGAACTCACAAGGTCTTTCCATCGTAACCTTTTAAAGTATGACAGCTTTATCATCTCTATGTGCATAGAAGGAGATTGCAAGATTCGAGTAAGAAGTACCGGAGACGAGATCTTGCTTCATCAAGGTTCGAGCACATTGATACCGGCAATTATTGCAGATTATGATATCGTCCCCTTAAACGGAAAAGTGCGCATTCTTGATGCATTTATTGATAATATGGACAGGAGCGTATCTGGAAGACTTTTAAGATTCATTCATATTAAAAAGATGAATCTAGCTGATGATTGAAGATACCGCTATTATCCCCAATAATATTTGGTTATATCATATATAAGTATTAATTTTGCACCGAAATTCGACTGGGAAATATTGGCAAGGCATCGTTCCTCATGGTATCATGATATACATAAGAAGACAATAATTAAGTATTACTAGTACATGAACATCGTTTCATGCACAATTCTTATAGTCCATTGTTTCACCCAGTTATTGTTGACAGATGATCGTTCTGCGAGCTTATAAAAGCTCCTACGTGGAGGCGTTTCTGTTTTCATGTCATCCTGCTTCAATAAGTAGGAAAGGAAAAGAAGTCTTTGCTCCATACACTCCTTAGACCTTTCATCTCTCATCTTTCATCTCATCTCTCATCTTGATCACCTCTCCGGTATTCTATCTTCTTCTCCTGCTCCTGGCAGCCTACCTGTTCCGCAGCAAACGCCGCACACGGAACACCCTCATTGCAACAGCAGTTACTCTCGCCCTGTTCTTCACCTGCCGTCCCATCTACAACCTCTTGTCAAATATCTGGGCCGACGGCTTGACAACAGAGATTAAACCAGGAACAACCTATCACTACGGCATTGTCCTCGGCGGATTTGGAGAATGGGATGAGGAACGCGATCGACCAGATTTTAGCAAACATGTTGACCGCCTCTTGGAAGGAATCCAGCTCTATCATAAAGGGGCCATCAAGAAAATAGTATTAGCTTCCGACGGCAGTAACCGCATCCCCGATAATCCCGACGACAAGTCAGGCAACCCCATCGGCATGCGCAAATACATCGAACGATTAGGCGTGGCCCCCACAGATCTGATCTTAGAGAATAAAGCCACCACCACCCGCGAGAATGCCCAGTTCCTTTTGGAGCAGTTAGGCGACTCCCTAAAGAGCGCCCGCCCCTTACTCATCACCTCTGCCGAACACATGCGTCGCGCAGTGATGACCTTCGAGCAAGCCGGAATCCCCGTGGACCCCTATGCCACCGACTGCATCATCATGGAAAAGGGGAAACGCAACTCCCTGTTCTCCTTTACCGTCATGAATAACTGGCAAACCCTCCTCCACGAGCTCATCGGTTACTTATATTACAAGTTATGATGCCTTTCCTTTACCTCAGCTCATCTGCAATTCCTTTTGCATCGTTGGGAAAGAGTGTGCGAAGCGCTGGGTGGGGTGTTGAAAAAATAATATTATTATAAACAGTATAACTATGGATTTAAAAAGTTTTATCGAGAATTTTGCAGAACAACTTGATGATGTTGAGGCCAGTGATATTCAGGCAGATACAGAGTATCAGGAACTCGACGAGTGGTCATCTTTAACAGCTATGAGTTTGATAGCTATGTCTAAGACCATATATGGTAAGACCATTACAGGAAGGGAAGTCCGTTCCTGCAAAACAGTTGAGGATCTTTATAATCTAATTGCCTCGAAATAAATGGCTGATTATAACCCTTTTTCGCTTTCCGGGAAAACAATTCTAATAACTGGTTCGTCATCTGGTATTGGCCGTGGTATAGCCATAGTCTGCAGTAGGATGGGAGCAGCAGTCATTGTCAATGGGCGCAATACTGCTAAACTTCAAGAAACCTTCTCCATGATGGAGGGAGGTGGGCATATCGTATTACCTGGCGATTTGACAGATAAGAATCAAGTCGTAAGTCTAGTGGCTAAACTCCCCAAACTGGATGGAATAGTACATTGTGCTGGAGTTGGGCAACGAATGCCGTGCAAAGATTTAACAGACTCAAGTTTAAACCAAGTGATGGATGTCAATTTCAAAGCTCCTGTGTTGCTTCAAGCAGAAATTCTTCGGCAAAAGAAAATAAACAAGGGTGCCTCTATTGTCTTTATAGCATCCATTGCCTCATGGTCACCCAGTATGGGTAATTCCATGTACAGTGCTTCTAAGGGAGCCATCATATCATACGCTAATTGTCTATCATTAGAGTTGGCTCCAAGAAATATTAGGGTTAACTGTATTAGTCCTGCGATGGTGTGGACAGATTTGATACAGAATGAAGCTGTTGACGAAGAACAGCTGAAAGAAGATGAAAAACGTTATCCCCTCAAACGCTATGGGCAGCCTGAGGATATTGCGAATCTCGCAGTTTATATGTTATCAGATGCATCCACTTGGATGACAGGAAGTAATGTGAAAATATCAGGGGGGGGAAGCTGAGTTGATTATGGCATATATAAAAGCAATTTCGTATTATCTACCAGAAAAGGTGGTAACTAATGAGGAACTCGTGAAAGAGTTCCCAGAGTGGAGTGTTGACAAAGTGGCACAAAAGGTTGGAGTGGACTCTCGACATATTGCAGCTGACAATGAAACGGCTGGTGATTTGGCAGAAAAGGCAGCTCTTAGACTTTTCGAGGAATATGATGTAGATCCTAAGACAATTGATTTCATCATGCTCTGTACGCAGAGTCCTGATTATTTCCTTCCTTCTACTGCTTGTGTTTTACAAGACCGACTTGGTATTCCAACATCAGCAGGCGCTTTTGATTATAATCTTGGATGCTCAGGCTGCATATATGGTATGGCTATGGCTAAGGGGTTGATATCTGCAGGGATAGCCCACAATGTCCTTCTGTTAACAGCAGAAACTTATAACAAATACCTTCATCCATCAGATAAGAGTAATCGTTCTATTTTTGGCGATGGAGCAGCCGCTTGTCTGATTTCTACCGAGGGCTTTGCCGAGATTGGTGAGTTTTCTTTGGGTACTGATGGTAGTGGGGCAAGCAACTTGATTGTCAAGACTGGTGCATCTCGTCAAAAGTCTCCGACAGGCAAGTTTGTTGAAGATGAAGAGGAACATATATGGTATGATGATTATCTATACATGAATGGGGGAGCCATTTTCAATTTCACCCTAGATGCAGTTCCGGCCATGATGAACGATATTCTAGATAAGAATGAACTGAAGAAGGACGAAATAGACTATTATGTTTTCCATCAGGCTAACAAATTTATGTTAAGTACCATACGTAAATTTTGTCTCTTGCCCAAAGACAAATTTTTCATAAACCTATCTAACACTGGCAATACAGTCTCGTCAACAGTATTGATTGGTCTAAAAGATTGTATTGATAATGGTTCTATTAAGAAAGGTGATAAAGTGATGATATCTGGTTTTGGCGTAGGATTATCTTGGGGTGGAACCATGTTAACTATTAAGTAAGTCATGTTATTTAATTCGTTAGACTTTCTTCTTTTTTTTCCTGTCGTTTGCATCTTGTATTATGCAATACCCTCTTTGAAATGGAGAAATATGTTCTTGCTCGTTGCAAGCTACTATTTCTATATGAACTGGGAACCTGTGTATGCACTCTTGCTTTTAGCAAGTACAGTTATCACGTATTTAGCCTCTTTGGGTATCGATAAATACGAAAATCGAAAGAAAACGATCCTTGCTATATCTATCGTAGCCAACCTTTCCATATTGTTTTTCTTTAAGTATTTCAATTGGGCTGCAGACAACATTACTACATTGATGAGTGTTGCAGGTGTATCCATCCATATACCCGAATTTAAAGTATTATTGCCTGTAGGTATCTCTTTTTACACCTTCCAGGCACTTGGTTATTCTATTGACGTTTACTACAAGTCAGTAAAGGTTGAAAAAGACTTTTTTACCTATGCCCTTTTCGTGTCATTCTTTCCCCAATTAGTCGCAGGTCCAATAGAAAGATCAACCAATTTGCTCCAACAGTTTCATTTAAAACATAAGTTCAATGGGGAAATGGCCATAAAAGGAGTTACCTTGATGTTATGGGGCTATTTCCTTAAACTGGTGATTGCTGATAATCTTGCTCCTTTGGTAAATAGCGTTTATAATCATCTTGACACGCAGGTTTCAGGAGGAAGCGCGTTAATGGCAAGTATCTTCTTCTGTTTTCAGCTTTATGGCGATTTTGCCGGTTATTCCTTTATCGCTATTGGTAGTGCTGCCGTAATGGGCTATAAACTCATGGATAATTTCCGTCGTCCGTATTTCTTTTCTGTATCAGTTCAAGACTTTTGGAAACGCAATCACATCTCTTTAACCACATGGTTCATGGATTATGTGTATTATCCTTTGGTTGGTAGCAGTACAAGTCAGAAATGGTGGTGCTTTTGCATTTTCTTTACCTTCTTCCTTTCTGGTTTTTGGCATGGCGCTAATTGGACTTATGTCATATCATTCTCGATATTTGGTATATATCTGGTAGTTTGTATCTTGAAAGAGAAACGACAGAAAAAGTTTGAAAAGAAATACAAATTGAAGAAAAAGGAATGGTGGCTTTGGCTCAACCGCATCGTCACTTTCTTCCTTGTAATGTTGGCATTAGTTTTCTTCCGTGCCAATACAGTAAGTGATGGTTTTACTGTTATACAACGTATATTTACAGACCTTAATGGAGCATTGGTGTTTTTGAATAACAAAAGGATTCTCTTCTTTCTCTTCATGCTCTTTGTGATAGAGTATGCAATAGAGTATAAAAAGACATCACTTGCCGAACGGCATTTCTTGTCATTCTATACGATATCATCTATTGCATTAGCATATATAATCATGTTATTTGGTAATTTTGGCCGAAACGAATTCATTTATTTCCAGTTCTAACAATGAATAAGTTCTTGAAATACCTATTGTTGCTGGTCTTATTTGCTTATATCCTTCCTGCAATAATAGCCTTTTCTTTACCTTCTAATCCCAATGGTTATTATAAGGGATATGCATTAAAGTATAACCGTTTGGATACCATGAAAGGGCAACGCCTTTTAATTCTTGGTGGTAGCGAGGTGGCCATGTCTATTAATTCCAAGTTACTTCAAGACAGTCTGAAGATTAATGTTGCCAATTTGGGATTGCATGCAGGGCTGGGGGTTGATTTAAATCTGAACGATGCATTGAAACATTCAAGAAAGGGGGATGTCGTTCTTTTCTCATTTAGTTCCTTTTTGGGGGTAGGACAAGGAGGAAGCGATGCCTATAGTGTACCATATTTAGTTGATTATTATCCAAGTAAATTCTTTGAGTTGAGTTATCCTAACAAAGCTTGTGTAGTATCTGGCATTTTTCCTTTGTTAAAAGGGAAGATAAACTATTTAAAAAGTAAATGGACAGGGAAAGATACTCAATTCTATACATTGAATAGCATCGATGAGTATGGTGATATCATAAAGCCTGAAAAGGAACCCTATCAATATCCTGGGAAGGGCAAAATTGATTCGACAGATTACGTTTCAAATAACACTACATATTTAATTTCAATAGCCGATCGTTTAAACAAGATCAAGAAGCGTGGGTGTACAGTATATATCATACCCTCAGTAAGACATCAGTTGAAATATCAATCAGATAGACTTGCCATTGAACGGCTGGCTGGTTTCATGGAAGAAAGAGGTATTAACCAGCTTTTTGATGCAAAAGAATCAGCAGTTCCTAATAAATTCTTGTATGATAATCCATATCATACTAATAATGAAGGTTCTGTGTTTTATTCTAATCTAATTGTTAAGCATTTAAAGCCTGTCTTATCAACGCAACAATGAACAAACGAATAGAATATATTGATGCACTTCGAGGTTTTTGCATGTACCTTGTTGTGTATTCGCATGTTTGGACATATTGTTACAAAACCGATTCAAGTAAATCGTTTGATCATATTCTGGTAAACTTTTTCCTGGCATTGTTCTTTTTTGTCAGTGGTTTCGTTGCATATAAAAAAGACTTTTCCTGGACGCGCAAAAGTATTGTTGGAATATGGAAGAGAAAGTTCGTGCAACTTATCATACCATCTGTTGTATTTTGTCTCGTTTTGTGTTGGCAGTTAGCAAATCTTTGGAATATTGCTTTTAGCTTTGATCCATTATGGGGTATCTCCACTTCATGGTATTGGTTTACGGTTCAATTGTTTTTCTTTTTTGTTATCTATACTTTGACAATGACGGTAGTTAGGTATGCAAAGAGTAGCTATCAAAGTATTTTTCTATTAGTTATTGCTTTACTTATCTATTGTCTGAGCTTCTCTCATACAATCATGGAAAAGACACAAATCGGGGCTGATTTGTTCCAGTATTTAGGAATGAAGCATTGGCGGTTATATGTATTCTTTACTATGGGTGTTTTAATGAGAAAGCATATCTTAGCAGTGAAGAAACTTATTGAGCAATCTATAGTGATGGCTGTGGTTATCATTGTTTTCTTCTTGATGGTATTATTTTCCGATTACATTAATCTTCCTATGTGGAAACCTGTTGGAGCTATCCTATATGGTGGAGTGAGTGTATGGATTATCTTCGCATTTTTCTATAAATATCAGCATTCTTTCTCTCAGGATAGATTATTGGGTAGAACCATGCAATATATCGGTAAGAGAACCTTGGATATCTACATGATTCACTATTTCATACTTCCACGGCATCTAAAATGTTTGGGTCAATTCTTTTCGGATAATGTAAACCCTGTGATAGAGTTCTTCATCACGTCCGCAATAGTCTTGTTGATTATCTTCGTTTCAATTTTGATAGGTAATATCGTTAGACTTAGTCCTCTATTATCCCATTATTTACTGGGAGAGAAATAAGAACGTAACCCCAATAGATACTTGCCATAGTTTTGTTCATGAAAAGGGATTGTTCAATAGATTTTGCTGCTGGCCTGATGATCGTGTCTATGATCTTGATGCATATACGATTCTTTTCAGGAAGTAAATGGTGTTCTTTTTTGACGGATTTGTTCCCTTTCTACATGGCATGGTTTTATTATAAGTCTGGAATGTTCTATAAAGAAAGGAACTGGAGTGACACTTTAAAGAATGGCTATTCAAAGTTAATCAGACCGTTCCTTATCTTTTCTGTAGTAGGATTTGTATTGTATCTTATACTCAATGGAACGGTTAACTGGAAACTATCGATCAAAGAATTTGTCATGTTGGGCTCTTTCCCTGGTAGTCAGCACTTGTGGTTCTTAGTATCTTTGTTTCTCGCTTTGTGCTTGTTCAAGTTGGTAAGGAATTATTGGTGGGCTATCGCTGCTCTATGTGTTTTATTGCTGTTGTTCCATTATAATGCTAAAAAGCATTTAGTAGGATTTCCTATCTTTGGAGACATCCCATACTTATGGGGAAATATCATGGCAGGTTGTTTATTTATGTACTGTGGCTATCGGTTGAGAAAATATCAGTATCTCCACTTCGTGTTTTTCGTTTCGCTTTTCTTATATGCAGTGATGTTTATGTTGTGTTACTCCAGCGTTGATATGCATACGATGAATATAACTGTAGGAGGTTTGCAGTGGTATCTTTTTTCTATCTTCGGTATTGTTGCATTAAATAATCTTAGCAAGTACATCGTGAAATATGTAGTTAGTCAACCTCTCATATACATAGGCAAGTATTCTTTGCAATTCTATATTTATCATTGGTTTGTGATCTTATGTGTATGTATAGTGTGTAAGTGGTTAAAAATGGATGTCGCTGCTTATATCCTCATTTTAGCAAATCTTGTATTACTTCCAGCAATTGTTGAATTGCAGAAGAAATGTTTCGCCAAAAGGCAAAGTGAAGATAATTGAGTGTTATGGTGATGAAGGAAGAAAGAATTTGGGCTTTTGATATCTTGCGCATAGCCTCTGCTTTCGCTGTGGTTTTGTTGCATGTGTCAGCCGAGTATTTTGATGAATCCTTTTATTCTTCAGAATGGGTTTTCCGGAATTTCTTTGGGCAGATGACCCGCTGGTGTGTACCAGTGTTTATCATGATCTCAGGAGCCTTGTTCCTTCAGCGGGATGACATTACCATAGAAAAGTTATATAAGAAGTATATTTGGAGGATTTTACTTGTCTATCTTGTATGGTCTGCTGTTTATGCATCTTTTAGAATAGGCAGTAATACGAACTTGTTAGGTTTCATAGGTGTTGTTATATCAGGCCCATTGCATCTTTGGTTCTTGAAAATGCTGATAGGCTTATATATGTGTCTCCCGCTGTTTTGGATGATTGTAAAAGACAAGAAAGTGGAAATATATTTCATCTTTTTATCTTTTTTCGTATCTGTGGTCGTCCCATTGTTTATGTTTGTGATAGAAAAGACGAGTGATAATTATTTTCAGATATTCACAGATCTGGGTGAGAGGGTTAAGTTCAGTATGGCCATGGGCTATTCTTATTTTTTTGTTTTGGGACATTTTTTGGTAGTACATCCTTTAAATAGCCGTTATCGGAAGATGGTTTATATCCTTGGAATAATGAGTGTTTTCCTTTTATTATTGTTTACATATATTCCTGCTCTTCAGGGGTATCATCCAGATGGCTATTATTACAGTTACAAGACCCCTTTTATCTATTTTATAACTGCGGCACTATTTGTATTTGCACAGAGTCATTGTATGAGCATTCGTCAAAATCTACGTCGTATCGTGCTATTCCTGTCTAAGATGAGTTTAGGAGTATATGTAGTGCACATGTTGGTGATGTATGTATTCTCTTCCAGTTTCGGGGTTGATTCACGGACTTTTCATCCCGGTTACTGGCTCATAATCTATACGATAATCGTATTTGTTTCTTCATACGTTGTAACTGGTATTATTGCCCAAATACCGTTCCTAAAGAAGACAGTGTGTTGAATACTATTTTCTCAATTAGGTGTTTGATATGCCAGAAGGTTCGTTAAGGGATAAAGCAGTCAGTGGTGCCACATGGAAATTGATAGAAATATCAGTGAACCATGTGATGACATTTATAGTAGAATTGTACCTTGCCCGTATGTTGGCTCCCGGCGACTACGGACTTGTCGGAATGCTTGCCATTTTCTTTGGGTTGGCTATGGTATTGGCAGATTCTGGCTTTTCCAGCGCTTTGATTCAACGGCAAAACAGGACGCGCGAAGATTTCTCCACCGTTTTTGTCTTTAATATCGTGTCATCCCTCACTATATATGGCCTATTTGTTATCTTTGCACCCAGTATAGCGGCCTTTTATAATGAACCTCTCTTAAAAACAATTATATATGTTTCAGCACTGACTTTTATTATTCGTGGCTTTACCAGTATCCATTTCGCTAAGCTGAACATTGATTTACGGTTCAGCACGCTGTCCAAGATTTCCTTGGTTGGTACTTTTACAGCAGGACTGACAGGTGTTTTGCTTGCCTATTTCGGTTTTGGCATCTGGGCATTGGTCTTTCAGGGAATAGCCAGTGCATTGATTTCAGGAATTATCGTATGGATATGTTCCGGATTGAGACCTACAATCGGTTTTTCCCGAAAGTCATTTCGCAGTCTTTTCAGCTATGGTGGCAACATGTTAGGTTCTGGCATCATTAATTGTATTTATGGAAATTTGTATACTTTGGTTATCGGAAAGGGCTTCAGCCCTACTGCTGTAGGTTTTTATAATCGTGCCAACGGGTATGCTGCCATGCCCAGTAATATCATTAATGATGTTGCTTTACGTGTGAATTTCCCCATTTTGGTGAAATTGCAGAATGATAATGATCGTTTAATTAGTGCATACGAGAAACTACTGAAAGTACCATTCTTTATATTATATCCGTTATTGGTTGGTCTTATCGTCTGTGCAGAGCCATTAATTGAAGTTCTAATCGGAGCCAAGTGGTTGCCTTGTGTGCCTTATATGCGCATTCTTTGCGTGGGATATATGTTTTTCCCATTGAATGGATTCAACATGAATATTTTGTATGCTAAGGGAAGAACAGATATTTCATTTAAGTTGGAGTTTATTAAGAAACCCATTGGGCTTCTTTTATTGTTCGCCAGTCTTCCTTTGGGTATTATCTGGATGATGGTGGGAAAGGCATTGTATTCCGTGATTGTATATTTTATCAATTGCTATTATACCAATAAGATTGTAGGATATGGACTTAGTCGTCAGATAAAAATACTTCTCCCGATGTTAAGCAACTCCTTGCTGATGGGGGCTGTCGTATATTTGAGTATGCGTTTAGTTGCCGCCCCTGCCATGAAGTTACTAGTGGGTATTCCTGTTGGGATGCTGTGTTATTTTATGATGGCATATATTCGTAAAGATGATTCGTTATATGAGATTATGAGTATAGTAAAGAATAAACTTAAGGGATATTAATAATATTGTAATGAATAATAAGGATTCAATAATTCACTTAATGATCATATGGTCGAAGGCTCTGTCATATAAAGACTATATCCTTGATGACCTTCAGAAAGACTTTACTATTCTAAAAGTATTCCGTTGCAGCTGGGAGAAAGAAAAGTTCTTAGACAATTTCTTTGTGTTCTATTCTCATTCCCAGTGCCATAGAGAACGAAACGACTATCGTCGTATTCTTGAGAATAAAGTGAATGTATGTGGAGATGGTGAATTCACAGCAATCATCTTAAAAGACGACCATCCACTTTTTGAGGAACGTGAGACATCTGGTGGTGTTAGAAAAGTAAATACACGGGTGTTTGATAAAAAATATGCTTATCGTGAGATGGTGGGCGGTGGTCATCGCATCCATAGTAGTGACGATGCATGGGAAACCAATAAGGACTTGACCATCCTTTTCGGTAAGAATACCGAAGATTTTTGCCGGAAGTTCAATCTGGCAGATCTTTCAATTGAAAGAACAGGGTTACCTGAAGAAGATGAGTGGAAACACAATTGTCTCGGTGTTGGTGGCTATCATTCCATTTCCGAGTTGTTCTATGTGTTGAACAATACGATTGAATATGTGGTGTTGCGTAACCATGAAGTTCTTCCGGAAGAATATACCGTTGAAGGACATGGCGATATCGATTTGTTGGTGGCTAACAAGAATTATGCAGCTTATTTGACCCTTGCCCGTCCTGTTTTCAAGGAATCATACCGAGTATATCATATTATTAATATTGCAGGAAAAGATGTCCCCTTTGATTTCCGCTATGTACAGGATAATTATTATTGTCCTAAATGGGAACAGGATATTTTGAAAACGAGGGTAATGAGCAAGGACTTGTTCTATATACCGTCACCAGAGCACCAGTTCTATTCCTTACTGTATCATGCATATATACAAAAGTGGGAGATTAAACCTGATTATTTCCCCAAATTAGCTAGTTACGGTGAGACCATCAATGTCACATTTAGTAAGGAAGTAGAGGATGCTGTCAGGTTATTGGACCAATTCATGTTGCCAAGGAATTATGAATTTGTACGACCCGATGATAAGTCGGTTTTGTATAACAAAAAGAATCTGCAATACTCAGAAATTGCTTTTCGGCACGGTGAATGTATCAAACAACTTGATTTCTTTGAGGAACCATTTGGTCATTTTTATAGTGCAGTATTCAAAAAAGACAATAGCTTTGTAAAGATAGGAACAGACTGGTTGCTGGAAAATGAGTGCAGTATTCTGAAGGCTTTGGATGGCAGCCATGTCGTTCCAAGCATTATTAGATTTGAAGAACTTGGTAATAATTTGTCTTTGATAGAGGAATCACGGGTTCCTGGTATTCCTGTTGATCAGTTCTTTTGTGTCCAGCATCATTTAACTCTCAGGTATATACAGTCATTCGTTAGCTCTATCATTGGCGTTTTGAAATATCTTGTTGAGCATCAAATTGTTCACCGTGATATAATGGCAGGTAATATCCTTGTAAGTGAAACCAATGGTGGGTGTTCTGTATCCTTAATTGATTTTGGGTGGTCCTGCTCTATCTCTGATTTGAATAAACCTTGTTCCCGTTACTTAGGTGGAATCAATGTTGATAAACGGCATAAAATTGATAGTTACGAGTGTTCCCTTTTGTTAAAGAGATTATTCCCACGTTCGGAGTATGTGGGACGTGTTTCCACAGCTCTGAAGAGTATAACCTTTGAAGATTACATGAGTTCCTCAGCCGTTGTCAATAAGTTAGAAAATGCTTTGGCTTTATCTAATAAAACTATACCAATTAAAGATAGGTTATTCTTATTATACCGAAGAGGCCAATTATATCGGTCGGCCAGTAATCGTTTTGTTAGACGTTTATTGAAAGGTGTAAGAAGAAGGTTATGACATGAATGTAGGCAATAATTATAAAAGAATGAAAGAAACTCCTTTTGTTAGCGTCATTGTCCCTAATTATAATCACGAAGAGTTCCTGCGTGAAAGGTTAGATAGTATCCTCAAGCAGACTTATACCCATTTCGAGCTGATCATCCTTGATGATTGTTCCACCGATAATAGCATGGAGGTGATTAATCAGTATAGGGAAGAACCACGGTTGAAAATGGTCGTAAGGAATGAACAGAATTCTGGTTCGCCTTTCAAACAGTGGAATAAGGGAATTCAGCTTGCACAAGGTAATTTGATATGGATAGCGGAAAGCGATGATGCCTGTTCTCCCGATTTCTTAGCCACCATGGTGGAAAAGTATAGAGAGCATCCAGACGCAGTCATTGCTTTTTGCCGTTCTCAGATTATTAATGAGAAAGGAGAGAAGAGTGGAGGCTTCACTTGTACCAAACATTTCCGAGGGTTTTATACAGGCAGGGAGTTTATCGATAATTTCCTAATGTGGCATAATGATATTACCAATGCCAGTTCTGTTCTCTTTAAAAGAGAGGGGGCTTTACAGATAAGTGGCGATTATATGAATTACCGCAGTTCTGGCGATAGGTTGTTCTGGATCTTATTATGTGGGAAAGGTGGAGTGTCTTTCGAAGACATACCATTAAATTACCATAGAATGCATGGTGATAACACGACAGCAACAAATTTCATTTCCGGCAGTTCTTACAAACAAGACGTTCAGATTCTCAAATATCTTGAAGAGCATCATCTGATTAGTAAGTGGAATGCTTTTAGGGTAAAGAAATACAATATTACTTTCATCAAATACAGAGATGAAATTTTCAAGGACAACAAAGCGTTGCAGAAAGAGATATTGACTGAATGGAATCCGTCCATTTGGGTGAAATTGGCAAGTTGGATTAGTAATCGTCTTAATAAATAGTTTTCGGCAATGGGTCTTGTTCACATTATTCTGGTTCTTGTCCTTCTTATCTATTTGAAATGGATACTAATAGTCTTGCTGTTTCCTTTTCAGATGGTGCAGGCATATATGAAAAAGCATCGCAAATATGGAATGCCATACAAATTGTTCGCTTATCCCTATATCTTGTTTGAGAAATTGTGTCGTGGAGGATGGGAACGATATATGCTATTTCAAGTGTCCAGATTACCCTCTCTTCATCTTCGGAAGTGGATATATAAAGCATTAGGTGTTTCAATAGGTAAGAATGTCGTTTTCCATGTGGGAACAGAAATACGTTATCCAACAAATTTGACAGTGGGTGAAGGAAGCATTATAGGAGACCATGCCATTCTCGATGCAAGGTGTGGATTGTCTATTGGCAGACATGTGAACATCTCATCAAATGTATCGATTTACACCTTGCAACATGATCATAGGGATCCTAATTTTGAATGTAATATGTCTAATGAACAAATGCATGTTGAAATTGGAGATCGCGTCTGGTTAGGGTGTAATGTAATTGTTTTGCCAGGAGTAAGAATAGGAGAAGGCGCTGTATGTTGTGCAGGATGTGTTGTTACTAAAAATGTGGAACCTTATGCTGTCGTTGCTGGTATTCCTGCAAAGAAAGTGAATGAACGTCCCCAGCCGATGACGTATGAATTCGATGGGTATTCATGTAGGTTGTATTAGAGTTCTATTAGTAAAGAATGGCAATACAAGAAAGAGACAATAGTGTTACTATTGCCAAAGCTTTGGCGATTATGTTAATGGTGTTGCAGCATAGTGGATGTCCTGTATGGCTTAATCATTTTGTTCGCATTTTTATCATGCCCTTGTTCTTTTTCATGAGCGGCTATTGTTTCAAGATCAAGTATCTTAATGATAGCTTGACTTTTTTAAAAAGAAGGATAGACGGGGTATATAGACCTATTGTCAAGTGGAGTGTAGTATTTGTTTTGTTGCATAATCTCTTTTTTTCTTTAAATATTTATAATGAGCAATATGGTGCTATAACAAGAAATTATAGTCTTTCAGATAGTTTTTATAAGTTGATTCACAATGTAGTCATGATGAAGGATTTCGAACCTTTATTGGGAGGATATTGGTTTATGAATTCCTTGTTATGGGGTTCTTTGTTTTTCTTTATTGTTTTGAAAGTCATCAAGAATAGTTTTGTGGGAGCAATGTTCCTTTTAGTTATTACATTTGCTTTCTCCTTTTTTCAATGGCGAGCACCTTTCTTTGATATTAGTGCAAGGGAGTTTTTGGCTTCTTTCTTTCTGATGGCAGGCCATTGTTTTGCAGTCCATCAAATTAAGTCGGTTTTCTCGTGGTCAATCTGTGGCTTGTCGTTTATTGTAGTTGCTCTAGGGAGTGTTCTTATGGCAGCAAGTATGTTGCATTTTAACCATTTAACGTTAATACCTTATGTTATATGTGCCCTTAGCGGAATCATTGTGACATTTTCCATCTCAGATCATATTCAAAAGCATGATGGATGCCCAATTAGAATACTCATTTATTGCGGTAACCATACGTTGGATATCCTAACCTGGCACTTTTTAGCTTTCAAATTGGTCTCATTATTGATTGTGATGGTATTTGGTCTCCAATTTGCGAGATTGGCAGAGTTGCCAGTTATCCATGGCTTTTCTATAATAGGTTGGTGGATCCTTTATACTATTGTAGGTATATCGATACCTTTGCTTGTGCGTTATTTATACGAAAGATTTTAATTTAGATATTTATTTAATCATTGAAATATGGCAGAAGATTTGAATAAAGTAAAGAAGTTGGTAGTTGATCTTGATGATACCATCTCTGTCACAGAGAAGGGTGATTATCAGAATAGTAAACCCATTCAAGAAACTATTGATTTGTTAAGGAAATACAAGGAGGAGGGCTTCCTCATTGTGATTCATTCCAGTAGGCAAATGAGAACATACGAAGGACAAGTAGGCAAGATTAATGTGCATACATTGCCTAATATTGTGAATTGGCTAAATCGGTATCAGGTTCCTTACGATGAAATCATCGTGGGAAAGCCTTGGTGCGGCTTTACGGGCTTCTACATTGATGACAAAAGCATTCGCCCTTCTGAGTTCCATTCCATGTCATTGGAGCAGATCGATGAAATGCTGAAAAAAGAAAAAGAGTATATTCGTTCTTTAGTAAAATGATTCTTATAACTTCAGCTGCATACGTCAGTCCGGCCTTGGTTTCTGAGTTTGGTAAGCTGCCTCCGGCGATGCTGCCTGTACAGAACAAAAGGTTATATATGCATCAACTGAAACTAGTTCCACCAGATGAACATGTTGTATTGTCGCTTCCTGCCGATTATGAGTTGGAAGAAGGAGATAAGATATTTCTTCAGGAAGTTCAGGTCGAAGTAGTGTACGTCCCAATAGGATTGTCGTTGGGGCAGTCTGTCGTCTTTTCCTTAAATATGGTAAGTCGATACGATGAGCCTTTATTCTTACTGCATGGTGATACCCTGTTCGACAAACTGGATTTTGTTCCAGACAGTTGTACGGTGGCAAATGTAGAAGACGACTATGCCTGGGCAGAAACCATGGTGGGAAGTGGAGAGATATTTTCCGGTTTCTTTAGTTTTAGTTCGCAGCAACAGTTAATCCGGTGCATTACCCAGTGTAATTATCAGTTCATAAAGGGGGTAGAAAAATATAACCAGCAAAATCCCATCCAACGCATAAAGAATAGCACTTGGAAGGACTTTGGGTTGGCTAATACCTATTACCGCTCCATTTCTAAGATGACCACTGAACGTGTGTTTAATAGTTTGGTCGCTACGCCTAATAGTATCACAAAGCGGAGTGCCGATAAAATAAAGATGGCGGCTGAAGCCAATTGGCTGCAATCTCTGCCAATGGAGATGAAGCACTATGCCCCTGCAGTATGGGATGCTGGAGAGAATGGGGAAGTGGGCTATTATCAAATGGAATACTACTATCTCAGTTCATTGGCAAACCTCTTTGTCTTTGCCAAGAATCCTCCCTATGTATGGAATGATATCCTGAAGGCTTGTAATGCCTTCTTAAGTGATGAATCAAGGTTCAAACCGGAAAATCGGTTAGCAGTCGCCTCTCAAAACCGGAAGTTGTTCGCAGAGAAAACACTATCGCGCCTAACCCTTTATGCTTCACAGCAGGGAATCGACTTGGATCATGACTGGGAGTTGAATGGTGTTTCAGTTCCCTCTCTAAGGAAGATTTGCCAAAGGACATCGGACATGATTGATACGGACAACCTTGACTTTGTCACGCTGATGCATGGAGATTTTTGTTTCAGTAATATTCTTTACGATTTTAAGTCGAAAGGTATCAAAGTGATAGATCCACGGGGAATCACATCAGAAGGAGAGTTAAGTGTGTTTGGCGATTTAAGGTATGATGTGGCGAAGATGGCTCATTCTATCATCGGATTATATGATTTTATCATAGGAGGTAGGTTCTCGTACGAGGAGTCAAACCCTTATCAAATCAACTTTAGGGTGTTCGAGAATGAAACAGTTCATACCGTGCAGCGTATATTTGAAAACATGACCTTTGCCGGGTATTCATTACAGGAGTTGTCCGTACTTCCTTTGGTCATTCACTTGTTCTTGTCTATGCTCCCCTTGCACCATGACAATCCCCTTCGGCAGAAAGCACTTCTTGCCAATGCATTAAGACTTTATTTACAATTAGATAATCATGAATAATCAACCCGTCATTGTTATTCCCATGGCAGGGCTCAGCTCACGGTTTACGAAGGCTGGATTTACCTTGCCCAAGTACATGTTATATGCTCATGACAAAAGCTTGTTCAATCTGGCTGTCAGTAGTTTTGAACGGTATTTTGATGAAGCGCGTTTTGTCTTTATTGCGAGAAATGTGTTTGATACAAAAACATTCATTGAAAAAGAGTGTGAATTGTTGGGTATCAAATCATACAATGTGGTGGTTTTGGATCAACCTACAAAGGGACAGGCCGAAACAGTCTTGCTGGGGCTTGAGAGGGCTTGCGTTCCAAATGAATCATCCATCTTGATCTTTAATATAGATACCTTCCGTCCTGGATTCAAATTCCCGGAAGAGATAGATCAATGGGATGGATATCTGGAAGTCTTTGCTGGTTGCGGAGCCAATTGGTCGTATGCAAGAACAGAGTCGGAGGATAGCACAAGAGTCGTGGAAACAGCGGAGAAGAGGGAAATCTCCCGTTACTGCTCTACTGGTATTTATTATTTCAGGAAGTCAGCAGATTTCAAGGAGGCGTATGGCGCATCTGGTCTTTACACAACTGATCGTATTAAAGAGTACTATGTGGCACCTCTTTATAATGAATTGATACGTAAGGGAAAGAATATACACATCCATCTGATTCAACGGGATGACGTAATCTTTTGCGGTATTCCACAAGAATACACTGAATATCTCAAAAAAACAGTAGCTGGGGTATGAAATCCAAACTATTGGTTGTTTCCAGGGGGGAAGCAAAGAATCCTAAGACATGGTCGGGAACCCCCAAGAATATCTATGACCGTCTAACGGATAATGGCGGATTTGAAGAAGTCAGGTCGTTTAATCTCCGGCTGCTTTATGACCGCTTTACCTATGCTGTTCATTGGGTGATGATCAAATTGGCTATTCCTTGGTATTTCAGGCAGCCCATACTCTATGGATACTTGAAGAAAAAAACGCATCGGATGTTGAAAAAGAGCCAGGCTGATGCAGTCCTTTTCATTGACCAACATTGTATAGGGAAAGGGGTGGATTCCTCAAAACGTTATTACTGCTATCTTGATTCAGTCTTACCCCCAGTTTTTGAACGATTGGAACATCCTTCCCCATGGCAGAAAATGGTGATGACGCGATATATAAAGAATGATATCCAATCGCTTCGGCAGATGACGGGTATCTTTACAGCCAATCAGTGGGTGAAGGATTACCTGATTCATGAATACGGCATTCAAGAGCAGTTGATTCATAATGTGCGATGTGGAGCCAACATTTCTCCCTTGAAAGAAGAAAAGGATTACTCCCGTCATCTGTTGCTCATTGTGTTACGATCAAACACGAAGTGGCGTAAAGGACTTCCCTTGGTGTTGGAGGCTATGCCCTTGGTGAGAAAGGTTATCCCTGATGCCAGGCTGGCTGTTGTTGGTTGTTCCGGAGAGGAACAAGAGGGAGTTGATTATTATGACGGCTATCCCAGGTCAAAGACTGTTGAGCTGTTCCGTGAGAGTACGCTTTATGTCATGCCAGCGCAATGGGAGCCTTTAGGACTTACATACTTAGAAGCATTAGCCAATAAGACTCCTATTGTCGGTCTGAATCGTTTCGCTGTTCCTGAATTCTCGGGAAATGGGAAGTATGGCTTTGTGGTAGATCAGGCAGATCCTAAATCTTTGGCAGATGTCTTGATTGATGCACTGAAGGACGAAGATAGATTGAAGAAGATGGGTGAAGAAGGCCAAATCTTTGCGATCCAAAACTACAACTGGGACAAAACCGTTACTATGATAGAAGGTCTTATGAGTAAGCAATGAAAGTAGTTCATATCAGTACATATTGTGATGGGGGAGGGGCTGCGCAGGCAGCTGTTAGACTCAATCAGGCTTTTAACCAGAATGGAATAGAGTCCCATCTGTTGGTATTAGTCCCAGGGAAACATCCATTGGCTCACGTGACAGTGATTCCCCATCAACACAGCTATGAGGAGTTCTTGTATCATATAAATAACAAGATTGGTGCCCTCTTGAGGAAGGTTGGAAAGCCTTGGGGCGATTTTGATCTCTTGCTTTCTGGCTTTTCCATTAAAGACCATCCTTTGGTTCAAGAGGCGGATGTCATTTATGTTCAGACCGTTTATAAAACGCTGAATTATCAAGGGATTCGGGAACTGTTGGATATGGGAAAACCTGTGATTTGGTATATGCATGATATGTTCCCCATTACCGGAGGATGTCATCATTCTTTTGAATGCACGGAATATGAAAGGGACTGTATGAATTGTAAGTTTACCAGGTATTTGGGTGGGCATGGGTTATCTTCTTGGCAGTTAAGGAAAAAGAAGCATGCTTGGGAGAAATACCAGAACTTCTATGGCATGTCGCCAAGTAATTGGTTAACTGGTTGTGCAAGACGAAGTAGTCTTTTTCATGACAAGAGTTGCTTCGTGATACCCAACTCGTTGGATACTAATATCTTCCGCCCGATGGATAAGAAATCTGTGAAAAAGGAATTAGGTCTTGATGAGAACAAAAAGACCATTCTGTTCAGTGCAGATGTCGTCAATAGCCCCTACAAAGGCTTTTCTTACTTAAAGAAAGCTTTAGCAAAACTCTCTAAAGATAAGTATCAGGCTTTGGTCTTTGGACAAGGGGGAAGGCAAGATCTGGAAGGAATCAGCATGGAAGCCACTTTCTTGGGCAGACTGACCGATCAGGAAGCACTTGTGAAAGCATATAATGCAGCAGATGTGTTTGTGATACCATCGATGGCAGAAGCATTTGGTTACGTGATTATAGAGTCAATGGCATGTGGCGTTCCATGTGTGGGATTCAATGTGGGAGGTATTCCCGATTTGATTCATACAGAAGAAACAGGCTATTTGGCAAATTATAAGGATGTGGACGATTTGACACGGGGCATCGAGTGGATATTTGCGGATGAAGAACGTTATCAGCGTATAGCATCAAGAGCCCGGTCGTTTGTAGAGGAGTATTGTTCATACGATTCAGTGGCTGCCAAGCACAAGCAGATCTTGGCAAAGATTTTTGATGAAACCATTAGATAATGAAGAATCTTTTAGTTGTTTTTCCTCATCTGATATACCCGTTGGATAGTGGAGGCGCCCAGGCAATCTTCAATGGTATAGAGGCTGTACGCCATGATTATCGAGTAAGTATCGTTTACTTTGAGGGAAGAAAGGACCATCATCCGAAAGAGAGACAGGAACTGGCTCGACTATTGGAAAACGTAGAGATACTACCTTATTACTATACCCCGAACAGGTTGCATAAGTTCAAAGCGCTGGAGAGTATAGTGGAGTCAAAGGTTTTGGGCGGAATGCAAGAATGGAAGGATATGTGTTGGGCAGATTACCATCTTCCGATGGCGGGTTATATGGAATTTGTAAACCAAGTTATACAAGAGAAATCTATTGATCTGGTGCAACTGGAAATGATGGAATCTCTGCCTCTTGTGCTCAGTATCCCTGATAACGTAAAAAAGGTATTCGTGCATCACGAACTACGGTTTATACGCAATGAGTTGAAATTGAAAGCCATGAATACCCACAATAGTTTTAATCAGGCAACTGTGGAAATGAAACGTATTCTTGAAATCGGAATGTTGAATCGCTATGATGGTGTTATCACGTTGTCGGACATAGATAGGTTGAAGTTGCAAGAAGCAGGAGTGCGTGTTCCAGTTTATTCTTCTTTTGCTATTGTTAAACAACATCGGATAGGCGGTCAGGTTATAGAGAACAGTTCTCATGTTTTGTCTTTTGTTGGTCCGGAGTATCACACACCCAATTCTCAAGGCCTTTTATGGTTTTTGGACTACTGTTGGCCCGTTCTTAAGTCAAAACAGCGCGATTATCGTTTGCGGATAGTTGGGAAATGGAGCGAAAGCACAAGAAAGGTATGGCAGAACTGTTATGATGGTATTGAGTTTATGGGTTTTGTTGATGATCTTGCAGCTACATTGTCTGGCACTACGATGATTGTTCCGATACTTGAAGGTAGCGGCATAAGAATGAAAATCCTGGAAGCTGCATCAATGGGGGTTCCGGTGGTGACAACTTCTATAGGTGTTGAAGGACTGCCTTTAGGTAATGGGGTAGCTTGTATGATTGGAGACAATCCTGATGAGTTCGTAAATGGTATCATTTCTCTTGAAAAAGAGGAGTGCAGACAAAGACTCACGGCTGAAGCTTACAAGGTGGTAAAGGAACAGTACAGCATGAAGGCTTTAAGCCAAAACAGACGGGAGATCTATCAGCAGATGGGGATATAGGATGAAAGCAATTAGAGAAATCATTTTCTTTTCAAGTGGCTCTGCCGACGATGCATCTACTTGGTCTAACATTCCATTCCTGTTTAGTCGCGAGCTGGAACGGCAGGGCATCAAACTTCATAAGGTAAACCTAAGTAATCGGTTCTTCGGGAAGCTCTGGGATAAATGCTATCGTAGGCCGATGAAGTTCCTTCTAAAGCCAATTCATTATGAACCTGTGTATTATGGATACTCATGGCTTAGTCACTGGCTATCTGAAAGACGAATTAAGAAAGCAGTACATCGATGGGCAACTGCCGATTATTGCTTTTTCATTGGATATCAGCACACTAATCGTTATTCAGATATACCATCTCTGTTACTAAGTGATTGGACAACAGATGTTACCATCTCATTAAAGAATCTACCCCAAAAACCATACATAGGTTGTATCAAACGCGAACATGAGGCGCTTCGAAAGGCAGATTATGTGGTAAGCATTTTTCAATTACAGGCAGAAAAGATACAACGAGAGCTACCTGATGCACGGGTCTGCTTCTTAGGTGGAAATGTAATTAATTCATTTTATGATGGAAAGTTGGATGCAAGTGGGCTGATAGAGAGAAAGAGGAATTCGCGCAAGGTGCTGTTTATAGGACGGAAAACCAGTTATATGGAGGCTGCACGGATCCTTTTGGAAGCTGTTGACAAGATACATGAAACAGATCAACATGTGGAGTTGGATATGATAGGTATAGCAGAGAATGACTTTGCTGAAACCTTGCCGAACTATGTACGTTGTCACGGTTTTCTACGTAAAGATATCGAAGAAGAGCGTTCGCTTTATTATAAGTTGCTGATGGAGGCATCTGTTTTAGTGAATGTCATGCCTAAATGGGCCGCTTATTCATCTACTGTCGAGGCAATGTATTTCTACACTCCTATAGTTGTATCTCCCTACCAAGAGTTTGTACATGAATTTGGTGAAAACATCCCATTTGGGAGTTATAACAGGGATTTTTCCGTTAGCGGCGTGGCAGATGACATCCTTTCCGTTTTATCAACATCTCAATATGATGACATGTGTCTGGAAGCCCACCAGGCGGTGGAGTCATATACGTGGGAGAACTATGTACGGAGGATTTTGAATTTAATTGAAGGAAAGAAATGAAGATTTTTATCGTTAGCCCAACTCTTACCAATGGAGGTGCTGAACGAGTGGCCTCCATGCTTGCTAAAGGCTTTTCAGAAAGAGGACATGAGGTGACGGTAGTGACTCATACCGATCAGAAGATTAGTTTTGATCCTGGGCCCCAAGTGAAACTACTGCCGATAGCACCCACAAAAAAGAGTACAATAGTTAAATGGATGACGTCTCTAAGGTGGTTTCGTTTGTATGTGAAAGAAAACCAGCCTGATGTGATTATTGGTATAATGACATTTTGTTCCTATCTTTCACGCTTGGCTACGTTAGGAATGAAGGTTCCGGTTGTCCTTACAGAACACTCTGCTTTTGAAAGAATTCCTGGTTATCCCATGAAACCTTTGCTGAGGTTTACCAGAAAATGGATAGACCATCGTTTTCGTTTTATTACAGTTCTAACAGAACAGGATAAAAAGGTGTGGGGCGATAAATACGCACATGCTGTGGTAATGCCGAATCCATTATCATTCCCTTCTTATGAGGGGAGATTAGCTGACCTGAATAAGCAGAAGCAGGTTTTGGCAGTAGGTAGGATTTATAATTGGTATGTAAAAGGATTCGATATCTTGATAGAAGCATGGAGCTTGTTAGTGCATAAGAAAGACTTTGATCCTTCTTGGAGATTGAAAATAGCAGGTGAGGGAACCGAGGAAGGTATGTTACATTTAAGTAACCTTTGTAAAGAATACCACGTAGAGGATCATGTCGATTTCTTGGGATTCTGTTCAGATATGCAAAGGCTATATCGTGAATCAGAGATCTTTTGCCTTAGCAGTCGTTCTGAAGGCTTGCCCATGTCGTTACTAGAAGCAATGAGTCAGGGATGTGCTCTTGTAGCAACGGATTTCAAAGGTAGGGTGAGAGATATCTTAGCAGGTGAGGAAACAGGTATCGTATGTAACCCGCAAGATGTTCAATCCCTGGCTGAAGGACTATGGAAGATGATGAATGATGATGAATACAGAAAAACAGCTCAGCAGAATGCTCTTGATCGATCACATCTTTATTCATTAGGTCATGTAATGTCTCTATGGGAGAAAATGTTGAATAAAATGAAGAGGAATAGTAATGATTAGTAATACAGTTCTTTTAGTATTGTTTGTCTTAGGGTTCTTTTTGGCAACAACGGTTGATATGTCAAAAGGAAAACAGAGAGTCTATGTCTTAGCCTTTGTGTGTGTGATCTTAGCCATAGGAGCAGGGTATCGCAGTCTCTATTGGATGGACACTTTCAAGTACGTTGAATTCTATTTAAGTGATGATATTACTCCTACGCTTTCTGGGTATACTCTCTCATCTGTTCCCAAAGGTTATGATGAGCGAGGGTTTCATCTTTTATCTGTGATTATTAAATCATTTTCAAAAGATGTGAGGGTATATTTCTTAGTCATATCAAGTTTAACCATGTTCTTCTTGTTTAAAGATCTCAGAAAATACTCACTCTATCCTGTATTAGGACTATTTTGTTACATTGCAAGATTCTTTTGCGGCAGGAATCTTATTCAGATACGCGCAGGCTTGAGTTATGTGATTATTCTTTTGGGGTTGCAGTATATCTATAAAAAAGACTTATTACGTTTCCTGATTGTTATATTCTTTGCATACCAGTTACATCATAGTGCTTTGATAGCCATACCTTTTTATTTTATTCATAACTATCTGACGCTTAAACGTAAACATATATATATAGGCTTGGGTATTGCTTTTATCTTAGGTGCTTTTTTCCAAGGACCGATATCCATTTTTGTTACTGATACTGCCTATGACTTTAACATGGCAACCACTTATGTACAGGGAGGCTATGTTTCAAAAGCGTTGGGATTAGCAAATCCGATGATCTATTTCCAATCAATTCTTTTGTTGATATATGTATCTTTAGAAAAACAACTATCACCAAGGTATAAATACTATTATGTTTTCAGAAATGGGTATTGGTATTCAACACTGATTCTAATCACATTCTGTTCTTTTACAGCGTTGTCAGGTAGAACGAGTTCTCAGTTTGCCACATTGGAATTTGCCATCATACCTTCTCTTATTTTCTATCTGCCCAAGAGTTATAGATTGATTGCACTATTTGGAACTTGTGGGCTATTGACATATTTCTTATGGAATAACATGATTACAGGAATGTGGGTTGGTTAAAAGATCTATGATATGACATATAAAGATTGTTGGGAGTATATCCTAAGTGATTATGTTAGATATAGTAGGACAGGTCGTTCAGCTTTCAAAGTGCTTACATACACTTTTCTCAATCATAAATTTGCCTATCAGTTCTGGCTGAGATTGACCATGAAACGAGATGGGTGGTTATGGCCATTAGCTGAGTTTAAGCATCGGATGATGTCGCGAAGATACGGAATTGAGATTCCTTGGCGAACAAAAATAGGATATGGGCTATTTTTGAGCCATGGCGTTGGGATTATTATCAACGAAACTACTGTTATTGGGAATAATTGTAATATTGGTTCTTTTACTACCATTGGTTCTAATAAAGGTAAGGCTGCAAAGATAGGTGATAATGTGTGGATAGGTCCGAGTGTATGCATTGTTGAGGATGTTACCATTGGTGATGATGTCACGATAGGTGCCGGAGCAGTGGTAACACGGGACATTCCATCTAAGGCAACAGCAGCAGGTGTTCCAGCAAAAGTGTTGCACTATGACAATCCCGGAGCTTTCGTAAGAAAAAGATATAAAGTCGGTAACCAAGATTAGCGGAAAAGCTAGAACTAATAATACTTTTTACTTAGTTACTCATTTTTATAAACTCACATACTTTTTATAATTAAAATGCTTAAAAGAATTTTAAACTTCATTTGCAAATTATTGATGACACCAGAATCTTACGCGAAAAGAATTGGTGTTATTGTTGGAGACAACTGCCACATAGATTCTTCCACATCGTATGGATCTGAACCGTATTTAATAATTATTGGTAACAATGTTAGAATAGCCCGAAATACAAGTTTTTTCACACATGGAGGAGTGTTGCCTTTGAGGGTATATTACAATGATCCAACATTAGATCATTTTGGTAAAATATCGGTTGGTAGTTTTACTTCAATTGAATCGAACTGCATGATAATGCCTGGAGTGAAAATCGGAGAACTATGTATTGTTGGTGCGGGTAGTGTTGTTACTAGGAATGTTCCTGATGGGTGCATGGTGGCAGGTAATCCGGCGAAGTTTATTGGTAAAACAGAAGATTTCTATAAACGATTAAAAGAGAAATATGATACAGGAACATTTGGGATGACAGGTGAAAAGAAAAAGCGTATGTTGCTTTCATTGCCCGATGATAAGTTTGAACATAAAAAAGACATCATAATTCCTGGTGTTTAAATTGAAAAACACAATCATGTTATTTCTTTGAATACAACGGTCAGCTATATAGGGTTGCTCAAGAAAACAATTTCACTTATGGGCAAGCACTAAGCATCCAACAGATTATAAAAGAAGATGAAACCGTAAAGATGAAAGAAGTAAGAAGAATCTTGCCAATGAATGAGGCGTTCAGTATTCATACTTTTAATACTTATGGCGATTTGACTGTAGTCGAATTGAAGGTGTTCCGTCATCCATGGATAGCAAAGCCTTTGTTCTGGGTTAGAAATCTGTTTAAATAGTTGAGATAGTTCTCGCTATAATATGGCAAAGCAACGTATTGAGTATATTGATGCCTTAAGAGGTTTCTGTATGATACTAGTTGTCTTGTATCATTTAGGAATGTTCAGTTATGGAATGGTTCTATCGAAGAGCTATTATCATATCTTTAATTTCTTTATGTTGCCTCTGTTCTTTTTTGTTAGTGGATGGTGTTGTTATAGGGGGAACAGTCAAAAGAAGGAGAGGCATGATATCCTATACATTTGTAGAGATAAGTTCAAACAGCTAATAGTTCCTTCTTGTTTGTTCATGCTTCTGAGCATTTACGTTTTCGAATTAAATATTCGAAATACGATTTTGAATGAATGGAAAGCAGGATATTGGTTTACAATAGTTCTCTTTTTCTTCTTTGTCTTTTATGCTATCTTACAGAGATTTCTTGTGAAAATTCGAATGAAAGACAGACTCTTGGATGTGATTCTTTCAATTCTAGCATTCCTCGTCTTTTGTTCAAGTTTAAAACCTGTAGGTGATGTTTCAGGATTGTTTGGATACTTTTATAATGGCTTGAGTTTTTCCCAATGGTGGTATTTCCTGTTCTTTGTGATTGGAATAATGGTAAGAAAGTATTTCGATATCTTCGTTCGTCTCACAGATAACCAATTCGTGGTTGCTGTGTTGCTTGCTGTTTTCTTATTGACATTCATGTGTCGTAATGAAGTTGCTCATGTCAGTTATGGTATCAATGTCCTTGTTTTAGGCCTTTCAGGTACGTTTCTTTCTTTTACTTTTTTCAGGAAAAAACAATCTTTTTTCTCTAAAGAAACTTTTTGTGGACGGATCTTTCAACAGATAGGAATCAGGACCTTGGACATATATATGATTCATTATTTCCTTTTGCCAAGGCATTTGGATATGGTGGGAAGGTTCTTGCAGTTGGCAGAGAATCCTGTAATTGAGTTTTTTGTAAGTCTTATTATTGCAGCAGGAATCATCTCTCTCTGTTTGCTGCTGAGTGAAATAATAAGACTGAGTCCATGGCTTGCACATGTCATGTTAGGTGCAAAAAAACCAAATCTTAATTAAGCCACTTTTATACAAGTGAAAATTGTTTTTACTTTAGCATCATTAGGTTCCGGAGGTGCTGAGCGGGTGGTATCTCTGCTGGCTAATAAGATGGCGGAACAGGGTTATCAGATGGAGATTATATGCCTGAAATTCAATGATGTATATTATAAGCTCCATCCAGAAGTTAAGGTTACATTGGCTATGCAACAAACTAAGAACCGTCTCACTGAGGTGTTCTGGTTACGAAAGTACATCAAACAGGAGAAGCCAGATGTGGTGATTGCCTTTACAGAGGGGGTATATTGTTTTACCATCGCAGCCTTGTTGGGAACAAAGATTCCTGTGATTGCTTCAGAACGGTTAGATCCATCGGCTATGACATGGAAACGCAATTTGCTGAAACGGTTATTACTTCCTTATGCTGATTGGTTGGTGGTTCAGACAAAGACCATCAAGGATTACTTTCCCCAAACAATTCAGAAGAAAACGTCCGTGATTTATAATCCAGTCAAAGACGAAGCCCTTGCTTCTTCAATTGAAAATGGAAAAATGAAAATGGATAATTCCGAGAAACCTAGGATAATATCGGTGGCACGCTTGTTCCCGCAGAAGAATCAGGAGATGATGATACGGGTGTTTGCCAAAATTGCTGAGAAGTATCCGGATTGGAAGTTGGTAATCTATGGGGAAGGACCGAGGAGGCAAAGCCTCCAATTGACAATTGATAATTTACAATTGACAGAGAGAGTGTTATTGCCGGGAAGGACGGAGAAAGTGATTGATGAGTTGCAGAAATCAAAGATTTTCTGCTTGTCGAGTGACTACGAAGGCATGAGCAATTCAATGATTGAGGCGATATGTGTTGGACTGCCCATCATTTCTACTAAGGTGTCGGGCACAGATGAACTCATTCGGGATGGTGTGAATGGATTGCTCGTGGATATTGGTGATGAGCAAGGAATGACTGATGCACTGGAGAAACTGATTCAGGATGAAGAACTGATGAAGCAGATGGGGGAGGCGAATCGGAAGAAAGCATCGTTGTTCCAGATCGATACGATTGTGAACGAATGGATGAAACTGATTAATCAGGTTATTCCTAATAGCAGTGTAAACATTCGATAAACTACAGGTAATAATACCTATATATAGCAACAGCAACTACATGTAAATTGTAGTTGCTGTTGTTGTTATATGTTGTAGTCAAACTGGAGTCAGTGGTATCTATTTTGGTTCTTTGGTATTATGTTCTTATGTTATTATGTCTAAAAACATGTTCTTCTTCTAAAACTCAGCTCTTTCTCAGGAACTTCATGTACACCCACGTCCTCAGCCAGTTCGGCATGAGTAGCTGCACGATGCCGCGCACCGCGCAGATATACAAGAAATAGCCGAAGGAAATCAGCTTATGTTTATACATGTACCAGAATACGCGCACCACGCTCTTATAGAATCGCCATCCGCCTCGTCGCGCCAGCTGGTCCTTACCCGACCGCACGTTCACCACAATGTCAGGGATGTTACGGAACTTACACCCATGCTCCACCATTCGTGCCCATAGGTAGTGGTCCTCCTGCTTCCAGAACGGTTGGTAGTTCCCGCTCCTGAGCAGATCCTCCTTCTTGAAGATTACCGTAACATGGTTCACGGCACATCGTCCTCGCATCATCTTCTTGATGCCTGCATCATCCAACGGCAGGATACGCTCTGCAATGATGTTCTCCGGTTCCCCATCGAACTCCGTGATCATACCACCCACGATGCTCAGTTCAGGATCCTCCTCGAAGCACTTCATCTGCTTCTCGAAACGGTCGGGCAGACAGATGTCATCCGAGTCCATGCGCGCCAGGTACGGATACTTCGCTGCCTCCACGGCAATCCTCATTGCCTCGCCCAGCCCCCCGTTCTTCTCCTGCGGCAGGTATGTCACCTCCACGGGTAACTTTAAACTTTGAACTTAGAACTTTGAACTTTGAACTTCCTGTTCCAGCTTCGCAGGAACAGGACCGTCGGCCACAATCACGATCTCATCCGGCAGTCGTGTCTGGTTAAGTAAACTATCCAGAGCGATGCGCACATATTCGGGTACATCACTCTTATAGATCGACATGATTACACTTATCTTCAAATCATTCATATACAATTCTTTTCGTTGCCTTCCTAATCGCTTGCAAAATTACGGAAAAAAAAGGAATAAGGCAAAAGAACCGATGTTTTATTTAGATCAAAGAACAAGGACGACGGTCAAAGGACGAAGGTATTTTACCTAACATTTCCCGTAAAATTCGCGAAACATCGATGTGTAAAGGGTTTGAGGAGGGTTAGATGTTGCTCAAACATCTCCCGTAGATTTCCCGTAGATCTCCCGTAAGAGTCAGAGTCGTCGTTCTAACGTAATCCCGTAATTACGAAATAACGATGTTACGATGTTACGAGAAAATGAAATGAAGAAAACTATGGCAGTTTGCGTTGGAAACTATGGCAGTTTCTGGTGAAAAGTGCCTCAAACGCCAATAGCGGGAACGTCAAACGCTGATAGCGTTTGCGGCGTTCACTGGGAGCGTCTACGGCGTTCAGTGTTTTTTAACAGAAAGGCAGTGGTTTGTTAACAGATTTTTGCGCCCTATGAGGGGGTGATTTTTGGTCGTCTCAGGATTATTTAGTACCTTTGAACCAAGGTAAGACCAAAGAACAAAAGAACAAAGTTTTTTTTAGACCAAAGAACCAAGGGACCAATATTTATTTAGACCAAAGAACCAAGGGACCAAAGATTTATTGTTCAATCTTTAATGTAAATGGCCAAGGGACCAAGGAAATGTTATTGTTGGAAATCTACGGGAAATCTACGGGATATGTACGGGATATGTTTAGCCATCATCTAACCCTTATCAAATTCTTTGCAGCAGGGCATTTCAAGCACATTGGGTTAGATGTTTGGGTATTTTGTTCAATTACTAATAGCATTTCTGTATTTCTGCGTGAAATGAAAGAAAAAAATGGGGAAATGCTTGTATGTTTCGAGGAAAAGCAGTACTTTTGCGTCGATAAACATGAAAGAAAAGAGAGATTTCATATATGGCTGACAAAAGAATTTACCTGTGCTTGGCGCACATGAGTGAGGACGGTGCTGAACAACGTTTCATCAAGGAGGCTTTCGATACCAATTGGGTGGTGCCACTCGGACCTAACGTAAATGGTTTTGAAAAAGACCTTGAGGAATTCGTGGGAGAAGATAAGAGGGTGGTTGCCCTCAGTTCTGGAACGGCTGCCGTTCATCTCGGATTGTTGGCCGCAGGTGTTGGCCCTGGAGATGAAGTGATTGTGCAGAGTTTCACGTTCTGCGCCTCTTCACACCCAATAACCTATCTTGGCGCCAAACCCGTGTTTATTGATTCTGAACCTGATACGTGGAACATGGATCCCGATTTGTTGGAAACAGCCATTCAAGACCGTATCGCCAAGACGGGTAAGAAACCCAAAGCCATTGTTCCCGTTGCCCTCTATGGTATGCCTTATCGGATAGACCGTATCATGGAGATTGCCAATAAGTATGAGATTCCTGTCGTAGAAGATGCAGCAGAGGGCTTCGGCTCACGCTATAACGGTCAGATACTGGGAACCTTCGGACAATACGGCGTACTGAGCTTCAACGGTAACAAGATGATTACCACCTCGGGTGGTGGCGCCCTGATCTGTCCTGATGAGGAAAGCTGGAGAAAGGTGATGTGGCTGGCCACACAGGCTCGTGAGTCGTATCCTTACTATCAGCATGAGACCATCGGTTATAACTACCGCATGAGTAATATCTGTGCCGGTATCGGTCGGGGACAGATGACTGTCGTGAATGATCATATCGACCATCATAAGCATGTGCAGGCGCTCTATGAAGCGTTGCTGGCAGATGTTCCTGGAATCAAGGTGCACGGGCAGCCTAATGAAAGTTTAAAAGGCCTGACGGCCGTTCAAGAGCAGCAGAGCTGCGTTCAAGGTTCAAAGTTATTTGATAG
Source organism: Prevotella sp. (assembly GCA_017651265.1). GTDB lineage: Bacteria > Bacteroidota > Bacteroidia > Bacteroidales > Bacteroidaceae > Prevotella. Next base: position 9,087 of record JAGCDO010000001.1, on the reverse strand, counting down.
TAATTATTGGTTGTGCACGATTACTTTGGATCCGGATGTGAAGGTGAAGGGACAAGAGAATGCGTATAAGACCATCGTTACTGGTGCTGTGGGCGGTGCTGCTGGTGTGATACATGCAGCCAGTACAGCAGTAACCGACTGTCAGCCGAACGACAACGTGGAGGCGATGCGTGTGGCGCTCGACCAAGCGGGCATCGAAGCACGTCCGGTATGGAAGCCTATGCACTGTCAACCTGTTTATCGCGACTGCGTGGCGTATGTCAACGGGGTGAGCGAATCCATCTTCAAGGTGGGTATGTGCCTGCCGGCGGGACCGTATGTCACCGATGAGGATGTCGCTTATATCGTCGCAAAGATCAAAGAAAACATCATTTCATAGTTCAATCGGGCTTCACCGCCCGATTTTTTTTGTACCTCCCACAGATAATTTTGTTTTTTAGGTCCCGCAGAAATGGCGGAAATAGCAGAAATTTTTTATCTTGTTGGATAACCTGTATACTATCCGCATGGCATGGGGCGTAGCCCCTTTCTGCTATTTCCGCCATTTCTGCGGGACAAAAATTCATTATCAGTGGGAAAATTATAAATTCTCTGCGTGAACTCTGCGCTCTCTGCGTCTCTGCGTGAGAATAATCATTTCTCAGTGTGAGATTACAGCAAAAAAAAAGGAAGATTATTTCTTTGAAAAAACACTTTTCGTTGTTTTTCAAAGAAATATTTGGAACATATTGGTAATTTTATTACTTTTGCATGCTTTTCCCCATGAACGGTGCAACGAGCAGCAGGGAAGGCATTCAAAACTCGAATACTAAGAATATATGAAATTGATAGATAAACTAGCAAACTGGTATTTCACCAAACGTGCACTGCCTTATTGGGGAATCCTGCTAATTGACTGTCTGATCATCTTGGGGTCAGGACTGGTGTGTTACACATTGGATCACGGTGCCGTCTATACTTCTAAACACTTCGGTTCTTTAGTAGGTACGCTTTGTTTCTATCTGCTTTTCTTTATGGTCGGTTTCCGTATCATGAAGACGTATATGGGGGTGATGCGTTATACCTCGTTTGCCGACCTTCACCGCGTGCTCATTGCGAACCTGATCGGTATCATACTGATCATGATCTTCCATTTGTGCGAAGCTGACTTTTTCCTTGAGCCAATCCGACTTAAAAACCTGGTATTCACCTTCATACTATCAACCATTATTATGAGCGCACTTCGCCTTGGTGTGAAGTGGATATACGATTACGCCGGCAGGGAGACCATCGTGAAACCGGTATATATCTATGGTGTGAAGAATGGTGGTATGGGTATTGCCCGTTCGGTGATTAACGACAAACCGCAACGCTTCAAACTGTCTGGTTTCGTGAGCGACGCTCCCGATATGATCGGAAAGATGCTCATGGGCGTGAACGTGTTCAAGAACGATGCCAAGCTGCCTTATGTGATGCGGAAGAATGGCGTGCGTACGCTCCTTGTGTCTCCGCTGAAGCAGGAGGCATTCAGTAACAACCCGGCCATGATCGACCGGTTGATCGATGCGGGTGTGAAGATCTATACCATGAACCCGGCCGTACAATGGGACGGAAAGAGTGATATCAATACGACGCAGCTCCGTGAAGTGGAGATCGAGGACCTGTTGCCGCGCGATGAGATCAAGGTGGATCTGCATTCCGTGGAGAGTCAGATGAAAGGAAAGCGCGTATTGGTAACTGGTTCTGCAGGTAGTATCGGTAGTGAGATGGTGCGCCAGATTGCGAAGTTCGACCCGGCCAAGATGGTGCTGATTGACCAGGCAGAGACACCGCAGCATGATATCCGACTGATGATGGCGAAGGAATTCCCGCATGTGAAGGTGGAGACCATCGTTACCACAATCTGTAACAAGACCAGGATGGAGGCAATCTTCAAGATGTTCCGTCCGCACTATGTATTCCACGCTGCTGCCTACAAGCATGTGCCGATGATGGAGGATAACCCCTGTGAGGCTGTGCAGAACAATATTGATGGTACAAGAATCATTGCCGACCTGGCCGTGAAATATGGAGTGGAGAAGTTTGTGATGATCTCTACCGACAAGGCGGTGAACCCCACCAATGTGATGGGTTGCTCGAAGCGTATCTGCGAGATCTACGTGCAGAGTCTCGACAAGGCTATCAAGGACGGAAAGATCAAGGGTGATACGCAGTTCGTAACCACGCGTTTTGGAAACGTGCTGGGCTCTAATGGCTCGGTGATTCCATTGTTCCGTGAGCAGATCCGTAAGGGCGGTCCTGTCACTGTGACACATCCGAATATCTTCCGCTATTTCATGCTCATCCCCGAGGCCTGTAAGCTGGTGCTGGAGGCCGGTACGATGGGTAAGGGTGGAGAGATCTTCGTCTTCGATATGGGTAAGCCGGTGAAGATTGCCGACTTAGCTAAGCGCATGATCCGTCTGAGTGGTGCCATGAACGTGCAGATTGAATATACGGGTCTGCGCGATGGCGAGAAGCTCTACGAGGAGGTGCTGAATAACGAAGAGATTACCAAACCTACCTTCAACAAGAAGATCAAGATTGCCAGCGTGCGCGAATATGACTTTGACCAGGTGTCGCAAAGCATCGACCAGCTCATCGCTCACAGCTATGACTATGATGTGATGAACACGGTGAAGGAGATGAAGAGCATCGTTCCCGAGTTCAAGAGCAACCACTCGGTTTACGAGAGCTTGGATTGATGAATAACAAACTAGAAAACTAGTAGTGCTAGTAGCACTAGTACAACTAGTTTAACTAGTATAACTAGTTCTATAATTCTTTATTAAATTAATACATTATTATGAAAAACAACGAACTGCCACGCGTGCTTCAAAACGAAGTGCCGGTTCGAAACCTTTATTTCTACCAGAAAACAGAGGTGGCATATGCCCTTACATTCCACTTCGTTAAACGTTTCCTGCCCGCTAAGGGCGACCGCACCGTAGACCAGATGCTGCAGGCGGCACGTTCAGGAAAACAAAACATCGTGGAGGGTTTGGCCGATGGTATCACATCTACAGAGTTGCAACTGAAGCTACTTAATGTGGCCCGTTCTTCACTGAAAGAACTTAGGGCCGACTACGAAGACTACTTGCAAACCCGACATCTCAATGTATGGAACACACAACACCCACGCTATGATGAAATGCTGCAGTTCTGCCGAAACCATAACCTTGTTGCCGATTACGAACCGTTCTTTACCAAATGGAACGATGAGGAATTGTGCAATATCGCCCTCACCTTGCTCCATATGACAGACAAGATGATGAAAACCTACTTGACTGCCCTTGATAAGCAGTTTGTTACCCAGGGTGGTATCAAGGAACGGATGTATGCCGCTCGTACAGGTTACCGCAAAGGCCAGGAAGAAGAACTGAAGCGCCTGCGTGAGGAAAACAAGCGCCTGCAAAACGAAACCACGCGTTTACATGAAGAAAATAAGCACCTGCGTCAGCAGGTGCCGATTTTAGAGCAGCAGATAGAGCAACTTCTAAACGAGAAACGTCATTTGGAGGTGCTGCTGGCGCAGGCGAGGGGTAGGGGGTAGAGGGCTGTATTGCTAGTAGCGCTAGTGGTGCTAGTGTAACTAGTATTACTAGGGTTACTAGATTAACTAGCAGTGCTAGTTGATGCCTGCAAAGCTTCTTTCACATGCACATCGCACTGCGGGAACGGGATGGAGATGTTATGGGCATCGAGCGTATTGTAGATGCACTGCATCACATCTGATACCACATAGATTTGTTTTACCGCATCCACCCAGCAGAGTAGCTGGAAGTTGATGCTGCTGTCGCCAAACTCCGTGAACACCACTTTTACCTGCTTGGATGGGTCCAGATATGGATGATTCAAGCCGTTCACTGCCTCCTCAATGATTGTGGTCACGTCCTTCATATTGGAGCCATAGGCCACGCCGAAAGGAATCAGTGACAGCACATAACCGTGGTTCTTCGTAAGGTTCTTATAGTTCTTCGTGAACAGTTGCGAGTTCGTGAAGGCGATGATGGATCCGTCGATAGCCTCCAGCATCGTACTGGTATAGCTGATGCTTGCCACCTTTCCCTTGATGCCGTCACACTCAATCCAGTCGCCTACCTTTACTCGTCCTGCCATGAGGTTGATGCCATAGTAAAGGTTCTCGAGGATATCCTTCGAAGCGAAACCGACACCAGTGGAGAGACCGGTAGCGATATATGCCAGCCATTTACCACCGATATGGAAGACCGACAAGCTGATGAGCAGCCAAGCACCCCATACCAGTACCTGCATGACGTTCTTTCCCATTACCTCGCGTGAACTGGCATTCGTACGGTAGTTCTTCCCCTTGAAATGCAGGTGTAGCAGTTCCAGACATACGGAGTTTACGTATTTGAACAAGAAATACAGCTCGGCCACCTGGATGAGACTGAACAGACTCACACGGAAATTCTTCGCATTGACGAACGGCATCGTGAAGTACTGCCAGGTGAGGGTACTCAGGTTGAACACATCGGCAGCCATATAGATGCTCAGGGGGATGGAGAGCAGTGCCATCACAGGCAGCAGCACCTCGTACACCAGTCGGAAGAACCAGTTCTTGGTGATGGGTTTATCGTAGATCCTGTGTTTCTTACTGTAATCCTTCATCCAGCTGGCGATACAAGTGATAGTCAGGATGCAAGCCAACTGCATGATCCACCAGATGAGCAACTGAACACTCATCAGGGTGTAGCCTATCCATGCGCAGACGGTGCTCACCAGGAAGATGATCATTGAGATGTAGGTATAGAACATGTCACTGCGCGGAATCTTCTTGTGGTGTTTCCGTATGACATACCATTGCCAGATGGTGCAGAGCAGCAGGATGGGCGGGAAGATCAGGTTCACCAAATCGTTCGGCACCAACACGATGCGGAATGATATCACAATGAAACCCATGAAGATGAGCGGGGCATAGATCAGGAACGCACTCTTGATCTGATCGCCTTCCACACGGAGCAGCAAGGAGAGCAGGATCACGCAGAGCAGCCACGCATATTCCACCAGCAGACTACTGGCCATGATCAGGAAGTTCTGATCGGAGAACGTCCGGAGCAGACCGATAATAATGGCAAAGGTAATGGTTGTGGTGGTAAGAATGATGCAGGTACGCTTCTTCAGGAACGTCTCGCTATGGAACCGCTTGGGTAAAGAACGGAAAGCCAGGAAGTTCAGTACCACCGAAACAATGGCGAAGATGAAGATACCTAAGAACAAATCCAGGATGAACCGGCTGTTCCACTGCGACTGGATATTATGCAGTGGTCGGTACTTGTCGGTTACGGTCTCGGCGGTGGCCATCAGGTTATGGCGCAACGACGCGAGGATGGCAAAGTAGCTGTCACCACCGTTCTTGAAGATATTGCTCTGGATCTCGTTATACCGTTTGTTGGCATAGTCGTTCAGGTTCTTCAACCGCTGCCCCGTCTGCTTGTACAACCGCTCATAGTCGTTCAGGTCCTCACGGTTCCCCTTCATCGAATTGCGGATGTTCGTCGCCATGGTCAGACAGACATTACAGTCGATCCTGGCCTTCTCATCCATCTGCGCAAAGCGCATCATCTTCTCCAGACTGCCTATCAGACTGTCGTAACGGGCAATCTCGGCATCGTTCTTCTCAATGAAACGCTTCAGGGGAAGGGAGTGTCGTGAGAACTCCTGGAACTGCTTGGTAGCCTCGTGACAGGCGTAGGTGAGGTCGAACACATACTCCGGTCGCTGGGAATACAGCATCAGTGAGTTCTGGTTACTCAGGTGGTAGGTCTCACGGAACTGCTTCATGATACGCTCGTTCCTGGACGCAGAGATCTTACTGCGCTTTTCCAGTTCGTCATGTTTATTCATCAGCTCCTGTCGGAGGATGGTCAGCGTGGCGTTGATATCCTTTTCCTTGAGAACGGCCAACGACTGTTCAGCGTGCAACCAGCAGCAGAGTATCAGTAGGAGACAACCTCCCCATCTATTGATTTTTACCATATTATTCGTCTTTTGTCTGCAAAAATACGTATTTTTCCCGCATTATGTGTATATTTGCAGTGGTTTTTTTTATTTATTTACAATATGATGCTAATCGCAGATTCCGGAAGTACCAAGACCGACTGGGCATGGATAGAGAATGGGACCATCGTTCACCGTGTCACCACAGCGGGTATCAACCCTGTTCATCAGGGGGAGGAGGAAATTGGAAAAGTTGTGGAACAACTTTTCCCGAGGAAAGAGGAAAGAGGAAGGACGAAGGAGAATAGTACAGATATACGGGAGAACATATCTTGCACCACCGAAACTCAAAGCATATCTCCTTCCTCCCTCCTCCTTCCTCCTTCCTCGAAGAACACCTCACTAAAGTGGGTGTTCTTCTACGGCGCCGGCTGCATCCCCGAGAAGAAGGGAGTGGTGGAAAAGGTGCTGAGGAAGGTTTTTCCTGAGGCCAATAGGATTGAGGTAGAAAGCGATCTGTTAGGGGCTGCACGGGCTGTGTGCCAGCATCAGGAAGGACTTGCGTGTATTCTTGGAACAGGCTCAAACTCATGTCTTTACGATGGAGAGAAGATTGTGGGGAACGTTCCTCCCTTAGGCTATATCTTAGGTGATGAGGGTAGCGGAGCTGTGTTGGGCAAACTGTTCTTGAATGCCCTGTTCAAGGGAGCGCTGCCCGATGGCATGAAAGAAGATTTCCTGCAGAAAAGCGGTCTGAGCTACCCCGAAATCATCCAGCGGGTGTACCGACAGCCGATGGCGAACCGCTTCCTGGCTTCCACCTCTTTATATATAAGTGAGCATTTGGATGTGCTTGTGCTCCGAGATCTCGTGAAGCAGAACTTCCGCGACTTCTTCCACAAGAACATCGCACAGTATGGGCGTCACGACCTTCCCGTGGGTGCTATCGGCAGCATCGCCTATCATTACCGCGAGCTGCTGCAAGAGGTGGCCGAGGAAGAAGGATATAAGCTCAATAAAATAGCAAAGGGCCCCATGGAAGGACTGGTTGCCTATCATTTGATGAAATAGTATTGATATTGGACAAAAAACTATTATAGTCTTTCCTATTTATTCATTACCTTTGCAAACAACTAACAAACAACCTTATGAAAAGAGTATTATTTGTCATGGTAACCGTTGCCATCATGCTGACAGGATGTGCTAAAGGGGAAAGCAGTGCCTTCGTGCAAGTGAAGGACGGTCATTTCCTGCGTGACGGGAAACCGTATTATTTCGTGGGAACGAACTTCTGGTATGGTACCATCTTAGGCAGTGAAGGACAGGGGGGCGACCGCAACCGACTGGTTCGTGAGTTGGATAACCTCAAGTCTTTAGGCATCGACAACTTGCGCATCCTGGTGGGCAGTGACGGTGAACGGGGCGTTACCACCAAGGTGGAGCCCACGCTGCAGATTGCACCGGGGGTGTATAACGATACCATCCTAGCGGGTCTTGACTACCTGCTGATGGAGATGGGAAAACGGAAGATGGTGGCCGTGCTCTACCTGAACAACTCATGGGAATGGAGTGGGGGCTACGGCTTCTACCTAGAGCATGCGGGGGCGGGAAAACAGCCGCGTCCCAACGAGGACGGTTACCCGGCCTTCATGCAAGCGATGAGTAAGTATGCCACGAACCAGAAAGCGCATGAGCTGTTCTACGACTATGTGCGCTTCATCCTCGGACGTACCAACCGCTACACGGGTGTGAAATATGTGGACGATCCGGCCATCATGTCATGGCAGATCGGTAATGAGCCACGCGCCTTCGACAAGGCGGTGATACCCGCTTTCGAGAAATGGCTGGCTGAAGCATCGGCCCTGATCCGCAGTCTGGATCCCAACCACCTGATCAGTATCGGTAGTGAGGGTTCATGGGGGTGCGAGAACGACTGGAACTGCTATGAGCGTATCTGTGCCGACAAGAACGTGGATTACTGTAATATTCATCTCTGGCCGTATAACTGGAGCTGGGTGCGGAAAGACCATCTCATCGACGATCTGCCAACAGCGAAGGAGAACACCAAGGACTATATCGACCGCCATGTCGCCATCTGTAGTAAGCTGCAGAAGCCGCTCGTGATGGAGGAATTCGGATTCCCGCGCGATGACTTCCAGTTCGCACTCGGGACACCAACCACCGCACGTGATGATTTCTACCGTTATGTGTTTGCCTTGGTGAGCGACAATGCGCAATCAGGCGGCTGTTTCGCCGGCTGTAACTTCTGGGGATGGGGCGGATATGCACAACCGAAGCATGAACAGCAGTGGCAGGTGGGCGATGACTATACAGGTGATCCCGCCCAGGAGCAGCAGGGCCTAAACTCCGTCTTCGCCGGTGATTCCACTACGATCCAAGTCGTTTCAGAATCTGTAGCAAAGATTCAGAAAAGTAAATAGTGAATAATTCTCTGCCGCTGTGGTGGTTGACGCGACCTCCTTCCTCACACAGAAATGTTTGTTCTCACGCAGAGACGCAGAGAGCGCAGAGTTCACACAGAGGATTTTATTATTTCACACAGAACCGACAGAGCAGCGAGCGCAGAACGATGCTTGCATCAGTTATGCCAAGTCGTGATGGAGGAAGGCAAAGCCAAATCACGGAAATCACAGAAAATTAATAACTTACTGATTCAACTGATACTTTTTAGTCCCGCAGAAATTGCAGAAATCACAGAAACGACGAACGAGTGAGAACAGAGTTATACTTGTATAAACTCTGTCGAGCGAGGAGGAGTAAGGCGAAGCCAAATCTGATTCTCAAAGTGATTGGCGCTAATATTTTTCCATAACGGAAGAAACGGAAATAAACGGAAAAACGGAAAAAGTTGGGTGAATATAGAGCCTGGCGTAAGCCGACAAAAAGAGCAAGCCGCCCCTTTGATGGGGCGAGCTTACCTTAATGAATGAGCGACGAGTAGGAGCGGTTGAGCCCCTCCATATAGGGAGGGGATGGGGGTAGGTGGATGTCTCTTTTGCCTCTTTTCTCTGGCGCCAGAGAAAAGAGGAAGAAAAGATAATATAATTTTTTTTTGAAAAAAAGATTGTATTATTGTCAAAATGTATT